>NZ_MWWT01000001.1 GCF_002259705.1 Alloscardovia macacae
GCGACAAACCGCCTACGAGCTCTTTACGCCCAATAATTCCGGACAACGCTTGCACCCTACGTATTACCGCGGCTGCTGGCACGTAGTTAGCCGGTGCTTATTCAAAAAGTACACTCACTCTCGCTTGCTCCTTAATAAAAGCGGTTTACAACCCGAAGGCCGTCATCCCGCACGCGGCGTCGCTGCATCAGGGTTCCCCCCATTGTGCAATATTCCCCACTGCTGCCTCCCGTAGGAGTCTGGGCCGTATCTCAGTCCCAATGTGGCCGGTCGCCCTCTCAGGCCGGCTACCCGTCGAAGCCTTGGTAGGCCACTACCCCACCAACAAGCTGATAGGACGCGATCCCATCACATAGCACACAAGGCTTTCCCACACTCTCATGCGAAAGCGTGGAGCATAGGGCATTACCACCCGTTTCCAGGAGCTATTCCCCACTATGCGGCAGGTTGATCACGCGTTACTCACCCGTTCGCCACTCTCACCACCCTAGCAAGCTAAGATGGATCCCGTTCGACTTGCATGTGTTAAGCACGCCGCCAGCGTTCGTCCTGAGCCAGAATCAAACCCTCCACAAAAAAATCGTGAAAGAATCCAATCAAAGACTCTTAAAATAATAAAAAATCAACGAAAAACAACTAAAAAGTCATTCAACGCACAAAAATAGACACTCATTAAACTCTTCCAAGTACCCATATACACGGGCGAGTATCACTGGCATTATCAAAACATAAAAAGTAGTACAAAACACGCTCTTGAGTTCTCAAACCACCACAACACAAACACACACAAAACACTAAGAAAAATGATTCATGCCGTATCAGGCAGCGAATAAAAACAATACACCACCACACCCCTCCCACGCAACCACGGCGTGTCGCAGCCAGAATTCACCGCGAACTAGCACAGGACAGAGTGTGATGGTGTATATCCTACCTTCCCTTATGCCTTACGCTTCCGATACGCCCGTATGATGAGTACCTCTACACCGACGGCTACCAGTGCCAGTACTACATCGAGACCTATGGCCACCTTCATCCAGGTTTCCATCCCGCTCCGCGTATTACCAGCCGCATATGCGCGAGAATTGACCACGGTATAGAAGATGTCATGAGCCGCGCGACGCATGTACTGTACGTATACCGGGTTCGTCACATCGGACACGTAGTTCGTCCCCACATCGAACGTGGACAGCGTATTCGCACCACCTGCCGCGATAACCTGGTCTGCGCTCATGTAATATGAGCCCGCGAAGTAATCCGTATCGACGAAGCCACGGAATCCCCACTCATCGCGCAGAACAGTGGTCAAAAGCTGCTTATTACCACCAGCCCAGATAGGCCCGATGTAGTTAAACGAGCTCATGACTGCCTTCGCGCCGCCCTGCTTCACACTCATTTCAAATGGTTTCAGATAGAGCTCACGCAGAGCCTGCTCCTGAATCCATTCACAGATCATAGACCAGCGGTTCGTCTCCTGCTCATTCAGCGCGAAGTGCTTCATATAGCCATACACGCCCTTCTCCCAGGCTGCAGAAATAGCCTGCGAAGCCATGACACCAGAGATAACAGGATCTTCCGAGAAGTACTCATACGCGCGGCCTTCCAGCGCAGAACGATGGAGGTTCATGGATGGAGCATACCAGCCCGAAGCTCCCAG
Source organism: Alloscardovia macacae (assembly GCF_002259705.1). Classification (GTDB taxonomy): domain Bacteria; phylum Actinomycetota; class Actinomycetes; order Actinomycetales; family Bifidobacteriaceae; genus Alloscardovia; species Alloscardovia macacae. The sequence continues at coordinate 1,658 of NZ_MWWT01000001.1, forward strand.
CTCATCAGCCATCTGGCCCATGTCAGAACCATACGTACGTGCCATATCTTTATTCCACGTGGCAGCTATCATCACAGCAGACGGGAATCCTACGGATCCCTTCTTCGTGAAGTTATTACTCAGTGCAGATGGTCCATCTACATCCACAGTCGTAGACTTGCCCACGGATGGAGCTGCAGCGGTCTGGAAGCCTCCGTGTGCGATGAGGTCTTGCATCTCAGGGATGGTCAGCTGATCAAGCACGCTCTCCCATGCTGGGTCATCATAGGCTTTCCCCCGCATCTGAGAGAGCTGAGCATCACCCTTTACCCCAGTCTTCGGCATCTGAGCAGAATCATCCTTTTCGTGGGGATAATTCGAGGTATTGATGAATTGAGCTTTCTGCGCTTCCGGCATCTCGAAACTATCCGGAGCAGCCGTCGCCTGCGCGAAATTCGCGAAGCGGTTCGCGCGAGACAGATAGTTCACGCTCCCCTCGGCATACTCGAACTGATTCACAGCCGGAATCTTATCTCCCGCATGCGTACGCTCGGCCGAGTTATAGACGATAGTCTCCGGAACGCGGACCGTATCCTGCGCGAGAACGGTATGCGAGTCAGCCTGCACAGAAATGCCATAATCGCCAGCCTCAAGCACATACGCCTTCGCATTCTTCGCATCATACGACGCGAGATCATCCACGGACAGTTCCACGGATACAGTCTGCGACTCGCCTGGCTGTAAAAGCTTCGTCTTCTCAAAACCCAGCAGCACAGTGGACGCCTTCTCTATACCGCGCTGTGCATCTTCCGCCGTGTACGGAGGCTGACCGTAGACCTGCACGACGTCCTTACCAGCGACTGAACCTGTATTCGTCACCGTCACATCCACAGAGATCTTCCCGGATTCAGCATCGTAGCGTACCGGACTCATCGTCTGCGCAAACTGGGTGTACGACAGCCCATATCCGAACGGGAACTGCACAGTACGGGCGTAATCGATGACGCCTTCTGCCGCAGCCGTCTCGAACCAGCGGTAGCCCACATAAATGCCTTCCACATAATTCACGAAAGTCGGAACAGCACCGCCCATGTACGGATCCTTCTTATCCACCATGAACTCATTCATATTCGTATAGGCGAAGTTCCCCACATTATTCCACCACGGAGTCTGCTTCTGGTCGTAGACGAGCGTATCCGTGGTCTTACCAGAAGGATTCGTCTCGCCAGACAGAATGCGGCCGAGTGCGTTAAATCCAGTCTGACCAGGACCGGCTACCCAGAGAGCAGACTTCACGTGGTCGTAGTCATTCAAGAAGCCGAACTCGAGTGGGTTGAGACCATCATAGACCACGACGACATTCTCGAAGCGCTCGTTCACGAGATTCAGCAGATCACGCTCCGTACGGCTGAGCTGCAAGTAGGACCGCCCTTCTTCAAAGTCCTTATAATCGCTGGAATTCTCCGTATAGTTCACCTTGCTCATATCCGCTGGGAGGTCGTCACCCTCACCACCCGTGCGAGCGAGCACCACTACGGCTGTGGAGGAATACTCGCGTGCCGAATCGAGAAGAGACTGTGATGCCTCATAATCCTTCACCGTAGGCTCTGGAAGAGTCCAGTCGCTAGCTTTCGGGTTATTCCCCACGGCACCACGCTGCACCTTCTTCTGCGCATCATACTCGGCATAGAACTTCTCGAGCTGAGGATTCAGCTGGAACCCGGCATTCTTCAGACCATCGGTCAGAGATACACGTTCGTAGATGTCATTCAGAGCGCCTGCTCCTGAGCCACCGTAGACTGGGCGTGCGCTGGACCAGCCAAAGACGTTCAGCTTGCTGTTCTTCTGGAGAGGGAGGCCGGCGTCTGCGCTGCTCGCGCTGTCTGCGCTGCTCGAACCGTTCGAACCGTTCGAACCGTCGGCACTGCTCGAGCTCACAGCACCGCCGTTTTTCAGCAGCACGATACCTTCACCCGCTATGTCTTCGATGTGCTGGTTTGCCCGGCGGATCGTGGAAGCTGAGATGTTCCCGCTGCCCCCTGTGGACAGCGTCAGCAGCGTACTCAGGGGCCCGAAGCTCACGAGATTTGCTATAACCACTATTCCTGCGATAAGGCCCACAAGTATCTCACGGCGAATGAGCGCTCGAAGTGCATATTTCGGCCCAGTTTTCACTCCTGTGCTCGCGCCGCTTATCTGTTCCGATTTCTCGTCACTACTGACTTTCGTAAAAACGTGATTCGTCATCATAGCCACCACAGCTATGAAGACGAGTACACCTAATGCGATGAGATAATTCCTGCATAAGTTCAGGATGCTGATGACATCGCTCATATTCAGCTGAATCATATACCTAACCTCGTCGTTCTCTGTATCTGCTCTGTTATGGTTTTATCCTGTATGATCCTGTATGCACGGCCATGCGTGTGATACGTACGCCTCACACACCGGGCTGCATATACTTTCACAGTACGGCGTCGTTATACGAGAGCAGAGAGCCCTCCACACGTTTGGTCATAAAATCGCCGTAAACGGGGATGAGCTGACCCCACCTGAGCTGCCCCCCATAAGCTGTCCCCTCACAGGAACCACACCCCGCATAAACCACCACAGCCCGCATGTCCATGTCTGTCATTCCAGTACGCTAGAAGATATCGCACAGAAGCCTGTGAAAAAGCACACGCAGAAAGACCCCATTACACAGCACAGCCATAAGGAGCACGCACAGTGATTCATCTCGCTATCGTCGAAGATAACGATGCCACAGCACAGCTCCTGTGCTCATATCTCGAAAAGTTTTCACGAGAGCAGTCTGTTCACAAGGGTCAGACTCCCCCACCTCAGACATTCACCATCCAGAGATTCGCCACAGCTGATTCCTTTCTCGAGGCATATTCTCAGAACTTTCATCTCGTCTTCCTCGACATTCAGATGCCCGGCACAGATGGAATGAACGCTGCCCAGATACTGCGAGCGCGCGACTCGAACGTCAGCATCGTCTTCATCACGAGTTTGGCGCAGTTTGCCATGCAGGGGTATTCTGTCAGCGCTCTCGATTACATCGTCAAGCCACTTGATTATCCACGCTTCTCCACGAAAATGCATCGTATTATGCGTTCACTACCCGCCGTACGAGCTCTCGACCAGCCATCGATCCTCATCTCATCCGCAGGAAAACGGCATGTTCTGTCCGCACAGGACGTGTATTACGTCCACGTAGAAGACCACCATGTGACTCTTTCCACGAGTGCTGGCACGCTCCCTGTCTCTTCCAGTCTCCGTTCTCTACAGAACGACTGTGAGCGCCTCGGACTCGTGCGTATCAGCGCGAAGGCTATGGTCAATTACCGCTTTGTGACACGTATGGATAGAACATCTGTCACGGTTCTGCAGCCTGGTTCTTCTCCTAGTGTGACACTTCCCCTCTCTCGCGCCCGTAGCTCCGCTGCTCGTGCACAGCTTACTCAGCTCCTCGCTTCTGGAGGACGTACTGGAGGCACCGTATGACTATCACTCAGATTCTTTCCCCGTCCCCTCTCCAGTGGACGAATATCCAGATCATGCTCGAGGCTTTGCTCGCTGGTCATCTCGTCGCGCTCAAGTTACAGAAACGTTCTCATTACTGGGCACGCGTATTCATCACGTCACTCCTGAGCTGCATCATCGTAGCATCCATACCGGTAAACCAGATGGGTACTCCTTCTGTTCTTCTTTCTGGAATTCTGCTGTATTCATGCGCTCTTCTCGTCCTCACGGTCGCGCTGTACGCATGTTACCGAGAGACTGCATGGACAGTACTGTTCTGCGCGGTGGCCGGATATACTATCCAGCATCTGCTGTCTGCTCTGAATACACTCGCCGAGCGCATACACGCGTATGATGCTCTCTCCTCTTTATTTCCAGCATTCCCCGGTCTACGCATAGTGACGTACCTCGCTCTGCTTCTGTCCGTGTATCTCGTCTGCTTTTCGACTGTCTGCCGTCCGGCGCGTACGCTCGGACACATTATGGTGGAGAACCGCTCGATGATAGTTCTGACTATCGTGGCTGCCTGCGCGGATATCGCGTTAAGCTTCTACGTTTTCCAACTTTTCCTCGACTACCCTTCATCGCCTTTCGGAGTCGTCCTCGCTCTTTACGATGCCCTCTTATGCGCACTCCTGCTCTATATGCTCTTCGAACTCGCTATAAACCGTTCTCTCAAAGAGCGCGCCTCGACTGTGGAACGCCTTCTCGACGATCAGCGCCAGCAGTATGCCATGAGTGCAGATATTATCGAACGTGTAAATATAAAAACTCATGACCTTAAGCATCAGCTCACCGTTTCTCCGAGCGTCCAGAATCTACTTCATGATTATGAGTCGGTCTATCATACAGGAAGTTCTGCGCTCGACCTTCTCCTATCCCAGAAGCATTCTGAGATAGAGAATCTCGGGATAGACTTTTCCTGTATGGCAGACGGACAGTCTCTCAGCTCTCTAGCAGACGATGACGTCTATGCGCTCTGCGGAAATATCCTTGATAATGCTGTGAATGCCTTGAGCGCTATCTCTCCAGTGTCTGAGCGTCTTCTCGTGCTCACCATAAAAACTCAGGGAGAGCTCCTTCTCATTCATGAAGAGAATCCTTTCGTAGGTTCACTCGCCTATGCGGATGGACTGCCTCTTACCACCCAAGAGAATGAAAACTACGCGCATGGTTTCGGAACAGCATCCATACGACGTATCGTGGAGAACTATCGAGGGACTCTCTATCTCCATGACCGCGATGGATGGTTCTACGTGGACATCGCTATCCCTTTGCCCTCTGAAGATCCGGCGAACGCGAGGTAACAGCCATGTCTCTCCGCCCACGGATAGCACTGCTCAGTACAGACAAGTCCTGCATCACTGTAGTGCAGGAGGTTCTCGAAGGTCAGAATCTCAGTATCTATAGTGATTCTCAGGCTTTTCTCGACTCGTATGAACCAGAGTATGCTGTTCTTATCCTCGACCTCGAGATGAGCTCCCATGTCCTCCCTCTGGCTGAAAGAGTCCGCCAGCACGATGCTGCAGTGCGCATCATTCTTCTCGCGAAATCTCCACGCTATGCTTTGCTCGGGTATTCCCTCCATGCGTCGGCCTATCTTCTGAAGCCTTTGAGTGTAGAGACGTTCCGCACAGAGTGGAACCACATCAGAACGCATCTTATTAAGCCAGAGGATACTATCCTTATTCCAGTCTCTGGCACATCCGTGCGCATCCTCATATCCCATATTCTCTTTATCGAGTCTGTGAAGCATACCATCACCGTGCACACTCTCGAAGGACAGATATCCACGACTCTATCTCTCACCACTTTCGAAGAGTTACTCTCTTCTTCTCTCTTTTTCCGCTGTCATGCCTCGTATATCGTGAACCTTACAGCTATCACCGAAGTAAGAGATACTGACTGCGTCCTCACTACCGGTGAATACATCCGTATAGCGAGAAATAGGCGTAAAGAGTTTCTCTCTCGCCTTTCATCCACAATTACAGCATGATGAAAGGGCTGTATCCTCTCAGAGAAAAGATACAGCCCTTACATAAGTGAGGATTGACACTACCCCTTCGTCACATGCCCACCAAACTGCGCACGCAGCGAGGACACCACACGCAGGGTATCATCGCCACCGCCACGGGAGGTCTGGCGCGCCCAGAGTGCGGACGCAGTGGCAGGAGTCGGCACACCCAGTTCGAGTGCAGCTTCTACCATCCATTTGGCTTCGCCGGACTCATTTGCCACAGGTGGCATCTCATGCAAGGTCGGATCAGATGCAGCAGCGCGCGCGAAGAGGTCGAGCAGCCAGGACTGCACCACGGAGCCTTGACGCCAGGAGGTCATCACTTCAGCCGGCGAATCTATAAGAGACGAGCGCATCATAGTCTCGAAGCCTTCACCGAAGGCCTGCATCATGCCGTATTCGATGCCGTTATGCACCATCTTCGCGAAGTGTCCGCCGCCCACTGGTCCGGCGAGTACGAGTCCGTCCACACCAGCTGGCTTGAGCGTCTCGAAGATAGGCAGCGCGCGTTCATAGTCCTCCCGCTCACCGCCCGCCATGAGCGCATAGCCACGCTCTTTGCCCCAGACGCCGCCCGATACGCCCACGTCGAGGAAGTGGATGCCGCGTTCTGCCAGTTCGGCTGCGTGACGCTGGTCGTCCGTATAGCGCGTGTTTCCGCCGTCGATGACGAGGTCGCCCTCCTCGAGCAGTCCACCGAGGGACGTGATAATCTGGTCGGTCGGCTCGCCCGCTGGGACCATGACCCACACGATGCGCGGTGCGTCGAGCGCGGATACGAGCGCGTCGAGGCTGTCCACGTCACGCTCCGAGTCCGGTGAGACGTCGAAGCCCACGACCTCGTGTCCGCCTTCGCGCAGACGCTTGAGCATGTTTCCGCCCATACGGCCGAGTCCTATGATACCGAGTTTCATTTTTCTGTCCTCCAATTCTTCCTCTGCACGTCCTAGTGCACGACTACAGAGACGAGTAGTACGATGACGAGCCCACACACAGACAGTGCTGTCTCCATAAGGGACCACGTCTTAAAGGTCTGACCCACAGTCATCCCAAAGTATTCCTTCACCAGCCAGAATCCCGCATCATTGACATGAGACAGGAAGATGGACCCTGCTCCGATGGCCAGCACGAGCAGAGACAGCTGGACTGGGGAGAGATTCACAGCCAGTGGCGCGATGATGCCCGAGGCCGTCACTGTGGCCACGGTGGCCGAGCCAGTAGCCAGGCGGATGAGCACTGCCACGAGCCATCCCGCGAAGAGCGGATTCATATTCGCTTCGGTGATGCTGTGCGCTATCACTTCGCCTATGCCCGAGTCCACGAGTGTCTGCTTAAAACCGCCTCCTGCTGCCACGATGAGCAGGATTCCGGCTATGGATGCGAACGATGAGCCCACGATGGAATTGAGCTTCTCGCGAGCCCAGCCAGCGCGGAAAGCCAGCAGAACCATGGCATACACGGTCGTGATGGTCAGCGCTTCCAGCGGCGTGCCCACCCAGACGATGGCGCGACCAGCCGGCGAGGCCTTCAGCCCGGCGAGGTCCACCACGCTCGCCGCGAGCATGAGCAGAACCGGCAGAATGATGACGCTGACGGCCTCGAGGAAGCTCGGACGGCCGGACTGACCAGAATTGCCCTCGCCCTCGCCCTCACTCTGCGCGGACGTCTCAGCTCCCGGCGCCATGATGGGCACCCAGCGCACCATGAGGCGAGCCAGAAGCGGACCGGACAGGATGACCGTCGGCACAGCGATGAGCAAGCCGAGCCCGAGCGTCATCCCCAGATGCGCATGCAGCGCGTCGATGGCTACGAGCGGGCCAGGATGCGGCGGCACGAACGCGTGGAGCGCGGACAGGCCGGCGAGGGCCGGAATGCCGAGCGCGACCACAGGCATCTTCGCGCGGCGTGCCACGAGCAGAATAATAGGAATGAGGATGACCACGCCCACCTCGAAGAAGAGCGGAATGCCCACGATGAACGCGCTCAGAGCCATGGCCCAGCCGAGCTTATTCTTCGGCGCTTTAGCGAGAATGGTATCCACGATGACGTCCGCCCCGCCCGAGCGCGTCAGCAGAATGCCTATGATCCCACCGAGCGCGATGAGCAGCCCCACGCCCGAGACCGTGCTGCCCACGCCGGTGGTGAAGCTGGCGAAGCTTTTATCATACGGAACGCCGGCCAGGATAGCAGTGGCGGCCGAGCCGAGCATGAGTGCGAGGAATGGGTGCAGTTTCACCACGGCTATGAGTATGACTATGAGCGCTATACCGAGCAGCGCTGCTATGATTAACGAACTCATCACATCCTCCTTGATTTGTGTGAGTGTGCTGTCTGAGTGTGCTATATGGAGCCGGCTAGGCCTGCGCCCCAGCCTGAGCCTCAGCCTCAGCTCCAGCCTGCTTCGCCTCGTACGCGCGCACGGCATCGACTGCACGGCGCACCACGTCATCGACGTTTCCTTCTATGGACACCACCACGCCGTTTTCCTCTGGAGCGAGCGGTTCGAGAATGGCGAATTGGCTCGGGAGGAGTTCCGGCGGCATGAAGTGTCCTTTCCGCGCGGCCAGACGCTGCGCGATGAGCTCGTGCGAACCGTCGAGGTGGAGGAAGAAGACGTTCAGGTTTTTCGTCAGCGCGTCACGGTAGGAGCGCTTGAGTGCCGAGCTGGAGACGACGGTATTCTCACCGAGGCTTTCGCGCGCTACCATCCAGGCGTTAATGACGTCGAGCCATGGCCAGCGGTCCTCATCCGTCAGCGGGATTCCGGCGGACATCTTCTCTATGTTTGCCTGAGGATGGAAGTCATCCCCCTCAGCCAGCGTGTAGCCTAGTGCGTCGCGTATCGCCTCGACGACTGTGGACTTTCCGCAGCCTGCTACTCCCATCACCACGATGTGAACGGCCATAATTACTCCCTCGAAATGTATGACTTTTTTTCTGACGTTTTCGGACTTTTCGTCGTTCGTACTTGTATCGTACGTCCGCAAAGACTCTTTGTCAATTCTTTCGTACTCTTTGCTCACCGCGTGTCGTGTCGTTATGCACATCCAGAGAGTATGAGCCCGCATCGCACGGCACGTTTTGCCCGCGTTCAGGCTAGGATTATGCCCATGAGTACTGATGACGCTAAGCATGTGGCCGTGGCAGATGCCCTCGCCCACCAGATCCTCGAAGACGAGTGGACGCCGGGAACCTCGAAGAAGCTCGAGGATATCCAGGCAGAATTCGAGATATCCCGCACTGTGGCACGAGAAGCCACGCGCCTGCTCGGCTCGCTGGACTGCGTGCAGTTTCAGCGCGGGACGGGCGTCATCGCCCTCGACCCTGCGACGTGGAATGACTTAAATACGCGCGTCATCACGTGGAAGCTGCACTCGCGCTACCGCGAGGATGAGCTCCGTGCGCTGACCGAACTGCGCCTCGCCGTAGAGCCAGCGGCAGCTGCAGGCTGTGCACAGCACGGATCCGTGGAAGCGCGCACACGGGTGGGCGTGCTCGGCTATGAGATGCTGCGTGCCGTGGCTGAAGGCCGCCTGCGCGACTTCCACAGCCTCGACGTGGAGTTCCACTCCACTCTTCTCGCCCACAGCGGTAACCCCCTCTTTGCAGACTTCAGCGGTCTCGTCGAGTCCGTGCTACGCGGCCGCGTGGAGATAAACCTCTACCCTGAGCACCCAGCGCAGGCGGCTCTGGATGCCCATGCAGGAGTGGCTGAAGCTGTGGCCGCGGGGGATGCGAGCGCGGCGCATGATGCCATGCGCTCCATCGTCACAGAAGTGAATTCCGCGCTCGGCCTGTCCGCGCTATAAGACGTCAGACTGACGCGCGTCTACTCCCCGTACACGTCCGTCTTCTCCAGCTGCTCCACGAGCCAGCTGGACTGAGACAGTGGACGCCCGAGGACGAGTCCTACGACTAGTGCAGGGATAATAAACAGCGCGAACTGTCCCAGTGCCACCCAGTATTCTGAGCCATAGGAGCCAGCGATGGCTGCATGCATGGCGCGCAGCGCATACGGGAACGGGAGCAGCGGGTACACATGCTGGAAGAAGGATGGCAGCAGCTCCACAGGGAAGGTTCCACCCGAGCCTGCTATCTGCATGACCATGATGATGACGGCTATGGCCTTTCCCACCGCGCCGAACGTGAAGGTGAGCGCGTACATAATCATGGAGAAGACGAGGCTGGCCACCCACCCCACGAGGAAGATGCGCGGAATACTGTCATGCTGAATGCCGAGGTACCAGAGGTCTCCCATGACGATGAGAGTGGACTGCAGTAGGGAGATGAAGAGGAAGGTGAGATAACGTCCCCAGTATTCCGAGCCGAAGCCGAGTCCGAAAGCCGCCGCGTTCCCCACGGTTTCAGGCTTCGCGAACACCGCCCCTCCACGAGTCAAGCCCAGCACAGCCGCCTTGCGCTTATCCGAGACATACACGCGCACCATGGAGACGAGGAAGACGCTCCCCACCCACGTGGCCAGGATCGTGTAGAAGGCGGACATGGCAGTGCCGTAATTGGCCACAGCGTACACGGCCGTACGCGACAGCTTCACCGGCGAGGTGAGCACGGCTGCCAGCTCCACGGCTGAGCGGTCACTGCCCGTCAGCTTCTGCAGCGCGGACGTGCCGGTCGCATACCCGTCCGACACACGCTGCGAAAGCCCACGTACAGACGAGGCGGCCTCCGAAAGCTTACCCTGCGCATCCTTCATGGACGTCACGACGTCGTCCACACGCGTACTGGCATCCGAGCCGCGCGTGGATAATTGGGACAGGACAGAACGCACGGACGACCCCGCAGCCGCAGCGCGCGTAGACGTCTCGCGCAGCTGAGAAGCGAGCGCATCCAGCTGTGGCTTCACGTTCGTCGTATAGTCGGACCGCGCGGACTCGATGTCCGCTTTCAGCGCCGCCACGCGAGCCTTCAGGTCGTCCTTCTGCGCGGAAATAGTCTGCTGCGCCTTCTGCGCATCGCTCGACGCAGCAGATATCTGCGCGCCGAGGCCCGAAACATCCGAGCGCACCTGCTGCAGCTGCGCGATGATGGAATCGAGATTACTGAGCGTCCGTGCGCGCGCCTCACTCGACAGCCCACCCGAGCCTGAACCCGAGCCCGCGTCCGAAGCCTCGACCTGAGCGCGCACCGCCTGCAGCGCCGTCACGAGCTCATCATAGCGCGAGCTGCCCTCCTCGAGAGCCGAGCCGAGCGCCGTCACGCGCGCGCTGAGCTGGCCCGCCGGAGCGCTCACGCCAGAAGCCAAAGAGTCTATCTGAGCGGCTACGGAGTCGAGGCTTGAGCCCGCCGCGCTGAGCGCCTGACTCACCGAACCAGACGACGCACTCACCGCCTGTCCGAGCGTCTTCACATTCGTTACCGTGCTCTGAAGCGCCGCACGCACGTCGTCACTTCCAGACGCGCTCGAGTTCATAATGTCTCGGGCTGAGGTGACCAGGCCCGCACTTGACTCGAGCAGCCCGGCGTACGACCCCACTTGCGTGCTGTAGGCGTCGAGATTATCCGCCATGTTTTTCAGACGCTGCACCGTGGTCGTCACATACTGCTGGGTATCCCCGCGCGTAGCGAAGGTGTTCACGCTCTGCGCCACATCCAGCGCCACACTGGCTATGGTCTCGGAGAAGGTGCTTGAGACCTGGGACACGACGGTATCTGCGGCCTTTTCGGTAATCTTCGGCGCTATGGCGTTCGACTTTTCGTTAATGTAATACTCGATGGTCGCTCGGCTCGCATTCGGCGAGAAGAGCGTCATCATCTGCGTACTGAAATTCTTCGGAATGACGATGGCCGCGTAGTACTCGCCCGAGCGCACGCCTTCCACGGCCTTGTCGCGCGAGACGAACTGCCAGTCGAGGCTGTCATTTCCGCGCAGCGAGGACTCCACGTTACTGCCCACGTTCACCGGGATGGACACGAGGTCCGAGTGGTACCCCGCGTCCTCGTTCGCCACGGCCACCTTTAACTGCCGCGTGTTCCCGTACGGATCCCAGCTCGCCGCGATGTTAAACCACGCGTACATGGCCGGCACGATGACGAGACCTAAGGCGACGACGAGACCGATGAGATTACGCAGGAGATGCTTCTGGTCGTCGAGGAAGATCTTCGCGACGTTCACGAGCGGGTTCTGCTTTTTCTGTTTTTGGACGGCCGGCTTTTTCGGCTGCGGCGGGCGCTTCTGCTCGGTTTTCTTCTGCTCTTCTGCCAATTTACTCGCCCTCCTTCGCGGTCTGCACGGCGGATGTTTCACGTGAAACATCGCTCGTGCTGTCCGCGCTCTCTTCGTTCTCTGAGTTCTCCGAGCCCTCTGCACCGTCCGCGCTGTCCTCATGGCTCCACTTATGGACGATTCGCTCGAGCACCTGCGCGCGCAGAGCATCCTCAGACAGCTCGCTCATGCCCAGCTCGCGCTCGTAGATTTCGCGGACATACTCGAGACCGATGAGGTAGAAGTCTATGAGCACCACCGAAATAAGCCACAGCATAAGGAAGACCAGCTTCGCCTCCACTGTAAAGAGCAGCACGAGGAAAAGCACTGGTATGACGAAGATGATGCCTATACCCCACGCCACGAGCTTCGGATATGCTTGCGCGAAGCGCGCTGCGCGGCGGCGGATGGACCGACCGAACTCATCGTGACGCATAAAGGACTGGACTGCCGAGCTCAGGCGGAAGCGCGGACGAGACCCCTGCGGAGCTTTACCCACGAGGAGGTCCGTGTCCGCGAGCCGGCGGTCGAAAAGATTATTCAAATTCATAAGGTACGGCCGTACCACGAGCCCCAGCACGAAGGAGAAGACTCCGAAGAGCACAAGCATTCCGAGATTCTGCCAGTACCGCCCTTCGTAGAATCCGCCGATGGTCTCGCGCATGACATTATTACTGTATGTAAAAGGCAGCCACGGCTCGAGCTTACGGAAGAACTCCGGCATAATCTCTATAGGGTACGTCCCCGACGACCCCGGCACCTGCATGACCACGATGATGACCGCCAGTGCCTTTCCTATGTGCCGGAAAGTGGATGCTAGAGCATAGATGAGGCTCACGAAGACGAGAGACGCCACCACGCCAGCGAAGACGAAGGCCACAGGATTTTCCATCTGAATGCCTATGATGAGGTCTCCCACCGTGGCCACCACAGCCTGCACCACGCCTATGGCGGCGAAGAGCAGCCAGCGGCCCATATACAGGTCCCGGTTCCTGAGCTTACGCTGACCGCGAGCGCGGCGCTGCGCATTAAACGCGAGCACATACTGGCGTTTCACATCCAGCTGCACGAGAGCGATGAGGGTAAAGCCGCCCACCCACAGCGCCACATTTGTAAAGAATGGTGCGATGGCCGAGCCATAGTTCTTTACTGGGTAGATGCGCTTCTGCTCGAGCTGAATAGGGCTGAGCATGAAGCTGGCCACGGATTCTGTGTTCACATTCGTGCCGCGCAGTGCCTGGACGAGCTGACTCGAGTCGAGCGCCGCCATGTCGGTGCGCACCTGGGTGAGCTGACTGAGCGTGGAGTCCAGCGAGCTTTCCGTGGTGCCCATGGTCTGCGCGGTAGAGGCGAGCACGCCGCTCACCTGATCGAGCAGAGTCTGTGCCTGGTCGATGGATGTGCCGAGCTGTCCGAGAGCAGTAGCCGTGGCCGTCGAGAAGGCGGATGCGCTCTGCAGGATGGAGACGAGCGAGCCAGAGACTGCGCCATTCTGCGCGCCTGAGCCCGACCCGAGCCCGGAGGCCGCTGCATTCAGCGCCGTTCCGCCGCTTACCGCCGCCGAGCCGAACGAGCTGGACAGCGAGCCCGCTGCCGCATTCGCTGCCGTCAGCGCCTGCTGCGTCCCGCTCGTGAAAGAGGCGAGCGTGGTCTTCTGATTCTGCGAGAGCGTGCGCAAAGCATCGAGGCGCTGCCGCATCTGCGTGTATGCGCCCGAGTTCGTGTCGAGTCCAGAATTCGCCGCGTTATCGAGGATGGTCTGGAGCTGTGCTATGGCCGCGTCATTCTGCGCGATAACCGTGGTGAGTGTACCGTTTACCGTAGCCACGTCTGTGCTGGCCGTGCCGAGCGCCGCGCTCATCTGGCTTCCCGCCTGGCCGGCTTGTATGCCGAGCAGAGAGAGGGATGCTCCCGCGGAGGCGAGGCTGGAGGATGTTTTCGCGCTAAATGTGCTGGCGGTAGACGTGAGCGTATCCGCCGTGCGTGCGGCGCTGCGTGCAGAGTTTTGCGCAGAACTGACCGCACTACGCACCGTACTGAGCGTGTTTTTCGAGCTTTGAATGCCGCGCGCCGTGTCCTCGAGCGCAGTGCGCGCCTCGCCCACTTTCTGCTTCATCTGCGTGAGCGACGCGCTCGTGTCATCTATCTTCGCGATGGCCTCCGCATGCGCGCCCTGGATGAGCTTTTTCGCGTCATCTGTACTGATGTTCAATTTTTCCGACACCGTCTTCGCCACTGTGCTCACGAAAGTCGAGTTCAGCGTGCGGTCGAGCGTAGTGGCTCCCGTATCGGTAATCTTCGGCGCTATGGGGTTCAGCTTTTCGTTCACATAATACTCGAGCTGAGGCTGCGGTCCGCTGGCCGTCACCATGTCCAGCAGCTGCTGGGAGAACTGCTCATCGATGACGATGGAGGCGTAGTATTTTCCCGACTTCACGCCATCAATCGCATCGTTCTTCGTCTTCACGAAGGTCCAGCCGAGCTGCGTATTCTTTTTCAGCTGGTCTTCGAGCTGCTGGCCCACATTCACCGAGCCCGTCAGGTCCGAGTGTCCGCCTCGGTCGAGATCCGCCACAGCCACCGTGATGGCACTCGTGTTCGCATACGGATCCCAATTCGCTATAATGTTCAGCCACGCATAAGCCGAAGGAAGAATGGCTATTCCTATGGTCACGATAATGGCCACTGGATTCGTAAAAATCGCCTTCAGGTCGCGCCTAAAGATGCCCCACACGCGCTCTACCCCCACTCTCTACTGCACCCAATTATTTAGACTACGCTTGATATTACACCCTGAGAGGGAAGATTGACCTTCCGTCTACTCAGAGCGCGAACGGCGTATCTCCTGCATCAGCCTGAGCACCTTATTCTGCCCCACACGCACGCCCTGCGCGCGCAGAGCAGCCGTCACGCGCCGGTAGCCGAACGCCGGACCGCGCGTATCCATAATGGTCATAATGGCCGCGCGCAGCTCCTCGCGGGCAGTATCCACGAGATGCGCCTGAATGTAATAATACGTCGAACGGCTCAGCTCCAGCGCTTCAAGCACATCCGTAATGAGGTATCCTTCGCTCACGAGGTCTCGCGCTATGGCAGCCTTCGCGCGGTTCACGTCCTTCGCGATGCGCGCGCTCTTCAGCTCATCCGAGTTCTGCATAGCCTGCTGCACAGCCTCGCGCGCGCTATTCTCGCCGAGCAAACCCGTTTCTCCGAAACGCTTATACGCGGCGCACCACGCCAGAAGCGCCGCCTGCGTGGAAATGCCATACGTGGCGAGCACCTCGCCCATACTCACACCCTCCTCGAGGTGAGCGCGCACGGCCGCTATCTTCAGATCCGACGTATATGTCCGAATATCCACCATACGTTATTTCTCCGGCTTTCCCAGCAGGAACTCAAGCGCCGTATCCATCATCTCATGCACGGTCTGCGTCTGCTCTGCTTCCATCTCATGCCGCGAGTGCTCGAGGACGACCTTGCGGACGGGGGCGCCCGCGCGCTCTGCCAGCTCATTCTGCTTCTCCACACTCACCCAGGCATCATTCGGCGCCTGGAAAAGCAGAACTGGGACGGTGATTTTACCCGCGTTCTGCAGAATGTAATCTGTAAGCTTCCCCGCCGCTTTCATCCAGCCGTACGAGGCAGCATACATCTGATTCGTCTCTACTGCACAGCGCTGCTCGTGCAGCCACAGGGCACGGCCGTGATTCAGACCGCGCGCATAGTTCTCATCAAAGACACGATTAAACTCCGTCTGATTCTTCTGGATGAAGATGCGCTTTTTACTCGCGAAAAAGGCGCCGAGATTCGCGATAAGCCGCGTGAGCCCATCCGACAGGGTGCTGCGCGGGGCCACCATGGGAGCTGTGAGGACGTATGCATCGACGAGGGCGCGCTCGGCAGAGTGCTCGGCCAGATGCTCGGCGAGCGCGAGCGCCACGCCTCCACCCATGGAGTGCGCGTAGACATGCACTGGTGCTGAGGTGGCGCCTGCCGAGACATCAGTAGATGCCGGGCGCACCACTGTGCGAATCAGCTTTTCCACATCTGCTACATAGCGGCGGAAATCATCTATCCAGATGAGTCCGAGGTCCTCCACGTCGCGAGGCGAGCGTCCATGTCCGCGATGCTCGAGAATGTAGATGCTGTACCCCGCCTGCCAGAAGTAATATGCCATCTCGCGCATGTGCTCGGCCATCTCGGTAAACCCCGTGAGCATGACCATGGCAGGAGTCTCTGGACTAGGATTCTTCGCACGAATGTGCACGTAGTGCAGCTTTCCCCCGTTTTCGGCGACTACTGGCTCGGGGGCGCTCTTCATGCCCGCGAAGTCCGTGCCGGTTTCGTCTTCGGGACCGGCTGGCTCGAACCATCCGTCTGTCGTAAAAGCGTCGAGGAGCGCATGTACGCCGCGCATCCCCGTAAAGTACGTTTCGTCGGTCGTGTCATCGAGGAAAGTGACACCATACCGTGACGCTCTTTCATCTAACTGCATCGCTATCCCCTGACCCTCATACATTCCGTGTTCTCTCCCTTATATACTTCATCATATCGCATTTTACGGTCAGTTCGCTTGGGGTGGGTGCGGCGGGTGGAGGGTGCTTGTGTCAATTTTCCCCGAGGAGTGAGCTTTTCGGGACGCGAAGGCTGGAGCACACCCTTACGGAGCAAACATGATCGGCGTTTTTCTGCGGTTTTGTCATCTGGCTCTCTCTCGCCGCGGTGCGGATGTGTCACGAAAAGCTCACTCCTCGCCGCAGGGGCGCGCTCGAGCTGAAGATTGTGAAGGTTTCCCGGTTTTGGGCTGATTCCGATGCGCAGCGCAGCGCTCTCTGGCACTTTTGGGCTAATCTCGACGCCCAGGTTCGCAGTCTCAGAGAGATTCGGATGAAAACCCACTATTTAGTCCGACCTTCGCGGCCTGGATTCGGGCAGTGCGGAGAGCGAGCGCCGGAATAAGCCCTAAAGTGAATAGAGGCCTCACACCGCGCGTCGAGATTAGCCCTAAAGTGACCGCGGACCCCACCCAGCGCCCACCCCGCCCACATCAGCAGACGAAAGTTGTGGATGGCGTGTGTGAATGCGCCCAGAACTGCCCCACGCCACCATTTTTTGCACTAGAAATAAGAGAAGATGATGTGCATATCTATAAAAACTGGAGGAAAGGGACGTCATGGGATTCCTGGATCGCTTAGAGAAGACCGTAGAAGGCGCTGTCGAGGGAGCTTTTTCGCGCTTTGGTTCTAAGGATTTACAGCCTGTGGATCTGTCGAGTGCACTGGAGCGCGAGATTGATGCACAGAGCATGAGCGTGGGACGCGACCGCACGGTGGCGCCAAACGAGTACCGCATTAAGCTCTCCACGCCGGACTTCGATAACATCGAGAAGTGGGGCAGCGAAACTCTCGCGAATGAATTGGCAGATAATCTCACGAAGTATGCCGAAAGCCAGCATTACGCTTTCGTGGGTCCCGTCGTGGTCATCTTCGAAGAAGACCTGAATCTGCCGAAGGGGGACTTCACGCTGAGCTCCGAGTCTGTGCAGGGGAACGCCGCACCCGTGACCACCACCGCCGGTACGAAGGACTGCCCGGTTCTGGAGATAAACGGCCGCCAGTACCTGCTCACCGCTCCGAAGACGGTCATAGGTCGCGGTTCGAGTAGCGACATCGTCATCGATGATCCAGGTATCTCGCGTAACCATCTCGAGATAGATATCACGGATAATGGCGTGATAGCTCGAGACATGGGCTCCACAAACGGCACATACGTAGAAGGCCACCAGACTCCTGCCGCTACCCTGCTGGACGGGAACACTATCACCATAGGCCGCACCCGAATCCTGTTCTGGTCCAGCGCCGTCACGGACTAAGTCACGGACTAAGACACGGACTAGCCAGCTCAGATTAGCCCGGCCACGCAGAGTCGAGCCACACTAGTGGAGCGACTGGAGTAAAATCCTTAAGTACTATGACAGATTTAACTTTCGCCATCCTGAAGTACGGATTCCTTCTGGGACTGTGGTTCTTCGTATGGCTTACTGTACGCGCTCTGAACCGTGACGTGACGTCACTGGCACCGCGCCGCTCACAGCAGCGGGCGGCGCGTGAGCGTGGCCGCGAGCGCGCCAGCGCTACGGCTGCCTCCGTTGCACTCTCCGCAGAACCGCAGCGCGTAGCCGTGGGAGCTCTGGGACCAGTCATCGTCCCGTCCACCTCCCCTCACGCACCTGAAGATTTTACCCAGCCAGCCCAGGTTCAGCACGCGAACCACCGTTCTCCTGCGATGCTCACCATTATGGACGGCCCACTGTCGGGCACGACCATGCCTCTGAGCCAGGGCACCATCACACTCGGCAGAGCTGCGAATAACACTCTCGTCCTGGATGATGAATTTGTCTCCTCGCACCACGCCCGCGTCTTCCTCGACGACGCCTCTGGCCAGTGGGCTGTGGAAGACCTCCACTCCACGAATGGCACGAAAGTGGCAGACCAGCCTATCCATGCCGTATGCCTGCTCAGTCCTGGTGTGCCTGTGCGCATAGGCGCCACGACGTTCGAGCTGCGCTAGTGATTCTGAGACAAAGCAAGGAGGAGACATACACATGGTTCTGAGTATGACGTCCACCACGGTCTCAGACATCGGCCTGGTGCGTAAAGATAATCAAGACTCGACATTCGCTGGAGTGCGTCTCGTCGCTGTGTGTGACGGTATGGGCGGCCACGCGGGAGGAGATACTGCCTCTACCATCGCTATCCGCTCTCTCGCACACATCGAGACGGTGCCGCTCATCGCGAAACGCACGAAGGCTGTGGAAGATGTGGCCACGATGCTGTCCACATCCGTC
The DNA here is from genome assembly GCF_002259705.1 of Alloscardovia macacae. Taxonomy (GTDB): domain Bacteria; phylum Actinomycetota; class Actinomycetes; order Actinomycetales; family Bifidobacteriaceae; genus Alloscardovia; species Alloscardovia macacae. The sequence goes on from NZ_MWWT01000001.1 coordinate 20,249, forward strand.
ATCGCCGCGCATGACGCCATCGTGGGGAAAGCACACCGCGAAAAGCAGCTGGCCGGCATGGGCACCACAGTCACGGCTGTAGCTCTCGTGGCTGGATACTGGGTTATCTCGCACATAGGAGACTCGCGCGCCTACATGCTGCGCGAAGGTGAGATTATCCGCGTGACGAAAGATCACTCGTACGTTCAGCATCTCATCGACACCGGGCGCATTAGTCAGGAGGAAGCGAAGTCGCATCCTCAGCGGAACGTGGTCATGCGCGTTCTGGGCGATTTCGACATCGACCCGCGCCCAGACATCTCCATCCGCAAAGCGAAGCCGGGCGACCGCTGGCTACTGTGCTCAGACGGCCTGAGCGGTTCCGTTAGCGACGCTTCCATTCGCGAGACGCTCATGGCGCGCTCTCACCTGCAGGACTGCGCCCAGACTCTCGTATCCATGGCCCTCAAAGGCGGCAGCACAGATAATGTCTCTGCTGTCATCGCAGAGGCCTACGACTCGGAAGATCCGCATGCGCCGGTGTCGCTGGCGAATGCCTCGAAAAAGATGTGCCTCGTGGGTGGAGCTGCGAGTAAGCAGCCGCAGACCATCGCCGATACGCTGAATATCCTCGTGGCTCTCGCGCCGCAGTTCGAAGCTGAGTCCATTTCGGACTCGCCTGCTGCGAAGGCTGCTCTCCTGTCCGCCCCGTCCGCGCAGGACACGCAGAACGACGGCGTGGAAGACGGCGCGCAGGATGCGGAAGAATTGACAGAAAGCATGAGCGCTGTCCTGGCTGCCGAAGACCGCGCGTATCTGACGGACGAGAGCCTCGACGAGCGTTACGAGGTGGCGCGCATCGTCTCGCCGAGCTACGAAAGCCTGAACCCGGACGACGACGCGGCCGAAGTGCCTCAGACGGGCGAGATTCCCGTCATTCGTAAGACAGACGGCTCACTCGCGGATGACCCGCATGACCCGGACGTCGCGGAAGCGCTGCATCTCAAGCGTGCCGAGGACGCGCACGAGGAGCACCGCCACCGTCTGCGCAGGCGCATTCTCGGCGCCGTTCTCGCGCTGCTCGTCGTTCTGGCGGCAGGCGCGGGCACGTTTGGCGCGTATCGCTGGACGCAGACGCAGTACTTCATCTCGGATTCGAACTCTCGCGTCGCGCTCTATCAAGGCGTGAATACGAACGTCTTCGGCATCTCGCTCAGTCACGTGGACGAGGAGACGAGCATCCGTCTGAGCGCGCTTCCACAAGGCTGGCGTGAGCGTGTGCGCCGCGGGATAGACGCGAGTAGCTACAGCGACGCGCGCAGCATTCTGCGTACGCTGGAAGAGCAGGCTTCTTCTTCTGCCAATTCTTCCTCTACCTCCGAGTCTGCCTCCTCCACGCAGCAGGAGGCAGCACAGTGACAGATACTCGTGAGAAACGCACTGGGGATCTCGGCCATCAGCTCGCTCTGCTCGCACTCGTAGCAGTGCTGAGCAGTGTGGGCTTCCTGCATATGTTCGAAAGTGTGAGTGCGGGCAGCGTACCGCAGCGCTATATGATGGCGCTCGGTGCTGCAGGCGTGCTCAGCCTCGTGGTGTGGATTATCCTCCGTCAGCTCAAAAGCTATGCGAACCAGAATATCTTCTTCGGAGTGACCATGCTCACACTTTTAGGGTGCATGGAAATCATCCGCATCGACTACGAGAATGAAGGACTCGGACGCGCGTCGTCCGCGGGATTTAACCAGCTCGTGTGGTTCCTACTCTCCCTCGTCCTCATGGGCGGCACGCTCGTGGCGGTAAAAGATTACCGCATTTTTAGGAAGTTCAGCTACATCTCTATGGTCATCGGCCTAGCGCTGCTCTTCTCCCCTATGGTTCCGGGGCTCGGCGTCTCCATTAACGGCTCGCGCATCTGGATAAACGTGCTGGGACACAGCGTCCAGCCGGCAGAATTCGCGAAGATATTCATGGCATTCTTCTTCGCCTCGTACCTCTTCGACCACCGAGACCGTCTGGCTGTGGGAGGCAAAAAGATAGGCGCTCTACACCTGCCACGCTTGCGCGACTTCGGTCCCATCATCGTGGTGTGGGCGGCGTGCATGGGCGTGCTCGTCCTGCAGAAGGACCTAGGTACTGGCCTCCTCTTCTTTGCTATGTTTGTGTGCATGCTCTACGTGGCCACGGGACGCGTGAGCTGGATCATCATCGGTTTTATCTTCTTTGTGGCCGCTGCCTTCTTCGCCTCTCAGGTCTTTAGCCACGTGGGTAACCGCGTAGAGGCGTGGCTTCATCCTTTCGATAACCACGTCTACCTCGCGGTGGGAGGCTCTCAGCAGCTCGTCACGGGCATCTTCGGCCTGGCAGCGGGTGGCCTCTTCGGCACTGGACTCGGCCAGGGTTACCCAGCGCTCACTCCTCTCGCAAACTCAGACTTCATCTACTCCTCTCTCGGCGAGGAGCTGGGGCTGACGGGGCTTTTCGCTGTGCTGGCCATCTATACGGTCATCATCTGCACGGGCATAGTCACCGCCATAAAAGTGAAGGATGGTTTCGGAAAGCTTCTGGCTTCTGGACTGGTCTTCACCATGGCATTCCAGATCTTCACCGTGGTGGGTGGCATCACTCTGGTTATTCCGCTGACGGGTCTGACTCTGCCATACATGGCAGCAGGCGGATCGAGTCTCGTGGCGAACTGGATGGTGGCCACACTCCTGCTCATCATCTCCCATCAAGCGAACCGTCCTGATGAGGATACGAGCTCGGACACCTTCGCCATGGCTGCTCTCGAAGTGATTAACGAGAAGAAAGCACAGGAAGAAAAGCAGAAGATGCTGCGCTCGCACCGGGCATCTCGCGAAGTAGCCTCGCAGGCTGTATCCACTGCGACACAGTTCATCACGGATGCCGAATCAGACACGGAATCGGACGCCGAACCAGACAGCACAGAACCACCTACAGATACCCGAGAACAGGAGGAATACGATGAATAGGACACTTCGTCACATCTTTTACGTCATCGTGGCCCTCTTTACCATACTGGGCATCTCGTCGAGCATCCTCATGGTGGTGAACGCGCAGTCTCTCAACTCAGATACGCGGAACACGCGCGCACTCTACCACGAGTATGCCCAGCCACGCGGATCCATCCTCGCTGCGGACGGCACAGTGCTGGCCAGCTCTACAGAGTCAAAGGACATCTTCTCCTTCCAGCGCTCGTACAGTAACGGTCCGGTCTACTCCCCCGTGACAGGATACTTCTCCGTCACTGTGCGCGCAGACCGAGGCATAGAGGCGTCGCGTAACTCCCAGCTGTCCGGGCAGTCCAGCTCGCTGTGGATGGCGAAGTTGAAGGGGCTGCTGAGCGGGGAGAAGAACTCGGGAGCCATCATCACCACGTCCATAGATACGAAGCTGCAGAACCTCGCTTACGAGCTGCTGCAGAAGAATGGATATGATGGCGCTGTAGTAGCCATGGAGCCGACTACGGGACGCATTCTCGCCATGGCATCCACGCCGAGCTATGATCCGAATGAGCTGGCCAGCCATAACACCTCGGAAGTGGCGAACTCGTGGACTCAGCTGGCGAGCAGCGACTCGAGCCCACTCATTAACCGTGCCACGAGCCAGCTGTACTCTCCAGGATCCACTTTTAAGGTGGTCGTAGCAGCGGCAGCTCTCGAATCGGGTAACTACCAGCCAGATACCATGATTCCAGCGGGCTCCGAGTACACTCTGCCAGGCACCACCACGGTGCTGCCGAATGCAGTGAGCCGAGGCGATGGCACGAATGGGCAGATCTCGCTCATGAATGCGCTCACCTACTCCTCGAATACTGCTTTCGCGCAGCTGGGCGTCACACTCGGCCAGGATGCTGTGGCAAATATGGCGAAAAAGCTCGGCTATGGAAGTACCATAAACATCGATGGTACCGACAGCATAGGCGTACCTATGCAAGCTACGGCGTCGAAGTTCCCGAGCAACCTGAGTGCAGATAAGCTCGCGCTCAGCTCCATAGGACAGTCGGATGTGCGTACCACGCCGCTGCTGAACGCCATGATAGCTTCTACTGTGGCGAATAATGGCGTCATGCTGAAGCCTACGCTCGTGGACTCGGTGCGTGCCAGTGACTTATCCATCATCTCTGAGCGTTCTACTACGACCCTATCCGAGGCATTCAGCGCGGACACAGCGGGAAAATTGAACACGATGATGCAGTCCGTGGTCGATAACGATACGCCGACGCTGAAAATAAGTAACATAAAAATAGCAGCAAAAACGGGCACAGCAGAACTCGGAAACGGAACGAATAACGGATGGCTCATGGGCTTCGCACCCGCGGACGGAACGCCGAAGATAGCCATCAGCGTCGTGCTGCACGGCATTAAAGGATACGGAATTCAGGAAGCAGGTCCTATCATGCGCTCTCTCATCCAGGAGTACCTGTCATGAGATTAGTAGAAGGTCAGTTAATACACCGCCGCTACAGGCTCGACCAGCGCCTCGCACAGGGAGGCATGGGCGAAGTGTGGCGCGGCTGGGACATGGAAATCAACCGTACTGTGGCCATCAAAGCCATGCGCGCGGACCTCACCGTGGACGATTCGAAGCTACGTCGTCTCAGGGCAGAAGCCCGGAACTCCGCGAACCTCGCGCACCCGAACATAGCCGCGCTCTTCGAATACTACGAAGATAATGGCATAGGCTACATCATCATGGAGTACGTGCCGAGCCCGAGCCTATCCCAGATTTTTAAAAAGAACGGCGCTATGCCCGCCACTCAGCTGCTGCCTATCCTCATTCAGACGGCGCGCGGCCTGTTCGTGGCGCACTCGCACGGCATCATTCATCGCGATGTGAAGCCTGCGAACATCATGGTTTCGGACACCGGCGAAGTAAAGATAACCGACTTCGGTGTCTCCTACTCCATGGACCAAGGACAGATTACTCAGGACGGCATGGTAGTGGGTACAGCCCAGTACATCTCCCCTGAGCAGGCTCAGGGCGAGCAGGCCACGCCACAGTCGGACATCTACTCACTGGGTGTGGTGGCATACGAGGGACTGTGCGGACACCGTCCGTTTACCGGGAAGACGCCAGTGGACATCGCTGCGGCTCATGTAAACGAAGCGGTACCACCGCTTCCTGAATCCGTAGACTGGCAGCTGAACGAATTCATTATGAGCATGCTGGCGAAGAATCCAGCAGACCGCCCAGAAAATGCACTTGTCATCTCCCGAACGCTGGCGAAGATAGAACGCAGGCTCCTCGACGCCGAAGCGCAGGCTCTCGGCGAGCAGGAGAATGATAACGGTGGATTTCGCTTTGGCTTTAAAACTCAGGAGATTCATAAAGAACCTCGCACGGTAAGCAGCGCAAAGCACTATCCACGCTACATTTATACGACGAACGCGCCGGAAGGCGAACACGCGGTGCAGCAGGGCGCGGCGCAGCAGAGTGCAGCCCACGCAGCCCACGCAGCTCACGCGGCCCACGCAACGTATGCAGAACAGAACGACGTACACATCCAGGCATCACACGCACCACACGGCACACCTGGCACACACGCAAAGGAAGGCGAACGATGAGTATCTTCACACCATCGACTCTCTCGCGAGGACGCTACACCGTCGGTGAGCTCCTCGGCCATGGAGGCATGGCAGAAGTCCGCAAGGGTATAGATACCCGCTTAGGCCGCACTGTGGCCATAAAGATTATGCGTTCAGACTTAGCGAATGACCAGACCTTCCTGAAGCGTTTCCGCCTGGAAGCACGGTCCATCGCTCTGCTGAATAATCCGAACATCGTGTCCATCTTCGACACGGATGAAGAGGAGATTACTGACCCAGACACAGGGAACACACTGCGTCTGCCGTTCATCGTTATGGAGTATGTGAAGGGCCAGACTCTGCGCGACATCCTGAAAGTGAATGGTACGCTGAACCAGCGCGATACCAGCCAGATCATGCTCGGTATGCTGAACGCTCTCGAGTACTCGCACCGCATGGGCATCATCCACCGCGACATCAAGCCGGGGAACATCATGATCTCCGAGCAGGGCGCCGTGAAGGTCATGGACTTCGGCATCGCTCGTATGATGGATGACTCCGCAGCCACTCTCACCCAGAGCCAGGGCGTGGTGGGCACTGCCCAGTACCTCAGCCCGGAACAGGCGCGCGGTGAAGTGGTGGATACCCGCTCGGATCTGTACTCGGCAGGCTGCGTGCTCTACGAAATGCTCACGGGCCGCCCACCGTTTACGGGCGACTCAGCTGTGGCCATAGCCTACCAGCACGTCAGCGAGACGGCTACGAAGCCTACGGACATTATTCCTGCTCTGAATCCTATCTGGGATGCTGTCTGCGCGAAGGCCATGGCGAAGGACCGCACACAGCGCTACGCTACGGCCGCGCAGTTCCGTAAGGACATCGCGACCATAGCGGCTGGCGGTACGCCGGCTATAGAAGGTGTGGACCGCGTGGCTCCGCTCGCTGGAGCCGGCGCTGCTGCGGCTGGTGCAGCAGGCGCGGCAGCAGCGGCAGCGGGCGCTACGGCCGTCATGCCGGCGGCGAACGCGGCAGGCATGAACGGTACAGCAGGCACCCCAGGAGCGGGCGCCGGATCAGGCACCGTCCCGCCGACGCAGGCCCTGCCACAAGAGACTACCGCCACCCGCGCTTTCGACAGCCTCGACTTCCCTGGCACCTTCGGCGAGGACATGAATGACTTCGAGGACGCCTCCATGGCGAACCTCGCCCACTCCGCAGCAGATGTGAACTCGAACCCGGGAGCCGCGGCGAACAGCCGCACGCAGCAGCGCCAGGCAGCTCTCGCGGAAAAGCAGAAGAAGCGCAGGAAGGCCATCACCATCTGGTCCTGCGTAGCCGGTGCCGTCATCATCCTGGCAGCCGTGCTCGGCTGGTGGTTCCTCGGTCGCGCGCAGGCTTCTGCCACGGTGCCTACCATCACCGCGTCCATGACGCAGGCTCAGGCGAAGGATGCTGTGGAGCGCGCTGGATTCGTCTTCCAAGCGGAGACGGACTCGGAGTCTTCCGAGGATGCGGGTACCTTCACGAAGCAGGATCCTGCTGGTGGCGCGAGCGCGCGCCGCGGGTCCACGGTGCGCGTCTGGTTCTCCGCTGGCCCGCAGTCTACCGCTGTGCCGGATGTGTCTGGTATGACGCAGTCTGCCGCACGTCAGGCGCTGGAGAAGGCCGGATTTAAGGTGGGCTCGGTGTCCTCGGAGGACTCGGATAGCGTGGATAAGGATAAGGTGACGCGCACGGATCCGGCATCCGGCTCGAACGCGACGAGAGGTTCCACGGTGAACCTGTACATCGCGTCCGGTAACGCTTCTGTGCCGACGGGTCTGACCGGTCAGACGCAGCAGGATGCCACGAAGATTCTGCAGGATCACGGCTTTACGGCCGTCGTGCGTGACGGCGACTACAGCGACGACGTTCCTGCTGGTTCGGTCATGACGGTCGATCCTGCTGAAGGTACGAGCGTCGCGCGCGGCTCGTCCGTGACCCTCGTCGTTTCGAAGGGCCAGAAGCCGCAGGAGACCGTTTCGCTGGATCCGTCTCGTTACGTAGGTCAATCTTACCGTAACGCCACCTGGGCCCTCGGCGTTCTGGGATTCACTGCTTCGGCACAGAACGGGTCGAGCACGGATGACAGCGCAGTGGTCACGCATATTTACGCGAATGGCACGGAAGTGACGTCCACCACGGATGTCCCGAAGGATGCTACCATCACGCTGGCTACGCGTGCTGGCTCGGGCAGCTCGAACTCCTCGACGTCAAACTCGAATTCCGGCTCGACCACAAACCAGCAGAATGGCTCGGGAACGAACTAACTAACGCGCAATGACATGGGGGCGGCCATCTGGTCGCCCCTCGTTTTCCCTCTACTCGTGCAAAGGAGCACAGTATGGTGCCAGCACTGTCACGCTTACTGTGCGCGATGACCCCTTTTCTCAGAGCTTGTGTGCGAGTAACGACCATGACTGTTCGGCGCTTCTGTCCGCCGTAGAGCGCTATGGAGCAGATAAAATCGCACTCGTCCACATAGATGAAACGCACCCTGAAGGCTCTAGTCTCAGCCACACATGCTACTATGCCCTCGACGGTGAGGGCTCGCGTATACGCTGGATTTATCTCTTCGAGACACGTGGATTCTTCTAGCCCTACGCAAACGAGCCTCCCTGAAGGGAGGCTCGTCTCCTGTGCAAAGAGGGTTAATTGGCCGAAACGGATACGTAGTTCGACGCCACCTGCAGATACGGCACATGCACAGCCGCCCACGGGAAGAGCCACTCAAAGCATGCCGCCGTCACGACGAGGAAGAGCAGCACAGCCAGAATGATGCGCACGGCCAGAACGCCCGGCTGCAGGCGCATCAGCCAGCCGTACAGGCTGAAGATGCGCTGCGAGCGCGAACGCTGACGGTATGCGCGCACAGCAGGCCAGCGCCATGCCACAGCGCCTGCCACAGCCACTACAGCATAAGCCACGAGCAGCCATAGCATGACTATCTTCAAATCCGGAATCTGCGAGGTAATCGTGCGCGTGGAGTCCGCGGTGAAGGTCACCTGACCGCTCGCGCTCTTCTGCGTGAGCACGCTCGGCACGCCTTCCGAGACATTCGACCAGCTCACGAGCTTTCCGAAAACGATGAGACGATGCGTCGCCTCCGCGTACTTCGGCTCACACGTGGTCAGCGTAATGTAGCGCTGAGTAGGCGTCTCGCCTGGCTTTTCTGGCACTGGCGAGACCACATCGTAGCGGTCTGGCGTCACTATCTCAGTGCGCTCATACTGGTAGACATACCAGTAGTTCTGCGTGCGCATGACGATGTAGTCGCCATTCGTGAGCTTATCCGCGTTACCCAGCGGCTCACCGTATCCCGCGCGATGTCCCGCCAGAGCGAAGTTCCCCACTTCGCCCGGCTTCTGCGTGTCCGTATAGTGTCCCATGCCGTGACGGTTCAGCTGGGCATCATCCGTGCCCTCCACCACCGTTCGGCTCCAATTCTGCCCGAATCGTGGGATGTATATCTTTCCGAGAGTATCCCCGTACTTATACGACGCATCCTCCACAGGCGTGGTGTCCACAGGATTATCCGCGGCCACCTGCACGCTACCGTCTTTCGCCGTCGGATCCGTCCACGAGGACGTGGTCGGGTCGCTCAGCTGCACTTTTTCGGCTTCCACGCCGGTCCACCACAGCTGCCAGACGATGTAGAGTGCGCACACGAGGGCGAAGGTGATGAGCGCCTCGCCCACCACGCTGAGGGTCGTGTTCAGAGCGCGCTTACCTGCGCCGTTCGAGCCGTCTGCACTCGAGCCGTCTGCACTGCCCGTGCTCGAGCCGCGTACGTTCGTGCTCGAGCCGTCTGCGCGTCCTGCCACAGACCGCGCCGAGCGCGCCTCGCGCCTGCTGCTATATTCTAAGTCACTCATGCTGTATCACCTGTCCCGTGGATGTGCTCAGTGCGCCGGAACGCTCAGTGCGAGCGCGTATTCGCGCTGTCCGAAGTTCGGTCAGCCGTCGCGTACTTCATGGCCTGAAGTGGCGCCGACGTTTCCTTAAACGTCAGCGTTTTGCTCGTATCGAGCTGCCAGCCCAGGCCGTCTGCATCCACGTATTGCTTATAAATTCGTACAGTTTCTGACGTATTAATACTAGACGTGAGACTATCGATATCGCCGATAGCCGAAATGCGATACGGCGGCGCGTACTGCTTTCCGTTCAGCAGCAGCACGTTTCCTATGCATTTGATGGCAGACGTAGGCAGCAGGCGCTGATCCTGGATGGTGATGGCTTCCGCACCGCCCGCCCACATAGCGTTCACTACGGCCTCGATGTCCTGCTGATGGACCACGTAATCGTTCGGATTTGCGTTCTGCGTCTTCACTGCCTGCTCCCACTTCTGCGAGTCGCTCAGCGTGACGGTGACGCCCGGGCCCTCGAGCGCCGGCAGCTTTCCGCTGGCATCGTCCGCGCTCGTGCTCGGGTCGTTCGTACTGGTATCCGCGACGACCTTCTGGAGAGTATCTATCTTTTGCGTTTTATCATCGATGTCTTTTTGCAATTCATCAATGCGCTTCTGCCTCCCCGCGATGATCTCGGCCGTATCCGCATGATACGTCGTCCCAGGGTTCTTCACATTCGTAACTGCTATCCAGCCCACGATGGCGAAAGACAGGAATATGGCCACTGCGCCTAAGAGACTTCCATGCTTCGAGTGGCGTGCACGCTTTTTCATGAGACACCACCCTTCTGGCGCGTTTACGAATTCCCACGCTTTTACTACTATATCTATTAGCGTAAACGAAAAGGAGAAGCTTTCATGGCTGAAAACGAAGAAAATCTCGACCAGGTCGAGCTGAACGACGACGTCGCTCAGAATGTCGAGCAGGACGAGACACGCGCTGACGAGAGCGCAGAGCAGGCAGAGTCTGGCGAAGAGTCTGCCGAAGAACACACCGCCGAAGAGCTGGCAGGTATCCGCGCTGCTGAAGCACTGAAGAAGACTCTGGATAACCCAGAATCCCTCAGCCCACGCGTCCAGGCCGCAGTGAAGCGTACCGAGGAAGAGACGCGTCGCGTGGAAAAGGCTGTGGAAGGAACGAAGTCGAACCCCGTCTGGTTCGTCCCACTCTTTAGCTTCTTCCTCGTGCTCGGCCTCGTGTGGGTCATCGTGTACTACGTGAAGCCAGGCTATCCTATCCCAGGCATCAATTTCTGGAACCTCGTCATAGGCTTCGCCCTGATGATGGTAGGCTTCGTGCTCATGATGTTCTGGCACTAAAGCGTAATACATACAGAAAAGGGAGGGGCTGCCGGTCGATACGGTGCCTCTCCCTTTTCTCTGCCTGCAGTTATGTGTAAATCATCTCATTTTTCATCCCTGTGAGAGCCAATCTGGTGAGAAAATGAGATGATTTACACATAACTTAGATAAACGCTGCAGCCACCCACACGCCGAGCAGCAGAACAGTCAGTGCTGACCCATAGATAGACATACGCTTGTGTATGCTCGCAGTGCGTAAGGCTGGAAGGCCGTGCATCATGAGCAGCGAGAGCGCTCCACCTGTGATAAATCCACCGAGGTGAGCCTGCCAGGCCACGTTCCCGAAAAAGATAGGCACCACGAGCAGGAAGAAGAGCAGAACGAGAGTGCTCTGGCTGCGTGTTCCTATGCGGTTATACACCGTCATCATAGCTGCGAAGAGGCCATAGATGGCTCCCGAAGCACCCACAGCAGGAACCATGCCCATGCCCGGCCACAGAGCGTAGACCACGTTCGCACCGATGGCACTGACCAGATACATGCTGAGGAATGCACAGTGTCCCAGCATCTTTTCGAGCTCTTTACCCACGAAGTAGAGGGAGAGCATATTCATGAGGATATGCAGGATACCACCATGGAGGAATGCAGAAGTCAGCAGCGTCCACGGACGCGCGTAGGCGAAGTTCGGTACGAGAACGGTATAGGAGAGGAAGATGTTCGACAGTCTCGGGAAAAATCTGAGGAGAGAATCCACGAGGAAGATGAGCACATTCAGTGCCACGAGCACTTGCGTCATGTTCGGGCCGTTCATGCGCCATGTATTTGACCAGCGGCGCGTAAAGCGCTGCCAGCGCTCACCTGCTGAAGCGGTGTTTCTATTCGGGTTCCTCGGATCCCACGGACCTGCTGGTCCGGACGTCCCACGTGTAAAAGGATTAGCCATGCGTCTATATTAGCGGACACGCACACCACTTTCACAAATCCGCGGTAGAATAGAAACCATAACCGGACGAAAGGAGCACATCTATGGAGAATCGATCTAGTAATGGCTGGAAGTTCTTCGCGCTGCTTTTTGGCGCTATGCTCGCAGGTGTCGTAGGCTTGTACATCTACAGGCAGCAGAACCCAGAGTACGACCCATGGGAGGAACCATGGGAGAACTCGTCTTCTCCTGTCGATTTAGGTAACGGCGCAGCTAAAGAAGTAGCTACAGAATATGAAGACGTTACAGACGACGAAGAGGCAAGCGAAGAGTAGAGCGATACTTCTCATTTCATTACTTCTACGGTAATGCAGAGGAGCCCAGCTGGAGAAGTCCTGCAGTGGCGACTGAACCATTACCCCAGTCCCTCAGGGATAAAAAGTGAATACGATTCGTGAGAGCCAGGGGTTCTCACGAGAGCGGCCGAGAGGTCACGAAGGGAAGGCACTATGCGAGCGCCTTCCCTTTTTACGTGTGAGGAAGAATTGACCACAGGAAAGCTGTAGAATACTCGTATGCCAGTCATAAAAGCAGAAGATATCCTCGAGGGCGAAACCGCGCTGAGGCAGTGGGCAGGTCTCGCGCGCGCGGCCGCTGTGCAGGCTCATACGAGCAGCGAGCGCCTCACCATAGCGCCACGGCTCGGCCGCCGGCAGATGGCCATGGCGGTACGCTACGCGCTCTACATGCTGCAGCTGCGCGCACCCGGGCCGGGCGTGGAAGTCCGCGTGGCGCCCTTCGCCGCGGTAAAAGTACTCGACGGACCGAAGTCGGATCCGCATAATCTCACGCCGCCGGACGTCATCGAGCTCGAGCCGGCCGTCTGGCTACGTCTCGCATGCGGAATCACGAGGTGGGACGAGGAGCGCGAGGCCGGGCACATCAGCGCCATGGGAGAGCGGGATAATCTCAGCAGATTCCTGCCGCTGCCGGTGGACTAAGGGCTGTCGGGCAGGTGTCGCACGCCTGTCGTGTGTCTGTCGGGTCGCACGCACGCCTTCTTTTCTAGGATGAACAGTATGAACACTACAACTCCAGAAAACACATCAGAAATGTCAGAATATAACGCGCCTTCGAGCGCATCCGCTGCCTCGACGACGCCACAGACGAAGCCTGCGGACACGCTCTCGCGCATCGCACAGCTCCGTAAAGAGCACGGATGGACTCAGCAGTACCTCGCGAGCCTCACAGGCCTGACGGTACGCACCATCCAGCGTATGGAAGCCGGCGAGAACATGAGTCTGGAGACTCTACGCCTCCTCGCCGATGCATTCGGCATCAGCGTGGGCGAGCTCTTCGACTCCGTGGATGATCAACCGCGCGCCGAGGACATCCATCGCCTCGACCGCGAGCGCGAAGAGGCAGAGCAGCGCCGTGTGGCACGCGAGCGAGAACGCGCGCTCCAGAACCGGAAGCGCTCTGAAGACATGCGGATGGCTCAGCACCTGAGTTCTCTCGTGTACGTGGTAGCAGCCATGCTGTGCGGCGCGTATTACATGGTCGTGGGACCGGGAAGTATGCCCCGCATCTGGACGTACCTCGGCACCGCCTGCTGGATACTCATCTGGGTGGGGATTCCGCTCGTTATGCGCTTCGTACTGCGCGTGTGGCTTCCGAGGAAGCTGGATGATAAGTATCCGCTGAGCGCGGAGGGTGCGTACAGTGGGGATGGCGGGGATACTGCGGAGGACGAGTAAAACTAGAGAGCTGATTACAGAGTCATATACCATTCAGAGCACACATCTCTAACCTGGCCCCCTACAGTTCACAGGCCCTGTCACATGTGTAGAGCGCGCTACCTTCGTATCACGCATTTATGAAGTATGAAGGTAGCGCGCTTCTCATTATTATTTGTACAAATTATTTGTACAAATATTTTGTTATACTTGCTTCTAACTGATATCACCAAGCGAAATCAGAATACTCAGACACGAAGGAGTAAGATAACATGCCATCACAGCACGCACCCACTCACGAAAAGCACGTATCAGCTACACCACCCGACTCCGCTGCCATGCTCAAAGTCATCTCCCACCCCATCCGCATGCGGATTCTCGGCACACTGCGCGTAGATGGCCCTCAAAATGTGGGAAGTATCAGCCAGCACATCCACGAAGCGCCTGGAGTAACGAGTTATCATCTCTCCTTATTAGAAAAGAACCAGCTCGCCCATAAAGTTCCCTCCCCCGATGGAGACTCGCGCTCGAGCTGGTGGGAAGCAAGCCAGACTCATACTACAGTCCACACCAGCGACGCATCCGACGAGTCTCTGGATCTTTTCCGGCGCTCAGCAGCATTGAACCATCACATGGCATACGAACGCTATCTCGACCACATGGATGAGATAGAACCAGAGTGGAAAGAAGTTCTGACGAGTGATGACCATGTCCTCACTCTCTCTCCCGAGCAAACTCGTGGACTTATCCAGGAACTCACTGAAGTCATCCGTAAATGGGAAAACGTAGAGACACCCACTACATCCCCCGATGCTTCTTCTGACACATCTTCTCCTGCACGAGAAAAGCAGAAGAAGGTATCCCTTATTCTCGATGTCTTCAGGTGGATACCATGATATCCTCTGTTTCCTCAGCATCCATGAAGCATGCCCTGCACACCGCCTCCTATATAGCGTGGTTTACTGCAGATACAGCATCTCAGGCATCCGCTACGCTTCACTCACTAGCCATCTCGCTGCTTACTTTCACCCTTACCCAGTCCACTGTGTCAGCAGGATGGGTAGGAACTGCATCACTTCTCGCGCAGCTGTGCACAGGTGTATTCGGAGGGACATTCGTCGATAGACATGATAGAAAGATCCTACTTTTCACGAATTCGCTCCTGAACACCTTCGGATGGGGCTTGCTGTGCATCCTTCTCGTGATCGGCAAACTGGATTTCACTATCCTGCTCATCTTCTGCGTGGGTCTTTCTGCAGTTCAGGGATTTCTCTCTCCAGCAGCAGATGCACTCCTGAAGTCTGTGATTCCACTGGAAGATTATGCATATGCACGGAGTATTACAGAGGGTCGAAACGCATTCTTATCCTTATCTGGCGCACCTCTCAGTAGCATTCTCTTTACTGCTGCAGCATGGCTACCTTTCTTCGCATCTACGTGCTTATCTGCACTTTCCAGTATCGCTACGCCTTTTATACGGCCTCATGCACGGTCGAATGGCCATACTCGTGAGCATCCCCAGACCACTAGCCATTCGGACTTCCCCCAATCCCGCATCTCCCACAGTTCCCCCAGCTCCCGCAGTTCCTTCCTCACGGACTTCAGTGAAGGATGGACATGGACTTTCCATCATTCCACCCTGGTGCGCATCATCGTAGCCATGAGCATAGTAAATTTTTCCATCAATGGCATCCAGTACACTATCCAGCTTCATCTACTCTCCACTGGAGCAAGCGCCATCTCTATAGGCATTATCAGTGCAGGGATAGCATCCACTATGCTTCTCGGATCAGTCCTGTCAGCACGCATGAGCTCTTTTCTCCACACAGGAAAAGCTGTCTGTTCTAGCCTCATAGCTCTACCACTTCTCGCATCTGCTTTACTTCTCAGTGCGCACTTCATCCCCACGTTAGCTGTGAACTCACTTCTCGGCCTGCCCATTCCTCTCATGAATGCGCTTTTACTCGGTTTTATCTTCGCGAAAGCTCCTGATACGATGCAGGGCCGCCTCGCCACCACACTCACCATCCCTGCTCAGGCGCTCAGCGCCCTATGCGGAGCCGTAGCAGGTAGCCTCTTGCCTATCCTCGGATACCGTATGACGTTAGTTACTTTCTCCGTACCGCTTATCCTCAGCGCACTTCTCTGTCTGTGCTCGGCACAGATACGCCGAATCCCGCGAGCCGAACTTTGGGCCTCTACGTCGCTATAACAGCGCATTACGACAGCACCGTGAGAGCATCGTCGCTCCCCCGATGCCGCCGCATCGCCACACCCCGCGAGTCCTTCACACCCTGCGAGTCCTTCAGCAACGCCCCTCAGCAGCGCCCTAGTACACCATCCCCATGGCCTCGCGCACTTCTTCCAGCGTCTGGTTCGCTATCGCGTTCGCGCGCTTGTTCCCCTCGTGCAGGATGTCGCGCACCGTGTCCATATCCTGAGCAAGCTCTGCGCGGCGTTCACGATGTGGTTCGAGGAACGCGTTCACCGACTCGATGACGTACGCCTTCAGCGCACCTGCACCGCTGTTTCCTATCTCCTCAGCTATCTCGCGTGGGTCGCGGCCGGTGACCAGTCCTGCGGTAGTCAGCAGAGCGGACACCTGCGGGCGGTTCACTGGATCAAAAGTAATCATGCGCTCGGAGTCCGTCGGGCTCTTCTTGATGAGCTTCGCCGTCTCTGCAGCCGTCGCACCCAGCATGATGGAATTTCCGTACGACTTGCTCATCTTACGTCCGTCCAGGCCTGGAATCTCTGGCGCTTCGGACAGGATAGCCGCTGGCTCTGGGAAGACTGGATTCTTCTTCGCATAGCGCTCGTTAAAGCGTCGCGCGATGGTACGCGTGAGCTCCACGTGTGGCAGGTTATCCTTCCCGATAGGCACCACGTTCGCCTTGCAGAAGAGGATGTCGCACGCCTGATGCACCGGATACGTGAGCAGCAGGCCGGTCAGCGCATGTCCGGAGGACTCCATTTCGGACTTCACTGTCGGGTTACGGTGTAGCTCCGCTTCCGTCACGAGCGAGAGGAACGGCAGCATAAGCTGGTTCGCCGCGGAGACTGCCGAATGCGTGAAAATCATGGTTTTCGCCGGGTCGATGCCTGCTGCCATGTAGTCCAGCACGAGGTTCAGCACGTTATCCTGGATATTATCCGTCGTGTCGCGGTCCGTAATGACCTGATAGTCCGCGATAATGACGTTCGTGTGCACGCCCTTGTTCTGCATGGCCACACGTTCACGGATGGATCCGAAGTAGTGGCCCAGATGCAGGCGTCCGGTCGGGCGGTCTCCGGTCAGCATGGTGTATGCTTCTGGATTTTTTTCCAATTTTTCCGCTGTCTTCTCAGAACGCTCTTTCGCGGCGAGAAAGCTCGCACTGATTTCGTTCCCCGCTGCGGTCAGTTCCTGCTCGTCAGCCATGTCGCTCCCCTTATAAGCCGTCTTTTCTTTAGCTTTTAGTGTAGAAGTTTTAGCCGACATTACGGGGGCGTGGTACTCTATAAAAGATGAACTAATTTATGTCGCGCTTTGAGAGCGCTTATACGTACGTGAAGGGGGTCAGATGGGCCGCGGACGCCAGAAGGCAAAACAGACGAAGATAGCCCGTAAGCTCAAATATCTGACAACTGATACAGATTACGACGAGCTCGCTAAGGAACTCAGCCACCACGATGACGTCCAGAATGAGGACATCGTGGAGTCAGCTGAACCAGTCGAGACCGTTTCTGACGCATCAGTGACCAGTGAGAACACTAGCGAAAACACTGAAGATTTAGACGACTACGCTGCATGGGCTGCGCAAGCTGCAAAGCGCGCTGAGGAGAAGCCAGCCGTCACCATCAAACCGCACAAGCCATTCCCGAAGATGCCTGTGCCAGGTATGGGCGCGCATAAAAACTAAGCCCACACTTCATAAACCAGACGGAGGGACTGCCCACACTAGGGCAGCCCCTCCTTTTCTTTACGCGAGACTGTATTTTTGCCCACGCTCATCACGCTGAACGATGCCCATATCCACACTGTAGCGTCGCGCGGTAATAGGCTCCGTGACGAGCATACTCAGCCGAGCAGTATATTCCGTCTCGGTGAGCCACGCCCGCCCATCTGGCCCGGCTGCGAAGACACGTTCACACACAGCCCTCACCAGATGCTTCCTGTCTCGCCAGTCCTGTGGCCACTCATCGATGCGCTCCGTAAAAAGAATGCTCTGCGGGCCCAGCACATCATTCAGCAGCTGTATCTGCTGCCCTATCTCCTCCATACTGTCCTCATACCCAGCATCCAGCCATCGAAGCTGTCTAAAAGGGTTATCGAGTGCGGCCGGTGTCACGCCAGACTGCGCACTCGTCTCCTTCTGCTCAGCCAGCAGCTCCAGCAGCCGCACCCGCACCTTCGGCGTGCGCAGGCTCGTTAAGAGAATGCGGTACTGCTTAAGCACCCCGCTCATCTCCTGTGTCATACTCATGGTGTTCTCCTCACGACGTTGTGTGATTCCGTACCTCACAGTATACACAGAATAAGAAAGGCCTGGATGCTGTCATCTCAGCATCCAGGCCCCTGCTTACTCCTGAGTCTTCAGCAAGTCCTCTTTCCTAAACTGCCGCACCGGCTTTTTCGGGGCCAGTTTCGGAGCACGCATCGGCGTTCCTGCAGGCATCGGCTCTGGGCATGGCAGGGAGAAGATGTGCGTCGGATGGTTCGCCGCCTCTACCTTCACGCCATTGCCATCCCAGATATCGTCATCCACTGTGAGCACATACGGCTGCACGCCAGGACGCACGAATTCGATGGCGTGCCCTGGAATAATCTTATTTTTCGCCTTAAAGGTCACGCGCCCATCCTCCCAGGACAGCACGTCTCCCACCATCTGCCAGTCGTTAATATATCCGCCACGCTCCGTCTCCTGACCTGCCGGATTCTCTGGATAGTAGAATGCCGTGCAGTACGGGCGGTGCACCACCTTAAATGGCTCTTCTTTCAGCCACTCTGGCAGCTCGAGATGCCCGAAGTCCCCCGCTTCACGCTGCTCGACGTACATAGTCGTGGCCATCTTATACGCATTCGTTACCACGGCTGAGTACAGGGCCGACTTCGCACGCCCTTCTATCTTCAGGCTCGTGGCTCCCGCATCGATGAGGTCGTCGATGTGCTCGAGCATGTTCATATCTTGAGAATTGAACAGATAGGCGCCATGCTCCGTCTGCTCGATAGGATAAAACTCATTCGGACGGCGCTCTTCGACCACGCTGTACTTCCAGCGGCAGGACTGTGCACAGTCTCCATGGTTCGCATCGCGGCCAGTCATATGCTGAGATATGAGACAGCGTCCCGAAAACGCCATGCACATCGATCCGTGCACGAAGCACTCGATGTCCAGATCTGGCGGCGTATTTTTTCGAATGGCGCGTACCGCGTCGAGGCTCAGCTCGCGGGCGAGTACCACACGCTTCGCCCCCAGTTCGTACAGGGAGTTCGCCGCGAGATAGTTCACCACGCCCGCCTGCGTAGAGATGTGAATTTCGAGCTGGGGCGCCACGCGATGAGCCATCATCATCACGCCGATGTCCGAGACGATGACCGCGTCCACGCCGATGTCCGCCAGATCGCTGATATACTGCTGAATCCCCTCTATCTCAGGGTTCGTAGGCAGCACATTACACGTGATGAAGATGCGCGCCCCGCGTGCGTGCGCGTAGCGGACGGCTTCCTGCAGATCCTCGTACGAGAGATTTTTCGGCGCGGTCCGCATGCCGAACATCTTTCCCGCGCAGTACACCGAATCTGCGCCGTAGTCTATGGCCAATTTCACCGTTTCGAGATTTCCGGCCGGTGCGAGAACTTCTGGCCTGTGCCGCCGCGGCATGGGATGGTCTGGCCCGTACGGTGTGTACGTGTCGAGAAGCGTCTGCTGGATGCGTGGCGCGAGGTCGCCGAAGTGTTCTGCGTTTATCATACTGCCATCATACATCGTAGCGCCATCGAGGATCCGTGAGGATGCGTGCGAGCGCGAGCCCTATAGGCAGTCCCACGATGACGAGCATAGCGCGGAACATCCAGTCGAGCGCGCTCACCGTCTGCAGATTTCCCAATTCATACACTGCGCGATACATATACAGTCCCGGAACCATAATCACGATGGATGGCACGGTCAGACTGATGCGTGGGAATCCGAGACGCGCCGGAATAATCCCTCGCCGCGCGCTGATGCGCCACGCCGAGGCCAGCAGTCCCGCGATAAGCGCGCCCAGAAATGCTCCCAGTTCGAGGGAAACGTGTCCGTAATTGACCATAACCAGGCGTGCCGTATCTGCCACAGCGCCGATGATCGCCGCCACGAATGCCATGGAGAAGGGAGAATTGAACAAAACAGAAAAGCCCCACACGCCGCCGATGGCCGTGACGAAGATGAGCGCTATCTCCAGCCAGAGCGGAAGAACGGGCGATTCAAAGCCATTCGGGCTCAAGCCGACCATCGTGGCCACGAGCCAGGCCGCAAGCGTGCCCACGCCCACGATGCACAGGAAGTAGGCCGTGCGCTGCAGGCCAGACGGGAAGTCCAGCTTCGCGAAGTCGAGACCGCCCGTGATGAGCGGGAAGCCCGGCACGATGAACAGAATAGCGCCGATATATGCGGTATCATGCCCGAGCGCCGACGGATCTGCGAAGCTCACGAGGCGCAGCGTGCCGATGGTCACGAGCGCGGCGACGATGACGGCCACGCCCACGCCGAGGAATTGGTTCAAACGACGCGCGCCCATCCTGCTGCGTACATACTGACCCACGCCCGCGCCCACGAACGCGCCGAGCATGTCATATGGAGCGCCGCCGAGCAGGAAAACGAAGCACGCGCAGGCCACAGCCGAGCCGAGCGCCTGCATCCACGGACCGTACAGCCGCGGCTTCTTTTCGATGGCGTCGAGCCGCGCATGCGCCTCGCGGACGGTGAGCGTCTCATTTCGGGCGCTGATGTCCGCCGTCAGCGCATCCGCGAAACGTTCCATGAGCATAATGCGGTCCGTATTCACGCCCACCGTGGGAAGGTCCACTACTTCCGTCACGCGCTCCTTCCCATCCGAGCACGATGCCTCGATGCTCGTCAAGTTCACATCTGCGCGCACATACACGCCCAGCGACTCCGCTATCCGGTTCATAATTTCCTTCACCCGATAGCTGCCCGTGCCAGCGCTGAGGTCGAGATAGCCCGTGCGCACGATGACGCTCGTCTTCGCGGCCAGGCACGCGTCGGCGAGCGGGGTGTCGAGGTCCGCGCGAATGTCATCCATGTCGAGAGGGATGGAGTGGCGGTGCGTGGGGTGGTGGGTGTGTGTGGTCTGCTCGGTCTGGGTCTGCTCGTTGTTCATGCGCACCATTTTTCGCCTGAGGGGTGACAGGAGCAGTGAGGAGAAGGCATAGCGGGGTTGAGCTTCACAGTTTCATCACACTCAAAAAAATTACGCTAAAGATTTAGCCATTTTTCACCCCATCTGAAGGAGAAAATGGCTAAAACTTTAGCGTAAGTTGAGAAGTGAGATTGCCACCTTCACACTTCCATCACATCGCGCAAAATCAGCCTATACTTTTGTCCACTTTTTACCCCGAGAACGTTTCGAAATGGACGAAAGTATTGGCTAAGTTTCAGCGATCCAGCACACCCACCCCAGCCACCCACTCTCCCACCATGTGAGACAGCCTCCACCACCCTCACATCACCCCTTCCACACGCAGGCGTACACTAAAAGTGTCAGATTAAATCAGCGTCCGCGTGGCTTTGGGTTCGCTACGTTTAGCTCACAAAACTGGGGAGGAGCCCCAGAAGCTAAAAGACCGAGCAACCACGACGGCGCCGGATGGAGGTCTCATGGCTGAATTGGCTGAAATGGCTGAATTGACTGAATTAGTCGAAAAAGCCGAGAAAAGCCTGCCAGAACGTCTGCATGCAAACATGGATTTGTGCTTGCAGATTCTGCGCAAGGTTCTCGGCGAGTATGATACTGAGCTCTTGTCTCAGTTTGATGAGCTGCGCGAAGATGTGATCATCGCCAGTAATGTCCACCAGGAAGATGACCCAGACGCTGTCGAAGTAGCAGCGCGTGGTCTGGAAAAAGCATATGAGCTACTGGATGATGCATCTCTCCAGGATGCCACCATGCTCTCCCGTGCATTTACCGTGTACTTCCACCTCGCGAACCTCTGCGAGGAGAACTACCGCGTCTCGGTCCTCCAGGAGCGAGAGTGGCAGGTGGATACGCATGCGGCCACAGACCCAGTGAATGAATTGACCGTCGCGTATAAGCAGCTCATCGATGAAGTGGGCGTCGCCGGCGCGAACGAGCTGCTCGAAAAGCTCGA
The DNA here is from genome assembly GCF_002259705.1 of Alloscardovia macacae. GTDB lineage: Bacteria > Actinomycetota > Actinomycetes > Actinomycetales > Bifidobacteriaceae > Alloscardovia > Alloscardovia macacae. The sequence continues at coordinate 42,030 of NZ_MWWT01000001.1, forward strand.
ATTCCATCCGGTCTTTACCGCGCACCCTACGGAAGCGCGGCGTAAGGCGGTCGAGGGGAAGATCCGCCGTATCGCGAAGTTCCTCGACCAGCGCGACCGTACGGGCGGATCGGCGCGTGCCGAGATAGACCGCCGCCTGCACTCCGAGATAGACTCCCTGTTCCGCACCTCGCCTATCGGACTGAAGAAGCCGACGCCAGTCGAGGAAGCGGACACGGTCATCGACGTCTTCGACAGTGCTCTCTTTAACGTCATACCGAACGTCTACCGCCGCTTCGACGACTGGATCCTCGGCGCGAAAGCCGGCACCGTTCCGCCGGTCTGCCCTGCCTTCTTCCACCCGGGAAGCTGGGTGGGCACAGACCGCGACGGTAACCCGAACGTCACCGCGAAAGTCTCACGCCAGGTGGCCCGCAAGTACTACGACCACATGGTCACGAAGCTCGAAGAAGCTACGCGCAAAACCGCCACCCGCCTCACGGTAGAAGCGCAGACCACCCCGGCCAGCGACGAAATGAAGGCCCTGTGGAGCCGCCAGCTCGAAATGAGCGAGCGCCTGACCAGCCGCGCCTCCATCATCTCCACGAGCGAACCACACCGCGCAGCCATGCTCGTCATGGCAGACCGCCTCGCAGCCACTGTGGAGCGCGACGCGGACCTCATGTATCACTCTGCGGAGGACTTCCTGAATGATTTGCGCATCGTCCAGCGCTCGCTGGCCGCAGCCGGCGCTGTCCGCATAGCATATGGAGACATTCAGGCGCTTATCTGGCGCGTGGAGACCTTCGGATTCCACATGGTGGAGATGGAGTTCCGCCAGCATTCCGTGGTGCACTCGCGCGCACTCGAAGACATTCGCGAGCATGGCCTGCACGGCGAGCGTGGACCTCTGCAGCCTATGACGGTGGAAGTGCTGGACACCTTCCGCGCCATTGGATGGATTCAGCGCCGCCACGGCCGTAAGGCTGCCGGCCGCTACCTCATCTCCTTCGCGAAGTCCGCACAGAATGTGCGCGACGTGTACGAGCTGAATCGTCTCGCTTTCGCGAACCCTGCAGACGCTCCTGTGCTGGACGTGATTCCACTTTTCGAACAGCTCGAAGACCTGGATAATTCCGTCAGCGTGCTCGAAGACATCCTGCGCATCCCAGAGATCCAGCAGCGTCTCAAGGAGACGGGCCGCCGCATGGAGGTCATGCTCGGATACTCGGATTCCTCGAAGGATGCTGGCCCTACGTCAGCTACCCTAGCACTGCACCGCGCTCAGGAGAACATCGCGAAGTGGGCGAAGAGCCACGATATCGATGTGACGCTCTTCCATGGCCGCGGTGGTGCTGTGGGCCGCGGTGGCGGTCCTGCGAACCGCGCTGTGCTCGCGCAGCCAGTGGGCTCGGTAAACTGCCGCTTTAAGCTCACCGAGCAGGGTGAAGTCATCTTCGCGCGCTATGGGAACCAGGTTCTGGCCACGCGCCACGTGGAGTCTGTGGCTGCGGCTACGCTCCTGCAGTCTGCCCCATCTGTGGAGAAGACGAATACGGAGATGACCCAGAAGTTCGCTCCTATGGCTCAGGCGCTCGACGAGGCGTCCCACGCGCGCTTCCTCGACCTGCTGACCAGCGAGGACTTCGCGCCATGGTTCTCCATCGTCACACCTCTGACCGAGGTGGGCTTGCTGCCTATCGGCTCGCGTCCGGCTAAGCGCGGTCTGGGTGCGAAGTCTCTGGACGACCTGCGCACCATTCCGTGGGTGTTCTCCTGGTCGCAGGCGCGCATTAACCTCGCCGCGTGGTACGGCTTAGGGACGGCATGCGAGCGCTTCGGCGACCTCGCCACGCTGCGTGAGGCATATAAGACCTGGCCGCTGTTCAGCACCTTCATCGATAACATCGAGATGTCCATCGCGAAGACGGATGAACGCATCGCGCGCATGTATCTGAGCATGGGCGACCGCGAGGATCTCAGCGAGAAGGTCCTCAGCGAGATGGCGCTGACCCGCAAGTGGGTGCTCGCCATTAAGGACGCGGAGTGGCCGCTGCAGCATTCGCACACGCTCGGCATGGTGGTGAAGCTGCGTTCGCCGTACGTGGATGCGCTGTCGCTCGCGCAGGTTCGCGCGCTGAAGACGCTGCGCCGTCGCGTGGATAAGGAAGAGCTGAGCGAGTCGCAGATAGGCGACTACATCTACCTCATTCTCTGCACTGTGAGCGGCGTTTCTGCCGGTTTGCAGAATACGGGCTGATATTCTGGTCAATTCTTCCCTGCCGTGGCCTGGTCTTCTTCACGAGACCGGGCCACGGCTCGTTTTTTGGCTGTACGGATGCGTGCTCGTGAAGTTCTCGTTCACGTCCGCATGCTGTCCTCGTGTCTGACGGCGTGTGCGACTAGGCTAGAAGTGGAGTATTCTGCAGTGAATCAAGGAGCATTATGGCATTAAGCTGGACACCGAAGCGTTTCGTCGCGCGCAGGCGCTGGACCATAGCCGCCTCAGCAGCAGTGTGCCTCGCCGTCGCGTCCACGTCCTTCGTCTTCGGAACGTATAAGTCCGTGGCCCTGACAGTGAATGGGAAGACCTCGCAGGTAAAGACTCTCGCCATGAGCGTGAACGGACTGCTTAGCCAGCAGGGCGTTCAGGTAAAGACCCATGACTTTGTAGACTCCTCGTCCGGCCAGCGCCTGACGAATAACGCATCTGTGGTCGTGCGCACAGCCTACGAAGCCACCATCACCATAGACGGCCAGAGCGTACCGTTCTGGACGTATGCCACGAGTGCAGACCAGCTCCTCAAGCTCTTTAAGCAGAATGAAGAAAACGCCGTCAAAGTCACGGTGAATATCACGAATGTGTATAACAAGCTCACGGGAGGCTTCGTCATAAACGCAGACGGCCCTGTGACAGTCATCGCTGATGGTAAGACGAGCACAGCCCCCGACGGAAAGCTTCCAGCCGCCTCTATCCTCGACTCTCAGGGGATAAACCTCGGCCAGCATGACCGCGTGAGCGTGGAACAGAATGGCTCGGAAACCATTCTGCGCGTGACACGCATCGCGTACTCGGACTCCACGCGTGATGTGGAGATTCCATTCACCACGCGCACTGTGGAGGATGATACTCTCGACGAAGGCACCCAGGTAGTCGAGCAGCAAGGTGTAAATGGAACGAAGACGCAGTACCTGCGGAACACCGTGGCCGACGGCCAGGTGGAGTCGAGCGATGTGACGAAGGAAGTGGTCACGCGCGACCCTCAGGAGCAGATCATCCGCGTGGGAACGAAGAAGAAGGTAGAGGCACAGCCTGCTCCGTCTGAGCAGGCGCAGACGCAAAACCAGAGCCAGTCTCAGCAGCAAGATCAGAATCAGAGCGCACAGCAGTCCCAGCAGGCGCAGCAGCAGGCTCAGGACCAGGCTGCACAGCAGAAAGCTCAGCAGGACGCTGCGGCTCAGCAGCAAGCGCAGGCTCAGGCGCAGCAGCAGGCCGCTCAGGCAGCGGAAGCCGCTCGCCAGGCAGAAGCCGCACGTCAAGCCGAGGCAGCCCGCCAAGCGGAAGCGGCACGTCAGCAGGCAGCGCAGCAGCAAGCGCAAGCCCAGCAGCAGAGCGGCCTGTGGCATCCTACCGTAGCCCAGGCGAAGGCCTACGCCCAGGCAGCAGCAGCCCAGTATGGCTGGACCGGAGATAATTGGTCTGCACTCGAGTGGCTCTGGAACCGCGAGTCCGGCTGGCGCTGGAATGCGGAAAATAAGTCTTCCGGCGCGTACGGCATCCCGCAGTCTCTTCCGGGGAACAAAATGGCCGTATACGGCGCGAATTGGCGCGATGATGCCTCCATCCAGATAAACTGGGGGCTGAACTACATTAAGAATCGTTACGGCTCACCACTGAGCGCACAGAATCACAGCAAGCAGACAGGCTGGTACTAAATACATGGAGACTACGCAGAACACGGGCACACTTCTCGGCGCCGCAGACATCCGCGCTATCGCGGCTGAGGCGGGCATCTCGCCGACGAAGAAGTTCGGCCAGAACTTCGTCATCGACCCCGGCACCGTTCGTAAGATAGTGCGTACGGCTGGCGTGACGGCTGCGTCCCGCGTCCTCGAGGTGGGGCCGGGCCTCGGCTCGCTCACCCTCGGCTTGCTCGAGACGGGCGCGCACGTGACGGCCATCGAGATCGACACGCCTGTAGCCGAGCGTCTTCCTCAGACCGTAGGCCAATTCATGCCCGACGCTGCGGACCGCCTCCGCGTCATCGAGATGGACGCCCTGAAGGCTACCCCAGAAAACACGGGGATACCCACGGATGAGCCACTCACTCTCGTGGCAAATCTCCCCTATAACGTGGCCACGCCTATCATTCTTACCCTGCTCGAGCGCTTCGAGAACATCACGTCCTTCGTAGTCATGGTCCAGAAGGAAGTGGCAGATCGTCTCAGCGCCCATCCGGGTAATAAAGTGTATGGCGTCCCGAGTGTAAAGCTCGCCTGGTATGGATCTGCAGCCCCTGCAGGCGTCATAGGACGAAACGTGTTCTGGCCTGCACCGCATGTGGACTCTGCTCTCGTGGAGTTCCATCGCAGTGAACAGCCCCTCGACCCACAGCTGCGCGACGAGGTGTTCACCCTCATCGATGCAGCATTTAGCCAGCGTCGTAAGACACTCAGGGCAGTACTGAAAAAATTGGTCTCAGAAGACGCCTTTACGCGAGCTGGCATAGACTCCAGCAGGCGCGGAGAGACGCTGAGCATAGACGAATTTATAGCGCTCGCGCAGGCGAGGGCGTAACGTTTCACGTGAAACATAGCGCTATACTAGGAGAAGAGCAGACGGAGGAAAAATGGCAGACAGCAGCATAAAGAAGGAACGCGAGCAGCGCAGACTCTACCTGCGCGCACGCCAGCGCATGATACTCAGTGCCACCATAGGCTTTCTCGTCGTGGCAGTCATCCTGTCCATACTGAGTCTGACCACGGGTCTGTTCACTTCGCGCGCGCGGCAGAATGCGGGCAGTATCGAGGCCAACTACGGCGTTATCACCGCCTGCCCTGTGGACGGGACAACCTCGCTGAATCCGTCCGAGATTACTCTGCGCGTGCTGAACGGCACGAATAAGTCCGGACTCGGTACCGCTGTGGGCGAAGAACTGCGAAACCGCGGATTTAACCTCCAGGGCGTGGGAGATTACGACTCGGCCAGCGTGCTGCAGCGCACGGAGATACACTTCGGAAAGAATGCCATCACGCAGGCCTACACCCTGGCCATGCAGTTTAATGATGCCATCCTGCGCATGGATAACCGCGAAGATGCCTTAATCGATGTGGTCATCGGCTCCTCCTTTGATGACTTGATCGCCTCGGATAAGACGCCGAAGGTGGGCACGAAGCTCACTGCTCTGGCGAACTGCGTGGCGGCGGATAAGCTGACGAACGTACCGCAGGCGTCTGAGCATCAGGCGGTGTAGGGCAGGCAGAGGCGTCTGCTCATAAAAACTTAGCCTATAGTTTTGTCCATTTTAGACTCTCTATACGGAGAAAAATGGACAGAACTATAGGCTAAGTTCACAATACGTGTACTGTCATACCTCATCGACGGTGACGCCAACAATACACAACTGCAGACACAAAACACACTCCTGCCTCGCAACCATAAGCCATAAGAAACTCTTTCGGTACAGAATGAATGCCATCGGATAGCCAACTCAAGCCGCCTGCTACGAGAGCTACAGGAAGTGGAAGAAAAAGCAGTATCACTATAGTCCCGACCCACGAAACCACAGGCCCCGGGTCCTTGTTTCTCCTTTTCTTTTTCGACATAGCTCTAGTCCTCTATTACCAGATTTCCTTCACAGCGCATAAGCTACAAGCCCACGCTATCTGTCCAGCAAAACCTCCTGGTAATGCTAGATGCGCGATTCTTTTAATGACGAATGCGGCGGCAGCTTTCCCGACGCACTTTTGTAAGGTACGGAAGAAAATGGCAGATGCTACTTTCCACTGCTGTGACTTAAGCGCCATACGAACTTCAGCAGTAAATGCTTTACGGATTACATCAATTCCATATGCTCGCACTAGTTTCGTGACGATGCAATCTGCAAAAGTACTCCAGCTCCTCGTCTGATAATCTGATACGGGTAAATTATCATATAATCCCTGATTACCATAATATTCGAAGTCTTTTTCCATCTCATGAAGAATCTGTATTACTTCTTGATCATCTGTATCATACTCAGTAGAAATCCGGGACATATCTACATCTCTAACAACACCATCCACAGTCTTTTCTGCACCAAATGCGCTGAGCCCCGAGCTACATAACAGACCCACTACTAACGTCATTACCAGTAGCTGAATCCAAAAAATTCTTCCCTGACTTTTCATGAGAACTCCTTTGCTCTTATGCTCTTCTCACGTTTATCATAACACATAGAATGAGGAAAAGCAGATATGAAATTACCGCTATAGATTCGTACAAAAACTTACCCCAGTTTTTCCATCCGGTGCGTTCTGCGAACGTTCACCATGGAAAAATCCTAGGGGAAGTTTTTTCTTACAGATTCTTATGTAATGAACGTGTGAAGACCCGGATAGGTCGCTCAAACTTACGCTAAAGATTTAGCCATTTTTAGACGAAGGGGTCGTAAAAAATGGCTAAATCTTTAGCGTAAGTTTTCATCCGCGTCTCTGAAGAGGAAATCCACCCCCAGCGCCCCTACTCCCGCGTTTCATCCTCATACCAGCGCAGAAGTTCCGCCACAGCCACATCGTGCTCTGCTGGGCCGTTATCGAGACGGTAGTCGAGCATGTGACGGTACGCGCGGCCCACGAGAGGACCTGGCTTCAGGGATAGGATGCTCATGATTTCGTCGCCATTAAGGTCTGGACGAATAGAGTCGAAATCTTCCTTCTTTTTCAGCTCGATGACGCGCTCTTCGAGGTCATCCATCGCACGCGCGAACATCTGCTCTTTCGCCTTATTCTGCGTGGTAGCATCGGCTCGCGTGAGGCGATTCAGGCGGTGGTAGAGGTGTCCGGAATCCTTCACATACCGGCGCACTGCTGCATCACTCCAGCGCTCATCCACGTAGCCGTGGAAGCGCAGATGCATCTCCACGAGAGCGCTGACGTCCTCGACCATGTGGTTGTCGAAATGGAGCGCACGCATACGCTTCTTCGTCATCTTCGCGCCCACCACATCGTGGTGGAGGAAGCTCACTTTTCCATTCGCTTCATATTTGCGCGTGCGCGGCTTGCCGATGTCATGCATAATGGCTGCCAGGCGCAGCATGAGGTCAGGGCCTGGTACAGGGCCCTCCTCATCCGTCTCGAGAGCGATGGCGCGCTCGAGCACCTGGAGCGTGTGCTCGTACACATCCTTATGACGGTGGTGCTCGTCTATCTCCAGCTCGAGGTCAGGAAGTTCAGGGAAGACATAGTCCGCCAGTCCCGAATCCACGAGGGCTTCGAGACCCTGCCGTGGATGGTCAGACAGCAGAAGCTTGCATAGTTCATCACGCACGCGCTCAGCAGATACTATCTCGATGCGCGGCGCCATATCAGCCAGCGCTTCGGCGGTGTCGAGGGCTATACGGAAATTGAGTTGGGCGACGAAACGCACGGCACGCATCATGCGTAACGGGTCGTCGTCGAACGACTGCTCAGGCGCGACCGGAGTACGCAGCATACCGCGCTCGAGGTCGCGGCGGCCATCGAACGGATCGACGAACTCGAGGCTCGGCACACGGATAGCCATCGCGTTCACCGTAAAATCGCGACGCGAGAGGTCACCCTCGAGCGAGTCGCCATAATTCACGTCCGGCTTACGCGAGTCCGGCTCATACGAATCCGAGCGGTACGTGGTCACCTCGACCGAATACTCGCGGCCGTCCGGCATGCGCTTGAGCGCGCCGAGCGTGCCGAATTTGCGGCCCATGTCCCAGAATCCGTTCCCCCACTCTTTAAGCAGATGCTCGAACTCCTCCGGCCGCGCGGACGTGCAGAAGTCGAGGTCATGCGCCGGCCGGCCGAGCAGGAGGTCGCGCACCGGACCGCCTACGAGAGCGAGCTCGTAGCCGTGCGCCGCGAACAGCTCTCCGAGTTCCAGCGCCACCGGGGACACTGCATATTCCTTCGCGTTATCCACGAGTATCCTTTCGTAGGAGGTTTCTGCTTTTCTTCAGACAATTGTACGCCTGTACTCTGTGCGTAGGCTATTCTACCGCACAGGACGGGCGCGTGTCCGCGAGGAGAAACGACGTACCATAGAAAAAACGGCGAAGTGACACTGAAGCGCAGCGCGCCAGCGCACACCATAGCACGCCACAAGGAGGTGACCCCACAGCATGTCTTTTACACGCATACACTCCCTCACCCCCGCCCTGCGCTGGGCACTGCTCGGATTTAGCCTGTCCACTCTGGGGAACAGCGTGTATGAAGGCTCCGTCCTACCTTCCATCCTCGTTACCTCTCTGCCCGTGTGGGTGGTCGCTTTCCGTAAAACGTTTATGACAGTAGTGGATTTTATGGCTCCACTCGCAGCATGGGTAGTAGAAAAAGTCGGAGGTTTTCGCGCATTAGCAGGAGCTGAGACTCTGGAAGGATTCCTCAGTCTCATCCCGCTCCTCCTGTGGTATTTCGCTCCGAGTTCTCCGAGCTCCCCGAACTCTCCAGACTCCCCATACTGGAAGTGGTCTTTACTCGCCTTATCGTGTGCCCTAGGTATCACGGGACACGTTATAGACATAGCGAGTGAGGTGTTTGAAGTCGAGGCTGCTCAAGGCAGCGAGACGCTCCTCATCCAGTACAGCGGGATTATAGCTGTACTCTCGAGTGTGCTCGGCAGCCTCCTAGGCAGTCCTCTCGGCGCCAGCATAGCGAGCTGGTCTATCCCCACTGTTCTGGGCATTTCTGTCCTCTCCTCCTGGGCAGCTGCATCCACACGTCTGGCCATGCAGCGCGTCATAGCACCCGTTACGCGTGAGATGCGCTCGTGTTCCTCCTCTGAGCCCACGCCCGACGAAAGCTCCGACCCTCCACTCGACAGCGCCCCTGCGCGCTCCACTTCCCACGTCCCACACCGTGCGCGCCTCCTGCTCGGCTCGTTTCTCCTCGCTTTCATTCCCGCCTGTTCACTCCCCTATATTCTTCTCGGCATAGGTGCCGCCCGCGGATCAGAAATTATCGCCGTTCTTACCTTGTGTGTAGGGGCAGGAGATGTGCTCGGCTCTGTCCTTTATGCGCGGTCCGCTACTTCGACACGGGCGACGTGCGATTCAGACAGACGCGTACAGCGTTCTCTCAGCATGCGTACTCTAGCATCGACAGGCGTAGTATGCTCTGGAGCTGGCTTCCTGTGCATGATTCTCGCGCTTTTTTCCGCACCTTACGTCTTAGAATCCCTCCTCTGCGCTGGTTTCCTGCTCGTTAGTCTCGGTCTCGTCCTCATCACGCATCCCGTCATCGTTACGCGTCAGCTCCTTTTCTCCGGAAGTACGCTCGCTCGCTTTTCGGGCTTCGCGCGCTTCGCTTTCGCTCTCGGCGCGGCGAGTGGCTCGTGGCTTGGATGGATCCTCTCCAGCTCCTGGGGTTCTGTTCCTTTCCTCGCCATCATCGCACTTTCCGCGTTTCTCCTCGTTCTGCCTGCGCTTCCTCATCGTTCGTGATTTTCGCTTTTTTCCTGTCAATTTTTCCTCTCCACGCGCTATGCACACGGTGGCAAGTAGACTAGTAACTATGATTAATCCGGCAGATGTGCACCGCATGGTTCAGCGCGCCCATGAGAAGGCGAGCGCTGCACGTGAGTCTGCCCGGAATCAGGCGGATAGTCCTGCAGACACGCCGCTCACTGTCCAGCGCCACTTCGAGATAGCGTACTCCTCACATTATTCCAGTGGATTCTTTATGGAGGATGAGGAGTACCGCGCAGAGTATGACCTCGAGCTGGACTCGGGGGCGGATGCATCCTCCTTTAGCAGCATATCCAGTGCCATCGTTCCGCTGTACACCACGAGTACGCAGAACTTTATCTCGAGCATGGCTGCTGCTGCCCAGTCTTCTGACGCCCAGAGTCTCCACTCCACAGAAGACGATGCGACCACTACGTCCTGCGCTCAGAGTGAACCATCGTCAGACGCGGTGAAAACGCGCTCTCGTCGCCCGGCCATCACTCCTGCCATCATGGCGAAGAAGCGCGAGGACAGTCCGCTCACCTTTGCTTCTCTAGATAACAGGGATCTTCCGGTGGTGCGCGAGTACTCCGCTGGTGGTCTCATCTTCGACGACCAGGACCGCGTGGCCATCATCGCCCGCCATTCGCGCTCGGGCCACCTCGAGTGGTGCCTGCCGAAGGGACACATCGAGAAGGGCGAGACTCCGGCGCAGACGGCTGTGCGTGAGATTCACGAGGAGACTGGCATTCTCGGTGAAGTCGTGGACTCCATCGCCACTATCGATTACTGGTTTACCGGGGACGCGCAGCGCATTCATAAGCTCGTGCATCATTACGCACTGCGCATGACGGGCGGATATCTGACCGTGGAGGGAGACCCGGATCACGAGGCTGAGGACGCCACGTGGGTGAAGTTTGAGGACCTCACCGACGTGCTGAGTTACCCGAACGAGCGCCGCATCGTGTGGCTGTATGCTAAAAAACATAGGAAAGATGCCTAAACTTATGTCGTTTTCATCTACGTTTTCGCGTTATGCTCGCGCTGCGTGCGCCCTCGCCGTTCTGGCGGGCGCCACGTTCGCATTTTCTCTCCAGCCCCTTCCTGCAGCCCTCGCAGCCTCCGCTTCTCCACTGACCGTAGACAGCTCCACGAGTGTCATCACGCCGAGCTCAGGATACGACGCCACTTTCACTGTCACGAATACGTCCCGTACTGACCTCACCGACGGCACGCTTACACTCAGCATGAATCCGTGGTATGAATTCCAGACCAGTGATGACCTCCAGGCCTGGGCGGATGGACACCTTCGTCTGCGCGGCTTAACCACGTTTACTCAGGCAGATGTGCCTGCTCTGAAAGCTGGTGCCTCCACACAGGTGAAAGTCCATCTGAATGCGGATGATTCAGCCCTGACCAGCCTCACCTCGTGGGGTGCGAAGCCCCTCCTCGTCACGTACGAGGATAACGATTCCACCCAGACGCAGACTCTGCGTACCTTCGTGACGCGTTCGAATGAAGGCACTGCTTCCGAAGGACTTCCCCAGCTGAAGTTCGTCCTCACTCTTCCTGCCAGCACAGGCACCATAGCCGCGTGCGTCACAGGAAAAGACCAGACCACAGCAGCACACACATCCATGGAGACTCTGCTCAGTGGCAGCACCGAGATCACTGCCACGCACACCACTCCCGAGTGCGCCTCCTCGACGGTCAGCGCACTAAAAAAGCTCGCTGCTTCGCATCCGAATGTGGAGGTCCTCACCGCGCCGGAGCTCAGCTCCCAGGTCTCCTCCGCACATTCTCTCCAGCCGTATGCCACAGACATAGCCACGCTGGCAGAAACCGCGCAAGCACAGGACATCATCCAGACCAGTGCACACGCGGGCGCGAATGCTGTGGCCATGGATGGGCATAGCGGATGGACCACGAAAGCCTTAGAATCCGCCCACTCTCTCGGATATACCACCGTCCTCGCAAACGAAGGCTACGGGGCTGCGGCCTCGGAGTCTCCCCTTCATAATTCCGTCACTCACGTGAGCGTGCAGGGCACGGATATGACGGTGCTCACCGCACAGAAAGAGCTGAGCACGCTCGCTCAGGGACAGGCCACATCCGAAGACGCTACGGCAGAAAAAACAGATGCGGGCATCCGGAACCGTTTCCTCGCCCAGACTGCTCTCTTCGAGACTCAGGCTCCGTATGAGGACCGCACTGTGCTCATAAACACTGCCACGCTGAGCACTGACCTGACGGCTGAGAAGGTCGAAGCAGTGGGAGAATTGGCAGACGAACTGAATGCAGCACCATGGGCCACGCTCACAAGCCTGAACGCGCTCGAAACCGCGCAAAGCTCCACGGATAGCGCGGACGCCGAAGAGTACGCGCGAACCGTCAGCAGCGCGAATAAAAACGCAGTGCAGGCGGTAAGTGGCATCGCGGAGCAGATAAATGCCACGCACGCGCGCATGAGCAGCTTCCTGAACAGCATCATCAGTAGCTCGCAGGCGGAAAATGCAGACCGTAAAACGCGAAATCCACAGGACCTCGCGCGTGGAAAGGCAGACCAGTCGCGCGCGCTGTCTGAAGACGACTTCCAGAAGTGGCGTGGGACGGTGGAAGGGCTCGCGTCGAACGCCGCAGAACAGGCGTTCTCTGCGCGGGCCATCAGCACCTATCAGAGCGCATCCAGCACACAGAATGCCTCCGGCCTCGACGCGCTAAACGCCCAGGCAGCTGTAGCCAGCGACCTCTTCAGCGCAGTATCCATGAGCGCTCCGCAGTCACTGAACGTGGTGAGTGAAACGGCGGACGTGCCTGTCACTCTCTCGAATAATCTTCCGGTGGGCCTCACGCTGAACGTGGTCACGGCAGCAGCCTCGGATACTATCCGTTCAGAAGTAACTCTCGCGGGAAAACAGAACGTAGAAGTGGCAGCACACAGTGAGCAGCAAGTCATGCTGCCCGTGCGCGCACTGTCTGGGTGGACCACACAGTTTAAGCTTCACCTCACCACCCCGGAGGGCGTGGCTGTGACGAGCGAGAAGAGCATCACCATCTCCAGCTCCATCACCATTCTGGATAATGCCGGCTATGCCATCTTCGGCCTGGCCATCGTGCTCGCAGTGGTGGGCGCGAAACGGCAGATAGCCCGCATCCGCAGTGGTGAACCAGCTGAAGGAAACGAGGAATAAAAACCGCATGAGTTCTGAAGAAGTAGCGAAAAACTCCGTCCGCCGTAACTCTCTCATCATGGCCTCCGGCACCCTCGCCTCACGCCTCACGGGCATGATCCGCACCATTCTGCTCGCCGCCGCCGTGGGCACCACGGGCATAGCGGCGAACGCATACCAGACAGGTTCTTCGGTCCCGCAGATCGTGTACACGCTCATCTCTGGAGGCCTCTTTAACGCCATTCTCGTGCCGCAGATAGTGCGCACGCTGAAGTCTGAGGACTCAAAAAAGCATCTCGATAAGCTCGTCACCTTGAGCATTCTGCTACTTCTCGGCATTACGGCCATCATGATGCTCGGTACTAATATCCTCACTTCCATCTTCCTGAGCTCGTCCTGGACGGGTCCTCAGCGCGCACTCGCGAACGCCTTCACCCTGTGGTGCACTCCGCAGATTTTCTTCTACGGCTTGTATACCGTCCTCGGCCAGATTCTCGCTGCGAAAGATAAATTCACCATGTACGCGTGGAGCTCCGTAGCGGCGAATGTGGTCAGCAGCGCGGGCTTCATCGCTTTCCTCGTTCTCTTCGGGAATGCCTCACGCCAGCCGCTCGAATTCTGGACTACGGATAAGATAGCGCTCACCGCGGGCACGTGGACTCTCGGCGTGGCTGTACAGGCTCTGCTCCTGTTCATTCCGCTCATCCGTAGCGGATACCGCTTCGGCTTCTCCTGGGGCTTCCGCGGCATAGGCCTGCGGTCCATGGGCAGTGTGGCTGTGTGGAGTCTGGCCATTACCGTGATGATGCAAATCACTTCCATCATCACCTCGCGCATCGCTTCGGGCGCACCTCTGGCTGCAGGAGACGAGTTCCACGTGGCGGGAAATGGTTCCTATCAGAATGCTATGAGCATCTACATTCTGCCGTATTCGCTTTTCGCTGTGTCCCTCGCCACGGCCACGTTCCCGCAGATATCCAGTTTCGTGGCTGAGCATAAGCTCCAGAAGGCTTCTGAAGTGGTCAGCCGCACTATGCGCTCGTCGAGCCTTATCATGTTCTTCTTCACGTCCGTTATGCTGGCCATTCCGCTGGAGCTGGCTGCTGTATTCCTGCCATCTGTGGATGGCGAGCAGATGATGCTGCTCAGTCCCATCATCTTCACTATGACGCTCGGTCTGCCGTTTACGTCGCTCGTTCTGCTGGCTCAGCGGACGTTTTATGCTTTCGAGGACGGGAAAAGTCCGTTCATTATTCAGGCTGTACAGTCTGCCATTATGGTGGCCATTCAGGTGGGCATCTGGCTGCTCGCTCCTGCGCAGATTCAGACGTCTCTGCTCGGTCTGGCTGTGAGCGTGAGCTACATCGTGTGCATTCCGCTTCTGCTCGTTATGGTCTACCGCCGTTTCCGCGGGGATTTCGCCATAGGCCACCTCGTGGTCGTGCATATAAAGATCCTGCTTGCCTCAGTAGGTGCATATGTGGCGTCGGAGGGGACCGAGTATGTGCTCAGCGTTCTGCTGCACTTTAATCCGTCCACGTCCTCGGGCCGCACCGCTTGGTTCGTGGCCGTGTTCATCTGTGCTGTGGTGGCACTCGTGGGCTTTGCCGCGTATGCGCTCGTCCTCGTGGCTCTGGGGACGCGCGAGTTTACGGATGGCATGCGTGCTGTGCTCGCTCGGCTTTCTTCTTTGCCAATTCTTCCTGCTCTTTTCAGTAAGATTTCCTCAGTAGATTCCTCGACGAAATCCTCACGACGCCGCCATGCTAAATAACCACCCCCGTGGGTAAAATAGTCTCCAGGATCCGGATACCAGCATATAGAGAGATGCTATGAACTTTGCACTAGGCGATGTATTACTGAATCGCTTCCGCTTGGTCGATATCTTACGCGACGAGCCAGGTTTTTCTGTGTGGACAGCACGAGATAATACTCTGCAGCGCAGCTGCCAGATATTCATCGTGGCGAACTCTACCGTTATCTCTCGCGTGAATGCTGCCGCATCCTACTTAGCACTTTCTCAAGATCCTCACTTCGTAGACGTTCTGCACCTGCACCGCGATGGTGAAGTGTGCGTCATCGTCACAGACGCAGATCCAGGTCTGACGCTACGTGAGTACCTCAGTGACGTCGCCGCAGATCCACAGATGTATCCTCTGAGCCTCGAATCCATCCGTTCTATCCTTGGCGAGACGGTGGAGATATGCCAGGACCTGGATAATCACTTCCAGGCACACTACTGCCTCGATGATCTAAATATCCGCCTGACGAATGAGCGCGTGGTTCTGGCGAATTTCCCTGTCTCAGCAGCACTCTTACCTCCTACGGCTCCACGCCTGAAGGCCACGAACCATGACGTGGAAAGCGTCATGGTCTACCAGATAGCTGCAGTGGCTTTCGAGCTGCTCACGCGCATGCCGTATAAGTCTGTTCTGGCCTCGCGCGCACGCCAGATGCTCCACGATGCTCATGCTCCAGAGGACCTCACGCTCATCTGCACGCGTGCTCTGGGTCTTCCTGACGCTCAGGGCCGCACGCCTATCCCACTGGTTACTCTGCTCGAGATGAGCATTCTTATGGAGGAGTATAAGCCTCTACGCGAGCTGACTGCTCACCCGCAGAAGCACTTAAATGTAGCTGGCCGCCGATTCTCTGCCCCATCCATCTCGCAGGCCGTACTCAAGCGTGTAGACTCCCAGTTCATCACGCCTATCCCAGGATCTTTGCGCGATTCTGACCAGGAGAAGTCATCTGACCGTAATCCTGCCTGGAGCGCTTCCGAGCTTATCTTCGGCGGTCGCCGCGCTGTGGATATGGCGAAGCCAGACACCTCCACAGATCTTTTCCACGCTCTCGGTGAGCTGGATGCAGCGAAGCTCGAGCGTGTCTATGACCCGTATGATTTTAATGACTTCGACCCGCGCACGCAGACCATGGATACTCTGCGTCCGGCTGCACCAGTGCAGGCTGTGGAGTCTTCCGAAAAGAAGTCTGCGGAAAAGCCAGCCTCCTACGAGCCGATTACTCAGACCATCCCTCCGGTCTTCGTCCCACAGAAGAAACAGGATACGCAGCCAGAGTCTGGGTCACAGTCTGAACAGCAGAAGCCAAAGCCGAAAGCTCAGCCGAAATCGCAGCCGAAGCCTGCTCAGAGCACGAAAAAGCCGAAGCGCCGAGGCCTGTCCGACCGCATCAGCGCTATGCTCCAGTCCCGCGTGGCCTCCATCACTGCTGTGGTGGTCATCCTCGTGGCTCTCGTGGCAGGAGCAGTGTATTCCCTCGGCATAGGCCGTCTCGGAGATAACAGCACCACGAATGACCCGTGGTCGCAGCTGGCAGACGAGACTGTCCGCTTCCCTGGCCAGGAGAATAATAAGGGTGCAAATCCGCAGCCTGCGCAGGGCCAGAACCAGAGCCAGAATGCTACGACGAGTGACGACACTGCGAAGCTGAATGAAAAGAAGGCCTCCGCCGTCCCTCAGCCTGCCGTCACGCAGAACACCACGCCTATAGAGCCGACGGGATACACCTTCCTGAACCGCCCTGCAGGCATCCGCAGCTGGGGATACTCCTTCGCGTTCGACCAGCCTCACACTTTCTGGCGCGTGGACATCGCGAATGAGACAGGCGGTGGCCAGGTCCATATCTTCGCCGACCCGACTACGGATGATCCTCGCTCGGGTAAGGACGTGGCACAGTTTACCTTCGCGAATGATGGCCAGACCACGTCCGTCACTCTGAATGAGCCTGTACAGGCCCAGCGCCTCGTCGTGTGGATAGATGGTACGGATGCCTCCACTCTGCCACAGACCATTAAGATGACGAAGTACGCTTTCTACTAAAAAGCAGCAGACCGCATAGCACACACAGCACAGCACACAGCACAGCAGACCAGAAGTATGGAGAGACTATGACGAATCCTACGCAGCCGAACTCACAGCCGAACGCACAGCCAAACTCGGCACACGTCATTAAGAATGACCCGTGGTTCGGATCCTACGCCTCGCGCGCGGAAGACATGCGCGCTTCCGAGATTCGCGCTCTCTTCGCTGTGGCCAGCCGCCCGGAAGTAGTCTCTCTGGCTGGCGGTATGCCGTACCTCGAGTATCTTCCCTTCGACGAACTCTCTGAGCTCGTGGCGAAGATGCTGCGCGAACAGGGCACGAAGGCCTGGCAGTATGGCAGCGCGCAGGGTGACCCTCACTTGCGCGAGCGCATTCTGGACATCGTACGTCTCGAAGGCATTACGGATGCGCAGGCGGATGACGTGGTCATCACGAATGGATCGCAGAATGGCCTGGACCTCATCACGCGCCTCATGTGTGATCCGGGAGACGTCATCATCGCTGAAGATCCGAACTATGTGGGCGCTCTCGGCGTCTTTAAGAGCTTCCAGACCGAAGTGATTAATGCGCACATGGATGCGGACGGCCTCATCCCTGAGTCTTTCGAGGAAGCCATACGTGGCGCTCGCGCCCAGGGCAAGCGCGTGAAGTTCCTCTACACTGTGCCGAACTTCCATAACCCTGCAGGCGTTACCATGAGCATAGAGCGCCGAGCGCGTATCCTGGAAATTGCCAGAAAATACCACGTGCTCGTCGTGGAAGATAATCCGTACGGCCTGCTCAGCTTCGAAAACAAGACGTATCCAGCGCTGCGCAGTATGGACGCGGAAAACGTGGTCTACCTCTCGAGCTTCTCGAAAATCATCGCTCCAGGCATGCGCGTCGCGTGGATGATAGCGCCTCCAGGCATCCGCCATAAGCTCGTCCTCGCGAACGAATCATCCATCCTCAGCCCGTCGAATATGAGCCAGATGACCATCTCCACATATCTGGATAATTTCGACTGGAAGAAGCAGATAGAAGACTACCGCGGCATGTATAAGTCGCGCTGTGAAGCCATGGACGAGGCGCTGCGCACGTATATGCCGTACTGCAGCTGGAATAAGCCGAAGGGCGGCTTCTACATCTGGCTGAAGATTCCAGAAGGCCTGGACGCGAAAGCCATGCTGCCGCGCGCCATCACCGCGCGCGTGGCATACGTATCCGGCACCGCGTTCTATGACACGGGCGAGGGCGCCGACCATATGCGCCTGAGCTTCTGCTACCCGACTGAAGAGCGCATACGCGAAGGCATTCGCCGCCTGTCCACCGTCATGGATGATGAGCTGGCCACGGTCGAACTCTTCGGCACAGCGAAGCACGACACCCCACACGAAGCATAAGGAGAAACCCCATGAACCCACGCGTTTTGATACTCTGCGGAGGCCTCAGCCACGAGCGTGACGTCTCCTTAAGCTCCGGGCACCGCGTAGCCGGCTTCCTCGAGGAATCTGGCCAGTGGACGGTGGACGTCCATGACGTGGACAGCACTCTCGTGGACTACCTCACTGACCCTGCCACGCGCCCTGATGTGGTCTGGCCGCTGCTGCACGGTTCTTACGGCGAGGACGGCTCCATCCGTGACGTCCTCGAGATGCTGGATCTGCCGTACATCGGTTCGCGCGCGAAGGCCTCCACGCTCGCGTGGAACAAGCCGGTGGCGAAGAACATCGTACGTAAGATAGGCCGCGTGCACACCCCGCATTCGGTCACGCTTCCTCAGGACGTCTTCCGCGAGCTGGGCGTGCAGTCCATCATCCGCCTCGTGGTCGATGCGCTGGGTCTGCCGCTCATCGTGAAGCCGCATAAGGGCGGTAGCGCGCTGGGCTGCACGGTGGTGCGCGAGGCTGAGCACATGCCGCAGGCTCTCGTGGACTGCTTCGCGTACGGAGATACCGCGCTCATCGAGCATTTCGTGGAGGGTACGGAGGTGTCCGTGTCCATCCTGGATACGGGCGACGAGATCATCGCTCTGCCGCCTATCGAGATCAGCACGCCGAGCGGCGTATACGACTATTCTGAGCGCTACACGCCGGGTGCCACGGAGTTCATCGTTCCGGCTCGGCTGTACGAGGAGACGCTCGAGCGCGTGAAAGAGGATGCCTTAAGTGCTTACCAGGTGCTCGGTCTGCGGGACATCGCGCGCATGGACTTCATCGTGGATCTGGACGGCACGCCGCAGTTCATGGAGGCGAACGTGACGCCGGGCATGACGGACGTGTCCATTCTGCCGCGTGAGGCCGTGGCTGCTGGCTTTAACCTCAGCGAGCTGTATTCGCGGATGGTGCGCGCTGTCCTGGACGAGCACCGGAACGTTCCGCACGAGGCGACGTCGCGTTAGCTTTCTGCTTTTTCTTATGGCCAATTTTCGCTCTCCGCGTCCCTCGGGAATACCCACGGACGTGTGCGCGTTAAAGGAGATACTATGACTATTCGTAACGCTATCATCATCGGCTCGGGTCCTGCCGGTTACACTGCGGCCCTGTATCTGGCGCGCGCTGGATATGCCCCTCTGGTCATCGCGGGAGCCATCACTCCTGGCGGACAGCTCGTGAACACCACCGAAGTGGAGAACTTCCCAGGCTTCCCTGAGGGCATTATGGGGCCTGACCTCATGGAGAACATGCGGGAGCAGGCAGAGAAATTCGGCGCTGAAGTGGAGTATGATGACGTGGTCTCCGTGGACTTCAGTGGAGACGTCAAGACCGTCACCACAGACATGGGTGAGACCTACTCGGCACGCACCATCATCCTGGCCACCGGTGCATCCTACCGTCACCTGGGCGTGCCAGGCGAAGAAGAGTACTCTGGCCGCGGTGTGTCCTACTGCGCCACCTGCGACGGCTTCTTCTTTAAGGATAAGCCTATCGTCGTGGTGGGTGGCGGCGACTCTGCCATGGAAGAGGCAGACTTCCTCTCCCGCTATGGGTCTTCCGTCACTCTCATCCACCGCCGCGACACCTTCCGCGCTTCACAGGTCATGCTGGACCGCGTGCGTGCGAACGAGAAGATCACCATCCTCACGAATACCGTGGTGAAAGAAGTGCTCGGTGATGACGCACAGGGCGTCACCTCGGTACGCCTCGAAAACACGGTGGATGGCACGGAATCCTCCCTCGATGTGAACGGCCTGTTCATAGCCATCGGTCACATCCCCCAGTCGGGATTCCTCGGGGATGCTGTCCAGCTGGATGCTGAAGGCTACATCGTTCCTGCAGAAGGTACGGGCCGTAATACTCTCACTTCTGTACCAGGCGTCTTCGCCGCAGGCGACGCCGTGGATAAGGTCTACCGCCAGGCCATCGTGGCCGCAGGCGCTGGCTGCCAGGCAGCACTCGATGCTCAGGCGTATCTCGTAGAGCACGCAGAGTAAGTTTTTTAGGATACCACGTTACACGACGCGCGAGGCTTTCTCTTTTCTGAGGAGCCTCGCGCTTGTGTCTTTTAAAGATTACGGATGGAGATGCGCTCATCCTTCGTAGTCTGATGATTCTTCTTCAGGTACTTCACTGCAGCCATAGTGAGCACCCCTAATGCCCCGAGAATGAAGACTACCAGGAGTATACCGAAGATACATCCAAACACAGCTCCTATCATGATTCCTGCCCCTTTCTGTACTCATCGATGAGTACTTTTGCAGTATCGATGTCATATTTTTCTTCTATAGCGAGCCTTTTCACGAGAAGGACGAAGTCATCATCGTGCTCCTGATCAGTGAGCTGAATCTTTTCCCTCACTTTATCGAGTCTGGCGCGAATAGTGGGATACGAGACCTGGTACAGACTCGCCATCGTCTTCAGAGAGCCCGAAGACAGCAGAAAATTCCGGATGAATGCATGATCATCCTCGGATAACACTGCGAACCACCGTGGAATTTCTGCCATGACTCTCCTTCCCGATATTTAATATTATTAAATAATATTAAATATATTTTATATATAAGAAGAACTTTTTGTCAATTCACCATCCACCGAAGCCATAAAGAGATAGAATGTAAGTACTTTCATCCAGAAAAGGAGGCCATAATGGCGTGGGCTATAGCGGATATAGCATTATCTGTCATTCTCAGTTTCGCAGCTTTTATGGGCGGATGGTATACCGTGAAGGCATATCTCACTAAGAGAACTGCTAAGGAGGAGAAGTAATCATGTGGTGGTGGATAGAAAAATTACTCATCATCGTGAGTTTTTTCATTTCCGGAGGATTCTCCGCTTATGGAAGTATGACATGGGGAAAATTATCTGAGAAAAAATAAAGGCGAGGTCCACGCATACGCGAACCTCGCCTTCAGAGCGGAATATTAGTTCAGCACGTTTAGAATCCTGTCCAGCTCCTCCTGCGAGGTGAAGCTGATCTCTATACGTCCGCGCTTCGCTGAACCCTTGATAGCTACGTGCGTGGAGAAGCGAGACTCGAGACGCTCCACGAGTTCTGGGTTCTCCCACGGATTCGTCCGCACAGCGCGCGGCTTCTTCTCCGAGTCGCTCATGCGTGCCACGAGCTCCTCCACGGAGCGCACAGACAGGCCTTCCTTCACTATCTTCTCAGCCAGCTTTTCCATGTCCTCCTGGTTCTGCAGGCTCAGCAGAGCACGTGCATGTCCAGCAGACAGTTCACCGGCCGCCACACGCTTCTGAATGCCCCCAGGAAGCTGGAGAAGACGCAGGGTGTTCGTAATCTGTGGGCGAGACTTCGAGACGCTCTGAGCGAGCTTTTCTTGCGTCAGACCGAACTCTTTAAGCATCTGCTGGTATGCAGCTGCCTCTTCGAGTGGATTCAGTGCCACACGGTGCAGGTTTTCCAGCAGAGCATCGCGCAGCATGTCTGTATCTGCCGTGGTCTTCACGATGGCTGGAATCTTCTCCAGCTGAGCCAGACGGCTCGCACGCGTACGGCGCTCACCCATGATGAGCTCATAGTGGTGACCATCATGCGTCTGAGGATCCACTTCGCGCACCACGATAGGCTGGAGCACACCCACTTCTTTAATGGAGTTCGAGAGCTCCTGAAGCTCCTGCTCTTCGAAGACGTGACGTGGCTGGTATTCATTCGCCACGATGTCATCGAGACGCACTTCTGTGAGGTATGCACCCTTCACCGGACGCAGGCCAGAGATGACCGTAGCACCCTCTGTAGAGGACAGCAAGGCATCCAGCGCATCCGTAGACTTATAGTGCGGGATAGAGTCCTGCAGCGATGGGATCGCTGGGCGCTCTTCTTCCAGGGAATCAGCAGCAGAGCCCCTATCCGAGCCCATACCAGGCATCTCGATGGCTGGCATAGCTGCACGCTGAGTCTTCGTCTTCTTCACAGGCTTATTAGCTCCTTGTGCTGGAGAGGATGCGGCGGATGCAGAAGCAGCTACAGCTGCCTCATTCACTTCTTCTTCGCCGGATTCATTAATCGTAGGGAAGAGTGCTCCGAGGCCTTTTCCGAGTCGAGAACGTCCTGGCATCTTACTGCTCCTTCTTCAGGCGGTCTAACAGAGTGAATATGTGTGTGCTCTTTTTATTAATCTCGAGAGCTGCTTCGCGGTACGCTATGGCACCCATTCCGCGCGGATCATACGCGATGACGGACTGGGCGAAGCTCGGCGCTTCCGCTATGCGCACCGCGCGTGGGATGGTAGTCTCGAGCAGAAGTGACGCGTAATGCTGCCCCACTTCCTCATACACTTCGTGGCTCAGCAGTGTGCGCTTGTCGTACATGGTGATGAGGATGGCCGAGATGACCAGCTCGCGGTTCATGCTCTTCTGGACGAGCTGAATGGTGCGCAAAAGCTGGCCGAGGCCTTCCAGAGCGTAGTACTCTGCCTGGATAGGGATGACCACTTCGTGCACAGCGCACAGCGAGTTCAGTACGAGCAGTCCCAGGCTTGGTGGGCAGTCGATGATGACGTAATCGTACTTCTTCTCACTGGACTCGAGGTACGCGCGAAGCTGGTCACGCAGCAGGTAGACGCGGTTTTCCAGCGAAGATATTTCGAGTTCAGCACCCGAAAGATCGATAGTGGACGGCACCACGTCGAGGTTCTCGAAGTCAGGGCATACCTGCAGCGCCTCGGCTATGCTGGCGCGGCCTTCGATGACGTCGTACAGAGACAGGGTCTGCGAGTCATGCTGAGCTCCGAGAGCAGTGGAAGCATTGCCCTGAGGATCCATATCCAGAACGAGCACGTTCATGCCAGCCTCAGCCAGCGCTGCCGCCAGATTCACGGACGACGTGGTCTTTCCCACGCCACCCTTCTGATTCGCCACAGCGAGGAATCGCGTGGACTGCGGCCTCTCGAACGTCTGCGAAGCCAGCTTATCGATGCGGTTAATCTCTTCAGTAATGGACGCGCCTACCTCAGACTCAGGCGAATCCTTAAAAATGCGGTTAATAACGTGCGAGGCAGATTCGAACTGAGGGTCGTCGGTCGGGAATGTTTCACGTGAAACATCACTCATGGTCTACCTCCACTTATTTCTTATTCACTACGAGTACGCGCGTCGGCTCGAGGCCTTCGCCTACAGGCGCTTCATACACATGCGGATGCACTGCCCCATACTTTTTCATCTCTTTGGCAGCCTTCTCCAGCTCCGCTTCCACGCTCCTGCCCTTCAGAGTTACTAATTTACCACCTGAAGCAAGCAGTGGGAATATCATACCCGTAAGCTTAGTCATAGGAGCCACAGCACGGCACGTAGCGATGTCAAACCCTCTAAAACCGCGAGGCAGCAGGCTTTTCACATTCCCCGCCACATGTCCCGGCGTCACTTCCTGCGCACGCGCGCGCACCACCGTCACGTTCGTCAAGCCCAGCTCAGCGACCACTTCATGCAGCCACTCCACGCGGCGTTCCATAGGCTCCACGAGATACACAGGAACATCCGGCATGCACGCCGCCACGATGATTCCCGGGAAGCCGCCGCCGCTGCCGATGTCGCCGATGATAGGCTCGCGACCGCCCTTCACCGAGCGCAGATCCTCCATCTCCTCCCAGAGGAATGGCACGAGCGCAGCCGAGTTCAGGATGTGGCGCTCCCAGATAATGTCCACATCCCGCGGTCCTATGATACCGCGCGGCTCACCCTCCTTCTCCAGCTTGGCATGAAAAAGGGCGAGCGGTTCGTACGCCTCTGCGAGCACCTCGCGTGGCAGGGGCGATGAAGAAAGAAGATCAGTCATACTCTCGATACTACTCGTTCGTCTCGGCTGTGTCTGGGGTGTCCTCGAAGTCCTCGTCGAGCTCGTCTACGTCCGGCTTATCCCCAGCATCTGCCGTGTCTGCTGGACGCTGGTAGACGGTGACGTACCGCTTCGGATCGACGCCATGCGAGCGGGACTTCAGGCCTTCTTCGCGGATGACGTCGTGGACTATCTTTCGCTCGTACGAGTTCATAGGCCGCATGTCCACCGGTTCGCCGGTGTCCAGGACTTCCTGAACGGCGTCGAGCGCGAGGTTTACGAGGCGTTCGCGGCGCTTGCGCAGATATCCGTCCACGTCCACGATGACGCGCGAATGCTCGCCTGTGGCCTGCTGAACGGCGAGGCGTGTCAGATGCTGCAATGCGCTGACCACCTGTCCGTCGCGCCCGATAAGGTGTCGGATATCCGTATCATCGTCCGCTACTATCTGCACGACAGGGTGCCCCTGGCGCACGCCCATCTCGATGTCGCCGTCATAGTCGGCTATGTCGAGCAGCTCCTCCAGGTAGTCTGCCGCGATGTCAGCTTCTTCGTTGAGCTGATCGATGTCGACTTCAGTGTTCTGATTCATAATGCTCCTTACATTACTTTCAGTTTACCGCCGGATAAGTATATCGACGCGCGATGCCTCGTAAGAAGCACCGCGCTCGTTTCGTTCTTTTTTTTATGTCAATTTTTCCGTTTTAGGAGCGCTTCTTTTTGCGCGATGGCTGGTAGCGCTGCGTGCCCCCATTTTTCTTCAGTTCTGCTTCAGCTTCCTTAGCTTTCTGCAGCTCTTCTTCCTCGATGGATGGCAGGCCTTCCCTCTGGCGGCGCTCCTGCTCCTTCGTGTAATCGCGCTTTTCCTTCGCCTCATAAGCCGCAGATCCTGGGGTCGGGAAATTCTCTACCTGGTAGATCATCTGAAGCAGCGTCCACGTGTTATTCGTAGCCCAGTAGACGAGTACTGCGAACGGGAATGCCACACCAGAGAAGATGTACATCACCGGGAAGATGAAGGCCATAATGCGCTGCGTGTTATACTGCTGAGTTCCGATGGACGCCTTCGGCATATTACGACGCAGGCTGTAGTACTGCGAAAGGAACATGGTCACGCACATGTAGGCCACAAACAGACCGATGATGATCTTTCCGGAGCCTTCTGCGCTCGTAAAGTTCGTGGAGATCTTCGTCCCGAAGACCGTGGTGTGCATAATCTCTTCAGCCACCGTCTTATCGAATCCACCGAGGGCATCTCTCGTACCATTCGCTATAGGCTGGATGGCGTAAAGAATGTAGAACAGGGCCATGAACACAGGGCCCTGGATAAGGGATGGGACACACGAGCCCATAGGATTCACATTATTATCCTGGTAGAGCTTCATGGTCTCGCGGCTCTGAGCTTCGCGAGACGCAGCATCCGTCTTTCCCTTATACTTGTTCTGTATCTTCTGCATCTTCGGCTGGAGAGCCTGCATACGGCTCATGGACGCCATCTGCTTGGCGAAGAATGGCAGAATGATGATGCGCACCGTAATGGTCAGAAAGATGATGGACAGTACCCAGGCAAATCCTGGCCCGGACTGCATCCCCAGTGCCACGAAGATACGGTGGAAGAACACCATAACCTGCGTCATGACCCATTCCAGTGGGTACAGGATTCTATAAATAAATCCGAAGAAACCTTGATCGAGATTCATACTTTTATTCTTCCTCTCCGTACGGATGGTACTGAGGTTCTATGCTCGGCTCTTCGTGAGCTGAAGACCACGAGAATCTATACCAGACCGAAAACTTTTTCGGTACGTCATCGATGCCGCCACGTGACCAGGGTCTGCAACGCAGAAGCCTGAGAATGGCCAGTACACTGCCACGAAATGCACCGAAGCGCTCCACAGCAGTGAGAGCATACGTAGAGCAGGTGGGATAGTACTTACAGGATGGCAGTGTCCGAGCAGAAATCTGCGTGCGGTACCACTGAATCATCCGTATCACTACCCTACTCGCCCAGCTCATGCTCAGTCTTTCTGAGATTCTACGATGCTGGCTATCTTCGTCAGCGCCTTTTCTACCTGCGGCTCGAGATCACTAAAGGGGACGCTGTAGCACCCCGGTTTGGCTCTCATTACACAGTCGATGCCATATCCCGCTGGGAGGAGATGCTCGTACCGGCGTGCGAGTACGCGAAAACGGCGCTTCACCGTATTTCGCTGAACCGCATGTCCCACAGACTTCGACACTGCCAGCCCCAGACGATGTACTGCCGTAGAACTGACTAAGTCGTCCATTTGATTCTTACTATCTGAGCTCTGTGGCGTAGACGTAACAAGGAAATGAACGACTATATCGTGTGTGGAAACGCGCTGGCGCTTCCGTAAAACTGCAGTAAAGTCCTGGTGACTCTGTAACCGCTCCACTGTCAGGCGCTTTTTTCGCGCGTATCGCTTATGCAGAGAGGGACTTGCGGCCCTTTGCACGACGACGGTTAATAACTGCGCGACCCGCACGGGTACGCATGCGCAAACGGAAACCGTGCTTCATATGACGACGACGGTTGTTTGGCTGGAATGTACGCTTCATAGTTAACGCTCCCATATGTAGCCGTGACCATCACGGCTTCCTTTTATTAAGTCAATCTCTACAACCTTACTTGAAACCCTGTACCAGAGCAAGTTCACCCCGTTATCCACGCGTCGTACACAAGTTACCCACACATTATCCACCATGTGCATAACTTCCTCATTTCATGCACATTTAAAAATTACACCCGTGTAGTTATGCACACAAAGGCTTGTGAATAAGCGGATAACATTGTGGATAACTTTATCCACTTATCCACAAATTACACCCGTGTTATTCACAAACCCTTATTTTCAACACACGTGCTTGTGGATAACTTACTGTGGATAGTGTAAACTGTGGTAGGCGTGAAAAAGATGCGCGGAATTTTTCGTTCGAGGAGAGGCTATGGCACAGAACATGGATGCTACTGAGGTCTGGAATCAGACCTATCAGTTGCTGCTTGATCAGCCGCTGGACCTCACCTTACGTGAAGTGGCCTGCCTGAATGACATTAAGGTCACAAATATCTTCGGCACCATGCTGGTGCTGACCGTCTCGAGCGAATCCACACGTAGCGTCGTGGAAAAGAAGCTGCATTCTGCTCTTACTCAGACTTTTTCTCAGGTTATGGGCCAGGCCATGACCTACGTGGTTCAGATAGATCCACAGGTCCTTGAGCAAAACGCTCAGAATGTAAATGTACCAGTCCCCCAGCCTGTACCACAGAACATCGCGCAGGTGCGTGAACCTGCGCCTCCAGTGGCAGCACCGAGGATAGTAGAGCCGGAGATAGTCCCTCCGAATGCCGCTCTCGACGTTCCGCAGAATACGCGCGACGAGGTCACGCACCTGAATAAAAGCGCGCGCTTCGATAACTTTGTTCCAGGCGACTCGAACCAGTTCGCGAAGTCTATAGCCTTCGCCACGGCTGAGCGTCCAGGCTTCGAATATAACCCACTGTTTATCTATGGCGGGTCGGGGCTCGGAAAGACGCACCTGCTGAACGCCATCGGAAACCAGGCGCTGCTTATTAATCCGCGTCTGAAGGTGCGCTACACGAATTCTGAGGAATTCACGAACGAGCTGGTCATCGCTCTGGGTAATAACGCGAGCAGCCGCCGCGCGGAAATGGTGGAATTTAACCGCCGCTACCGCGGAGTGGATATCCTCCTGGTCGATGACGTGCAGTTCATCGCAGGACGAGATACCACCGTCGAAGCGTTCTTTAATACCTTTAATGAACTCTATGAACAGGGTAAGCAGATAGTCCTCGCCTCAGATGTTCCTCCGAAGAACCTGAAGGGACTTCCAGACCGCTTAATCTCACGCTTTAGCCAGGGCCTGCCGGTAAGCATCGACCCGCCATCGCACGAGCTGCGCGTAGCTATCCTGCGTATGAAGGCGAAGGCTCAGCACATCGATATTCCTATGGAAGTGCTGAATCTTATCGCAGAAAAGGTCACGGATAATGTCCGCGTCCTCGAAGGTGCGCTCACGCGTATCTCCGCTATGGCGAGTTTGAGTAATCAGATTATTACGAAGAATCTGGCAGAACAGACTCTGAAAGACTTCGCGAATTCCACGGTGGAGATTACTCCTACGAATATCATCACTTTCGTGGCGAAGTATTATAAGCTTACGTTCGAGGACATCGTCGGATCCTCGCGCACGAAGAACGTAGCGCAAGCACGCCAGGTGGCTATGTATCTGTCCCGAGAGCTCACATCTATGTCTCTCGTGGACATCGGATCCACCTTTGGCGGCCGCGACCACTCGACTGTGATGCATGCCTGCCGTAAGATTTCTGCAGAAATGCAGGAAAATCCAGAGACGTATACGGCTGTAACAGAGCTGACCACGCAGCTGAAGCAGGGAAACGGCTTCTAAAAAAGGCTTCTAAAACTTCGCCCAGAATGCGTCCCGTTCATCTGAGCGCTTCTCAGAGACGAAAAACGTATTTCACGGAAAAAATCCATAATTTCAGAGCGCGCCACGCCGAACGGAAAAGAATTTTTAAAAAAAAGTTATCCACATGTCTATCCACATTATGCGCAAAAACCCGTGGAAAAGCCGTGAGTAACCCGTGAAAAAGAGACCCGAAAATGTGGATAATTCAGAAATCATCGAAACCATGTGGATAACCACCCTAGTTATACACATTTTTTCATCCACCTATACACACTGTGGATATCTTCGAGAAGCGCAGTATTTCGCCCTTCCGCGTAGTTTTCCACAGTATCCACAGCCCTTATTATTACTACTATCTTAGTTATCTTTTATCCTCGTCATCATAAAACTTACGTAAGTAGCGCGCGTATAAACGTTCAGCAGAAAACCGCCCAGTTTTCGGCTACAATGGTTCCTAGCTCGTGAATCTGAAGAATTTTTAAGCATCCGCGCTCTCAGAGCGCCACAGAAGGAGAAGTTTTATGAAACTCGACGTCGATTCTGCTGCCTTTGCCGACGCAGTCGCCTGGGCTACGCGCATTCTGCCGTCTCGTCCAGCTACGCCTATCCTTGCTGGCATTAAGCTCGAAGCTCGTGACGGTGAGCTCGCTTTTTCCACTTTCGATTACGAAAAGTCCGCTCGTCACCACATCGAGGCCGCTGTGGACGAGGATGGCACTATCGTGGTGCTTGGTAAGCTTCTCGCAGACATAGCGAAAGCTCTTCCTCAGGGCACTATTTCGCTACAAACTGCGAATTCTCGCGTGACGATATCCGGCGGAAAGTCGAAATTCTCCCTGCAGCTCATGCCGGAGAGCGACTATCCACAGCTTCCAGAAATTCCTGCTGCCGTAGGCCAAGTAGACGCGGAAACCTTCTCTGCGGCTGTGAATAAGACTGCAGTAGCTGTGGCGCGTGAGGAAAACCGCATCGTTCTCAAAGGCATCCGCGTAAACATCGATGGGGATAAAGTGGTGATGACGTCCACAGACCGCTTCCGTCTGGCGCGCACCAGCTTCACGTGGACCCCGGAAAACGCAGACTTCCAGTCCACGCTGCTCATCGATGGCAGCGTCATCAAGGACATCTCAAGGAGCCTCGACACCACGAGTAACGTGGTCCTCGGCTATAACCCAGAAAAGTCCACGCTTCTAAGCGTGTCGAATGCGGGCCGCCAGTCTACGGCGCAGCTTATCGATGGCGAGTTCCCTGCTGTGGACCGCCTCTTTGTGGATGAGTATCCTATCCACGCGGTCATTAACCGTTCCGAGCTCATCAGCGCCATTACGCGTGTAGCTCTCGTGGCGGAAAAGAACGCGCCTATCCGCATGGTCTTTACGAATAATGAAGTCCAGCTTTCTGCAGGATC
This sequence comes from Alloscardovia macacae, assembly GCF_002259705.1. Taxonomy (GTDB): domain Bacteria; phylum Actinomycetota; class Actinomycetes; order Actinomycetales; family Bifidobacteriaceae; genus Alloscardovia; species Alloscardovia macacae. Next base: position 71,785 of record NZ_MWWT01000001.1, read on the forward strand.
TGCCGACGAGTCCCAGGCGAAGGAGACCATCGACGCACAGCTGGACGGTGAAGCCATCACCGTGGCCTTTAATCCGTCCTATCTTAAGGAAGGTCTGGGTGCTATCGACGAGCCGTACGTGCGCATGAAGATGGTGAATGCGGCACGCGCTGTGGAATTTAACGGACAGCAGGAGCTCGACGGCGACGAATCGCTGGATTACCGCTATCTGCTCGTTCCTATGCGTTTCATCGACTAGGCGCACGCGAACCGTATGTATATATCGCGTCTCGCGCTGGACCATTTTCGTTCCTGGGAGCAGTGTCTGCTGGACCTCGCTCCCGGGATCACCATTTTTTATGGGGCGAACGGCATCGGGAAGACAAATATCGTGGAGGCTGTGGAGTTCCTCTCTACGGGGATGAGCCACCGCGCGTCGTCAGCGAAGCCGCTTATTCAGGCAGGTCAGCCATCAGCCCACATCCGCGCGAATGTGGAGTTTCGCGAGGAGCAGCAGACGCAGTATGCGGTGACGCTTTCGTCTCGCGGAGGCCACCGCGCTCGCGTGAATGGCGGCGCGTCCGGCTTTCTGCGTGACGTCCTCGGACAGGTTCCGAGTGTGACGTTCGCGCCGGAAGATCAGCGCCTCGTTTCTGCTGAGCCGGCTCTTCGCCGTCAATTTCTCGATACCGCTGCTATAGTGCTTTTCCCGCGGTATTATGACCTCTTACAGCGTTACACGCATATAGCGAAGCAGCGCGCTGCACTGCTGAAAAATGTGGCGGCTTTGCGTGCCCAGCCCGATGCAGACCTTTCTCAGGTCTTCGTAGGCCTTGAGATATGGACTGCACAGCTCGTACAGACTGGTCTTGAGATTACGCAGATGCGTTCTCAGGTGTGTGAACGCCTCGCTGAGCCCTTCTGCGAGATTTATGAGCATGTAGCGGGAGAAAAGCAGACAGTAGAACTGCGCTACTCCCCTTCCTATGCTGAGGGTGAGTACGAGGCAGTCATAGCACACTATCAGCGGCTTTTCGAAGGAGAAGTAGCGCAGGCTCGAAACCTCATAGGTCCACATCGCGATGATGTAGAGTTCATCTTAAACGGTATGCCTGCGAAAGACTATGCCTCGAATGGGGAGATGTGGAGCATCGCACTCGCCCTGAAAATGGCTCTCTTCGAAGTGATGAAAGAGGCGAAAGAGACCATACCCATCCTCATTCTTGATGATGTCTTCGCCCAGCTGGATAATGCTCGGCGCTCGCAAATCCTAGATTTTGCTTCTCAAAATGATCAGGTGTTCATTACCGTAGCTGCGAAAGATGATGTTCCTGCACAGCTGCTGAGCACAGAGCTTCAGGAACGTGTGCATTTCGTCGATGTAGAGGCGCTGCGCCAGGCGGAGGAAAAATTGGCAGAAATGCCGAAACTCGAGGACTTTCTGAAGCATGACGCGTAAACCCATACCCGAGGAATTCCGCCTGAACACGGACGCTCTGGCCGCGCGGCTCTTCGAACCGTACGCCCATCAGTTCGTACAGAAACGCAGCTTCGACGAGGAAAACAGAAAAGCCGCCGAAAGCTTCGGACAGAAGGGCCGCGACTGGACGGATTTCGGATCTGTCCTCGCTTCCCTCACGCAAAACCCGCTGTGGAAGACGCGGATGGCGCTCGCCCGGCTGTATGATGACTGGACAAGCATCGTGGGAGACAGCATAGCGCGAAACTCACGCGTGGGACGCCTCAGGGGCGGAGAGCTGAGCATCATCGTGAACTCTCCGGCCTGGGCGAATACCATCAGCTTCATGTCCGAGGCGATTCTCGAAAAACTCCACACGCATCCGGCCACGAAAGACCTCGATATCCGCTCCATAAAAGTGATAGGTGGGCAGAATGAGCCGTATAAAAGGCGGCGGTATTAAGGGCGGCATGAACGGCTATATAAACGGTAGTATGAAGTCGCGCTCTGTGTGGGACATGTCCCACTTTTCTAGTACCCTATTAGTAAATAGTAAAAACGCGTGTGAGGCCCCTTTATGGGGCTGTGAGCGTGAATGGGATAAAAAATAAGCCTCGGAAACGGGGTTTATTTTTATAGTGGAAGGAATGTCAGTGGCGGACGAAGAGAGCACCTCAGCTCAGCTTGATGACACCATGTCCCCAGAGCATTATGATGCTAGCGACCTGAAGGTGCTGGAGGGGCTGGAAGCAGTCCGAGTACGACCAGGTATGTACATCGGCTCTACAGGTCCTCGCGGCTTGCACCATCTCGTGTACGAGATAGTGGATAACTCCGTGGATGAAGCACTGGCAGGGTATGCGTCACACATCGAAGTGACTATCCTGCCGGATAATGGCATCCGCGTGGTGGATAACGGCCGTGGTATTCCTGTGGACGAAGTGCCTGGCGAAGGAAAGTCTGGCGTGGAAGTAGTGCTCACGAAGCTGCACGCAGGCGGTAAGTTCGGTGGCGGCGGATATGCCGTCTCCGGTGGTCTGCATGGTGTGGGTATATCTGTGGTGAATGCTCTGTCCACGCGCATAAATGTGGAAGTGCGCCGCCAGGGATACTACTGGACTCAGAACTTCGAAGACCAGCATTCCGTGACCCCACTCATTCAGGGACGCGCTCTCGAAGAGGGTGAAGAAACGGGTACATCCGTTACCTTCTGGGCGGATCCTGCCATCTTCGAAGTAACGGAATATGACTTCGAAACTCTGCGCGCACGCTTCCAGCAGATGGCCTTCCTGAATAAGGGGCTGCAGATTACTCTGACGGATGAGCGAAGCTTCGACGAAGCTGGAGATGAGATAGCGTCTGAATCCGGTGAGGATGGGAACGGCGAGCCACAGCACCAGACCGTCACCTATAAGTACCCGAACGGTATTAAAGATTATGTCGAGTACCTCGTGAGGGGAAAGAAGTCCGCTCCTGTGGAAGACGAAGTCATCGACTTCGCATCCGAAGACCTGAGCTTGGGTATTTCTGCAGAGATAGCCATGCAGTGGACGCGCGCGTACTCCGAGTCCATCCACTCCTTCGCGAATACCATCACTACGACCGAGGGTGGCACACACGAAGAGGGCTTCCGTGCAGCCCTCACCGGTCTTATAAACCGCTATGCGCGCGAAAAGGGCCTGCTGAAGGATAAGGATGATAATCTTTCTGGTGATGACGTACGTGAAGGCCTCACTGCTGTCATCTCCGTAAAGCTGACCGTGCCACAGTTCGAAGGTCAGACGAAGACGAAGCTCGGAAACTCTGAAGCTAAGACCTTCGTCCAGCGCGTCGTCACCGAAAAGCTCGGAGACTGGCTTGGCGAGCATCCAGCAGAAGCGAAGATGATAGTCCAGAAGGGGCAGGAAGCAGCACGCGCACGCATTGCAGCGAAGAAAGCCCGCGAGAATACTCGCCGCAAGTCCATCTTCGAGTCTGCAGGCATGCCGGATAAGCTGAAGGACTGCCAGTCGAATAATCCTGCTGAGTGCGAGCTGTTCATCGTCGAGGGAGATTCCGCAGGTGGTTCCGCTATCCAGGGACGTAACCCTATCACGCAGGCCATTCTGCCTTTGCGCGGTAAGATCCTGAACACGGAGCGCGCGAGCCTGGACCGCATGATGAAGTCAGACACCATCGAGTCCCTCATCACGGCCATCGGCGGAGGATATGGCGAAGACTTCGACATAGAAAAGGTCCGCTACCATAAGATCATCATTATGGCAGATGCGGATGTGGATGGTGCACACATCGCCACTCTGAACCTTACACTCATGTTCCGCTATATGCGCCCACTCATTAATGCTGGATACGTGTATGTGGCCATGCCACCTCTGTACCGCTTGAAGTGGACGAAGGGGAACCATGACTTCGTGTACACGGATGAAGAGCGCGACCGCGCGCTCGCAGAGGGCCGTGCTGCAGGACGTCAGCTACCGAAGGGTGAAGGTATCCAGCGTTATAAGGGTCTGGGTGAGATGAGCTACCAGGAGCTGTGGGAGACCACTATGGATCCTCACCAGCGTATCCTGAAGCAGATTCACATCGAAGATGCAGCGCAGGCAGATGAAACCTTCTCCATGCTCATGGGAGACGACGTGGAGCCACGCCGCCTGTTCATCCAGCGAAATGCTCACGACGCCCGCTTCATCGATGCGTAAGTGGTCAGCACAGATACGAGAACATTTCACACGTCTTTACACTAAAAGGTGACACACATGGCAGATGATATGACGCCAGAAAACCAGAATGCTGCTGAGCACGATTCTGGGAACGCAGCAGCCCTTCCGAATAACGCGCCGACAGCAGAGGACCCAGGCCTTATGGCTGGACACCGCGTCCAGCGCACTGACCTGCAGAAGGAGATGCGCGAGTCCTACCTCGCGTATGCTCTGTCCGTTATCGTCGAGCGTGCACTTCCAGATGTACGCGACGGTATGAAGCCAGTGCACCGCCGCGTCGTCTACGCGATGTATGACGGTGGCTACCGTCCAGACCGCGGGTATAACAAGTGCTCGCGCGTGGTCGGAGACGTGATGGGTAAGTACCATCCACACGGTGATTCGGCTATCTATGACACTCTCGTGCGTATGGCTCAGAGCTGGTCCATGCGCTACATGCTCGTGGATGGTCAGGGAAACTTCGGCTCTCCTGGTGATGACCCTGCAGCAGCTATGCGATATACCGAGTGCCGCATGGCTCCACTAGCCATGGAGCTCGTACGCGATATCGATAAAGAGACTGTAGACTTCGTCCCGAATTATGACGGTAAGACTCAGGAGCCTACAGTTCTGCCGAGTCGCTTCCCGAACCTTCTGGTGAACGGTTCCTCCGGCATCGCCGTGGGTATGGCTACGAATATTCCTCCGCATAACATGCGTGAGGTAGCAGAAGGTGTGCACTGGGCTCTCGAGCATCCAGATGCCTCGAAGGAAGAGCTGCTGAATAACCTCATAGCCATCATTAAGGGGCCGGACTTCCCTACGGGAGCTACTATCCTCGGACATAATGGCATCGAGCAGGCATATCGCACGGGTCGCGGTCTCATCACCATGCGTGCCGTGGTGAATACGGAAGAGATTCATGGACGCCTCTGTCTCGTGGTCACTGAGCTACCGTACCAGGTGAATCCAGACCGTCTCGCTTCCTCCATCCGCGAGGGTGTGCGCGACGGAAAGATTCAGGGTATAGCAGACATGCGTGATGAGACGTCGGGACGCACTGGACAGCGTCTCGTCCTCGTCCTGAAGCGTGATGCTGTGCCGAAGGTCGTGCTGAATAACCTGTACAAGCACACACAGCTCCAGCAGACGTTTGGTGCGAACATGCTCGCTCTCGTGGACGGTGTGCCACGCACGCTCAGCCTCGACGCGTTCATCCGCCACTGGATTAACCACCAGCTGGACGTCATCTACCGCCGTACCGAGTACCTGAAGCGCGAAGCTGAAGAGCGCGATCACATCCTCCAGGGGTACCTGAAGGCTTTGGATATGATAGAAGAGGTCATAGCTCTTATCCGCCGCTCCCCTGATGTAGACCAGGCACGTACAGGCCTCATGGACCTGCTGGACGTGGACCAGATTCAGGCAGATGCCATTCTGGCCATGCAGCTGCGTCGCCTGGCAGCTCTCGAACGCCAGAAGATTCTCGACGAGCATGAAGAGCTCATGCGCCGCATCGCAGATTATAACGATATCCTCTCGAGCCCAGAGCGTCGTCGTCGTATCGTCGGCGAAGAGCTGGACGAGATAGTGGATAAATATGGAGACGAGCGCCGTACGCAGATTCTGCCATTCTCTGGCGAGGTGAATGTGGAAGACCTCATCGCCGAAGAAAATGTGGTCGTGACCGTGACCCATTCTGGCTACATTAAGCGTACGAAGGCAGACGAGTACCGCGCTCAGCATCGCGGCGGTAAGGGCATTAAGGGTGCGAAGCTGCGTGAGGATGATGTCGTGGATCACTTCTTCGCCACCTCCACGCATAACTGGCTGCTCTTCTTCACGAACGAAGGCCGCGTGTACCGTCTGAAGGCGTATGAGCTGCCGGAAGGTTCGCGTGACTCGAAGGGTCAGCACGTGGCGAACCTGCTGCAGCTGGGACCGGACGAGCATATACAGCAGATTCTGTCCATTAAGGATTACGAGGCTGCCGAGTACCTCGTTCTGGCGACGAAGAGCGGAAAGATTAAGAAGACGCGCCTTCCTGAGTATGATTCGACTCGTCAGGGCGGCCTTATAGCCGTGCGTTTGATGGAGTTCGGCTCTGAGGATTCTGAGGTCAATTCTTCCTCGACTCACGACGAGCTCATCGGCGCAGCGCTGTGTAATAAGGATGATGAGATTATCGTCGTCTCTCACAGCGGCATGTCTGTGAAGTTCGCGGCAGACGATGAGACGCTACGTCCTATGGGACGCCAGACTGCTGGCGTACAGGCCATGAAGTTTAAGGGTGCTGAAGGCGAAGACTACCTGCTGAGCATGGCAGTAGTCCCGGCAGATTCAGACTCGAGCCTTCTCGTGGTAACGAGCGAAGGGTACGCGAAGCGTACGGCGCTGTCCGAATACCGTCTTCAGGGTCGAAATGGCTACGGTGTGAAGGCCATAAACCTCGTCGAAGGTCGCGGAGAACTCGTCGGAGCTGTCGTGGTAAGCGAAGACGACCAGATTATGGCCATCATGAAGTCGGGTAAGGTCATCCGCTCCCATGTGAACGAGATAAACCTCACCGGCCGTAATACACAGGGAGTCACCCTCGCAAAGCCAGATTCTGGTGATGAGATAGTATCCATAGCGAGAAACGAAGAAAAGGAATCTTCTGAGGAAGAATCCTCAGTATCGAGTGAAAATGCAGTAACGGAAACGGTCTCTGCAGCGCAGTAGGCAGAACATTTGGTATTCTGAGAAAAGAGAATACCCCGACGAGAAAAAGGGAATCACATGAGTGAGGAAACCGAAGTCATACAGCCAGTAGGCCAGGAGAACACTTCTGCCCCTACTCCTGCTACCCCAGCAGCAGCACCAGAACCTGCTACTCCTGCGCCAGTGGCAAAGGCAGAGCGAGAAAAGAAGAAGTCTGTTCCTCGCGCTCGCCGCATGAAGCTGAGCCTGACGCAGATAGACCCATGGTCGGTGACGAAGGTATCCTTCATGCTGCTCTTGGCTGGAGCACTCATTCAGCTCGTAGCAGTCATTTTCCTTTTCTACGTTCTGCAGGCCGTGGGCATCTTCGACTCGCTCACCTCCATCGTCTCCAGTGCTGGACTGAACTCGAGCGGATTCGACCTTTCCGCGTTCATTAGCCTGAACCGCGTGGTGTCCATCTTCACCATCATCGGCGTGTTCGAGATAGTGGTGGGTACAGTGCTCGCAGCCATAGCCGCGTTCCTGTATAACATCGTCAGCTCGCTCGTCGGCGGCATCCATGTGACGCTGGGTGATGACTAAATCTCCTCTGTAAAAAGGCTCCCTTCCTTCTGGCTGGGGAGCCTTTTTGTATGAGCACCTGCTACACTGAGAAACCATGAACGAAATAGCACAGTCGCGCCTGTATCTTTTTACGAGTCTCGCCTGCATCATCTGGTTAGGACAGAGCCTCTACAGTTCCTCGCAGGATGGAACGCTCCTGCACTGGTCCACCTGGGTCTTCGCTTTTTGCATAGGCATCGTCGCTGTATACACGGGATACCAAGGGTGGAAGCTCTACGTAAAAACGCGTCCTGCAGACGATGATGAGGAAGAAAACGAAGACTAACGCTTCTTCAGCGTGCGCATATTCTTCGGGCGGAATATCTTAAAGCGCTGCACAAACCAAAGGTGCACGGCAGGAATCTTCGCTACGCCGAAACCTACGAGCATAAAGCCTATGAAAGCATAAGATGCCCAGTCGTTCTTCGTAATGACGAGCGCGAGGAACAGGCCGAGGCTCAGGAAGCTGAGGGCTGAGCCATAGCTCTCCTGCTTGCGCGTCATCTGCGTACTCTTCAGTGGGAATGCGCCGAAAAGAACACCGAGTGCGAGCCCCACGAAACAGCTGCTGATGAGAATGGTAAGAGTAAGTGTAGTCATAATAGATTCCTCCTTGAATACTTTTAGTTATACCTGTCGATGAGCTTATGTGGCACAGGAACAGTGTCATTATTCACGAATTCTTCATTCACATGACGAGCGCCCGCTATTTCAGCGATGACCTGCTCGTATGTGGTTTCATGCGTCTGATGGATGGCCACTATCTTTCCATGCCGCATAATGGCTATCCTGTCTGCCACGGCGAAGACGTCGGGAAGATTATGACAGACGAGAAGAATGGCCTTTCCCTGGCTGCGCAGCTCCTTAATATAAGAGAGAACCTGTGCTGTCTGAATGACAGACAGGGATGCGGTCGGTTCATCCATAAGAACTATCTCGGGGTCATTCAGCATGGCGCGCGCTATGGCCACAGTCTGCATCTCTCCATGAGACAGGCCATCCATAGAGCGAAAAGCACTCAGGGGTGAAGTGAGAGTGGAGAGGATTTTCCTCGCTTTCAGATGCATGGCGGTATCATCGCGGGTAGTGATGCCTGAAGCTATCTCCTGACCGAGGAAGATGTTTGCTGCTATGTCGAGGTTCATGCAGAAGCTGACGTCCTGGAAGATGGCAGTGATACCGAGAGCGTTTGCTACTTTAATGCTCGAGATATGTGTCTCTTCGCCGCGCACGAGGATGCGACCGGTATCTGGCATGTGGACGCCCGCTATGGTTTTTAAAAGAGTGGACTTTCCGGCGCCGTTATCTCCTACGATGGCTACGACTTCGTGGTCATGCATAGTGAGGCTGACGTCGTGGAGGGTATCCACGTAGTCAAAGCTTAAGCCTAAGTGCTGTACTTCTAGTAATGCTGTCATACTCGAAAGTCACCCTTGTCCTCGGTCTTCTCATGTACTCTAGTATAACTCAGTTTCCCGTAGGGGCGAGTTCTAATGCACTCAGTGCCGCGCCTAAGGCTACGCTTGTGCTGGAGATAGGGGAGGAGATGATAAGAATTGGCTCTACGGCATCCGGGAAAAGCAGCCGCGCGATGGACTGCCGCAGCGGCTCCATGAACACGTCTCCCGCCTCACACAGCGCGCCGCCTATGATAATGCAGCCCGGATCCATGGATATGCAGGTCTGCGCGATAACGGTCCCCACGCGCACGGCCGCATCCGACACGACGCGCCGGCAGCCCGCATCGCCGTCTGACGCGCGGCGGATTAAGTCATCCAGCGTGAGTGAGCCGTGCGTGATGGACAGCACGGACACGAGGCGCTGCTCGTTCACGACGGTATCGAGGCAGCCGCGGTTTCCGCACACGCAGATGTCGCCGAACGGGTCCACCTGAACGTGGCCTATCTCACCAGCCAAGCCCATAGAACCGCGGTAGAGGGCGCCGTTAATGAACATGGCAGAGCCCACGCCATCGCCCGCCTGCACGTATAGGAAGTTCGGGTAGTCCACGCCCGCGCCGCGCTTCGACTCAGCCACAGCAGCGCAGTTCGCGTCGTTATCCACGAAAACGGGGCAGTGGAAGGACTGCGCGAAATGCGCCACCACGTCCACGTCATCCCAGTCGGGCAGAATGCCACGCACGCCTATCTGCTGATGCTTCCAGTCGATGGGCGTGGCCATGGCCACCATAATGGCAGAAATCTCCTCGACGCTCGCACCGATGTTCTCGATGGTCTCGTGGATGAGGCGCAGCGCCTGGATAAGAGTGGAGTCGGGCTTATGGCCGAAAGGCAGAGGGTGGTCGTGGTAGGCGAGAGTGGTCTGCGAAAAGTCGGTCACACAGATGGACAGCTGGCTGCGCCCTATGTACAGGCCCACGCCTATGCCCACTTTACGCGCGATGGATACGAGGGTGGCACGCCGGCCACTGCGGATGGTGTCTGTGGTGGTGAAGGTGCCCTCTTCGACGAGGCGGCGCACGAGGATGGAGACGGTGGAGGAGGACAGGCCAGTATTTTCTGCTAACTCGACCTGCGTCATAGCACCGTATTTAGTGATGGCATCGAAAAGAAGTGCCATATTTGCCTCGCGTAAGGATACTTGGGATCCTGTGATGTGACTCGCCATGAGTTTAAGCATAAACGTTAAGTGGTAGAAAATAAAGTTCCGAGTGGCGGTTTTATGCGTGTTTTCGCGGTTTTTGGGGCTTTTGCTGGGTGAAGCACGGGTCTTGAGTTCGAGAAATAAAGACAAAACTCGAAAATTAGGCGTGTTGAGTTGAAATCTAAAACTCAATGCTTTATACTCGATATCACGTGAGCGGAATCACAGTAGACGTCCGTTCGCCACTTCCTACGAAGGAGAAGGATATGAAGAATGTAAAGAAGCTGGTAGCTCTGGTAGCTGCGGCAGCGATGATGGTAGGTCTGGGTGCCTGCAGCACGAGCCGTGGCGGCGGTGCTTCGGGCGAAGGTAGCAAGATAGAAAAGGGTGCTACCATCGGTATCTCTATGCCTACGAAGTCTGAAGAGCGCTGGAATAAGGATGGTAATAACCTGAAGGCAAAGCTGGAAAAGGCTGGATATAAGGTTATTCTCTCCTTCGCAGATGATAAGCCAGCACAGCAGAACGCAGACATCGAAAACATGGTGAATAACAGCGCAAAGGTGGTCGTGGTGGCATCGAAGGATGGTACCGCTGTAGGACCAGCTGTAGAAAAGGCTAAGGAAGCCGGCGCTAAGGTCATCGCATACGACCGCCTCATCATGAACACGAAGGCTGTGGACTACTACGCGACCTTCCAGCTCGAGCAGGTGGGCGTTCTCGAAGCGAACTACATCATCGATAAGCTCGGCCTGAAGAATGGTGCTAAGGGACCATTTAACATCGAGCTGTTCGCTGGTTCTGCAGATGATAATAACGCGAAGTACTTCTTCAAGGGTGCATGGGATCTGCTCCAGCCGTACTTTAAGAGTGGCGTGCTGGTGAACCCATCGAACCACGGTGGCGGTCTGAATGCAGACAGCACGGTGGATGCATCCTGGCAGAAGATAGCAGTAGAGTCCTGGAAGACTGCAAACGCGCAGAAGGATATGGAATCCATCCTCGACTCCACCTACGCACAGGGTCAGAAGCTCGACGCAGTACTCTCTCCATACGATGGCATCTCTCAGGGCATCATTAACGCTATCCAGCAGAAGCGCCCAGACATGAAGCCAAACACAGACACCTGGCCAGTAATCACCGGTCAGGATGCTATGGAGATCGCTGTGGCGAACATCGCTAAGGGCCTGCAGGGTGAAACCGTCTTTAAGGATGTGAACAAGCTGGCTGAGGCTGTCTACCAGATGGTAGTGGAGATCGCCGAAGGTAAGGAAGTCTCTGGTCTGAACGGTTCCTTTAATAACGGTCAGATAGATGTGAAGTCGAAGCTGCTCGACCCAGTATCTATCACGAAGGATAACCTCTCTGATCTGGTGAAGGCGAACTACGTCTCCCAGGAGAAGTTCGACAAGCTGACGAAGGAATAGTCAGTAGATAGCTCAGTATGAGTGCGGGGTGTGCGCCTGAAGCGAGGCGCCCAGGTGGCCCAGGCAGCCCAGGTGGCCTAGGCGCACACAAAGCGAGGCGCACAGGCGCACACCCCATCTTTAAAACCCTAAGGAGTGATTATGGCTGAGGCACAGACTATTCTGCGCATGCGCGATATCACCAAGACGTTCGGTCCTGTGAAGGCACTGACAGACGTAAACTTGAGCGTAGATCGCGGTGAGATTCACGCTATCTGCGGTGAAAATGGTGCAGGTAAGTCCACGCTGATGAACGTTCTGTCTGGCGTGTACCCATACGGAACCTACAGCGGTGATATCGAATTCGAAGGAAAGATCTGCAAGTATAAGAACATTAAAGACTCGGAAGAAGACGGCATCGTCATCATCCACCAGGAGCTGGCGCTGATCCCATTCCTGTCCATCGCAGAAAACATCTTCCTCGGGAACGAGACGCAGAAGAATGGTGTGATTAACTGGGAAGAGACGCGTGCGAAGGCTCAGGAGCTGCTCGACCGCGTGGGACTTCCGGAAGACCCAGACACGAAGATTATGGACATCGGTGTGGGTAAGCAGCAGCTCGTCGAGATAGCGAAGGCGCTGACGAAGGATGTGAAGCTGCTCATCCTCGACGAACCGACCGCTGCACTGAATGATGAAGACTCTGCACACCTGCTCGGCCTCATCCGTGACCTCAGGGATAACCATGGCGTGACCAGCATCATCATCTCGCATAAGCTGAATGAGATCGCGGCCATCGCAGATAACATCACCATCATCCGAGATGGTTCCACAGTGGGTGTCATGTACATCGACGAGGAGCAGCCTCTGGATACGGATGAACTCATCCGTAAGATGGTGGGTCGTCCGCTGACGAACCTGTACCCAGTCCACGAGTCGAAGGTGGGCGAGGAGATTCTGCGTGTGGAGAACTGGACTGTCCATTCGCCACTGGATCCTGAGCGCGTCATCGTCGATCATGCGAACTTCCATGTGCGTGCCGGCGAAATCGTGGGCTTCGCAGGCCTGATGGGTGCGGGCCGCACCGAGATGGCCATGAGCCTGTTCGGTCATTCGTACGGTGTGGGCATCTCTGGAGACATGTACGTCCACGGAAAGAAGCAGAACATTAAGAGCGTGCAGCAGGCCATTAACGCAGGCCTGGCATACGCCACGGAAGACCGTAAGTCCTACGGTCTGAACCTCCTGCAGAACATCCGCGAGAACTCGTCTCTGGCATCGCTTATGAAGCTCAGCTCGCGCGGCATCATGGATGCGAACGCCGAGCGTAAGGCTGTGGAAGAATACCGCCATGGCTTTAACATCAAGTGCCAGAACATCGACGTGAACGTGGGAACGCTTTCTGGTGGTAACCAGCAGAAGGTCGTGCTCGCGAAGTGGGTTATCTCGGATCCAGACATCCTCATCCTCGACGAGCCGACCCGAGGCATCGACGTAGGTGCGAAGTATGAGATCTACGAGATTATCGATCGCATGGCAGATGCGGGGAAGGCAGTAGTGGTCATCTCGTCCGAACTGCCAGAACTCATCGGTATCTGCGACCGCATCTACACGGTAAACCAGGGCGTTATAACCGCAGACGTATCCAAAGAAGGATTTACTCAGGAATATCTCATGCGCTGCATGACTAAGGAAAAGGAGGAGATTTAAATGGCTACTTCCGCATCTCCAGCATCCACAGCTGCCGTCCAGCCGAAAGCTGCACCGGGTGCTAAGAACCCAAAGGGCAGTGATAACACACTTCTGTCCACCGTCATGGGGAACCTGCGCCAGTACGGTATCGTGGGCGCACTCATCATCATCGTGGTGGCATTCCAGATTCTCACCGGTGGCGTGCTCCTGAAGCCGAACAGCTTCGTCTCGCTCATCCAGCAGAACGCGTATGTGATTATCCTGGCCATCGGTATGGTTATGGTCATCATCGCCACGCACATCGACCTGTCGGTCGGTTCCCTCGTGGCCTTCATCGGCGGTGTGTGCGCACTGCTCATGGAACACTATAACGTGAACTGGATAGTGGCCATCGTGGTCTCTATCATCCTGGGTCTGCTCATCGGTATATGGAACGGCTTCTGGGTGGCATACGTGCGCATCCCAGGCTTCATCACCACACTGGCAGGCATGCTCATCTTCCGTGGTCTGGCCACGGTTATCGTAGGTGAGTCTGTGCCTATCACCTCGCGCGACTTCCGCGGTATCGCGAGCAACTACATTCCAAACTTCCTTGGCTTCGGCCCTGGCGGTATGTCTATCCTCACCATCGTGGTGGGTGCTCTGGTCTTCGCTCTCTTCGTCTTCCTGCAGTTCCGTAACCGCGCGAAGGTGGCTGCATCTGGCCTTCAGCCAGAGCCGATGAGCCTGACCTGGATTAAGATAGTGGTCGCAGGTGTGGTCATCGCCTTCGTCACCTATCTCCTCTCTCTTTCGGGTAATGATGAAAACGGTGGTATCCCTATCATGCTCGTCATCGTGGGCGTGCTCGTGGTCATCTATAACTTCATCCTCACCCGTACAGTATTTGGTCGTCACGTCTACGCCGTCGGTGGCAACCGTAAGGCTGCTCGCCTCTCCGGTATCGATGACCGCAAGGTAGACTTCTTCCTCTACGTCCATATGGGCTTCCTGTCCGCAGTAGCAGCAGTGTGCATGCTCTCGCGCCTCGCATCTGCGACCGCTCAGGCAGGTATGGAATTCGAGATGGATGCTATCGCTGCGTGCTTCATCGGTGGAACGGCTGTGACCGGTGGTATCGGTACTATTCCGGGCGCTGTGGTCGGTGCATTCGTTATGGGTGTCATTAACCAGGGTCTGTCCATCATGGGTGTGGATACCGCCATCGTGAAGACCATCAAGGGCCTCGTGCTCCTCGGCGCTGTGGCTGTGGATCTCATGTCCAAGCGCAAGAAGGGCTAGTAGCCTGTACCTGGCTGGTGGGTAAGGCGGCGAACGTTCTGTTCCTTTGTGGGACGCTCGTCGCCCGTGCTAGGCCCGCCAGCTGGGCTCTCCATTAACGGCTCGGCGCCTCGTGCGCGCTGTATCGTCTGGTACAGCGTGTGCGGGGCGCTGAGTTTTTTTATGGTCAATTTTTCCTCTAGCACATGCACTTTAAGAAAGAAAAACGTCCACTCAGGAAGTATCTCTTCTTCTCTCGAGTCTCCTCCCGTAGAATGACAGCGTATGCATTTTGCGAGACAAGAGTCGTCGCTCGGAATGCGCCTCTCGACCTGAGGAGACTAGAGATAAGAAAGGAGTGGAGATGCTCGGCATTAATATGGATGACGTTATAGCACTGATCGAGTCTATGCGGACTCAGCTTATCGTCATCGGTGTAGCTCTCTGCGTGGCTATCGTTCTGACGGTAGCAGTAAATAAGTTCTGGCTGAAGTCCCAGGGATGGCGAAAGCTCATCCATTCGTGGTCTTGGATAGCCGCGACCGTGGCCATTATGGTGGCTGTATCTATGATTTTGTTCGGACCGCTGAACACGACTTTGAACCTGATGTCGGGTTCGGGTACGCTGTCTGCCGCATCGAAGGCGCGTGCGGAGAAGCTGGCTACGGAGATTCAGAATGAGGGTGTGACCCTTCTGGAGAATAATGATTCCAGCCTTCCTCTGGCAGATGGTTCTGCTGTGAATGTGTTCGGCTGGGCTTCCTCGAATCCTATCTACGGTGGTACCGGTTCTGGTTCCATGAATACGAAGTATCCTACGACGTCTCTGATTCAGGGCTTGCAGGATGCTGGTTTGAAGACGAATGAACAGCTGACGAAGAAGTATACCGACTATCGTGCAGACCGCCCTATCGTGGGTATGGTGAGCCAGGACTGGTCGCTTCCTGAGCCTACTGCTGCGTCTTATACGGATGCTGAGATGAGCCAGGCGAAGAACTTCTCGAAGAAGGCTATCGTGGTCATCGGTCGTTCTGGTGGTGAAGGTGCAGACCTTCCTACGGATATGAGTAAGGTATCCACCCACCCAGCAGGCTATGTCTCTAAGGTACAGGCCTTCGGCGGTGAAGAGACTCACGATTACGTGAATAACGGTGATTATAACGACTTCGAGGCTGGCCAGGGCTATCTGACCCTTTCGAAGACTGAGCAGGATCTCGTGAAGCTCGTGACCTCGAACTTTGATGATGTGACGGTGATTTATAACGGTGCGAATGCGATGAATCTGAACTGGGTGAATGATTACTCGCAGATCAAGTCTGTGCTCTGGTGCCCACCAGCAGGTCAGACCGGTTTCGCATCCCTCGGCTCCATTCTGGCCGGTAAGGTGAACCCTTCGGGTAAGACCTCGGACACCTTCATCCGTGACTTCACTAAGGCTGCTTGGTATAATAACATCGGTCACTGGAACTATGAGAACATGACCGATTTTAACACCGATGGTGGTTTCTTCGGTAAGTTTACTCCGTCTTTCGTGAATTACGTCGAGGGTATTTATGTGGGTTATAAGTTCTTCGAGACTGCTGCTGCAGAAGGTGCTCTGAACTATGATGAGGCTGTGCAGTATCCATTCGGTTATGGCCTGTCCTACACGACCTTCTCTCAGACCATGAGTGATCCTACCGTTTCGGATGGTAAGGTGTCCTTCGACGTGACCGTAACGAATACGGGTTCTGCTGAGGGTAAGACTGCTGTGGAAGTGTTCTATAACCCTCCATACACGAATGGTGGCATCGAAAAGTCTACCGCGAACCTGGTGGCTTTCGAGAAGACGAAGAGCCTCAAGCCTGGCGAGTCTGAGACGGTGAAGATTTCGTTTAACGAGTCTGATATGGCGTCGTATGATACGCGTGGTAACGGTGGCTATGTGCTCGAGGCTGGTGACTACCAGATCTCTATTAACTCGGATTCGCATAACCGTATCGAGTCGAAGACTCTGAATGTGGCTTCTGAAGTGCGTTACGATGGGTCGAATACGCATAATGGGGATAAGACTGCTGCTGTAAACCACTTCGCAGACGCTGACGGTAACGGCTCGGTCACCTACCTGTCTCGCGCTAACGGCTTCGCAAACCTCGCTCAGGCTACCGCAGCACCGACAAATACCGAACTCTCCAGCGAATACAAGCAGTCCTTCGTGAACTCCTCGAATGTGGAGAAGTATCTGTCTGATGCACGCTCTGCTGAGGGCGACGTGAAGATGCCGACGACGGGCGCGAAGAATAATATCCAGCTCTACCAGCTGTATGGTAAGGATTATAACGATTCCATGTGGGATAAGCTGCTCGACCAGCTCACCTACGAACAGATGGCTCAGCTCATCGGCTACGCCGGTTATAATAACGGCGCCATTCCTTCCATCGGTAAGGTGCGTCAGAGCGACGTGGACGGTCCAGCTGCTCTGAATAATAACTTCACGCAGCAGGGTTCCATCGGTCTGCCTTCGAGCACCACCGTGGCTTCTACCTGGAATAAGAACCTGGCGAAGGAATTCGGTAAGGCTATCGCTCAGATGGGTAAGGATCTGCAGGTGACCGGTTGGTATGCGCCAGCTATGAACATTCACCGTAGCCCATATGCAGGCCGTAACTTCGAGTACTTCTCCGAAGATCCAGTTCTGTCTGGTGTCATGGCTTCTTCCGAGATTAAGGAAGTCCAGGATGCTGGTATGTACGCCTTCATGAAGCACTTCGCTCTGAATGACCAGGAAGACTACCGTCTCGGTATGCTTCACACCTGGACGAATGAGCAGGCTCTGCGCGAGATCTACCTCAAGCCATTTGAGATGAGCGTGAAGGATGGCGGCGCTACCGCTGTCATGTCTGCCTTCAACTACGTCGGTAACACCTGGGCTGGTGCAAATAACGCTCTGCTGAACGACGTTCTGCGCAAGGAATGGGGCTTTAACGGCTTCGTTCTGACCGACTACTTCGGCGGCTACGGCTACATGGATGCTACGGAGTCCATCTATAACGGTGGTAACGCGATGCTCGCTACCGTGAAGACCACGAACGAGATTACGGATAAGTCCGCGAACACGGTGGCGCACATGCGTGAAGCAGCTCATGGCATTCTCTACGCGGCAGTGAACACCTACGTGTACGCGAACGGTGCTCCGAAGGTAGAGATAGCCCTGTGGCAGTGGATCTACTACGCAGCAGTGGCTGTGATCACCCTCCTGCTCCTGTGGGCAGCATGGGTCTCCATCCGCCGCTTCCTCAAGCGCCACGCAGCAGAAAAAGCTGCAGCAGAAGTAGAAGCTGAAGTCCTCGACGAGACTGAAGCCGACGCTCCTGCTGAAGCTGAAGCTCCGGCTGCTGAGTAAGCTGCTCGCTAAGTAAAAGACTCGGGGTCTGGCATCCTTCCTCCGCTGTGGAGGGATGCCAGACCCCCTTCTTATATGCGCGGAGAGCAGTTTAGGGCTAAAACCGACGCCCGCGTTTCTGCTGTTCTGCACTTTAGGGCCAATTCCGACGAGAGCTCTCCACACGGTCAGACGCCCGGGAGACGCAATGGCATAAATATGGGGTGCTGCCGTTCGCGGGACACAGCGCACGGCGGCACCCGCGTCGGAATTAGCCCCAAACTGCCAGACCGCTCCAGAACACACGTCCGAATTAGCCCATAACTGCGCATTCGCCACACAATCATCACATACCCACCCGCGTCGCCAGCCCACTACCGCTCGAAACCCCTCCTCCGAGCAAGGAGTGAGCTTTTCGGGACGCTTCCTCGCTCCCGCCCCGTACGCGCACGCGGAAAATTGGCAGAAAAAAGCCATTCTCGTACCCAGCCTAGCACGCAGCTCCACGCCTGAGCGTCCCGAAAAGCTCACTCCTCTCGCCCGGAGCCCCCGCGTCGCCGCCAGCCCGCCCCGCCCACAGCAAAAATTGCCATTCATGAACGAAAACGTGCTATTCATGCACAAAGCCTACCGTCCCGCGCGCACAGCCCCTACACTAAAAATTAGAAACGTGACATCGTGTGCAAAGCGGCGTCCGTCACGCGACGTAAAACGCAGCGCAGAGCGCGACACAGACGCCCACAGAACGCAGCGTCCAGCGCCCCACACGACAGACCTCACAGAAAGCGGAGACAGCAGTGACACCAGCACAGGACATGACGCTCCTCGAGCGAGCATCGTTACTTTCCGGACAGTCGGAGTGGGAAAGCCGCGCGCTCCCGCAGCACGACGTGCCAGCATTCGTCATGAGCGACGGCCCGAACGGTGTGCGCCGCCAGACGGGTGCGGGTGACCATCTGGGCCTCGGCGAATCGAAGCCAGCCACGTGCTTCCCTACGGCGGGCACGGTGGCGAACTCGTGGGATCCGGACGCTGCTCGCGTCGTGGGTCAGGCGCTCGGCGAGGAAGCGCGCGACCTCGGCGTGCAGGTGCTGCTCGGACCGGGCATTAACATGAAGCGTAACCCGCTGTGCGGACGTAATTTCGAGTACTATTCGGAAGATCCTCTCGTGGCAGGACGCCTGGCTGCGGGGTTTATCGAGGGCATTCAGTCGAACGGTGTGGGCGCATGTCCGAAGCATTTCGCGGTGAACTCGCAGGAGTTGCGCCGTCAGGCTTCGAACTCCATCGTGGACGAGCGTACACTGCGCGAATACTACCTCACTGCCTTCGAGATAGCGGTGAAGGAAGCGAAGCCGTGGACCATTATGTCCTCGTATAACATGGTGAACGGTACGTATGCGCATGAGAGCGACCATCTCATTAAGGACATTTTGAAGGGGGAGTGGGGCTTTGATGGCCTCGTCATCTCGGACTGGGGTGGCTCGAATGACATCGTCGAATCGGCTCGCGTGGGTGCGGCGCTCGAGATGCCGGCTGCAGGCCTTGCGTCGGCGCGTCAGGTCGTCGAAGGCGTGCGTGCTGGACGCCTCACGGAGGCTGAGCTCACCGCGTCCGCGCAGGACGTGCTGAACGTGGTGGAGCGCACCCGCGGCACGCATCCGACCGGCGACGGCTTCCTCACCGACGCTCAGAAGGCTGAGCATCACGAGATCGCGCGTCAGATCGCGCAGAAGACCGCCGTTCTGCTGCAGAACACGGGGTCAATTCTTCCTCTCTCTCATCATTCTCGCCTCGTCGTGGTGGGCGATATGGCTGCTACCGCACGTTACCAGGGATCTGGTTCCTCGAAGGTAAACGCCTACCGTGTGGACCATCTTCTCGATGCTCTGCGTGCGAGCGAGGATGTAGAAGTCCTCGCTTACGAACAGGGCTACGACCGCCAGGGAGCATCGCGCCCAGACCTCGTGAGCGCGGCTGTGGCTACCGTGCGCGAGCAGAATCCAGACGTCGTGGTGGCCTGCATAGGCCTCGATGAGCGCTCCGAGTCCGAAGGTCTCGACCGCTCGCACATGCACATTCCACAGGCTCAGCTCGATATGCTTTCTGCTGTGGCAGAAGCGGGCAAGCCAGTGGTCGTCGTGCTCGTGGCAGGTTCGGCTGTGGAAGTGGACTTTGCTGACAGTGTGGATGCCATCCTGTACATAGGCCTGTCTGGTCAGGCAGGGGCACTGGCCACTGTGGACGTGCTCACCGGTGCGGTGAATCCGTCCGGACACTTGGCCGAGTCCTGGCCAGTGCGCTACGAAGACGTGCCAAGTGCGGGTAACTTCCCTGTGGAAGAGCGCGACTCCGTCTACCGAGAAGGTCCTTTCGTGGGCTACCGCTACTACAGCACGCAGAGCATTCCTGTGCGCTACCCATTCGGCTATGGTCTGAGCTACTCCACCTTTGAGTACTCGGCTCTCAGCGTGGATGACAAGGGCGTGAGCTTCACGGTGACGAATACCTCGTCCGTGGCTGGCACAGACGTGGCTCAGCTCTACGTCCATCCAGTGCATTCGGGAGTGCTGCGCCCAGCACGTGAGCTGAAGGGCTTTACGCGTGTGGAGCTTGAGGCTGGTGAGTCGAAGCAGGTGCGCATCGACTTCGACGAGTACACGTACCGTCACTTCGACCTCGCCTCGAACTCGTGGCAAGTAGAGTCTGGCGCCTGGGAGCTCTTCGTGGGGAACAGTGTGGAAAATACCCCACTGTCTGCCACGCACGTCGTGCAGGGCACCATGGAGCCAGCTGCCGAGAAGAACGACGTTCTCGGCCACTACTGGACGGGTGACGTGCGTCACGTGACGGACACTGAGTTCGAGGCACTGTACGCGGGGACGCCACACCGCACGCTCGAAACCACGCCAGGAGTCTTCGTGGCAAACGATGCCATCTCGTCCTGGACCTCGTCTCGCTCGTGGGTGGCTCGTACCATAGCCTCCACGCTCATCAAGCAGAGTGATAAGGCATTAGAAAAGACGGGTGCACCAGACCTGAACACCCTCTTCGTTCTGAATATGCCTCCACGTGCTATGGCGAAGATGACTGCCGGTGCTGTGAGCCCACAGATGGTGGACGGCATCGTGGACATAGCAAACAAGCACTTCTGGCGTGGGGTCACCCACGTCATCGCGGAATACTTCCGTAACGCGAAGGATAACAAGCAGACCTTAAAGGAGATATCGCATGAGTAACACCGCCGCTACGAGCGCGACCGCATCCGAAGCGACCGCATCCGAGCAGTTAGGCGCCGAAACCGCACAGAAGGCAGAGAAGACAGAGAAGGCACAGAAGGCAGAGAAGGAAAAGTCCGCCTTCCAGAGCTGGATAGCTGAACATCCAGACCTGTGGGAGTTCATCCTCTTTAACATTCTCTCGAATGTGTCCACAGCCTCGCGCTTCGCCGTCCTGTGGTCGCTGACTCCCCTGTTCGTGAACGTGCTGCACATGACCACGCCATTCCACTTCGCGTTCTATAACTATGACGCGGCAGCTGGCGGCCTGGGCGTCTTCCTGGCTACCATTCTCGCGGAAATCGTGGCTCAGGTGGTGAACTTCTTCGTCCAGATGAAGTGGGTCTTTAAGTCCGACTCGAACTTTAAGGATGCAGCCTGGAAGTACGTGGTACTGTCCATTCTGCTCATCATCGTCTCCGGTTTCGCACCGAGCTACATCACCGCATGGGCGAATGGCGCTGGATTTGGCGGCATAGCGAGCACTCTGACCGCTGTGTTTAACACGATGCTGGCCGTGGTGGTCTCGTATCCGCTGCTGAAGTTCTGGATCATGCCGAAGACGAAGTAAGGGCCCGCGCCCTTACGGAGCCTGTAAACGCTCAGCTGTATAATGAGAGTCTGTCTCGTGCGCGTCGCGAGGCAGACTTTTATCATGGAGGACACACGACGGGAGACGACATGAGCACGACGTCCGGCTTTACGAAGTGGAAAGAAGAGCATCCAGATTTGTGGGAGTTCATTAAATTTAATGGCCTGTCCCAGATCTCCACGGTCGTGCGCTTCGTCCTGCTGTGGATCCTCACTCCGCTCTTCGTCAGCGGCCTGGGCCTGACCGAACCGTTCCACTTCGCGTTCTATAACTATGACACGGCGGCCGGCGGCGTGGGCATCTTCCTGGCTACCATCATCACGGAAGTCATCGCGCAGACGGTAAACTTTTTCGTGCAGATGAAGTGGGTGTTCGTCTCGGACGCGAGTTTCGCGCAGGCTGCCTGGAAGTACGTTCTGCTTTCGCTGCTCATCATCGTCATCTCCGGTTTCGCGCCGAGCTACATCAGCGCCTGGGCCAATTCTATAGGATGGGGCGCTGCAAGCAGCACACTATCCGCCGTGTTTAACACCATCGCAGCGACCATAGTGGCGTACCCACTTCTCAAGTTCTGGATAGCACCGAAAAGCAAGTAGAGATATATGACTGATAAGACTATAACCTTCGTCGTTCCTTCCTATAATGTGGAAGATTACCTCGCGCGCTGCGTGGATTCGCTCGTGGATACGGCAGATACGCGGGATGTAGAAATTGTCATAGTAAATGACGGCTCGCACGACCGCACAGCCGAGATAGCCGACGCGTATGCCGAGCGCTACCCAGACGTAGTCCGCGTCATCCACCAGGAAAACGCGGGACACGGCGGCGCGTGTAATGCCGGCATAGCAGCGGCGCGCGGGCAGTACCTGAAGATAGTGGACGCGGACGACTGGGTGGATAAAGCCGCGTACGTCACGTACCTCACGTTCCTGCGCGCGCAGGCCGCGTCGGACCAGCCGGTGGACCTCCTCGTGAGTAACTACACCTACGAAAACGTGGAAAAGCACCACACGAGCACCATCCGCTACGCGAACGTCTTCGAAGCGGGCAAGCGCCTCACGTGGGACGACGTGAAACCGTTCCATATCCAGCAGTATCTGCTCATGCACACGCTTACGTACCGTACGGCCGTGCTGCGCGACAGCGGGCTGAAGCTGCCGGAGCACACCTTCTACGTGGACTTCATCTTCTCCTTCCAGCCACTGCCATGGGTGAAGACGCTCACATACCTGAACATCGACTTTTACCGCTATTTCATAGGCCGCGAAGGCCAGAGCGTGCAGAAGGACATCATGATCAAGCGCGTCGATCAGCTCATACGCGTGAATGACGTGATGGTAAAGGCTATGCCGGGCGCAGACGCGGTGCCGGCGGGCCTCTACCGCTACATGCTGCACTACCTCGCTTCGGAATTCATCGTGACCAGCGTCTTCCTCATTCTGTCGAATGATAAGCAGCGCTGGGCGCAGAAGGACGAGCTGTGGGAGCGGCTGCGCGCGCAGGATGAGCGCGTGTATGCGGATATGCGCCGCTATGAGGGGCTGACTCGACTGGCTGGTAGCCGGGGGGCGCTCGGGCGTGCGCTGGTGAAGACGGGATATACGCTGTCGAATCTGGCTGTCGGGTTTAATAGCTAGAGGCGGGGCTGCTGGGGGCTGGACGTTTTGGCTCAGTGGTCCGACTGAGCCTAGCACAGCGTCCCTTCGTCACGTGTATGGTGTCTGAAAAAACTTGCGCTCAAGATTTAGCTATTTTTCACGCTCTGCGCCGTCTATAATGGCTAAATCTTGAGCGCAAGTTTTTGTATGGAGTCTTCGTCTGAGAATAGGAGACTAATCTGCCATTTCTTTTAAAGACTCTTCCCAGAGCTGCGCAGTGGCTACGCTATCAAAAGCGCTGACGAGATTACCATCTACCCAAGAATATTCACTATTCTGGGTATCAAGGTAAGCGCGAACGAATGCCCGTGCTTCCTCTGGTGTGGCTCCTTGGTCTCCGAAATGTCTAGAGTAGGCATGTGAAAAATCCTCGTAGAGTGCAGGGTCAGCGGAACCTTCATCTTGCCAAAGAAATGGGTTAGCTTCTGATAAAAATAATCGTAGTCGTTCTGTGCTCTTGTGCTCGAAAGCAGCATCGAGAGCGTAGAACATAGATAGAAATGTGTGATAGCTGTGTACTCTCATACTAGTTCTTCTTTCTAAAAACATTGCGTGGATTACCATGAGGATTCCGATTTAAGCCTGTTTCTTTATCCCAAACTCTGGGAGTCACATTACTTCCTCCCTCCTGGATGGTTCCGTTGAGAGCTGAAACCCATGTTTGAGTGCCATCTTGTTCTGTACGCGCATACCATTCGATACCTAGTTTATCTTTGCCTAGATAGTATGTTTCATCATTTGCGAGTTCCATCAATTTTTGTCGGTTTCGAGGAGTATCCACGAGGTGACCTTTTCGACTACCGAATATATGTCTTAACTGTGCTTCTCCAGATGGCAGTATATTTCCGCGAGACTTATTAAATCCTCCTATTCCATGTCCTTTCTCACACATTGGTGTCACCTCTATAATAGCGTTCTGTAGTGCCGCTGAAGAAGTGTAAAGGAATATTATTTTTTTTGGCATAATCAAAAACTCCATAAGAGTCTTTGCCAACTACTACTAGCCCTGTAGGATGTAATTCGTGAATAGCTCGGATTAATCCTCCTAAGAAACGATTGCGGTCTTGACAATTTTTTACACACCCTATCTCGCCTATAGCGATAATGCTATTGCGAGGAGCTCCTGTAAGAAAATAGTCTGAGCCAGTTGCAGGGCACCGTACGTTACACAGGACATGAAAACCAAGAGTCTGCAGCCATGCTCCCGTAAGCTGATTGCGATAGACATTCCATCTGCGGATAGGATCAGGAAGATCTGTCCCAGTACTATAATCTGTGGCAATGAATCCAGAAAATTTACTCAGACGTGGTAGGTATCTCCATGGAGAATTCCAGAAACGCTCAATTTGATCGTCATTCTCGAAAAAATGAATGTAGTTACTATAATCTAGTGATTTAGTAGACATCGCTTCTGAAAAAGAAATTATTCCCGTTGGAATAGAATTTTCAGAATGCATAATAGGCATATTGAATACTGGGTCGAAAGCTACGCCTTTGGTCATATATGTATGGAATATGTCACGTGATGATCCTCGTTTGACTCTATGCTCTGGGAGAGGAAAATCCAATGAGTTTTGATAAAAAGTTTTCATTTTTAAATTCCTGTTCCGTTGCTATGCAACATTAAAAGACAATACGGTAATTTGGAATTCGCTGAAAACTTATGGTATATGCTGAACTTAGCGTATACTTATAGAGTGTACGGTTTCCAACGAATTCCGACTATTGGTCGCACCTGTTGCAGCAGGTGCGACTTTACATTTGACTAAGTAACCCACCTCCAATCCAAGTAGACTTCTCTAAAAGCCATTGTTCATGTGGACGCCATGATCCTTCATTAACTCGAGAATTTGCTTGATCATATGCGAAGCTCGCACAATCAATACTTACTCCGAAGGCCTCAGCGAAGTTTGTATTTGCTGGAGACGTCAAAATGAGTGGATGGGGAGCTAAGAAGTATCCTGCAAAATAATTGGCTTCTTCTTCTATATTAGGTTGGTCTTCTTTATGCGCTAACCAGATGTGCCCCAGCTCGTGGGCTCCCGAAAAACGGGATCGATAGAAATATGCGCCACAAGTATCATCTACAATAATCCGGATGTCCATAAAATTCGAAGTACGAATATGGAAAGCATCACTGGATGCTGCATATGCCATTACTCTTTCTTCATCGGACAGACTAGAGTAGGGGACAACTTTTATTCCAAGTATTTCAGCTGTCCTTTGAATGCTCATAGGGTAGGTTGGTTTAATACCAAAGTCCTGGAACATTTCGATGATAGATTCTTCGATTTCAACCTGGCGTTTACGACTTAGCAATGCAGATATCACCTAGTCCTTTGAAAGGATTGCCTGAATTAGGCTTTCGCGTTGTGCGTCGGAAAGATTATTTTTATTACGGGCGATAAGAGTAACAGCGTTATCGATTTCTCGTTCCTGGGCAAATCCGGTTAAGTCCTCGGGAGAAGTATCAAGAGCTTTTGCGATCTTAGCGAGCATTATGGGGCGTGGTGCTCGTTCACCATTTGCATAGCGACTGATTGCAGCAGGCGTAATCCCTGTCTTGTCGGATAGGTCTTTCTGTGACATGTTTTTTTCATGGAGTAGGCTTACTAATTTGCCTGTAATTAGCCTATTCATGTCGTTCCTTTCTCTAAGAGAATTACCATCTAAAAGAAATATTACCATTATTTGGCAATATGTCAAGATTAAACGGAAAATGGTTAGGTGCAACTTAAAAGTGCTGTGGTCTGGTTTTTTATTCCGCTACTAGGGTGGCTTAGCTTCTTGCTTTAGTATGTCAATCCACCCCATGGAAAAGTCGCGTACTCGAGCTCTTTGTCACTATAAAAATGCTGATGCCTCTGCCTTATACGCATTATTCGTTTTTCTGCTAGAGCGGTATCATACGAATCTCTTTCAGCATTTCTCCTTCATAAACTACATAAGGATAGATATATTCTTCCCCCTCGTAGTAGTGTACGAGAAGCTTCTTAAATTCCGGTACTTCTGACTCTGGTATGACGAGGTAGCCACCTGCATGAGAGATGAGATAGTGGTTTGCGAAGATAATCGCCGCGCGCTTATTCCCGTCTAGGAATATCTGCTTTGCATGCAGTAAAGGCAGAGTGTAATGGTAGTAGTGATGGGTTTATCTGCGGAAGTGCTCGCATTCTCAGCGGGGTCCGTTATGTCATGAATCATGTCTTACACATCCGCTTCGAAAGGAATCTTTGGAACATACGATGATCTTCCTATAGTAACTGGTACTCCACGTATACGACCACCCTGAGCGAAGAATCCTTCGTTCACGAGCTGCGCTGTATGGCTGAGGACAGAGTAGTCTGTTCGGCTGTACAGCACGTCATTATCCAGTATGAATTCCCGTGCAAAGTCTCGGTTTCCGAGAATATCAGGAGCGGGCGCAGAATCGGTGTATCTGTTCTGCGATAATTCTTTTTCTATGCGACGGAGTTCTTTACGTAGTGAGCGTGCTTTGTGCGCATTACGCAGAAGGAGGTTATACAGGTCTTCCGTATATGCTCCCGCATACGTAGAGGTGAGCTTTCCTGCCACACGTTTGCTAGTGTAAAGGTAACGTCCATCTCCGGGCTCTTTAATTTCCGGGAATCCGTTATAAGGGAGGAGCTGAAGGCGTGCATGGATATCTACTCGCGCGTGGAGTAGTTCTTCTATATCTTCATACTTCGGTGCCATCTGAGTGTTCCTTCGTGAACACGATACCGGATTTTAGGGAACTTTGTATATAGAATCTTACTGCAAAAGTTCCCTAAATTGTGCAGCCTCGTACCGGCCTGAGAAGTTACCTCAAAGATACCTCCTAGTGCATCCGCACTGTGCTCGACACTCACGAAGGATGAGAGATGAATTGGCATTCAGGAATCCCCTCCCGAAGCGCACTCGTGAGTTTTCTGTATAGACGTCGCGTCCGCCCGCCCGCCGCCAGCCCAAAGCTTTTAGAGTAGAACGTATGGTTACTAGTCCGGAATATCGTGGTGTCTCGCATGGGAAAGTCATACTCATCGGCGAGCACTCCGCGGTATACGCGCAGCCGGCCATCGTGCTGCCACTGGCGGACGCGCGCATGGAAGCCGTGGTGAGCCCGAGTGTGCGGTCCTCGGCGGACGTGTACATCCACTGTGAGTATTTTAGCGGGAAACTGTCTCAAGCTCCGGACATTTTAAAGAATCTGCAGGTGCTCGTGCAGCGCGTACGGTATGACTTCGCGCTTGAGGAGCAGGGCTTCGACCTCACCATTACGTCCACGATTCCGCACGAGCGTGGGATGGGTTCGTCGGCTGCCGTGGCCGTGGCCATAGTACGGGCGCTGGCGAAGTATGCGAGTGTGCCGCTGAGCTTGACGCAGGAGTTTGAGTACGCACAGATAGCGGAAAACATCGCGCATACGAACGCGTCCGGCATGGATAGTGCTACCGTGGCTTCGGATAGCGCAGTCTGGTTTAAGCGCACGGATGACGCTCCGGACATCTCCACATTTGCCTTCCATACGGACGGTGTGCTCGTGGTGGCAGATACGGGCGTAGAAGGAAACACGCGCGAGGCAGTGAGCGCCGTGCGTGCCCTGCTGCGTTCTAGCGATACGCAGACTGCCGAGCGTGCGCGCGCCGGCATAGAGAAGCTGGGACGGCTTGCGTATGCGTGCGCTGACTCGCTGCAGCTGAATGAGCTTGCTGCGGTGGGACGCATGATGGATACCGCGCAGGAGACGCTGGCAGCGCTAGGCGTCTCGAGTGCTGAGCTTGATGCGCTCAATTCTACCGCGCGGCAGGCTGGTGCTCTCGGTGCGAAGCTTACGGGGAGCGGGGGAGGCGGCTGCATGATAGCTCTAGCTGGCTCGCGGGCCTCTGCGGGGTATATACGCCAGGCACTCGAAGATGCAGGAGCGAAGCGCACGTGGTATGTGCCACTTATCTCGCAAGGATAGAGGGAGAGAAATGACCGGGATGGCCGCCGCTCGAGCGCATACGAATATAGCGCTCATCAAGTACTGGGGTAAGCGGGATGACGTTCTGTACTTACCGACGAGTACGAGTTTATCCTTCACACTCAGCTCTCTGTATACGGACACATGCGTCCGCTTCGTGGATGGGGCTGCTGAGGATGTACTCGTACTGGATGGTGAAGTCCAGGATGCAGCATCGACGGCGAAGGTGACGCGTGTGGTGGATCTTTTCCGCACGCGCTATGGTGTGGGAGACTCAGCGGCCGGTGCAGCTTTCGGTGCCGATGCGCCACGCGTGCGGGTGGAAAGCCATAATCACGTGCCTACAGCTGCAGGACTGGCGAGCTCTTCCAGTGGTTTTGCCGCGCTCGCCTTCGCGCTGCGCGCGCTCTTCGAAGAGCGCTACCCAGATGCTCCACGCATGAGTGACACCGAGCTGAGCACCTTCGCACGCCGAGGCTCAGGCTCGGCCACGCGCAGCATCTTCGGAGGATTCGTGGAGTGGGTGTACGGGACAGGCAGCGACGATAGCGTGGCTGTGCCTGTGGATGATGCGCAGTGGGATGTGGCCATGGTGCTTGTGGCGTTATCTACGCAGAAAAAGAAGATTTCGAGCACGTATGGCATGAAGCATACTGCTGAAACGTCTGCATTCTACCCTCTTTGGCGTGAAGTATCGGAGAAGGACTTGGACGAGGTTCGTGCGGGTATCCGCGAGCGGGACATCGACCGCGTGGGAGCAGCTATGGAGGCGAACTGTATGAAGTTCCATGCCACCATGTTTGCTGCGAATCCGCCGTTTACCTACCTCACGTCGCGAAGCCTCGAGGTTATCGAGTACATTCAGGAACTGCGTGCTCAGGGGCTCAGCGTGTACTACACCATGGATGCTGGCCCGAATGTAAAAGTACTCTGCCGCCGCTCAGAGCAGCCGCGCGTGCATGAGCTGCTCGCTCAGCGCTTTCCGAATGTGACACTTTTCGACGCAGGAGCAGGATCAGGTCCGCGCATTCTCTCTGAGCAGGAGTGGGAGGAGCTCTATGGCTAAAGGCGCTCAAGGAAAGCTGTACCTGTGTGGTGAGTATGCCGTCGTGGATGGGGGAGCTGCGGTGGTCAGCGCTGTGGACCGCGAGATTACTGCACAGCTCGTCCCTGCCGGCACGGGCACTGTACGTGTAGAATCGCAGCCAGAAGTTCGGGTGGACGACCCGTTACGCTATGTGCTCGCAGCCATGCGAGTGGCAGACGTGGATGTGCCGGACGCAGACCTCGCTTTTATTTCTCAGCTCGTGGAAGCCGACGGTCGCAAGTTCGGTCTCGGCTCCTCAGGAGCTGTAACCGTAGCGACCCTACGAGCGCTTTTTACTGCAGGAGAAGTCTATCCATCCCCAGAAGAACTCTATAAATATGCCGTCTGCGCACTTCTCCTCGCAGGGGATAATGGCTCCTTCGGAGATGTAGCGTGCAGTGCATACGGCCAGCTCATCTTTTATGTGAAACCTTCAAAGGAATGGATTCAGTATGTGCGAGATGCTCTCACTGAAGACACCTCAGACGTACGTCCCCTCGTCGCCCAGCACTGGGAGGGACTCGAAATAGAGCCTCTCGAGTGGCCAGAGGGCATCGACCGGCGCATAGGCTGGACTGGGCACCCAGCGAGCTCCGCAGACCTCGTGAATGCTGTGCGTGCGTATAAGACAGAGCAGACTGAGCAGTATGCAGACTTCGTGCGCATGTCTGACGGCATAGCGCGCACCATGCGCCAGGCCTGCCGGGAGAATGATGCGGATGCTTTCCTGCGTGTGTATGGCCTCGCAGGCAGAATCCTTAGTGACTTCTCGGACTGCACAGGGGGATATGCGCTGACAGAAGAATTGGCCACACTGAACCGTCTCGCTGAACGCCACGGATATACGGCGAAATTCTCCGGCGCGGGCGGCGGCGACTGCGGCATCGCGCTCGCGCAGAACAGTACAGACGAGCAGGCGCGTGCGCTCGAGCAGGACTGGCGGGCGGCGGGCATCGAGCCGATGCACTGGACGCTGAGCTAGCTCGCGGCCGGATCGGGTAGAGCAGAAGCAGAAAAGGACGAGTATGTACGACTCTCACATCTCCTCACGTAAAGATGATCACGTGCGGCTCGCGCAGCAGTATTACGAGCAGAACGCGCTGAATCCGCGCACGCACGCGGAGATAGACGCCATGCAGTTCATCCCGAACGCACTGCCGGAAGTCAGCCGCGCGGACGTTTCACGTGAAACATCCTTCGCGGGGCTCGCGCTCGAGCGGCCGTACTTTATTAACGCGATGACGGGAGGAACGCCGCGCGCGAACGAGATCAACCGCCGTCTGGCTCGCGTGGCTCAGGAGACGCACTCGCCGATGGCGCTCGGATCCATGAGCATAGCCGTGAAAAATCCGGACACGCGTGCTGCTTACGCGCAGCTCGCCTCGGACTTCCCGGACGTGCGCTTCCTCGCGAATCTCGGCGCGGAGCATACGCTCGAGTCTGCTCGCTTCGTCGTGGACCTCGTGGGGGCGAAGGCACTGCAGATCCATCTGAATGCTGCGCAGGAGATAGTCATGCCGGAGGGGGAGAAGGACTTTCGAGGCTGGACGGAGCATATTCGTACAGTGACGGAGGGCCTGGGGGCTGACGGTGTGCCTGTCATCGTGAAAGAAGTGGGATTCGGCATGAGTGCTGAGACTGTGGCTCAGCTCGTGGATGCCGGAGTCCACACTGTGGACGTGGCGGGACGCGGTGGAACGAATTTCGTGCAGATAGAAAACGCGCGGAATGCCGAGCAGGATTTTAGCTACCTCGAAGACTGGGGGCTGTCCACGCTGCGTTCGCTGCTGGAGGCTATGCATGTGCGCGAGGAGCGCGAGGAGCTGCGTGCTCACGAGGAGCGCGCGGAAGGCCTCGGTGGTACGCACCTCGACATCATCGCTTCCGGTGGCGTGCGCGGTCCGCTCGACATCGTCAAATACGTGGCGCTCGGCGCGGATGCGGTGGGACTGTCCGCGGCCTTCCTGCAGGCTGTGACGGCGTCGGAGGATGCGGACGAGGCTGTGGCTGGCGCGGTGGCGCTCGTGCGTGCGTGGGATGAGCACGTGACGAACCTGCTGACCATCCTCGGCGTGCGCTCGCTGCCTCAGCTGCGCGCGCGGGCGCCGTACGTGCTTCCCGAGAGCGTGCACGCGTACGTACGTCAGCGTTTTGCGTGAGTCTTACCTCGAGGTCAATTCTTCCTCTAACACACTCCTCTCATCGCGTTCTGTGAGTACAGTAGGACTGTACAGAAAACAGGACTACTGCAGGATAGAGCAGAATAGATGAGGAGGCGCTATGACGAACTCTCCTGTACGCCAGAGTGTGCGTGACTTACGAGGATCACTCATCCGCTCGTTTGATGCGGATATCTCAGGCATCGAGGGCATTATTAAGCTCACTCTCGGCGAGCCAGACTTTCCTACGCCTCAGCGCATCGTGGATGCGGGCATAGCCTCCATCCAGGCTGGGCGCACGCATTATGCGCCAAATGCGGGAACGATGGGACTTCGTGAGGCTGCAGCAGGATATCTGCGCCGCCGCCGCGGGCTCGAGTATACAGCAGAGAACATCGTGTGCACGGTGGGTGCATCCGAGGCTCTGTCTGCAGTCTTCGGCTCTGTCTTAAGCGATGAGACGGTGTCCATTATCCCTATCCCTGCTTTCGGAGCATATAAGACGCAGACGCTCCTGGCTGGCGGTGCGGTGGATCTTATCGATACCACGGACACCGGTTTTAAGCTCACTCCTGAGCAGCTCGAAGCGGCACTGAGCCGCGCGAAGGGAGCTGGGAAAAAGCCCGTACTCATCCTGAATTACCCGAATAATCCTACGGGTGTGGCTCTGAATAGCGCAGAAATCCAGGCTCTGGCAGACGTGGTTCTCGAGCATGACGTCCTCGTCATCTCGGATGAAGTGTATGCGGAGATCTCGTATGGCACGGAGCGTGTGGACTCCATCGCACGCTATGCTCCTGAGAATACTGTGCTCATCGACTCCGCCTCGAAGGCCTTCGCTATGACGGGCTGGCGCGTGGGATACATCGCCGCTCCGGTCGAGCTCGCGAACGAATTCGTGAAAGTACACCAGTCGAACGTGGCCACCGGTGCCACCTTCACCATGGACGCGGCCCAGGAAGGCTATGAGCATGGTGATGCAGACATCGACGCTATGGTGGCTGAGTACTCTGAGCGCCGCAACTACCTTTATAACCAGCTCACGGACATGGGCTTGAGCGTGGCCTACCCGGATGGCGCGTTCTACCTGTTCATCCAGATGCCAGACTGGTTCGAGGGCTCGAGCCTCGAGTTCTGCACGAAGCTCGCCTATGAGGCGAAAGTGGCGCTTATCCCCGGTGCTGCCTTCGGAGACCCGGCCTCGCGCTGGGTGCGTGCGAGCTATGCGGCCAGCATGGAGAATCTCAGAGAGTCCGCACGCCGCATTCGCGCGTGGGTGGGCGCACAGAGCGCTAGCGCTGCGCAGGGCGCTGCACAGAGCGCACACTAGGCGTAGAACGCGGAAAAATTGACCTATAGAGCAGAAAAAAGAGAAAAGGAAAGAAGGACACGGTGAGCGATACTGACCTCACGCGAAACGACGTGAACGGCGCGGCCGAAACGAGCGCGGCGGAAGCACACACACACGAAGCACACACCGCCGCAGATAAGGGCGACGCGGGCTACGACAAAGCGCTTAAAGCGCGGCACATCCAGATGATAGCCATCGGCGGGTCCATCGGCACGGGCCTCTTCCTCGGCGCGGGCGGCCGCCTCGCGCAGGGCGGTGCGGGCCTCGTCCTCGCCTACGCCATCTGCGGCATCTTCGCCTTCCTCATGGTGCGCGCACTCGGCGAGCTGGCCATCCGCCGCCCGAGCTCCGGCGCTTTCGTGTCCTACTCGCGCGAATTCCTCGGCGAAAAGGGTGCGTACATTACGGGATGGATGTTCTTCCTCGACTGGGCCACCACCGTCATGGCAGATATCACGGCTGTGGCGCTCTACATGCACTACTGGTCACTCTTTAAACCGGTCCCGCAATGGGTGCTCGCACTCATCGCGCTGGCCGTGGTCTTCGTACTGAACATGATGAGTGTGAAGATGTTCGGCGAGGCAGAATTCTGGTTCGCGGCCATCAAAGTGACCACCATCATCGCCTTCATGGTCATAGCCATCGGCGCTATCATCTTCCACGCACACACGGGCACGGCTGCAGACGGCACCGCGTATACGGCCGGCTTCCATAACATTACGAATTACGGCGGATTCCTGCCTCAGGGCCTGACCATCGTCTTCTCGCTCACCCTCGGCGTCGTGTACGCGTTCGGCGGCACGGAGATGGTGGGCGTGGCGGCCGGCGAGACCGCGGATGCGCAGAAGGTGCTGCCGAAAGCTATCAATTCCATGATCGTGCGCATTTTCGTCTTCTACGTCGGCTCGGTGCTGCTCATGGCTCTCGTTCTGCCGTATATGGCGTACTCCTCGGCCGAGTCCCCGTTCGTCACCTTCTTCTCCGGCCTGAATGTGCCGTACGCGGGAGACATCATCCAGGTGGTCGTGCTCACGGCCGCGCTGTCCTCGCTGAATGCGGGGCTGTATGCTACGGGCCGTACGCTGCGTTCTATGGCCATCGCGGGCTCGGGTCCGCGCTTTGCGGCGAAGCTGAATGCGCATAAAGTTCCGTTCGGTGGCATTATGATTACGTCCGCGCTCGGCCTCGTGGGCGTGGTGCTGAACGCGGTGCTGGCTGAGGATGCGTTTAACGTCATCATGGACCTGGCGGGCATAGGCATCGCGGGAACGTGGGGCATGATCCTCGTCACGCACATCGCGTTTATGCGCCGCGTGCGTGCCGGCCAGGAGACGCGTCCGGCGTATCACATGCCGTGGGCGCCGTATAGCGACTACATTTCGCTGGCATTCTTCGCTATCGTCGTCGTGTCGAACTTCTGGAGCGAGTCCGGCCGTAAGACGCTCGCTTTGTTCGGCGTGGTCATCGTCGCGCTCGTCATCGGCTGGTTCGCCGTCCGAGGACGTATTAAGGCCAATCTACTCGACTCCATGCTAGATGAGGAGCAGAACTAAAATGCGTATACACGTGACCTATACCGGTGGAACCATAGGCATGGTGGATTCGCCGAAGGGGCTGATTCCGGGAGCGGACCTCCACGGCTGGCTCTCCTTGATTCTGAAGGGGACGCAGCTGGGCGAGGGGAATGTGACCATCACCGACCTCGACCCGCTTATCGACTCTTCGAATGCCACTCCAGATAACTGGCAGGCCATCATCGACGACCTGTGGATGAACCACGATGATGCGGATGCTTTCGTGGTTCTTCACGGTACAGATACCATGAGCTACTCTGCAGCCGCTCTGAGCTATGCTCTGACCGACTTCGGAAAGCCTGTAGTGCTCACGGGCTCGCAGCTGCCGCTGGGCATGGTGGAGACGGATGCGACGGCGAATGTGACAGGTGCGCTGAATGCGACGTTATCGCATCGTGCCGATGGGGTGACTCTCTTCTTCGGACACCACCTCTTCGCAGGAAACCGTGTGACGAAGAGCTCGTCCTGGGCTTTCGAGGGCTTCTCCTCTCCAGCCACGGGGCCTCTGGCGCGTACAGGTGCTCCGTGGCGCTGGTATCCGGTGGAGCGAGCAGGGTGTGGCTGGGCGGATCCTCAGCCATATACCCGCCATGATGTAGTAGTGCTGGACATGGTGCCAGGCATTACTGCTGAGCGCCTTTCGCATATCCTCAAGCCACGTCCAGAAGCCGTACTTCTGCGTGCGTATGGTGTGGGTAATGTTCCGTCCGATGAGCCGGGCCTTACCGATGTGCTGCGGGAGGCTATAGAGGATGGCGTGCCGGTGATAGTGGCCTCCCAGTGCGAGCAGTCCGAAGTGCTTCTCGGCCACTATGAGACGGGCGATGCCATAGCACGCGCCGGCGCTGTGGGAGCAGGGGACATGACTCTCGAAGCAGCATATGCGAAGATAGTCTTCCTCCTTTCGCAGGGGCTGCGTGGCCAGGAGCTCGCCTCCTGGGTGTGTAAGTCCATAGCGGGCGAGCTGACACCGGCGTATAAGGCGCTGCGGTAGGGACGTTTATGAAAATGTGAAGTGTGGTGTTATACAGTAGCACCACACTTTTTATGTGCAGATGTGGCACGCTGGAGTGCCAGACTATAGAGCACTTACTATACATCCGTAAGAATACGTCAACTCCACGAATAAATTCACATAATATTTTCCCGAGACACTCTGTACCCCATCTGCTACCCTAGTAGAATGGGAGAGGGAAATAATGGGAGGATACTATGTGTGGCATAGCTGGCTTTATTAATGACTTCTCCATGGAGGAGAAGCACGCTATCCTGACGGACATGACGGATAGGATAGCGCATCGTGGGCCTGATGCGTATGGCGAGCATGTGGATGAGCATGCTGCGCTGGGCTTTCGCCGCCTGAGCATCATCGACCTCGCAGGTGGAGACCAGCCCATCTATAACGAAGATAAGTCCCTGTGCATCACGTTTAACGGCGAGATATATAACTATCAGCCTCTGCGTGAGGAGCTGCTCGCGCTGGGGCATACGTTCCGTACACATGCAGATACGGAAGTCATTCTTCACGGATACGAGCAGTGGGGCACGCATTTGCTGAACAGGCTTCGCGGTATGTTTGCTTTCGTCATCTGGAACTCGAAGACACACGAGCTTTTCGGCGCGCGCGACCACTTCGGCATTAAGCCGTTCTACTACGCACAGATGAACGGCACGTTTATGTACGCCTCGGAGATTAAGGCTCTGCTGGCGCATCCTCATTTCGAGAAGGAATTGAATAAAAAAGCGCTGAAGCCGTACCTCACCTTCCAGTACCCAGCGCTGCGCGAGACCTTCTTTAAGGGCGTTTTTAAGCTGCCAGAAGGCCACTACTTCACGTATAAGGACGGTCAGCTGGACATCCACGAGTACTATGACGAAGCATTCGAGGAGACGCGCCAGAAGCTCGATGACGTGGTGGATACTATAGACGCCACCGTCCAGGATTCGGTTCGCGCGCATCAGATAGCGGACGTGGAAGTGGGATCCTTCCTGTCCTCTGGCGTGGACTCGTCCTACGTGGCCGCGCTCGCACGCCCAGAACATACATACTCTATAGGCTTCGGTCAGGGCTCGTATAACGAGTCTCACCAGGCTCAGGAGCTGGCAGGCATGATTCATCTGAATAACACGTCGCGCGAGCTTACGGATGAGGAGGCATTCTCGTACTTCCCACAAATTCAGTGGTATATGGATGAGCCAGACTCAAACCCATCCTGTGTGCCGCTCTTCTTCCTGTCCCAGCTGGCAGCAAAGGATGTGAAGTGTGTGCTCTCTGGCGAGGGAGCAGATGAGCTTTTCGCGGGATACATAGATTACGGTGTTCACACGCGCTCGAAAGCCATTAAGAAGGCTACGCATCTGCTGCAGATGCTGCCAGAAAGCACTCGCCAGGCCATAGGTCGTTTCGCGAAGGGAAAGACCTTCCACGGAGCCATGCACCTGTATGAAAATCTCGCTCCAGCACGCGAGAATTTCATCGGTCAGGCGCGTGTCTTCACCTGTGATGAAGCGGATGCTCTCGTCACAGATGAGTACCGCGATGCGCCGAGCGTCCAGTCCATCGTGGATGCGGTGTACGACCGTGTGGAGGCGAAGACTGCGCAGAAGAGTCAGAAGATTTCCGAGCTGAAGAAGAAGCAGTATCTCGACCTCCACCAGTGGATGCCGGGAGATATCCTTCTGAAGGCAGATAAGATGACCATGGCACATTCGCTCGAGCTGCGCGTGCCGCTGCTGGATAAGGAGCTTATGGCCGTGGCTCAGAAGGTTCCTACGCGTTACCTTATTTCCGAGGAGAATACGAAGTACGCATTCCGTAAGGCTGCAGCCCGCCATCTTCCGGAAGCATGGTATAAGCGTGAGAAGCTCGGCTTCCCTGTGCCTATCCGCCAGTGGCTGCGTGAGGAGAAGTTCTACACGGTAGTGCGGAGCCTGTTTGCGCAGGACTTCGTGCGCGAGTTCTTCGACCAGGATGCGCTGCTGAAGATGGTAGATGATAATTTCGCGGGGAAGACGGACGACCGCCGTAAGATCTGGACGGTCTACTCCTTCCTCACCTGGTACTCCATTTACTTCCTCGGGGATGGGACGAAGCCGGACGTGCAGAAATTGGCCTAAGCCTGAGAAAAGCCGAAAAAGCTACGCGCGCAGCTTCTGAGCCAGACGTATGGACTCGTCCACGAGCTCAGACTGCGCGTCGATGACCGGCAGCTCGGGCAGCGGGAACGCCTCGTTCAGCACGCTCAGCTCGGTGCAGCCGAGGATAAGCGCGTCGCAGCGGTACGCGCCGGACGGGTCGAGGAACGCGTCCAGCACCGCGCGGTACGCCTGCTCGTCGAGCCGCCCCGCGTCCTTCACGTCATCATAGATGAGCCGCGTGATGGCCGCCTGCAGCTCGTCCGACGGCTCCACATACGTGTATCCGGCATCCTCGATGGCCTTCTGGTAAGCGCCCGCCGTCCGCGTGCCCACCGTGGCGAGCAGACCGACGCGGTGGAAGCGTTCAGCCGGATACTTTTCTGCCAATTTTTCCACTGCCAGCTTCGGCATGTGCAGAACGGGAACGTCAGTGAGCGCCTGGAAGCGGTCATAAAAGTAATGCGCGGTATTACACGTGAGCACGAGGAAGGACGCCCCCACAGCCGTAGCCTTCTGAATGTCATCAGCGATGACCGGGAACGGATCCTCCTCGCTCTTCTGAGTAATGAACGCCGTACGGTCCGGAACCGACGCATCATTAAAAACGAGGTAGTCCAGGTAGTCCTGGTCCTTCGCAGCCTCAGTACGCGCATTCAGGACGCGGATGTACGATTCCGTAGCCAGCGTACCCATGCCACCGAGGACAGCAAAAAACGGACGTTTCATGTCTACCACCTCTCTTACTGAAAAGCCTAAGCTTCTATACTACTACGTCGGCTCTTCTACGTCGGCTCTTCTACTTCAGCTCTTCTTTATGGGTGAAGAACTGACGGTAACGGCGGATGTAGGCGAAGAAGATGCGGCGAATCATGAGCCAGCGCTTCACATTCATGTCGTCTTTCGACTCGAGCGTGGTGCCCCAGTTTCCCTCGCGCAGCATCTGCAGGCCGCGGGTCTTATCCTCTCCTGGGAGCACATATGTCTTAAAGATGGTGCGCGGGATCTCCAGCCAGAGCTTGTCTCCCTTACCGATGAGGGTCTCACCGTCGAATGGGGTGTCGAAGATGAGGTCTTCGGTAAAGTAGCGGGCGAGGTTAAAACCATTCAGCGTGACATAATAGCTCGAACGACCCTGACGGAGGTTAATCTCGAAAAGCTTAAACTGGCCGTCACGCTCGTCATACTTCATGTCGAAATTCGCCACACCCTGGTAGCCGATGTCTTCGAGGAATGCCTTCAGCTTCAGGCAGATCTCCTCGTTATAATCCGGAATAATGGCAGCGTAGTTCCCCACGGCTTCCGGAGTCGGGTCTTCGAGGAGTGGGTGGCCGAGGAACATCATGCGCACGTTATGATGCTGGTCCACATACGCATTCAGCACACGCATATGGGTATCATCTCCAGGAATGAAGTCCTGGAGGATCATACGTCCCTCATATCCTGCAGCGTAGGAACGCTGGATAAGCTCGTCGAGTTCTTCTGGCGTCTCGATGATGAATGCCTTCTTACGGCCGGGGAAGTCCACCTTCAGCCACGCTGCAGAATCTGCTGGTTTCATGGCCACAGGGAAGGCGAAAGGAAGGTCTTTATATTCGTGTGCTTCTACGGCTTTTTTATCGACGACCTTCGTGGCAGGGTGAGGGATATCATACTTTTCGCACAGCTCATAGAAGCTGTTCTTCATGCTGAGCTGATGGTTCAGTTCAGGTGGAAGTGTGTTAAAGATGAAGTAATCTTTCAGCTGCTCGGCTGTCTGGCTCAGCAGGTTCGCGTAGACGTCTCCGCAGGGGATGAGCAGGAGCTTTACGTTAGGATGTTCGGCGCGCATCTGGCGGGCGTACTCGAGCAGGTGGTGTGCGAAACTCTCTGGCTGGTCGAAGTCATCAAAAGCGTGTACATCCACGAAACGGCTGTACTGTGTAGGCAGCATGTGGCTCTTCGCGAAGGAGATGGACTGGATACCATACTCTTCGTAAAAGGCACGTGCCATGCCGTACACGTTAATGTCACTTCCTGTCAGTACTGGCTGGAAGCCTAGTTTTTCTGCTGTATTTTCACCTGTAGTAGTCCGCTTCATAGAGTCTAGACTAGCATGGGTGGTGGGCGGTATGGAAAGAATGGAAAACCGGAGGGGAGCAAGGGTGTTCCCCTCCGGACCCTTTAGCGACTCGTGATAATGTGGAGGACGATGAGAGCGATAACTAATCCCGAGATAATCGGATCAGTGTTCACCGCTAACGCGGTGGCTATCATCACTAGATACATCCATCGTGAGTCGTCATTGGGTTGACTATTATCTGCCATGAGCAGAATCCTTTGCTATGTTCACCGCGTACCGCGAGGACACGCGGTGCAGTGATGTCATGCACGGCTGTGCAAGACAAGAAGACATATCATCTCGTCAAAAATGTCGTCTTCTAGTAGCAAGTCTAGCGTATAATAAGAGATATCAAGTTAGAGCATCGTCACGTCACTTCTTTTTAGGTGCGCAACTAAACTTTTCGTAGAAGTGATGGTTCTAGCTTGTAGGGCGTGGACTATTCGTCCTTGTGTTTACCGCGTAGGGGGTATCCAGTTTACTGGGTACCCCCGTGTGGTGTTTAGGACTGTAAGTTCCTATATGCCTAGTCGTTTTAAGAGAGTATAAAAGAGTAGACCTATAGGACAGATTGTGTGTATGGTTTTCTTGTTTTGGCGTGTATTTTCGAGGCGTGTCGGGTTTTTAAATCGGTGATGGGTTTTTAAACTTTGGACACTATGTGTGTATATAACGCCGTGTGAGGCATTGTGTTTACTGGCGTGAGGACTGGTTTAAATTCTTGCGTGTGGTGTGGTTATGCTCGTTTGTATGAAAATACTAAAGTGTGGCTCGTGTGGCCAAGCAATGAAAAAGAACGGGTATACCAGTAGTGGTAAGCAACGCTGGAGGTGTTTTACGTGTCGAGTCTCGCGTACTGTAATCTACCAGACTCGACGAGCGTATTTCACCCAGTTTATTGACTGGTTAACGAGTAAAACAGAGCAAGCATCCATGAAGGGTAAAGGCCGTACATTTCGCCGGCATACCAGCCAGTTCTGGCAGTATTGGCCGATCCCCCGACAGGCTGCTTCGCCTAGTGATGTGGTATTTTGCGATGGTATTTATGTAAAACGACGTCTGGTTGTTCTTATTGCTCGTGGACGAGAGTATGTATCAGGCTGGTATCTAGCGCGTAGTGAAAACACGTATGCGTGGGAAAGTCTTCTCCAACGCATTCCTCCCCCAATTATGGTGGTCAGTGACGGCAGTAACGGGTTTGCCAGCGCTGTCAACACAGTGTGGCCATCTACGCGTATTCAACGGTGCTTATTCCACGTGCATAACCAGATTATACGGTGTACGACCAGGAAGCCTCAACTCCAAGCAGGCAAAGAACTCTATGCTCTGGCCGAGCGGATCGCGCGTCGTATGACCGCCAGTCAAGCCCAGCAATGGGTGAAAGACTATAACCAGTGGTGTCAAACCTGGGATGAGTTCCTGAAACAAAAAACAATCATTAATAAGAAAAGCGAGTATACACATAAACGGTTGCGTAAAGCACGCCGCGCGATTAACCAGCTTATTCGTGAAGGAACGTTGTTTACGTATATCGAGCTCGATCCGGATAATCAGGGTCTTTATCCACACACGAATAACATGATTGAAGGAGGAGTGAACTCTCAACTTCGGGATATGATTCGATGGCATCGAGGCCTTCCCCTGAGTAAACAAGCAAAAGCTATTTTCTGGTGGTGTACCCTGCATTCTGGTAAAAACATAGACCTCTACGAGCAGTTAGACACACTTCCCACAGACGAAACAATCACTGGTTTCTACGCGCAAGCCCACGAGAAGTACGAAGACGATAAAGACATGCGTTTATGGGGAGACCAACCCGTATGGGAAGAATTCCACACAAGCGCAAGACCCTACTAAACCCCACACTATTTTTAGCAGAAACCTCTCAAAACAAAGAGGTCTTGCACACCACCGTGGAAGACCCCTAAACCACCCCAAATACACACAAAATGTCCTATAAGCCAAAGAGTAACAAAAAAGCCCCGAAAACCAACGTTTCCAAGGCTTTTAACCTAGTGGAGGTAAGGGGACTCGAACCCCTGACCCTCTGCTTGCAAAGCAGATGCGCTACCAGCTGCGCCATACCCCCGTCCGAAGAAAAAGCATACCACATACTGTGGATACCGACACGCCGCTTTGACTAATCAAACCGAACGTGGGCCCGGAGGGACTCGAACCTTCGACCTCATCCTTATCAGGGATGCGCTCTAACCTGCTGAGCTACGGGCCCATTCTTCATTTGTGGTGCTGTGAATAAGTCTCCTTAAGTCACAACAAAAGAAAATCATAGCCCACTTTTTCGAGAAAGTCAATTCCGCTTTTTCCGCGTGTCGCGCTCATCCTCCGCACGCCGCCACGCACATCTATGGCACACTAGACCCATGCCATCTCCGACGAAAAGTACACATCACCTCCTCATCGACGGCCTTCCCGTCACCGTCACTCTGAAAAACCAGAAGAACATGTATCTGCGCGTGCGACCGGGAGTACTCGTCCATCGCGGTGAGCAGGACCAGCGCGTCAGCGAACCCACTGTGGACATCACCGCCCCGTACTCCATTCATCTGAGCGACGTGGAGAAATTCGTCAGGTCGAGGAGGAATTGGATAGAGGAAGCGCGAGACCGCATCCAGATGGAAGCTGAGGTCCGCGCGAACTCCCAGAACCCCGCGGGCCCCCAGAACGCCGCCCAGCACGAAAACCTCCTCGGCGCCTGGCCACTAGAACGCGAAAACGAAGCCCGCGCCATCCTTGAAACTAAGCTCCCACCCATCCTCGAAAAGTGGCAGCAGCGCACCGGCCGCGCGCCGAGCCACGTGACGCTGCGGCACATGAAGACGCGGTGGGGATCGTGCACGCCGGCCACAGGGCGCATTCGGCTGAATCTCGCCCTCGCGTACGTGCCGGACGAGCTGCTCGAGTACGTGCTCGTGCACGAGCTGACGCATCTGGATGAACGCGGGCACGGCGCTGGTTTTCAGCGCAGGCTCAGCGCATATCTGCCGGACTGGAAAGAAAAGAGGCGAGCGCTGAACTCCTACGGGAGTTATTAACTGCAGGAGAGATATCTGCAGTGCGCTCGCCTCGAGGCGAATAGAAGGAGGTGGGAAACTATTCGCCATTATCTCAGGGAAAGCCCGAGACTCCTTTTCCTTCACCACGCCTCTTCTCGAGAAAGCCGTGATAGCGGTAAAAGTCTAGCGGAGTGTTCTGTACGAATGCCGCCCTCAGCCACTTCTGGTGAGAACTGTCGTTACTACCCTCTACAGCTTCTATTCTACCGCATTTTCGTGAGAAGTGGTAATCGCCTGTGTCATCTGATTAAAGAGCTCCTGGTAGCCTCCCGGAGTGGCCACAGGCAGCACCACAGTCTTCGCATTCTGCGACTCGGACAGGTCTCGCATGACGTCTAGATACTGGTTAAACAGCACTACGTTATTCACATCTTCGATGTTCATGCCCACGTTCTGCAGGCTGCGGATCTGGTCCACGATACCGTTCGCTATCTCGCGGCGGTAGTTCGCCTGGCCTTCACCCTGCAGGCGCGTGCGCTCGGCATCTGCTGCTGCCTGCGTTTCGATGGCGATGCGCTTGGCCTCCGCGCGTTCGCGCGTGGCTTCCTTTTCGCGCTGGGCGGCGTTAATGGAGTCCATAGCGGCCTTCACCTGCTCAGACGGGTCGATGGCGGTGATGAGCGACTTCACCACGGTAAAGCCGAAGCGCGCCATCTCCGCGCCCACGGTCTCCTGAACGTCGCGCGCCACGTCATCCTTGCGTGCGAAGGCGTCGTCGAGCGTGAGCTGCGGGATGGCCGAGCGCAGAGCGTCTTCCATGTACGAGCGCAGCTGGCCTGCTGGGTCGCCGAGCTCGTAGTACGCGGTGGCCACGTTCTTTTCGTCCACGCGGAACTGCGTGGAGACGACCACGTTCACGAAGACGTTATCGAGAGTCTTCGTCTCCACCTTCACCATGAGCTGCTGGACGCGCATGCCCGTCTTATGCGCGATGCGGTCCACGAGCGGGATGCGGAAGTGCAGTCCGGCGAGGCTGACCGTCTGGAATTTTCCGAGACGTTCTATGATGAACGCTTGCTGCTGCGGCACGATGTAGATGCACTGCGCGAGGATGAGCAGGACGACGACGGCGAGCGCGAGGCCTGCTCCGGTCATGATATCGAATGGCATTTTTTCTCCTTTTTCGTCTCTGAATCGTATGGTCAATTCTACCGAATTAAAGGTATTCTCGTCCAGAGCGTCGGCCTTCTCTGGGCGAAGAATCTCACGAGCTGAGATACGCGTGCCTGAGTACACTACGAAGTATGACTGATATGACTGAGCTGACCGCCCTGGCAGAAGAAAACCAGGCAAATTCTGTATGGACTCGCATGCTCGAGGGGAACAAGCGCTTCGCACGTGGCGAGGCCGTGCACCCGTGGCAGGATACACAGACGCGGGAAAGCCTGTGCGCGGCACAGAATCCATCTGCTGCTGTGCTCACGTGTAGCGATTCGCGTGTGTCTCCGGAGATCATCTTCGACGAAGGTCTCGGAGACCTTTTCACCATTCGCTCTGTGGGCGGTGTGCTCGACCAGGCTGTTCTGAATTCGCTGGAGTACGCTG
The DNA here is from genome assembly GCF_002259705.1 of Alloscardovia macacae. GTDB lineage: Bacteria > Actinomycetota > Actinomycetes > Actinomycetales > Bifidobacteriaceae > Alloscardovia > Alloscardovia macacae. The sequence goes on from NZ_MWWT01000001.1 coordinate 116,071, forward strand.
TGGACGTCCTCCACGTCTCTGTCCTCGTGGTCATGAGCCACGAGCACTGCGGATTACTCGAAGCAGCCGTGGACTATGCGAAGACGGGCAATGCTCCAGAATCCCTGAAGTATGCCATCTCCCAGTGCTCCGGCACGCTCGAAGCGGCTGAGGATGCAGACAGCCAGGCAGATGTGGAGCGCATCCACACCTCCATGCTCATCATGCAGCTCGTGGAGCGCAGTTCCATCATCGCTCGCGCTCTGGCAGCTGAAGAGCTGAAGATAGTGGGCGCACGCTACATGATGACGAATGGCCTCGTCGAAGTCCTGAGTTTCTAAGAATTTCTAAGAGTTTCTAAGGAGCACGTTCTCTCATGCCCATATGGCTGAATATCTTCTTTATCTTCCTCTTCATGCTCGTGGGAAGCATCTTCTCCGGCACGGAGATGGCGCTCGTATCCCTGCGCTCCAGCCAGATAGAACGCATGGAGCAGGAGGATGAGCGCGGAGCGCACGTGGCGAAAGTGGCGCGCGACCCGAATCGCTTCCTGTCTGCACTCCAGATAGGCGTGACTCTGGCTGGATTCCTCTCGGCTTCCTTCGGTGCGAGCTCGCTGTCCCCACACATCGTGCCATGGCTCGTCTCTCATGGCATGAGCGAAGGCGTGGCTGGGGCAGTGACCACCATCGTGCTTACCTTGCTCATCTCGTACTTCTCCATCGTCATCTCGGAGCTCGTCCCGAAGCGCATAGCGCTGCAGCAGGGCGAGCAGATAGCACGCTCCATGGTGCCCATCATCGACGTCTTCGCCACCATCACCTCGCCTATCGTGTGGCTAATCGGTAAGAATACGAATGGCATAGTTCGGCTTCTCGGTTTCGACCCGAATGAGGTGGAAAGCGAAGTGAGTAACGATGAGCTGCGTGTGCTCGTGTCCTCGAATACGCGCTTGAGCCGCGACGAGCGGGAGATCCTCGCCGACGTGTTCGGCGCCGAGCAGACTATCGTGGCTGAAGTCATGCGTCCGCGCGCGGATGTGGTCTTCCTCGAAGGCAGCATGAGCCTGCCTGCTGCGGCCGCGTTCGTGCGTGAGCAGCCGTACTCGCGCTACCCGGTCATGGGCGAGAGCTTCGACGACATCATCGGCTTCGTTCACGTGCGCGACCTGCTGGACGTGCGCGATGCGTCCGCGCATACGGTGGCGGACGTGACGCGTGAGATTATCCAACTTCCTGGTACCTCGCGCATTCTCCCGTCCATGAGCATTATGCGTAAGCGTGGCATCCACCTCGCGGTGGTCATCGACGAGTACGGAGGCACCGACGGCATCATCACTCTGGAAGACATCACCGAGGAACTCGTGGGGGACATCCACGACGAGTATGACCTTCCAGAAGAGAATGAGGATTCTGCACAGGCTGCCTTCGTGAACGGGGTACTCACAGTAGAGGGTGGTATGACGCTGGAGGACTTCCATGAAGTCGCGGGAATTGAGCTTACAGACGGACCGTACGAAACGGTAGCCGGATACATGATCGCGCACACGGGGGAGCTCGGATACGAAGGCCAGGTACTCTCGGACGACGACGGCTACGACATGGTCGTCACCGCGGTAGACGGCCGGCGCATCCAGACCATAGAAGTGCGCAAACACGTGCCCGAGCCAGACGCGAGCGAAACTGTGAACTAAGCTACACTGCACGCCGACACAGGGTACGGCGGCGCACTGACGACGTAAAATAAAAGCATACCGATAATCAGAAGAAAGGTACACTCATGGCACTGAACTACACCATCCCAGGACTGAGCGAAGAAGTAAGCGAGAAGGTCATCTCCATCCTTCAGAGCCGCCTGAGCCAGGAGCAGGAAGCATCCCTCGTTCTCAAGCACGCGCACTGGAACGTCTCTGGCCCGAACTTTGTGGCAGTTCACGAGATGATCGACCCACAGGTGGACATCGTGCTGAACCAGGCAGATGAGTCCGCAGAGCGTATCTCGCAGCTCGGTGGTAGCCCAGACGGCCGTCCAGATGCCATCGTACGTAACCGCGACTGGGCAGAGCTCGAGCTGACCGGCACTCAGTCTACTGAAGCGTACATTAAGGCACTCGTGGCATACTACGACGAGTTCATTCAGAATGACCGTAACGCCATCGCAGAGCTCGACGAGCTCGACATCGTCAGCTCGAACATCATTCAGGACCACGTGCAGGACCTCGAAAAGTTCCAGTGGTTCCTGCGTGCACACCTCGCGTAGGTAGGGTGCTGCGCGGGGCGGCCTGAATCCGCGAAAAACGGTACACGATACCAAGTACTGACGAAAATGCTTCCTCTCGGTTCATTCTGGACCGGAGGAAGCATTTTTATGTGTGGGCGGAGGTCTGCTGGCGCGGGGGTAGCGGTACATGGTGACATGAATTTTGCGAGTTATTCCATTTTTGGCTGGTGCGGGGATAAAAAGTGGAATAACTCGCAAAATTTACGTATACGAAAATTGATGCATCAGCGCGTGGGGAAAATCGGCTGTGGCAGAACGCCCCCCCAATCGGATTCACGTCCTGTTATATGTGAACCATGTCCGATACTTTTTGCTTATCGGCGCATTTTGGCCCTATCCGGCCGCGAAAAACGCGCCGATAAGCAAAAAGTAGGAAAACGCGCTGTGAAGGATAGCTATCTGTGGCCATCTTCGTGCCACACACAAAAACACAAAGAGCCTCCAGGGGGACTCGAACCCTCGACCTGCTGATTACAAATCAGCTGCTCTACCAACTGAGCTATAGAGGCGTTGATTACTCAACGTGATTTACTATACACAAAAACCGCGCCCCATGCAAAAGCGGCTCGCCGAAATTTTCTGAACGTGTCAGAAACTTCAGCGAGCCGCTCGAACCAGCTGAGCTAGGGTCTAGTGCGCGTGCGCCCCTATGCCTCTGCGCCCCTGCGCCCCTAAGCCCCTACAGGCTTGCCCTCGCCGATGCTCGGCAGCACAGAAGCGTTCCCCACATCAGCCTTCGCCAGTCCCAGGCTGGACAGCAGAATCGTGTTATAGGACGACGATCCGCCGGCCGAAGCCATAAGCGTGTTATAGTCCCAGTAGTTCTTATTTACGAGGATAGTAGGCGTGGTCATCTGGCCCTTAAGCGAACCGCTCACGTTCCACAGGCGGCTGTCGGTCGGGTACCATGCACTCGTGGCATCCACCCATGCCTCATACTTGCCCTTCGCCGCCGCCTCGGCCACCGAGTCGCTCACGCCCACGGACTTTGCGAGCTTGACGAGGTCGTCATTCGAGACGCTCTTATACGCAGAGCCTTCCTGTGGCTGGAAATTCTCAGCAAACATAGCGCGGATGAGAGCCATCACCTTATCCGGCTCGTTATCCGCCACGTAGGTGACGAATGCAGCCGAGCGCGTGGAGTAGTTATCCGTAGAGCTGCGGTTCAGGAATGCCGCCAGGTGGATGTTCAGGTTTATCTGGCCCGCGTCGAGCATGGAGACGAGGTCTGCGTCGATGGATCGGCCCACGATACCGCAGGCTGGGCAGATGAAGTCCATGTAGTCGTCGATGGTCGGTACGCCTTCTACGGCTTTATTCACGCCGTTCTTCGAAAGAAGGAATCCGCCGTCCTTCGACGCGTTCTGCGGCTTATCCGCGATGCTCTCCACTTTCGCGTATGCGGCGTTCGAGACTTCTTCCGGTGAACGCGTGCTTTCGTAGATGTTCCGTCCCACGAAATATCCCACGACGGCGAGGATGAGGATGACCACCGCGAGGACGCTCGCGCCTATAGCGGTCTGAATTTTACGTTCGCGCTGTGCTGCCAGCTGCGCTTCGCGTTCAGCTGCTGCACGCGCTTCCATACGTGCTTTGCGCGATTTTGCGCGCTTTTCGTCGTTTTTAGCCATACTTCAGATTTTTTCACGCACGCAGGATTTCTGTCAATTCTCCCGTGAAGAACGCGGCCTGTATATCCGGCAGCGGAGCCCACTGCACGCTGCTCGAGGTAGCTATTTCTAGGAGGACACCGAGGGCAGCAAGGCTCCACATTCCGAAGAGACAGATTTTCGCTGTGCGCGATACCTCCAGTGGTGCATGCAGTCCTTCATATAAAGACTGTGCCTGGTGGTGCGCCACGAAGAGGTACCATCCCAGGAGCGTTCCCACCGCGTTGATAAGCGCGAAGGTAGAGGAATAATTGCCAAACTCGACAGAAAATCCCCCGAAACGCAGCGCCAGAACGCATGCAGCATTCACGAGAAGTAGCACAAGCGCGGCGCCAAGCGTGCTGGACAGGGCGGTCGCGGCGGCTTTCAGCGCGTGCCATGGCAGGGCGAGGGTGAGCGCGAGCGTACTCGAGCCGCGGCGCCGGGTAAGGACACGCGAACCGCGCATCGAGGCGAGGAAACTGAACCCGGCCACGCACGCGAGGCTGGCGAACGGCAGATATGCGCCGAGCCCCACCGCGAGAAATCCGAGGGCGAGCGCATACAGATGCGTGCGGCGCGGCGGCTGCCAGGCGTCCTCCTGCGCGGACGGCGCGGACGGCGCATACTGACCGTACTGCTGAGCAGATGCGTACGGCTCAGCAGGTGTATACGCAGGCGGAGCCGGTGCGGGCGCAGGAGCTATAGAACCCGGCGGCATGGCCATGGTCGCCGGCTCAGTCGGTCTCGGCAGCCCAAGCGCTGACGAGGGCGCGAAAGCTGCCGAAGACAGCACGCGCGTCTGACCATCGGATGCGGGCTCTGCGTACGTGCCGCGTGCAGGCTCGGTGTTAAGAACGCGGGTGGCGCCCGAAGAGTCGCGCGAGAAAGGGAGGCATCACGGATGTTTTCTCCTCTCTCGGGGTGGCGCCACTCGGGCTCATAGCAGCGTCACCGGTAGACGTAGCATTCGGCCGCAGTACCGTCGTCGCGCCGATTCCAGGCATGGCAGCCGGCGCATCCCACAGTTCTGGAGTGAGCGCGTCCTCATGGATAGCGCTCAGCAGGTCCTGCGCGGAGCAGCGCTGCATACGGTCCGGATTTAGCGCCATACGCATCGCGTTCAGCGTAACGGGCGGCAGGCCAGTGAGATCCGCGTTTCCCGAAGCGGCGCGTTCGAGCACGGTCATGAGCGGCGAGGAGCCGAAGACCGGGCGGCCCGTGGCGGCGAAAGCGAGGACGGCGGCCACGCTCCACCAGTCGGTGGCCTCGTCGGATTCCGCGCCATCGATGATTTCCGGCGCGATAAAGCCCGGTGTACCCATGACCAGGCCCGTGCGCGTGACGTGCGATTCATTCTCGCCCATCGCGATGCCGAAGTCCACGAGGATGGGGCCGTTCGGCGAGATCATAACGTTCGTCGGCTTGATATCGCGGTGAATGATGCCGGCTGCGTGCACGGCGTCCACCGCGTCTATGAGCATGCGCGCGAGATTTTCGAGGTCCTCCGCGGTATAGCGCCCGTTTTCGTACACGTCGTCGCGCAGATTCTTCCCCTCGATGAGCTCCGTGACGATGAAGGCGAGCGCGTCGTCGAGCTCCATATCCACGATACGGTTCACGCCCGGATGGTCTATCTTCCTGAGTGCGAGAGCTTCGCGGCGGAAGCGTTCGCGTGCGGTCAATTTCTCCTCATTGCTTCCCGTCCCGTTCACGTCTGCAGGCTCTTCTTTCAGGGAGTCGAGCAGGATCTTCATGGCGTAGACGGTGCCACCGTCGTCGCGCACGCGCCAAATGGTGCCCATGCCCCCCTGGTCGAGGCGGCTGAGCAGCGTATATCCTCCCACCACATGGCCAGGAGCGAGGTCTAAAGCGGAAAACTCATCTACCATAATGGTCTCTAGTATAGTGCGCCGTACTCTCAACTGAAGTGGGGCGGTGAGGTGAGGTGGTTCTAGCGGTCCATGCTCGCCGTGAATGGTGCACATCTATGTGACGCGCCAGTGCTGCTGTGACGTCGCTCACGTTCTGTGCAAACGTGTGCAAAAAATTCTGCCAGCCCGGGCGCGTCGGGGAGGCCACCGTGTATAGTGGGTAGTGGCTCGAAGAAGAGTTATCTTCCCAGAACCACAAAGAATAACCGAAAACCTCTCACTCGGATCGTTGGGCACGTACCTGCCCATGAAAGGAATAATTATGGCAGAAGTGGTATTTGAGAACGTTACCCGCATTTACCCAGGTAACGACACCCCATCCGTGGATAACCTGAACCTGACCATCGAAGACGGCGAGTTCCTCGTACTCGTCGGACCATCTGGTTGCGGTAAGTCCACGACGTTGCGCATGCTTGCAGGCCTCGAAGAGGTAAATAAGGGCCGTATCCTCATCGGTGGCAAGGATGTCACGAACATGCAGCCTAAGGACCGCGACATCGCTATGGTCTTCCAGAACTACGCTCTGTACCCACACATGACTGTGGCAGATAACATGGGCTTCGCTCTGAAGATCGCTGGCACTCCTAAGGATGAGATTCGCGCTCGCGTCGAAAAGGCAGCAGCCATCCTCGACCTGACTGAGTATCTCGACCGTAAGCCTAAGGCTCTGTCTGGTGGTCAGCGCCAGCGTGTGGCTATGGGTCGCGCTATCGTGCGTCAGCCTAAGGTCTTCCTCATGGATGAACCACTCTCGAACCTCGATGCAAAGCTTCGTGTACAGACCCGTACGCAGATCGCTGCTCTGCAGCGTCAGCTCGGCGTCACCACGCTGTACGTGACCCACGACCAGACGGAAGCTCTGACCATGGGTGATCGCATCGCTGTTATTAAGCTCGGCATCCTGCAGCAGGTAGGTGCTCCTACCGAGCTGTACGACCGCCCAGAGAACGTCTTCGTCGCAGGCTTCATCGGCTCGCCTTCCATGAACATCTCCACCCATAAGGTAGAGAATGGTAAGGCTATCATCGGTGATGACGCTATCACCCTCCCAGCAGAGGTCGTCTCTAAGCTCACTGCTGAAGATGGTGGAAAGATCATCATCGGCTTCCGTCCAGAAGATGCATCCCTCGCATCGGACACTGAGCCAGATGCATTCAAGCTGAACGTCCTGAACGTGGAAGACCTCGGCTCTGACGGTTACATCTACGGTAACATCGTGGATGCAGAAGGCTCGGATGAAGCAGCATCCGTCATGTCTGATCAGAATAACATGACCACGGTGCGTGTGAACCCACGTGCTCTCCCGCAGGTCGGTGCTACGGTACGCATCCACATCGACCCTACGAAGATGCACCTGTTCGCACCTTCCACGGAACTGCGCCTGAACTAAGAGCTCGCTGAGCTAGATTAGTGTGAGAAAAGCGGTGTGCGGCCGAAAGCTGCCACCGCTTTTCGTATAATGAAGCTAGACATACACGAGATACATGAGAGAGGAGCTCGCATGGTAGATCCACGCTTATCGAATGCTACGTCGAAGACTGAGGAGTCTGCAGCAGACCAGGCTGAGCCTCAGACTCTGAACATTACTGCAGCCACAGCGAACCCGCGCCTGTTCACCCTGCCGTGGTCGCTTCCCCTCGTGAAGTGGTCGCAGGATCTCATCGTGAATCTTCCTCGAGGAATATCTCGCCACGTGGTGCGCTTCGTACGCGTGGGAGACCACATCGATGCCATGAAAGAGATATCGTACCGTTCGGCGGTGAAAGAGTACGAGATGCTGCGCAGCCTCGAGAAGATAGACGTGCCGAGCGTAAAGCCTATAGGCGTCGTGGCTGGCCGCCGAAATGCGAAGGGGGAGCCGCTCGAGGCCATTCTCGTCACCGAGCAGCTGAAGTTCTCGCTGCCGTATCGCGCTCTCTTCGCGCGAAACTTGCGCGCGGATACGGCTGACCGTCTCATCGACGCTCTGGCAGTCCTGCTCGTGCGCCTGCATCTGCAGGGATTCTACTGGGGCGATGTATCCCTCTCGAACGTTCTGTTCTTGCGCGATGCGGATAATTTTTCCGCTGTCCTCGTGGACGCTGAAACCGGCGCACTGTATGCGAACCTGACGGATGGACAGCGTGAGTATGACATCGACCTCGCGCGCACGAACATCATCGGCGAACTCATGGACCTGCATTCGGGGAACCTTCTTCCGAGTGAGGTAGATGAGATAGAGGTGGGGAACCGCCTCGCAGACCGCTACCACGAGCTGTGGGATGCGCTGACGGGCATGTCCTCCTTCGCTCCAGATGAGATGTGGAAGATAGAGCAGCGTGTGAACCGTCTGAATGACCTCGGCTTCGACGTGGACGAGCTGGAGATGACCACCACAGATGATGGAACGCGCATTAATGTGCGCCCACGCGTGGTGGATGCGGGCTATGCCTCGAATAAGCTTCTGCGTCTGACTGGCTTAGACGTGCAGGAAAGCCAGGCTCGCCGCCTGCTGAATGACATCGATGCGTACCGTACCTCCACGTGGCGTCAGGGAGATGAGCTGGAAGTGGTGGCCACAGACTGGATGCGGGAAGTCTTCGAGCCTACGGTGCGCCGCATTCCGCCAGAGTACCGTATGCAGATAGAACCGGCGCAGTTCTTCCATGAAGTGCTGAATCATCGCTGGATGATGGCGGAGAAGATAGGTCATGATGTCTCTACGCCAGAGGCTGTAGATGATTACATCGAGACTGAGTTACGCGAGTATGACATGGATCCAGATGCCATCCAGTCCATTCTGGATGAGGCAGACTCGGGTGTGATGGATGAATTCGGAGACTATCACGCTGAAGATGACCCAGATGCGGCCGTCTGGGCGAGCGAGTGACACTCTTTCGGGCATACGAAAAAGGGGCAGTGTGGAAAAACGCACTGCCCCTTTTCTCGTGAAGTATCTACTCGGCGCTGATGCGTGCCTTATGCACGGTATAAAGCGCTATGCCGGCTGCCACGGATGCATTCAGCGACTCCACCATGGAGGTCATAGGAATGCCCACGATGGAATCACACGATTCGCGCACGAGGCGGCTAATGCCCTTACCTTCCGAGCCGAGAACCACCACGAGTGGGTCCGTCTCAAAGCCAGACTCACCCACGAGTGCATCTCCACCGCCGTCGAGGCCGATGGCGTAGTATCCACGCTCATGGAGGCTTTCTATGGCCTTCGTGAGGTTTACCACGCGAGCCACAGGCATGTGCGCTGCCGCTCCTGCGGACACCTTCCATGCGGCAGATGTAACCGATGCGCTGCGACGCTCTGGAAGGATAACGCCATTCGCTCCGAATGCTGCTGCAGAGCGAATCACTGCGCCGAGGTTCTGTGGGTCAGTGACGCCATCGAGAGCGATGAACAGTGGGCGCGCGAGGTTTCGCGCCTTCGGCGATGCGTTCGCCAGAGCTGCTGCCTTCGCTTCTGCACGGTCTGCCAGCTGAGCAAGCGATGCATACTGGTATGGCTGTACACGCAGCACCACACCCTGATGGTTCGAGCTGCGTGCTATGCGGTCCATCTCCAGACGGTCTGCTTCCAGCAGTGGTAGCCCCTTGAGGCCGGCGAGCTTTACTATCTCGCGAGTACGGTCATCATGCTCGAGGCGCGATGCCACGTACACGTCCTTACTTGGCACACCTACACGCAGAGCCTCGAGGACGGCATTACGGCCGATGACGATGTCATCTGCATCAGATGTGAACTTCGCCACACGGCGCTTCGCTGCCAGACGCGGGTCTGCAGCCTTCCGCTTATCTGCAGCCTTCTTCGCCGCGTATGCCTTATGATACACGCGGTCTTCAGCCTTAGGAGTAGGCCCCTTACCTGCTAACTTATTACGGTGCTTTCCACCTGAACCCTTAGTCGGTCCCTTTTTATTCGCCATGGTTCTAGTTTACGCTATACCGGGGGATGAGTGAGATGGAGGAAGAATTGACAGAAAACGACGCGCCGAAAAACTGTAGAAAACGCAAAAAGGTAGCGGAAATGTGACCGTTCACTCTTATAAGTAGCCCACAAACAAACAAAACGAACAAAAAATTCTCCCGCTCGCCTTGACATATGATGTCTGATGTCTTACGATTTATATCAGGAGATAACTCCAGCCCCATGGTTTCGAAGAAAGTTCCGAAGCACGGTAGCAGCAGAGGTTTCTGAAGAGCTATGAGGAAAACCTTTCAGTGTTGAAGGAGAATGACATGAAGTTTGGGAAGTCAGTCAAGGTAGCTGCAGGTTTTGCAGCCGCTGCCCTCCTGCTCGCCGGATGCGGTTCGGGGAATAAGGCCGCAAGCACCGACGAAAAGAAGGCAGATGCCAGCCCAGCTGTCAGCACCGTCGTGCCAGACACCATAACCGCGCAGGTCGCATACGCTGGACAGAACTATAACCCACTGTCCACCTCTCAGGCCCTGCCACAGTCGGCGAACTGGAACGTCGTCGAACCACTGTACACCCGTCAGATGAATGACTTTAAGCTGGTATCCGGCCTGGCTAAGGGTGAGCCAAAGATGATCTCGGACACCGAGTACGAGATTACCCTGCGCGATGGCGCGAAGTTCTCGGATGGTACTCCTGTCACCGCGGCGGACGTAAAGTCCTCCTTCGAGCGCATGATGGCGCCAGGCAGCCTGTACCTGTCCATGCTGAACTTCATCCAGAGCGTGGAAGCAAAGAGCGATACCGTCGTCACCTTTAAGCTCGCGAAGCCATACAGCCTCTTTAAGGAGCGTCTCGCACTGGTAGGCATCGTGCCGGCATCCATGTCTGACGAAGCTCTGCAGAAGATGCCTATCGGCTCCGGTCCTTATAAGTTCAAGGAGATTACGGACCTGAAGGTCACCTTCGAGAAGAACGATAACTATAACGGTGAGTGGAAGGCTCTGTCGAAGAACATGGTGTGGAACGTGTCCGTGGATGACACTGCACGCGTCACCGCTATGCAGTCGGGCCAGAACGACATCATGGAGAATGTTCCTGCAAAGGCATTCGACACGCTGAAGACCTCCGGTTCTGAGCTGCATAAGGCTCAGGGCTTTAACCAGGCATTCGTGATGTTTAACACGAAGAAGGCTCCATTCGATAAGAAGGAAGTCCGCCAGGCTGTGCTCTACGGCATCGACGTAGACACGCTCATTAAGAACCAGCTGGCCGGCCAGGCTGAAGCTGCCACGAGCTTCCTGCCGAAGAGCTTTAAGTACTACCACAAGGCGAAGAACGTCTACACCTATAACGTAGAGAAGGCGAAGAAGCTCCTCAAGGATGCTGGTGTGAATGGTGGCGTAAAGTTTACGCTCTACACCACGGACCACACCTGGATTACCGAGCTGGCTCCACAGATTAAGAATAACCTCGAAGCTCTCGGCTTCACTGTGGACATCCAGTCCATGAAGTCCTCTGCTCTGTACCCGAACATCACGGATAAAGAGAATGCAGACTACTCCATGGTTATCGCTCCTGGTGACCCATCCGTCTTCGGTAACGACCCAGATATCCTCATGAACTGGTGGTACGGAGATAACGCATGGACGAAGACCCGTACCTTCTGGAAGGGCTCGGAAGGCTACACGAAGCTCCACGAGTACATGGATAAGGCCGCTGCATCCAACGATGATAAGGTGCGCATGGAGAACTGGAACGATGCTATGGACCTCCTGTCCGAAGAAGTCCCACTGTATCCACTCTTCCACCGTCAGCTCACCACTGCAGTACGCAAGGGCGTGTTTAAGGACTATAAGGCAGGCGGCACCGTCGGTCTGTTCTTCCTGAACCAGAAGCTGGCGAAGGAATAAGCCACAGTAAGCTGAAGTGAGCAGGGGTAAGATTCTCTATCTTACACAGTTCACATGCTGAAGGTGGGGGAGGGGAACTCCTCCTTCCCCACCTTTTCTATTCCCTCTGGGTGGTGCTGCTCTATAGTCGAGCACGTTCCACCGTCCGCGGAGAGAAAACTAGGAGTTACAAAGGGGTAAAACTCATGACAAATCTATTACGACTATTAGGAAAGAGGCTCGCGTCGCTGCCACTGGTGGCATTCGGCGTCGTCTTCCTCGTCTTCTTCTTAATGTCCTTCTCGCGCTATGATCCAGCAGTAGCTGCGCTGGGCGAGAATGCGACGACCGAGCAGCTCGATGCATACCGTGCGGCGAATGGCCTGAATAATCCATGGTATGTGCGCTTCTTCATCTACATCTGGAACATGCTGCATGGCGACCTCGGCACGTATGGCGTGAACCACGAGTCTGTGGCTGCGAAAATCGGCCAGGCGTTCCCTATCACCCTTCAGCTGACTTTCATCGGTCTGGTCGTGGTGGTCGTGGTGGCTGCACTGTTCGGTGTTCTGGCTGCGCTGTTCCGCGACACGTGGGTCGATCAGGCCATCCGCGTCGTGTCCATCATCGCCATCGCGACGCCTTCCTTCTGGCTCGGCGTTCTGCTCATCTACGTTCTGCAGATTAAGCTCGGACTGCTTCCAGGCGCGGGCATCCTTCCGAACTTCTTCGACGACCCGGCTGGCTACCTCGCTCGTATGGCTATGCCTGCTTTCTCGCTCGGTCTGCCTGTAGCTGGTCAATTAATCCGCGTCATTCGTACGTCGATGGTCGAAGAGCTGGATAAGGACTACGTGCGCACTGCCATAGGTGCGGGTATCCCGAAGGCTGTAGTAGTCTCGCGTAACGTTCTGCGTAACGCACTGATTACTCCTATCACCGTTCTCGGTATGAAGATAGGTTACCTCATGGGTGGTGCCATCGTCATCGAAGTCATCTTCGCTCTTCCTGGCATGGGTACCACGCTGTTCGAGGGCATTAACGGTAATGAACCTATCCTGGTTCAGGGCGTAGTCCTCGTGGTAGCGCTTTCCTTCGTCATCATAAACATCATCGTTGATCTGCTCTACGTGCTCATCAACCCACGCATTAGGACGGTGTGACATGCTGTTTGGTAAGAATTCCGCTGCACACGCAGCATCTCAGCCAGGCGTGAAGCTACGCAGGTTCGCCCACCTGAAGATGGGTACGAAGCTCGCTGCACTCTTCATCGCTCTGCTTATCCTCGTGGCCATCTTCGCGCCACTGTTCTCTCCACACGATCCGCTGGAGATAACCATGAGCTACCAGGCTCCGAGCGCAGACCACCTCTTCGGTACAGATAACCTCGGTCGAGACGTGATGAGCCGCGTCTTCTATGGCGCGCGATTCTCGCTGGCCATAGGTCTGGGCGCTATAGCCTTCGCACTCGTCTTCGGTGCACTCATCGGCGCTATCGCAGCAGTATCTCGCCCATGGGTATCCGAGATTATCATGCGCATCGTGGACATCTTCATGTCCGTTCCTGGCATCGCACTGGCAGCAGTGTTCGTGACCATACTCGGACAGTCCATGTTCGGCATCATCGTGGCTATCGGTATCCTCTACGTTCCGCAGATCACCCGAGTGGTGCGCGCGAACATCATCAGTGAATACGGACAGGACTATGTGCGTGCAGTCATCGTCTCCGGTGCTCGTGCACCATGGATCCTCGTCAAGCACGTGGCGCGTAATATCGCAGCTCCAGTCATGGTGTTCACCACCCTGTCTGTGGCAGACGCCATCGTCTTCGAAGCATCTCTGTCCTTCATTAACCTGGGCTTCCCAGAGCCTACCCCTACCTGGGGTAATATCCTGTCTTCCGCAAAGCAGGGCGTTATCTTCGGATACTGGTGGCAGGCACTGTATCCAGGTCTGGCCATCATGATCACGGTCCTGTGCCTGAACATCCTGTCCGAAGGCATCACCGATGCCATCGTCTCTGCGCCGAGTGCCCCAGTGGTGAAGAACGCAGTAGACGCAGAGCAGGCGCGTAAGGAAGACCTGCTTCTGGCTGACCCAGTAGCTGCTTACGAAGCACAGCACGAGTCTCTCGTGAAGTCCCTCGAGCAGCTGAAGGAAGCAGAGTCGAAGCGCACAGACCGCTTCGTTCCAGTAGGCGAGCAGGCTGGTGAGCCAGTCATCGAAGTAAAGGATCTGTGCATCTCCTTCCCACGCCACGGAGACGTGAACGTGGTAGACCACGTATCCTTCTACGTCCGCCCAGGTGAGACCATGGGCCTGGTGGGTGAGTCCGGATGCGGTAAGTCCATCACCTCCCTGACCATCATGGGTCTGCTCGACAAGCGCGCGAAGATCTCCGGTGAGATTAACTTCGACGGTAAGAACCTCGTGGGCCTCGATCCGAAGGAGCATAACGCTCTGCGCGGTAATGAGATAGCTATGATCTACCAGGATGCTCTCAGCTCTCTGAACCCATCCATGCTCATTAAGAACCAGATGGCTCAGCTGACCAAGCGCGGTGGTACCCGCACTGCAGAAGAGCTCCTCACGCTTGTAGGTCTCGACCCGAAGCGCGTACTGGAATCCTATCCACATGAGCTCTCCGGTGGACAGCGTCAGCGCGTCCTCATCGCTATGGCACTGACGCGCGACCCGAAGCTCATCATCGCGGACGAACCGACTACGGCTCTGGATGTAACCGTACAGCGCCAGGTCATAGACCTGCTGAATGAGCTGCGCGAAAAGCTCGGCTTCGCCATGATCTTCGTGTCCCACGACCTCGCACTCGTCGCGAAGGTGGCGCATAAGATCACCGTCATGTACGCAGGTCAGGTCGTCGAGCAGGGCTCCACGCAGGAGATCCTCACGGACCCTCGTCACGAGTACACCCGTGGTCTGCTCGGTTCGGTTATCTCCATCGAAGCAGGACAGACTCCACTGCACCAGGTTCCTGGTACAGTGCCGAGCCCAAAGGACTTCCCAGAGGGAGACCGCTTCGCTCCTCGTTCCTCGCATCCATATGATGCACTGGATGAGCATCCTGTGATGATAGAAATCCCAGATACCCACCACCGTTATGCTGTTCGCCCATCGCTTTCGAAGCTGGACGTGGATAATAACAAGGCAGGGCATCAGGGTGAGATGATTCACCTCATCGACCCAGCACTGAATAACGCATTCGACGACGGTGCAGACGTGCCAGGAGATACCTCGAACGTCATCGTCACCGACACGACTGATACCACGGAGGAGGCTAAGAATGAGTAACTCCACTCAGACCACGTCTGCCACTCCTATCATCGAGCTGAAGGACATTAAGGTCGTCTTTAAGACTCGTACGGGAGGACTCTTCCACCCGAATAAGATTACCGCAGTGAACGGCGTAAGCCTCACACTGATGCCAGGCCAGACCATCGGTCTGGTAGGTGAGTCTGGCTGCGGAAAGTCCACCACAGCGAACGTACTGTGCGGACTGCAGCTGGCCACCGAAGGTAAGGTCATCTTTAAGGGGCATGACGTGACGAAGCGCACGGCGGACGAACGCAAGGAGATAGGTCGCGTCGTATCCGTGGTCTTCCAGGATCCTGCCACCGCTCTGAACGCGCGTATGAAGGTCATCGACCAGCTCATCGACCCTCTCGTCGTGCACTCTCTGGGCAGCAAGCAGGAACGCATGGACCGGGCTATGGAGCTCATCCGTATGGTGGGCCTTCCTACCTCCGCTCTGGATGCACTTCCAGGACAGCTCTCTGGTGGTCAGCGCCAGCGTGTGGCTATAGCTCGAGCTCTGAGCCTCAAGCCAGACGTCATCATCGCTGATGAGCCGACCTCTGCACTGGATGTGTCCGTTCGTGCACAGATTCTGAATCTGCTCACGAACCTGAAGAAAGAACTTGGTTTGGCCATGGTGTTCATCAGCCACGATATTCAGACGGTACGCTACGTATCGGATGAGATAGTGGTGATGAACGGTGGGCAGATAGTAGAACGCGGTACTGCGAAGGATGTGTTCTATAACCCACAGCATCCATACACCAAGACTCTTCTGGCGGCTGCACCTTCTCTCCTGCATCCGACCGAAGAGGAATGCGCATAGGTTTACCCCTAGCAGGCGTATACGCTGTGCAGTGGGCAGATGTACTGAGTCGTTCGCGCTCGCTGCACAGTGTATACCACATATAGATGTGCGGCCTAGTCCTGGACTTCCTTCCACACATGCATCATATGGTGCAGGGCTAGGCTCGCCTTTCTAGTACAGAAACGAAAAACACACAGGACGCTCCTCATAGCAGAGGAGTTAGAAGAAAAGGATGTATTATGGATACTCGATTCAGGGGCGTATTCCCTCCAGTAGTAACTGCTCTGACCGCTGACGGCCAGCTCGACGAAGTGTCCTTCGCGCGTAGCATTAACCGCATGATAGACGCCGGCGTACACGGCCTGTTCGTCCTCGGATCTTCGGGTGAGGTAGCATTCAGCACGGATGAGCGTCGCCGCGAGATCATCGAAGCAGCAGTGCGCATCGTAGACCACCGTGTTCCGCTGCTCGTAGGCTGCATCGATACTGAGTCGAAGCGCGTCATCGAGCATGCAAAGCAGGCTCAGGCTCTCGGCGCAGATGCCATCGTGGCTACTGCTCCGTTCTACGCTCTGGGTGGTATGGCAGAGGTGGAGCGTCACTTCCGCCTCATCCACGAAGCAGTGGACCTTCCACTGTTCGCGTACGACATTCCAGTATGCGTGCACACGAAGCTCCCGGCAGGGCTTCTCGTCAAGCTCGGTCTCGATGGAGTACTCACGGGTGTGAAGGACTCCTCGAATGATGATGCTGGCTTCCGCTTCCTCGCTGACGCGAATAAGAAGGCAGGTCATCCACTCGTCCTGCTCACCGGCCAGGAAGTAGTGGTGGACGGTGCATACATGGCTGGTGCAGATGGTTCTGTACCAGGCCTGGCGAATGTGGAGGCCACGGGCTACGTGCGCATGTGGAATGCGTATGAAGCAGGCGACTGGGCTACCGTGCGTAAGGAGCAGGACTTCCTCGCTGACCTCATGCGTATCGTTCTGGTACCACAGGGTGTCCAGGGCTACGGCAGTGGTGTGGGTGCCTTTAAGACTGCTATGGCACTTCTCGGCGTCTTCGACACGAACCAGATGCCAGAGCCAGTTCTGCCACTGAAGGGTGAGAATGTAGAGCGCGTGGCAGAAGTACTGCGCGAAGTAGGCCTCGAACCAGCTGTGAGCGTGGACGCGGTGAGCGCGAGCGCAGCAGTGCGAGAATTGTAAAAAAGACAGAAACGAGGACGAACGATGGCAGAAGTACTGATCGTTAAAACTCAGGAAGAAGCCGGCGCCATCTACGCGCAGGCGGTGGGCGAGGCCATCAAGGCGAACCCGAAGCTCGTGCTCGGTCTGGCTACCGGCTCGACTCCTCACACGGCCTATCAAGCTCTCGCGAAGAAGGTAAAGGATGAGGGCATAGACGTCTCACAGGTGCGTGGATTTGCGCTCGATGAGTACGCCGGACTCGACCCAGAGCACCCAGAGTCCTACCACAGCGTCATCCGACGCGAAGTGGTGGAGCCGGTGGGACTGAACCCAGAGCTCATTAACGTGCCGAACGGCGCTCTCGAAACGCTTCCGCATGCAGGCGCAGACTATGACGCGGCTATAGAAGCGGCCGGCGGTGTGGATATTCAGATCCTCGGCATCGGCACAGACGGGCACATAGGCTTTAACGAGCCAGGAAGCTCGCTCGCGTCGCCGACGCGCATGAAGACGCTGACAGAGCAGACGCGCATCGATAACGCACGCTTCTTCGACGGGGACCTCAGTCAGGTTCCTACGCACTGCATCACACAGGGCGTGGGCACCATTATGAAGGCTCGGCATCTCATTCTTCTCGCCTTTGGTGAGGGGAAGGCAGACGCGGTGGCGGCGAGTGTGGAAGGCCCAGTGACCTCCATCTGCCCGGCATCCGCGCTGCAGATGCACCCTCATGCCACGTTCATAGTGGATGAGGCGGCGGCATCGAAGCTCCAGTACGCGCAGTACTATGCGTGGGTGGCGCAGAATAAGCCAGAATGGCAGAAGCTGTAGGGTGAAAACTACATGACGAAGGTTATGCATCTCAGGCTTTCCTTCCACTGAAAAAGATGGCTCTTGCGCTCCGCGTGGGTCACGACGTGTTCTTATGTACACGTCGTGACCCGGGGCGTGGGGGCTCATTCTTTAGGAACGTTCTTTAGGAACGTTCTTTAGAATCGTTAAGAATCACTTGAGAATGAATCCATAGTGTTTCCTGGAGTGAAGCGCTCGCGAGGTGCGAGCTGGGGGTTCTCGCGCATGCGACGTTTCACGTGAAACATTCGGAGGTTTATATGAGTGTACTGATACAGAAAGTTCCAGATTCACTGGATGAGCGCGCGAAGATAGCCGCGCGCATCGATGATGCCATGCGCGGTGCTGCGCAGGCGGGAATGGCACAGCCCGATTCGGCGCAGACTAATCCGGTGCAGGTCGGTACAGGCCGCATCACTATCTTCGAGCACGCCCGCGTGGTGGATGCTCTCGGCGACGAGCGCGATGCGTGGCTTATCCTGCGCGATGGCGTCATCATAGTCCGTGGAGTGGGAGATGTCCTGCTGGAAGCCATAAAAGATGAGCTTATCTCCGAGGTGGGCGTCTCTGCGCGAGACATGCGCGTGCTGGATGTAAAGGGCGCCATAGTGTGCCCAGGATACATAGATATCCATTCGCATGGAGGCTGGGGCTCGGCCTTTGATGATGGCCCGGAGGCCATATCCATGGCGCGCGCTTTCCATATGCTGCATGGTACTACGCGTAATGTGCTCTCCCTCATTACGAATCCGTGGGAGAATCTGCTCGAGAATGTCCGCGTGGCTGCTGGCGTGACGAAACAGCGTGAAGATGTGCTGGGTCTACATCTGGAGGGTCCGTTCCTCGCGGTAAAGAGGAAAGGTGCGCATGATGAGCAGTGTCTGCTCGACCCTACTCCTGAGCGGGTGGAGCAGCTGCTCGACGCGGCGGATGGTACGCTTCAGCAGATCACCATAGCGCCGGAGCTACCTCATGGCATGAGCGCCATAGAGCAGTTCGCGCGTGCGGGAGTGCATCCGGCTGTGGGGCACTGTGATGCAGATTATGACCAGGCTCGTGCTGGCTTCGAGCATGGCGCAAGCATTATGACGCACATGTTTAACGCGATGAATGGCATCTCGCACCGCGCTCCGGGGCCTATTCCTGCTGCTACGCAGAATGATGGGGTGACGGTGGAGCTCATAGCCGACGGCTTCCACGTGCAGGTTCCTGTGCTGCGTTCGGCTGTTCAGATGACGCAGCATCGTCTCGCGCTCGTCACTGACGCTATGGCTGCGGCGGGCTGCCCGGATGGCGCATATCTTCTGGGGAATCTGGAAGTGAACGTCGTAGATGGTCATGCTCGGCTCGTCTCGAATGGTGCTATCGCTGGCTCCACGCTGAACCTCGAGGAGGCTGTGCAGCGCATGGTGCTTGAGGTGGGCATGAGCGTGCGCGATGCTATAGAGGCTGCTACGTTTACGCCGGCTCGAGCGCTTGGGCTGGACCGTCCGAATGCGGTGACGAGTGCACCTGTGGGCTTGCTGCGTCAGGGATTTGCTGCTGACGTGCTCGTGCTGCATCCGGCTACGCTCGAGGTGCAGGAGGTCTGGTGCGCGGGCGTGCAGATAGGCGAGTAGATGGCTTATGCGAACGGGGGCGAGAGATGCGTTACTCTCGCCCCCGTTCTGCGTTTCCGTTTGTCACTGGGTCCGCGTGTGAATAATTTGTTCAATTGGCCTATAATGCGCGGCTACAGCCGAACGGTAGCCCTCCGCGTCCCCGTTCAGAGCGCTCTCGAGGATATCGCGGTGCGACTGCGCGGACTGCTCGAGGCTCACGGATATCTCCGAATTCAGAGCCGGAACGACGGCCATGTGTACGAGCCACAGGCTCTGGGTGAGCTGGCGGGCCACAGCGTTATCCACGCAGTCCATGAGCCCCTGATGGAAGGCGATGTCCTGCTGAAGGAAAGTCTTCCCGTCGCGCGCGCAGGCGCTCATCTGCTCGATGAGCTCGCGCAGACGGTTTATATCCTCTTTGGAAAGCTGATGGACGCCCTCGATAATCTGCGGAGCCAGGCCCTGGTCGAGGATTTTTCTGAGCTCTACGATATCCGCGAGGTCTCCGTAGGCATCTGCATTCGGAATCATAGCGCGGAAGGATAGTGCTTCGACGAGCGGGTCCAGAGACAGGGCTCCGACGAAGGTGCCCTTCCCGTGCACTACGCTTACGATGTCCAGAGCTTCGAGTTTGCGCAGGGCCTCGCGTACAGATGAGCGCGCGGACTTCAAGTACTCACAGAGGTAGGACTCTGTGGGCAGAGGATCTCCTGGCTGAAGGCGTTCCTGGATAATATACGCTTTAATGGCATCCATGGTCGTGTCTACGCGACGGCGTGAGGACATGGCGGCTTCGGTAGGCGTAGTCGTTAAGGAGTGGGTTATCTCATTCACGTTCGCTGCATCTGGCAGGTGTGCGATATCCTCGGCATTCATGGCAGTCTCCTTACATTTCGGCGCAGCAGGTACATCCGTGTACGGGCAGGAGCGGGTGCTCCTGAGTACTGTGCGTGGGCTTCGATATACTGGCTCAGTAGGGTTCTGCCGGCGAGTTTTGTGGGCGCGGCACGAACGGTCTGGGCGTTCAGCATTCTGTGCTTGTTTATATTATATATAATTATCAGACATCAGACAACTGTGCTATACTAAAAGTGGAATGAAAGCTCATTTCTGTGTGGAAAAGTAAATAGGCACAAAACACGAAGGAGTGTATCCATGAGTGACATGAGTGAACAGACAGGGGTGAAGGCCGAAGGCGTGCGCATCCCACACATGATGGTGGCAGGCGTGTACGCCTCGCAGCCAGGGGATGCGTCGGGGCGAGAAGCATACTATGCGCTGCTGGCTGGCGAAGAGTGGATAGATGGTGCGGAAATACCATATCCTGGAGAACTCGCTGACCCGCAGACGCGTGCATGGCTCGCTGCCCACGTCCCAGCACACTGGCATGCGAATACGGTGACCATGATTCCTGGCACCATGCAGAACATAGGGAAAAACCCAGACTTCGGCTTAGCTAGTAGCGTTCTCGAGGGGCGCCAAGCCGCGCTCGCACACCTCGATACCGCACGGGAAGCTCTCGCCGACTTCGCCCAGCTGCGTGGTTCTCAGGACGTACGCTTCGTAGAAATCCACTCGGGCCCTAAGGGTCGTCCGGGAGCTCTGGCCAGTAAAGAAGCCATGTGCGAAAGCCTCGAGACCATCCTGAGCTGGGACTGGGGTGGAGCACAGCTCGTCATCGAGCACTGCGACAGGTATGTGGACGGTCAGACGCCAGAAAAGGGATTCCTCAGCATCGAGGATGAGATAGACCTCGCAAAGGAACTCGGCATAGGCATAACGGTGAACTGGGGACGTAGCGTCGTCGAAGGACGCTCAGCTGAACTGGCGGATAATCATGTCCGCGCGTGTGCTGAAGCGGGAGTACTCGCAGGCCTTATGTTCTCTGGAGCTGGTCCAGAAGCTACGCAGTATGGCTACGCGTGGATAGACGGGCACCTTCCACTGAGCGTGGATGAGCCGACCTCGTGGATGACTCCTGAGCGCGTAGCAGCAGATGTTCAGCTCGCTGGCGCTGCTGAAAGCTGGCTCGAGCACGGATATGTGGGAACGAAGGTGTGCGTGCCTGCAGATGCAGATCTCGCTACTCGCCTGAGCTATATGAAGCATATCTCCGAGGTGATTCAGCATGGCTAATGCAGTAGTACCAGAAGAAACGTATCTCGCACTCGACATAGGCGGGACGAAAGTAAATAGTGGCTTCGTTACACTGAGCGAAGAGGGCTACACGGTAACCGGCCAGGAACGTATCCCTACTATGGCTCAGCGTGGCGGACAGGATGTGCTCCTGCGCATCGTCCACCTTGTAGAACGCCAGGTGGCTCAAGCAAAGACACAAGGCATAGAGCTGAAGGGCATAGGCATAGGCAGTGCAGGAGTGGTGGATAGCGAGCATGGGCTCATCGCCACGGCTACAGACACTATGCCAGGCTGGGCTGGAGCACGCGTGGCAGAAGCCATCCACCTCGGACGTGGCCTCGCGGATATCCCTCTGTACATGGTGGGAGATGTAGGCGCACATGGTCTAGGAGAAGCGCTGCGTGGAGCGGGAGTGGGGTATGACTCCGTCCTGTCCATAGGCGTGGGAACGGGCATCGGCGGAGCCTATATCCAGCACGGTAAGCTCCTCACGGGCGAACACGGTGTGGCAGGCCATGCTGGACATATCCCGCACGGCCTCGGGAAGGGAGTGCTGTGCTCCTGCGGAACCACTGCCGGGCACATAGAGCCAGTGGCATCTGGCACGGGGCTCGCCACGCTGTATAACCTGCGTAAAGAGCAGGCTGGACAGGACAGCTTCGTGGAGAATGGTGCTGAAGTGGTGGCGCGCATGAATGAGGGGGAAGAATTCGCCCGCATGATAGTGACCACATCGGCCACCGCACTCGGCGAGTGCATAGCGGGCATGGGGAACCTCTTCGATCCATCGGTCATCATCATCTCCGGATCCGTAGTAAAAGCAGGTCCGCAGTGGTGGGATGCGCTGCGCGCAGGATTCCTCAGCTCGGCGCTGCCACTGGTTCAGAAGACTCAGCTCGTCCAGGGCGAGCTTGGAGATGACGCGCCACTCGTGGGTGCGGCGAGTGCCATTCAGCGCCATCTGCGGGAAGCGTAAGCAGAAGCGATAGCGCTGAAAGACACGGAAAATTGACAGAAAAAATAACACAAGTCAAAGGAGACATCATGGTCCATCCACTCATAGAACAGCTCAAAGGCGGACTCGTGGTCAGCTGCCAGGCGTACCCAGGCGAGCCGCTGCGCCATCCGGAGACGATGGCGCAGATGGCACAGGCCGCGGTCATCGGCGGGGCGGTGGGCATACGCTGCCAGGGACTGGCAGACATCAGCGCCATTAAGGGGCAGGTAGAAGTGCCGGTCATAGGCATCTGGAAGGACGGGCACGAGGGCGTCTTCATCACGCCTACGCTGCGGCACGCGCGCTGCTGCATGGCCGCCGGCGCGGACATCATCGCGCTCGACGCCACGCGTCGCCCGCGCCCAGACGGGCTGACGTACGCGCAGACCGTGGAAGCGCTGCACGCGGAAGGAGCGCTCGTTATGGCGGACTGCGGAAGCTTCGAAGACGCGAAGATGGCCGTGGACGCGGGCTCAGACATCATCTCCACCACGCTGGCCGGATATACGGGCGAGCGCGAGAAGACGCACGGGCCGGACTTCGAACTGCTCGGACAGATGATCGACGCGTTCCCGGATGTGCCGGTGCTGTGTGAGGGGCGCATTCACACGCCGGACGATCTCGCGCAGGTTATGCAGATGGGCGCGTGGTGCGCGGTCGTGGGCACGGCCATCACGCATCCGACCACGATTACGACGTGGTTTGCGGATAGGCTGCGCGGATAGTCAGCGCGAGTAGGCTGCCGGTGAGCGTATCCGCAGCCGGCGCGCGGGTAAGGCGTAGAAGCTGAAGCTGCTGGGTGGGGCGGAGCGAAAACCGCCCCACTTTTCGCGCGGAGAGGGCGCAGAGGCGTGACGTCTGTCTGACTTCGCTGGCTTCGGCTATCGAAGGATGGGGAGAGACGAGCGTCAGGGCGAGAAGTTGTTTGTAAATCATCTCATTTTTTCCGGAAATAGAGCTCTGGAAGCTCTCTTAGTGAGACGATTTACAAACAACTCGCGTTACATCGCCTCCCGCTCTCCCCGCTCTTCCCGCGACACCTCCTCGCTCTCCCCGTACCGCACCTGTACCGACCGACCCCAGAACCGAGAGGAAGGCATCATGACTGTATCCGACCGCTTCGTTTACGGCGACCTCGCCGGCCCAGAAGCGAGCCTGTGTATAGAGTTTTCAGCACGTACAGATGGCGTGCTGCTGTCCGCGCTGCCGGATGCATCCGTATCGCATGCATCGTCCGCGCCGGCTACAGAGCTCTCGCCGGCTGCGTCCGACCCCGCTGGCAGCACCGACCCTGCTGACACCGCCCCGCTCTGGCAGCTGAGCATCGAGCATGGCTCGCTCGTTCTCCGTGCTGCAGGCCGCGTCCTCGACATGGAGGATACGTACGGCGTAGCGTTCGGCACTCCGCACACGCTCGTGCTGACGTTCGCTTCACCCGCTTTCCCCGCTTCCCCCGTTTCCGTCGACAGCGTGAGCGGCTCGGGAGTTTCGGACGCCGCCAGTTCCGCCGGCTTTGGCACGCGCGTCTACCTCGACGGCTACCAGGTGTTCTCCTGCACGGCTGATCTGCGGCCCCCGGCTGGTTCAGCGCTCGAGACTTCCGCCATGCTGACGTCGCTCACCACGCATCCGCGCGCCCTCGCCGCAGCGGACGTCTGCGCGCGTTACACGTGCCCGCTTCCGGACGTGGAGTTCAGCGCCGCGTACGTGTCTGCACCGGACGTGGCAGCTGTGCGCGCGCTCAGCTGTGGGACGCTCCACACGCGCATGCGCGTGCGCGGCCGCGGACAGAAGGGCACGGTACTCGCCGCCTCGACCGGTGGGCGCGAAGTGCTCAGCCTGAGCGTGGATGAGACCGGCTTCCTCTACCGTGTGTGCGTGCGCGGGACGTGGGAGGAGTTTCGCGCTGAGGGCTTCTGGACTGATGGCAATTTTCACGATGTCGTGGTCCGCGCTTTCCGCGGTGCCATCGACATCTACGTGGACGGTTTCCTCGCCCTGCATCAGCCAGGGCAGCATTTCTTCGCGGAGGCAGGTTCGGCGGCAGAAGACATCGACGCCATCTGGATAGGCCAGAATTCGACCGGCGAGCGTCTCTTCGGCGAAGTACGGAACGGTGGCATCTACACATATCCACTGACAGACGGGCAGATAGCTGCACTCGCGCACCGCGAGCCCCTGACCACCACAGCGCTCTTCGACTCTGGTTACGAAGGCTCGGCGAGCTACCGCATTCCCTCCCTTGTGACTACGCCCAGCGGTGTGCTCATCGCTGGAGCAGACCAGCGCCTCGTGAACTCGAATGACACTCCGAATGAGATTCACTTCGTCATTCGCCGAAGCCTCGACGGGGGCCAGACGTGGCAGCCTCTCCAGACTGTCATCGCTTATCCGAGTGGACCGGACGGTCCGAGTGTGGACGGTCCGAGCACCATCGATTCCTGCATGGTCGTGGATACGCTCTCGAAGGAGCATCCGGGGCGCATCACCGTACTCGTGGACCATTTCCCGGGCGGAGTAGGTTTCGCGAATGCCACGAAGGAGCGTGGTACGGACGATGCTGGCCGTCTCCTCCTCGAGGACCGCGACGGCAGCCGGTACGCGCTGAACCCAGACGGCTCCGTAGACGGCCACTTGGAGTACCACGTCGCCCCAGATGGCTTCGTCACGAAAAACGGCACTCCCGCGGGGAATATCCACTGGAAGCAAGGCCTCGACCCGGCAGAAAGTCTTCTCACCCTCCGCACGAGTTTCCTCGTGGAAGTCCACTCGGATGATGACGGCGCCACATGGTCACAGCCCAGGTACATCGACTGGATGCTGCGTGAAGACTGGATGAAATTCCTCGGTACCGGTCCGGGTTGCGGCATTCAGCTCCACCACGGCCCGCATGCCGGACGCCTGCTCATCCCGTATTACTGCTGCGGTGAAAATCCTGTCATGAATGCCAGCGGCATGCTCATTTCGGATGACGGGGGAGAGACGTGGCGCCGCGGACAGTGCGTTTTCGAAAGTGACGTGGACATCTCGAACTTTGAGGATAATCGCTTCGTCAGCTCCGAATCCACCTGTGTGGAACTGGCTGATGGCAGCGTGCTCACCTTCTTCAGAAATCAGCATCCGTCCGGTCGCATAGGCACAGCCATCAGCCACGATGGCGGCGAGACCTGGCAGAACGCGAGTTTCGACGCCGCTGTGCCGGACATCTTCAGCCAGCCGAATGCGCTGAGCCTCGGGGACGACCGCGTGCTGTTCGCGAATGCGAGCCTCATGCGCCCGTACCGCGGCTGCGGCGTGCTGCGTCTGAGCGAGGACGGCGGCCGCACGTGGGCGCGCTCGCGCTGCGTGCAGCCGTACCATTACGTCTATCAGTGTATGGTGCTGCGCCCGGACGGCGACATAGGCCTGCTCTGGGAGCGCGAGACGGCCGGTGTCTACTATACGCGAGTTCCGCGCGGCTGGTTTGAGTAGCGATACTGCTGCATGGCCAATTTCTGCGCTCGTTTCAGCTGGGCCTTATACGTGCGCGCATCCTGCCACCTACGGTAGCTCGAGCGGAGAGTATCACGCAGGCGACTCACATGGTCAGGGCCTGCAGCATCAAACCAGTGGCGCTTTTTCGCACCCCAGACGATGATAGCTGCGATGAGCAGCTGCACGGTGATGTCCACCACAGCCGTCCATACCGGCGTAGCCGCGGCTTCGCCGGACGCGTCGTAGAATCCGAATGCTTCGAAGAGCACGATGGTCACGTTATTCGCCACATGCATGCCTATCCCTGCTTCCAGTCCTCCCAGATACATGGTCAGATATCCGGTGATGAGACCGAGCGTGAAAATGGTGCTCAGTCCTACGAGATCATACATGTGCAGGGAGGTGAAGATAAGAGCCGGAAGAATTGGCACGAGGAAATGCGCCGAACGAGGAATCCACAGGCCGGCAGCCTGCAGCAGAAGTCCGCGGAAGACATACTCCTCCGTCGCGCACTGCACGGGCACGAGCGTGACGGCCAGCAGGAGCGTGGCGAGCGAGGGCAGGCGCAGACTATACTGCGCGCCCGAGGCGATGTCCACGAGGACGGAGCCCGCGTTCAGGCCGGCGAAGAGGACGAAGGCTACGAGCGTGGACTTCAGAACGGCAGCCCAGCGCAGATGGCCGAAGACGCTGGATAAGGAGCCGAAACTCTGGCGTTTCATGATCTTCAGCGTCCACCACAAGCCGGGAAGCATGATGGCCACCGAGCCGAACTGGAAGATGATAACGGTGGCATTCGCCGGGTCGGCCGTTATATCTGTGGCCGGACGCATGTTCAGCGTGAAGTCCAGGAAGGAGTCGATGCTCAGCTGGCCGAGCGCGCTGAAGACCACAGCCACGAGAACCGCGAGACTGAAGACGTTATAGATGACGAGGAAGATGGGCACAGTGGCCAGAGGCGTCCAGCGCGGGTTACGCGCGGTGTCGCGCAGAGTGGACGCGTAGCTCGCTCCCCTCAGCCACCCGAGCTGGTGCGTGCGTACGAGCTCCTCAGGGCGGCGGTATGTGGTGGCCGGCGGATCAGGAATGCGCGGGGCCGTGTAGGACAGCTCCGGCATCGTGACGACGGGTATGCGCGGTCGCGGCGGCGCGGGAGTCACCGGCGCGGGCGGTGCGGGAAAATGGGCCATAGTCATACTGCATATTCTACGCATGCTCAGCGCGAAACGCATCACAGGATTCTCCAGAACATACGGTAGAATAAACGCATACATCAGATATCCGCACAGCACGCGAGGCGTGAAAACGCGCGTGCTGACTACTCTGCGGCGGACCAGGAGAAAGTTATGACCGAGAACGTCGGTGTAACTCATGAACAGTCGCAGGGAAGTTCTGCGACGCATGCAGTGCACACTACCTCAGCATACGGTAACCCGTTCGGGGACGCAGACCCGTCCATCAGCGAGGTCTCTACCGTAGAAAAAGCCATGAATACGAGCATCGAGCACGGACTGTCTTCCGCAGAAGCAGCCGCGCGCCTGACGAAGTTCGGCCGAAACGAGCTCGCGAGCAAGCCGAAAGACCCCGCGTGGAAGCGCTTCCTCGCGCAGTTCCAGGATCCACTCGTCTACCTGCTGCTCGTGGCCACCGTCATCTCCTTCGTGGCGTGGACCATCGAACGCAGTACGAACCCAGCAGACGCTGAACCGCTGCCGTTTGACTGCATCGTCATCGTCCTCATCCTCATCGTGAACGCGGTGCTCGGATACATTCAGGAGAATCGCGCGGAAGCAGCTGTGGAAGCACTCGCACAGATGGCCACCCCGCAGACCACCGTGCTGCGCGACGGCCGCGTGTCCAGCATCGCCACGGCAGAAGTGGTGCCGGGAGACGTCATCATCCTCGGCGAGGGAGACACCATATCTGCAGACGGACGCCTCTTCGAAGCAGCGAGCCTGCGCATAGCTGAAGCCTCGCTGACGGGTGAGTCGCTGCCGGTAGCAAAGAAAGTGGCTGTGCTGGATTCGGTGAAAGCCCTCGGCGACCGCACGAACATGGTCTTTAACGGCACATCCATCACGCAGGGCACGGGACGTGCCATCGTGACCTCCACCGGTATGAACACCCAGGTGGGAAAGATAGCAGACATGCTCTCCCAGACCGAAGAAGAAGCCACTCCGCTGGAAAAGGAGATGGATAACGTCTCGCGCATTCTCGGCGTGGCCGTGGTGCTCATCGCCGTGGTGGTGCTCGCAGCACTCTGGCTGCTCGAAGGCTTCCATAGCCTCGACGACGTCATCGAGTCCCTGCTGCTGGCCGTGTCTCTCGCTGTGGCGGCCGTGCCAGAAGGCCTCGCCACCATTCTGACCGTGGTTCTGGCGCTCGGCGTGCAGCGCATGGCGAAGCATAACGCCATCGTGAAAAAACTGTCTTCAGTGGAGACGCTGGGCTCGGCATCGGTGATTTGCTCGGATAAGACGGGTACGCTCACGCGTAATGAGATGACTGTGGAGACTGTCATCACGCCGAGTGGCGAAGTGCGCGTGACGGGCACGGGCTACGCTCCAGTGGGCATGCTCGTGAATGTGGATGGCAGCGAAGTGACAGCACAGTCGCACCTGCGCCGCGAAGTGGAGCGTGCGCTGGCTGTGGGTGCGCTGGCGAATAACGCGCAGCTGCAGCAGAGCTCGGGCGCGGGTAAGGACGGCGCCGGAACGTGGGAGATCGTAGGCGACCCTACGGAAGCTTCCGTCCTCGTTGCCGCACGGAAGGCACACGCGCTGGATTCGTACCAGAGCGTGGAGCGCCTGGCAGAGATACCATTTACCTCCGAACGTAAGATGCAGACGGTCATCGTGCGAAATGCTGCAGATTCTGCTCAGCTCGTGGCCTACGCGAAGGGTGCTCCAGACGTGCTGCTCGCACACTGCTCCTTCATCGAAGTGGACGGTGTGATTCGCCCGCTGACGGATGAGGACCGTGCGAATGTGCTCGCCCAGGTAGAGCGCCTGTCCTCGCAGGCCTACCGTACTCTCGGCCAGGCGTCGCGCGCGCTGAATGTGACGAGTCTCGGTGATGTGCCAGGCATTCAGAAGGATGCGAGCGGTCACATCGAGGACATCGCTGACCAGAGTGAGCTCATCGAGCAGGATTATGTCTGGCTTGGTATGGTGGGCATCATCGACCCTCCACGCACGGAAGTGCGCGACTCCATCGCTGAGGCTCATCGTGCGGGCATTCGCACCATCATGATTACGGGTGACCATCCGCTGACTGCGGCGCGCATCGCCTCGGATCTGGGGATAATTCGCGCGGACGGCACGAACGGTGGTGGCTCGGGCTTGGGGTCGGGCGCGGACGGCACGAGCTCGGACGGCGCGGAAACGGGCGAGCCGGTATCCGCGCGCTTCGGAAACGCCTTGACCGGCGACCAGCTCGACGCCATGAGCGACGAGGAATTCCAGGCCGCCGTGCAGCAGGTCTCCGTGTACGCACGCGTGGCGCCAGAACATAAGATGCGCATCGTGAACGCTCTGCAGAAGCAGGGGAACATCGTGGCTATGACGGGTGACGGTGTGAATGACGCTCCTGCGGTGAAGTCTGCAGACATCGGCGTGGCCATGGGCATCACCGGTACCGAGGTAACGAAGCAGTCCGCGAAGATGATTCTCGCGGATGATAACTTCTCCACCATCGTGGCCGCCGTGCGCGAAGGCCGCGTCATCTTCGATAACATCCGCAAATTCCTGCGCTACCTGCTCAGCTCGAACGTGGGCGAAGTCTTCACTGTCTTCTTCGGCGTGGTGCTGGCTGGCGTGCTCGGCATTAAGGATCCGTCCTCCACGGGCGTGACCGTGCCGCTCCTGGCTACACAGCTGCTGTGGATAAACCTGCTGACGGATGCCGCTCCGGCCCTCGCTATGGGCGTGGACGGCCAGACGGATGACGTTATGGGGCGCGCGCCGCGTAAGATGACCGAACGCGTTATCGATGCGGCTATGTGGGCAGACATCGCGTTCATCGGCATCGTCATGGCTGCTGTGACGCTCATCGGCATCGACCTGTATCTGCCGGGCGGCCTCGTGACCGACCCTGCTGTGCTGGGAGTTCCGCATGACGAGGCTATAGTTCAGGCGCGAACGATGGGCTTCACCATCCTCGTTTTCGCTCAGCTTTTCAATGCTCTCGCTTCTCGTTCTGCTACGCAGTCCGCCTTCTCGGGGCTGTTCACGAACATGTGGCTGTGGGGAGCCATGGCACTATCCATCGTGCTGCAGCTCTTCGTCATCTATGTGCCAGTACTGAACTCCGCATTCGGTACGACGCCGCTGGATGCGCACCAGTGGCTGGAAGCTATGGGGCTGGCCGCTGCTGTGCTCGTGCTCTCTGAGCTGTATAAGCTCATAATGCGCGCAGTGCGAGGGACTAAGGTACAAGCGAAGTAAGCATTATCGCCTCTTGCAGGGGGAGGGGCCGGTCCGCGAGCACGGGCTGGCCCCTTTTTGTGTAGAGGAAACCTGTAAGGAAAAACTTCCTCCACATGAGAAAAACTTACGCCTAAGGTGTAGCCATTTTTCGGTCCACGATAGGTCCGAAATGGCTACATCTTAGGCGTAACTTTGTATGGTATGCTGTGTTCCCCGAGCGTTACTCCACGATGGCCTGAATGATGGCCATCTCTATCTGGTCGAAGGCTTCGCGTGCCTCCGGGATAGGCTGGAGAGGATAGTCGTGTGTCATCTTCTCGGCGATGTGCAGCTTCGTTTTCACGCCAGCCGTCGTCAGGCGCGTGGCGAAGTCTGTGGTATCCGGGAAGAAGATCTCATCCGTGCCTACGAGGAGCGTGACCTGCGAGCCAGCCCATGCACTCGCATCAGCGAAAGCAGGCGAGATGCGAGGATCGCTCATGCTCCACGAGCCAGCCCACTCGCGTGCATCGACGCGCAGCGTGTCTGGCGAAAGAACAGGGTCGCGGTCGGTGTATGCGGAAATCTCAGAATTGGCCAGAGTGCCGTCCAGCCACGGACTGATAGCTATGATGCCCTCCGGCGCCGGCACAGCCCCAGAGCCAGAACGAGATCCTGTCTCAGCCCACGACGCAGCCAGCCCCAGCGCAAGCCCCGCGCCCGCGCTGTCGCCCATGAGAATGACGCGCTCGTGCGGATTCAGTTCGCGGAATGTGGAATAGAGGGCCGTAATGTGGCGGTACGCGTCCGCGGCTGTGCCGTATGGTGCGGGATCGTAATCCGGTACGAGGATAGTCACACCATAACGCGATGCCAGCGCGCTGATAAATGCCACGTGCGCCGCGCTGATGCCGCCCGTGTAGCAGCCGCCATGCAGGTAGAGGATAGTCGTACGAGGAGCGATGCCATCAGCTGTGGCTACTGTAGCATCGCGCGGTGCGAAACGGTAGGTGGCCATGCCGAAGGTCTCGGACTCAGCGTCGTTACCGTCGTCATACACGGACGCTATGCCGGACTTCAGGACGAGCCCGGGAAGGCCGCGGTCCGAGCGCTCGGTGCCCTTGCGCTCGTCGAGCCACGCCATCTCCTGCTGGACAGTGCGGTGAGGGGTGAGCTCGAGGTACTTGTTTACCGCGAGAGAAAGTCCAGAGCGCTGGAACTTCTCTCGCGCATACTTATCAAATGCCCACGCAGCGCCTGCTACAGCAGCGGCGCCCGCGGCGAGTTTGAGCCAGGAGGAACGAGCCATGGCAGTGTCCTTTCGTGACGTTTTCTGTTATGCAGTTAGTTTTTTGAGCGAATCGCCCCACGCCCAGAGCCGCCGCGCGCCTGCAGCTGCGCGAGCTGGCCGAAGTACACCCACGCGCAGAACGCGGTCCACGCGAAGCCGAGCGCCCAGCCTCCGAGCACGTCCGTGGTCCAGTGATGCGCCACATAAATGCGGCTCAGACCGATGAGCAGCGGAATGACTACGGCCACGACGTTAAAGACGCGAGCCCACGCGCGCTCCACCTCGCTCTTCGCCAGTGTGCTGACGATGATGGCCAGCATGAGCCAGAGCACAGTGTTATTCGCCGAATGGCCCGAAGGGAAGGACTGCTGGTCTTCTACATGCCCCAGCCACAGCGACGAGTCCGGACGTGGGCGCGAAACGAGGCGCTTGAAGGCTGTGACGATGATGACGTCTCCAGCCAGAGCTGCGAAGAAGATCTTCACCTGCAGCCACTTTTTCTTCCACGCGAGCAGAGCCAGTCCCACCACAGCGAGCACGAGCACGATGGTCGTCCCGCCGAAGGAGGACAGTGCAGGAGCCACCACATTCAGGAAGCCGTTACGATGGGCCACCACAGCCGAGGTAATGCCTGCATCCCAGCCACGCGTGAGGCCCGGCCATACGAGCGCGAGCAGGATGAGGAAGATGATGCCGGAGACGCCGGAGGCCCAGGCGAAAGTCTGGCGTGCGGCGCGGATGGCGAGCGCGCGGCCGGACGTCCGTGCTGAGGAGGACGTGCGCGCCGAAGAAGAAGGAGAAGTGCTGTTCATGCTCATAATGCTTAGTTATCCTTGTCTAGATTCAGCTCACCGGACACGTCGGTACGGTAAAAATTGACATAGGAACGCGACGCCGTCGGCCCGCGCTGACCCTGATAATGCGAGCCGTTCGCCGCGCTGCCGTACGGATGCTCGGCCGCGCTGGACAGCTGGAAGAAGCACATCTGGCCTATCTTCATGCCCGGCCAGAGTTTCACGGGAAGCGTGCTGACGTTCGAGAGTTCGAGCGTGATGTGGCCTTCGAAGCCGGGGTCGATGAATCCGGCCGTGGAATGCGTGAGGATGCCGAGGCGGCCCAGCGAGCTTTTGCCTTCGAGTCGCGCGGCGATGGACGAGCCGAGATGCACGTATTCGTACGTGGAGCCGAGGATAAACTCGCCTGGATGCAGAATCCACGGTTCGCTCGCATCCACCTCGTGCAGCTCGGTCAGGTCGCCCTGATCTTCCGCTGGGTCCACGTAGGTGTACTTATGATTATTAAACACGCGGAAGAACCGGTCGAGCCGCACGTCGATGGACGCCGGCTGTACCATATCGGGCGTCCACGGCGTCAGCGAGATCTCGCCGGCTTCCTGCGCGCGCAGAATGTCGTGATCACTTAAAAGCATAGTTCCAGTGTACCGTGCAGACGGCACGTCAGTGGCCGGCTAGGTGTGCGTTTTGTGTGTCAATTTTCCCGCACTCGGCGCTGGCGTGGTTTCACGTCCATCTGCCCCACGCTCGCGCTACACTGAGAAAGTATGAACCACACTCCACTGGAACCGGGCCGGAAAGCCATAGCGGTATCTGGCCATTATGGTGATGAGCTTCGCGTGTCCGAAGCACTGTTCTCGCGCGGTCGCGGGCTGAATAATCCTCGTCGCCCTCTGTTCGTGCTGCTGCACGGCTGGGGGTCGAACGAAGAAGACATCGCTGAGTTCTTCGGAAACTACGTCTCTCCACACAGCGATTACGTCTCTCTGCGCGCACCGCTCACTCTGCTCGACCCGAATGACATGGACCCCTTCGACGACCCAGACTTCGCTGCATGTAGCACGGCGCCGCGCTACGTTCCAGCGCCCGTCACCGGAGCCTATACATGGTTCCACGAGGCTGTGCCGAGTGGCGAAGACCTGGACCGGGACATCTATGCGGCGGCTGTGGCCATAGATAACTGGGTAGCAGACTTTATCCCGGAAGAGCGCGAAGTGGTGCCGTTCGGCTTCTCGCAGGGCGGCGCGCTGGCCGTCCACCTCATGCGTCTGAATCCGCACCGCTATAAGGCAGCGGCCTGCCTTTCGGGCTTCCTGGCGCCGGGAATCGTGGAAGGCTCGCATCCGGGTGATGCGACATTCCAGATGCTCTCTCCGTCTGTCTTTTATGGCTATGGTTTGAAGGATGACATGATTCCACGCTTTGAGTCGAACTCGCTGGCAGCATTCCTGGAGGAATATTCCTTCCTGAAGCTGTGCGAGTACAGGACTCTGGATCATGCGGTGAGCCTGGATGAGTGTAATGACCTTCGCCAGTGGCTGATGGACATAGGCGCGTCCAGTGGCGTAATGTAGGCGCTGATGTAGACTAAGCAGTATGGTATTCGGAATCCTTTTTTGGCTCGCGGTCATCGTGGCGCTCGTGTATTTCATCATACGCTGGGCGCAGGGCGAGGCTGTGATAAATAATCAGGCGAGCGGCCTCAGCTCGTTCGAGCACGAAGACGACGAGGAGCAGGAGAAGCCTAAGCCTGTGCCCCGCGTATCGGGCATGCCGGTGTCGTATGAGCCGCAGGATGGGATTCATGAGTTAGCTGCACAGCTGCGCGAGGATGCGGCGGCAGATTCCACCGAGGAGTCTCCCGTCTACCTCGGAGACGGGTCGTCCGTCGTACCTGTGCACGTGAAGTAGGAGCGTATGGATATACATGTGGTGTGGGCGCTTGTAGCAGCGCTCGTTCTCATCGTCGGCATCGCGCTGGTGGCGTGGGCTCTCGTTCAGCGAAAGAAGAGCCCGGCTCTCCCTCCAGCTCATGAGCCGCAGCTCGCGGAAGAATTGACCGTTCCGGAAGAAAAGGAGCCAGAGCGCGACGTTCCGGAAGACGGCAGCACGCGTATGCGCAGGCTGCGTTCGCGGCTCGCACACTCGGCGAACCCGTTCGGGAAAGCGCTGTTCAGCATTCTGACGCGCGATAACCTGTCCGAAGCGGACTGGGAAGAGGTGGAGGACACGCTGCTGCTCGCGGACGTGGGCGCCGAAACCTCGCAGCAGATAGTCGAGCAGCTGAGGAAGGACGCGCGCGTCGAGGATGCGCAGAACTCTCTGGCCATCCGCGAGATGCTGCGCGCACAGCTTCTGCAGGCAGTGCAGACAGACGCGCACGGCCAGGCGTATGACCGCGAGCTTGAGCTGCACGCGCAGCCGGACGCCAGCGCCACGCACGTCATCATGATGGTGGGCGTGAACGGCTCCGGAAAGACCACGACTACGGGTAAGCTCGCCCGTCTGCTGCTCGGCGAAGGCATGGAATCCATCGTGCTCGGTGCGGCGGATACCTTCCGCGCAGCCGCCGCAGATCAGCTCCAGACGTGGGCAGACCGCGTGGGCGTGCCGGTGGTGCGCAGTGATAAGGAAGGCGCAGACCCAGCCTCCGTGGCTTTCGAAGCGGCGGAGCGTGCTGAGGCAGATGCCGCGAACGTGCTCATCATCGACACCGCGGGACGCTTGCAGAATAAGGCAAATCTCATGGATGAGCTCGGGAAAATCCGTCGCGTGACGGAAAAGAAGCTGCCTGTGGGTGAAGTGCTTCTCGTCCTCGATGCCACGACGGGTCAAAACGGCATGGTCCAGGCGAAAGTCTTTGCACAGGCCATCGGCATCACGGGCATCGTGCTCACGAAGCTGGACGGCTCAGCGAAGGGTGGCATCGTCATCTCTGTACAGCGCGAGCTGGGTGTGCCAGTGAAGTTTGTGGGGCTGGGGGAAGGCCCCGATGACCTCGCACGCTTCGACGCGGAAGGATTTGTGGACGGTATCCTCGGAGACTAGCAGCCTCAGCGCTCGCGCAGGCTCTCCACGAAACACGTTCGACATGTGACAAGGCATTCGTAACCTCAGCGTTACGGATGCCTTTTGTGTGCGAAATGCTCGCGGGCTACCCTCGCTGTATCAGTGGTCGAGATACCTCGATGCACGAACAGCATAGGAGGGGCAGATGAGTACAGGGGACACAGCGTGGATGCTCATATCGAGTGGATTAGTTTTCCTCATGACGCCGGCCGTGGCGTTCTTTTACGGCGGCATGGTACGTGCGAAGGCGACGCTGCACATGATGATGCTGTCCATCGGCGCGGTGGCGGTGGTGGCCGTGGCCTGGGTGGCGTGGGGCTGGTCCATCGCGTATGGCGGGCATTCGGTGCTCGGGCTTTTCGCGGACCCCTTCTCCGGTGCTTTCCTCGGCGGCGTCATCCAGCTGAAGGATGGTGTGTATACGGCTGCGGGACTTTCTGCTTCGGGCTCCTATCCGGTGACGGTGGATGCGCTGTTCCAGATGACGTTCGCGGTGGTAGCGGTGGCGCTCATCAGCGGTGCGCTGGCCGAGCGTGTGAAGTTCGGCACGTGGCTCGTTTTCGCGTTTTTCTGGACGCTGCTGTGTTACGCGCCGCTCGCGCATATGGTCTGGGGTGGCGGCCTGCTGTCTGAGCATGGCTTTCTCTCTCAATTCTTCGGCGTTCCTGCGCATGACTTCGCCGGCGGGACGGTCGTTCATATCAATGCTGCCGTAGCTGCACTGGTCCTCGCGATGATGGTGGGCCGCCGCCATGGTTTCGGCACTGCCGCCTTTACTCCTCATAACGTGCCGTTCGTGCTTCTCGGAGCTTTTCTCCTGTGGTTCGGATGGTTTGGCTTTAATGGAGGGTCAGCCTTCGGAGCGAATGGCACGGCTGCTTACGCTATCCTCACCACGTGTCTGTGTGCGTGTACGGCCACACTCGGGTGGCTGGCTGTGGAAAAGGTGAAGACCGGCCATGCCACTCCTGTGGGTGCGGCTTCCGGCATGGTGGCAGGACTCGTGGGAATCACGCCGTCGGCGGATGTGGTGTCTCCACTGAGTGCCATGGTCATAGGTCTGCTTGTGGGCGTGGTGTGTTACCTCGCCATTAGCGTGAAGTACCGGCTGGGTGTGGATGACTCGCTGGACGTAGTGGGAGTGCATGGTGTGGGTGGTGTGCTCGGCACAGTGTGCGTGGGTCTCTTTTCTGCGAGCCACGGGCTTTTTACCACGGGGGATGTGCGTCTCACACTCCTGCAGGTGGTCGTCGCGCTCGTGGCCATGGCATACTCGGCGGCTATGACGTGGGTCATAGCCATTCTCCTCGAAAAGACTCTCGGCTGGCGTGTGAGCACGTATACAGAGATGACAGGCATCGACCTCGCTCAGCATGGCGAGCGGTCCTATGATCTCACGGGAACAGCACTGCACTTCGAGACTCGTGTGCTGAAGAATCAGAAAGGATAACTCTCATGAAACTCATCACAGCCATACTCCAGCCAGAGACTATGGATGCGGTCATCGAGGCTCTGACCACTCTCGGCATTCATGGGCTGACCATCTCGGAAGCCCACGGATATGGACGCCAGCGTGGGCATACGGAAGTGTTTCGTTCAGCTACGTTCACGGTGGATATCCTGCCGAAAGTGCGCTTCGAAGTGGTCTCCGAAGATGCGCGTGTGAACGAGGTCGTGGATGCCATCTGTGCGGCTGCATACTCGGGCCAGATAGGGGATGGAAAAGTGTGGGTCACACCCGTGGAGTCCATAACACGCGTGCGTACGCGCGAGACGGGAGCAGATGCGCTCTAAACCTCTGTGCGTCTCGAGGATGCCAGGGCTGCTGCCATCCACACATCTCCATGCGCACGCAGGATGTTCCCCATGCCGCGAATGCCCATGAACACGAGGTTAAAGACGAGCCACAGAGTGACCACAGACATGAGAGGTGACGCGCCGGTAGCAGACAGGGTCCACCACGCGAGCGCGAGTGCCGCCACATGAACGCTTGCGGCCAGCACGCACGCGCGTGCGAGGTAGCTAAAGTCTCCCGCGCCGATGAGCACACCGTCGAGTGCCCAGAGCCAGCCGTGGTACGGGAAGAAGAGCGCTACGACCACCATGCTCACGGCGATGAGCTGAGCTGTGGCCGCCTGGGTGGTGAACAGTCCTGCACCGAACCAGCCGAATGCGGCAAATCCCAGTCCCACATACGCTCCCCAGACGATTCCTGCGCGCTCTATCTCCCGCACGAGCATGCGTGCTCGGTGCATATCTCCCGCTCCGAGCGCTACGCCCACGAGTGCCTGTCCTCCTACGCCGATGGCGTCGAGGATGTTTAGCGCGAGGTTCCAGGAAGAATTGACCGCCTGATAGCTGGCCAGCACACTCGTGCCGAGCGCGGTAGCAGCCATCACCGTGGCTACCATGCCCACACGCACAGCTGCCGTGCGCACGAAAAGCATGACGCCGTTTTCTGCGCTCGCCAGCACGCCGTGAAGGTCTGGGCGCACGCTCACGCTGTTTCGGCGCAGCACCGGCCCGAGGTAAGCGAGCAGAATAAAACACATGACCCACTGGGCGATGGCCGTGGCCACGCCCGAGCCCATCACGCCCCAGCCGAAGCCGAAGATGAACCAGGCGTCGAGTACCACGTTCGTCAGTGCGCTCGCCACTGCGGACCACAGCGTAATGCCTGCTTTACCGAGGCCGCGGAACATGCCGTTCGCCGCGTAGGAGATGAGGGTACCCGTAATGCCCAGGCTCGCGGTCTGCACATAGATGACTGCTGCATCGAGCACCGCACCGCGTGCACCGAGAGCCAGGCTGAGCGGCTGGGCGAGGAGAACTAAGGCTGCCGTGAGCACGATGCCGATGATGGCCGCGAGCCACACTCCGGCGACTCCTGCCTTGAGGCCCTCGCGCGTGCGCTTCGCCCCCATGAGCTGCGAGACGCGCGACGTAGTGGAGTAGGCGAGGAAGAGGCACAGACCCACGCTGGTGAGTACGAGCGTCGAGCCCACGGACAGGCCGGCGAGCGCTATATCCGAGATGCTGCCCACGAAGGCCGTGTCTGCCATGACGTAGAGCGGCTCGGCGATGAGCTGGCCGAGCGTGGGGATGGCTATGGCCGCGAGCTGGCGGCGGACGGCTTTCGGAGAGGTAGCGGGCATGGGGCTTCTTTCGTTCTGGATTTTCCAATTTTCTATCCTATGGACAAGTCTCGCCGACGACACGATTTTTCACCGCTGGAGAGCTGCGTATGGGATGTATACAGGGGCTTATCCACGGGTTATCCCCAAGTTATCCACCTATTTATCCCCAAATTGTGGATAAATCTGGCAGTTATACGCAGATTTGAGCGCGACACGCATAAAAAATGTGGATAACTCTGGTTTTGGGGAGGAGTTTTCCACTCGAACTAGGTATAGTGTGTGGATATTTTTCTGCCACTAGATAGCGGAATGGATGTTCCCTCCCGCCTCTCGACTAGAATGAGCGTATGCCTGAAAACATGACTGATGATACTTTTTCGAGTGATTGGCGTTCTGAGTCTGGACAGCAGCGCTCTCAGCGCCGCCGCGATGATGACCTCTTCGGCGGCACTCCACCGTATGACGAGACGGCAGAGATGGCTGTCCTCGGTGGCATGCTGCTCAGTAATGACGTCATCGCCGAAGTCAGCGAAATCCTCGGTGCACATGATTTTTACATTCCGAAGCATCAGACCATTTTTTCGGCTATCATCGAACGTTTCGCGGCGGGCGAGCAGGTGGATGCTGTGCTCGTGGCAGATACGCTTCGCGTCAAGCAGGAGCTGGAGAAGGTAGATGGTGCAGACTACCTGGCCAGCCTTATGCATGCCGTGCCAGCAGCCATAAACGCCATCCACTACGCGGATATCGTCCATAGGGATGCCATGCTGCGCGACGTGATCCAGACGGGTATCCGCATTACTCAGATGGGCTTTGCAGCAGAATCTGCCGATGCAGAAGAAGTGGTAAATCTCGCACAGAACTCCGTCTACCAGCTCTCGGATGGCCACGTGCGTCAGGACTACCAGTCCATCGGCGAAAGTGTGAAAAGCACTCTGGACCGCATCGAGGAAATTCAGTCCGGAGCCATGGTTCCTGGCGTATATACTGGCTTCCGCGATATCGATAATGTGACGAATGGTCTGCAGCCAGGGCAGATGATCGTGGTGGCAGGCCGCCCAGGTATGGGTAAATCCACCATAGGCATCGACTTCGCGCGCCATGCCGCTCTGCATGAGAATATGCCGACGGCAGTGTTCTCTCTGGAAATGAGTAAATTGGAACTATCTCAGCGCATTATCTCGGCGGAAACGGGCATTCCACTGCGCGCGCTCAGGGAAGCGGAGAATATAAATGAGGACGAATGGCGAAAGCTGAACGCCTTCCAGGACCGCATCGCAGACGCGCCGCTGTATCTGGACGACTCGCCGAACATGAGCATGATGGAAATTCGCTCGAAATGCCGGCGTCTCGCGCGCCAGGGCCTGCGTCTCGTGGTCATCGACTACCTGCAGCTGATGAGCTCAGGGAAGCGCGTGGAGTCGCGTCAGCAGGAAGTCTCCGAGTTCTCGCGCTCCTTAAAGCTCCTCGCCAAAGAGCTGGAAGTGCCGGTCGTGGCGCTCTCTCAGCTGAATCGTGGTGCAGAAGCACGCGCAGACCGCACGCCTATGATCTCGGATTTGCGCGAATCCGGCTCTATCGAGCAGGACGCGGACGTGGTCATGCTCGTGCACCGTCCGGACGCGTACGACCAGGAAGACCGTCCGGGTGAGGCAGACATCATTATGGCGAAGCACCGTAACGGACCGACGGCCACGTTCACGCTAGCCTTCCAGGGGCACCTGTCGCGCTTTATGGATATGGCCACGGATTACAGCCAGGGAGTATAAGGGGTATAAGGGGATTAGATATGCCGAAGACTTTTCTTTCGTCGCTCACACCAGCGCTCGGTAAAGCCGTGCGCGCGGCAGCTCGCCTACGCTCTGGAGGTAAGGGTGGCACGGCGCTGCCAGGACGCGTGGTCGAGGCGATGGATGCAGACTTTATGGCCCGCACGCTCGCGCAGCTTCCGTATGGCGTGGTCCTCGTTTCGGGTACGAACGGGAAGACGACCACCACGCGCATCGTCTCGCAGGTGCTCGAGCAGCTGGGTCTGCGCGTGTTCACGAATCCGACCGGTTCGAACTTTACGCGCGGTGTGGTCTCCGCTCTGCTTGACGCCGTAGACATGCGCGGGCGGCTGCAGGCAGATGTGGCTGTGCTCGAGCTGGATGAGGCGTATGCCGTGCATTTCGTCGAGAAGGTAAAGCCGCGGTACGCGTTACTGCTGAACGTTCTTCGAGACCAACTCGACCGTTTCGGAGAGATAGACACCACGGCGAAGATGCTCGGTGCGGTAGCGGCCGCTACCACGGGGACTGTGGTGCTGAACAGGGAAGACCCGCGCGTGGCAGCGCTCGCTGAGCTCGCGCACTGTAATGTGGCCTATTACGGGCTTTCGGATGACCTGCTGAGTTTCTTCCCCTCGGATGATGCTATGCATGCTCAGGACGCTGTGGCAGCAAACCCATCCCATGCGCACGAGGCGAGTGTGGCGCTCACTGGACTCGACGGACATAAGGCGCGGCTGAGCTTCGCGGGAGACCCGCAGCCTTACGAGGCTGAACTGAAGCTCGAAGGCGTCTATAACGCGTTTAATGCCGCCGGCGCACTCGCCATGGTACGCGAAGTGATGGAAGCGGATGCGGGGGACCTCGTGCGTGCCGTCTCCACGGTGACCCCAGCCTTCGGGAGAGGCGAGTCCATCCGCGTGGGAGAAGACACGGTGGAGCTCATCCTCGTGAAGAATCCTATGGGATTTAGGCTGGCACTGAAGTCTTTCGCGGCTGAAGACCATGAGACCATGATCATCATTAACGATGAGTATGCCGATGGGCGCGATATGAGCTGGCTGTGGGACGTGGACTTTAGCTCGCTACAGGGCACGGGAGTGCATACGGTGGCAGGGGTGCGTGCCACGGATATGGCTCTGCGCCTCGCTTATGACGAAGTACACGTAGGAGCGGTTCAGGAGGATGTGGCCGCAGCGGTGAAGTCCTTCGTCCGTGAGACGACAGGGCGGAATAAGCACATCTACTGCACGTACACTGCCATGCTGGCCGCACGCTCCGCCATGGCACAGATAGCGGACGTGGAAGACGTGGGACTGTAGGAGGAAGAATTGGATAACGAAAAAAACGAGGACAGCCGCGTACTGGACATCGTCTCGCTCTACCCGAACGATATGAACATCTACGGGGACACGGGAAACGTGAAGACTATGGAGCTGCGCGCGCGGCTCTACGGCTACGAACCGCGTATTCACGCGTATAACGTGGGCGACGCATGGCCTGAACACGTGGACCTCATCCTCGGCGGCGGCGGTCAGGATAAAGGGCAGGCCGTCATCAGCGAGGACCTCTTCGCACACGCGGACATCCTGCACACGCTGGCAGAAGAAGGCGTGCCTATGCTGCTCATTTGCGGCATGTATCAGCTTTTCGGCGAGTACTTCGAGACTGTGGAGGGGCAGCGCCTGCCGGGCATTAACGTGCTGAACGTGCATACGGTGGGTCAGGATACGCGCATGATAGGAAACCTCGTGGAGACGACCGCCGAGTGTGGAGCCATCGTGGGGTATGAAAACCATTCCGGTCAGACCATCGTGAACTCGAACGAGACGCAGCCGTGGGCTGAAGTGCACGCGGAAGGCACGGGGAATAACGGCACGGATTATACGGAAGGTGCACGCAAGTATAACGTCATCGGCACGTATATGCACGGGTCGGTGCTGCCGAAGAATCCGCAGCTGGCAGATTTCCTGCTGAAGAAGGCTGCGGAACACCGGTACGGGACATTCGAGCCGAGGAGCAGCGCGCAGCAGCTCGCACAGCTGGAAAAGCTGAACGCGCTGGCGAAAGCTGCTTTCGAAGTGGCGTCGAAGCGTCCGCGGTAGGAGGTGCGAGTACAGGGTATGTATACGTGAGCATGCATACCTGGACAGTCGTCTTCGTAGTGTATCCTTGATAAGGCGAGTTTTCCGCGCGCACATGCGCACGTGGTCTCGCTGATACAGCGGAATTGATAAAAACCACGCATGCATGGCTGAGGATAGACCGAGAGAAGGGGTACAGCGATGCCTGCTGCGCGGAGAAAAATCGAGGTAGTATGACTACTCCTAAGAAAGCTGGGATAATACAGATTATCCCAGTATTTATCGCGTTCTTCACTATGGCCTTCGTGGACCTCGTGGGAACGGCGACGAATTATGTCAAACCAGAATTTAATCTCTCGAATTCCACGGCGAATTTGTTCACCACGATGGTGTTCTTCTGGTTCCTTATCCTGTCCATTCCTACCAGCATGCTCATGAATAAGATAGGCCGTAGAAAGACGGTCATCGTGGCCATCTGGGTGACCGTGGCTGCCATGTTCGTGCCACTTGTGGCGTACATGGGTGCCAGCGGTGACGTGCGCTTCGCGCTCATGGTGGTCTCCTTCTGCCTGCTGGGCATGGGTAATGCGCTGATGCAGGTGTCTCTAAACCCTCTGATGGCGCTCTTCGCCACGGGTGACCGCTTGGCATCGATGCTCACCACGGGTCAGTTCGTGAAGGCCATCGCCTCGCTCATCGCTCCGTACATCGCCGCATGGCTCGCGGCTGCGTATAACGCATGGTGGGGCATTTATGCCATTTACCTCGTCATCGCTGTGGTGG
The DNA here is from genome assembly GCF_002259705.1 of Alloscardovia macacae. Taxonomy (GTDB): domain Bacteria; phylum Actinomycetota; class Actinomycetes; order Actinomycetales; family Bifidobacteriaceae; genus Alloscardovia; species Alloscardovia macacae. The sequence continues at coordinate 159,418 of NZ_MWWT01000001.1, forward strand.
GCGTGGTCGCTCTCCAGCTCGACCGCATCGACGAGCCGCCGCTGAAGGCGGAGCAGACTTCTTTCGTGGACACTGTGCGTCTGCTGAAAGATCCGACTATCCTGCTGTGCTTCCTGGCCATCGTGGCGCATGTGGGCATCGACGTGGGCGTGAATGCGCAGGCTCCGCGCATCCTTATGGAGCATACGGCGACCGAGCTGAGCGTGGCCACCTTCGCTACCATGGTGTACTTCATCGGCCGTATGGCGGGCAGCTTCCTCGGTGGCATCGTACTGCAGCGCATCAGCAGTAAGGCTGGGCTGCGTCTGTGTGCGCTCTTCCTCGGTACGTCTGCGGTACTGTATGTGTTCTTTACGCTTTCTTCTGTGAATCCTCCTGTCTGGGCATTCTGGACGGCCACGTTCCTGGCTGGTTTCGGTAATGTGAACGTCTTCGGCATCTCTCTGGCACGCGCACTGAATAATGTGCCGGATAAGCAGAATGAGATCTCGGGTCTCATGATTATGGGTCTCGTGGGTGGAGCCATTATCCCGCCATTCATGGGCGTGGCAGCGGATGCTTTCGGCCAGATAGGTGGCGTGGCAGTGATGTCTATCTGCGTGATTTATGTGGTGGTACTCGCTGCTCGGTATTCGCTGATAGAAGAGTAATAGAAGAGTAAAAACTTTCAGCTTCTTTTCAGGGTCGTCTCAGGTTTTGTGCAGAACGAGCACAGACATGCGGCGACCCTTTTCATGTGACGAATATCACACTGGTGTGTAGGTACTGGGATTACTCTGCTGTGAGAGATAAGGCATAGTGCGAAGTGGCGAAAGGATGGATAAGCCTATAGACTTGCATGTGGAAAGAATTATAGCTTTACGCTATGTTTAGAGCGTTTTTGGATCATTTTTTCAGATGTTTTTCCAGACGCGTATAAAAAGGAAGTACATGAATTTAAGGGCTTATAGAAACCCTGCCAAGATAATGCTGGCGGCATTCGCAGCAGTCGTTCTGGCTGTAGTCATGATTATACCTGGCATTCTGCCAGGTAATGCTGCTACAGCAAAGGCAGTGACGAATGAGATATCCGGCACGCTCAGTGCGACGCCTGGAACATCGAGTGTGACGAACCAGCAGCTGACAGTGAAGACCACGACCACCGAAGCTGCTTCGGCTGGCGATTATGTGGAGTATACGTTCACGAATGTGGCCTCCACTACTCTGGATAACCAGGATATTAAACTGGCTGACGGCACTATCATCGGTAAGCTGCGCGTTATTAGTGTGGCTGTGACCCAGGTGAATAAGCAGTCCAGCGGAAACGCGTCCCTCCAGCAGGATACGACGCTTGATTCCTGGACAGCCACAGTGAGTGCAGTGTTTAACAGTGAAATAGAGCGTTATCCGAACGGAACCACTTTCGAGTTCTCATCCAAAGGCGTCTCCATGCCGGTGGTCTGGGCGAATAAGAACTATGAGCTTCACTCCACTGTAACCACCACGAATGGGACGGGTAGCATAGAGAACACACTCACTATCCCACTCTATCCACCTTCTACGGGTGGCCCTAGTGTGGGAGTGATCGGTACCATTACGTTCGATTCAAACCAGAATATGACGACGGATTCGACTCTCGTGTTCGTTCCGCAGAAGGACCTGAATGCTGGAGATGAAGTAACATTAAACCTTTCAGATGCCTCGGGTATCCAGTTTATTCCTAGTAAAGTGAAGACTGCCGCTATCACGAAGACGGCGACTCGTCGGGTGACCACGCAGACCCCTGTAAATGGGAACGGTGCTTACATTATCGAGTCTCCAAGCGCTACTTTACAGGTGACAAACGTCACCGCGAAGTCCATTACGGTGAAAATCATCAGCGGACGTATACCAGTGCTCCGTAGTTTCGATATCCCGCTGGGCGCGAATGTAGTGGATCTGACACAGAATAACTTCACGAATAATAACTCTCGCTTCCGCGTACCTGATACCACGCAGACTATAGCAGGCGAGGCCGTAGGAGAAGCAAGTGGATATTCCGTGCAGGGTGCAGCTACGAACGCGGGACCTGTAAACCTCACCACCTACCATGACGAAAAGGGGAACGAGATTAAGTCTCGCACGGTGGGTAAGTCCCCAGGAGTAGAAATTGACGGTTACAAGTTCATCCGCTCGACGACGTCCTCCAGCGGAGACGTGGATAACATCTACCATAAGCTTAAAACGCGCTTCGTGGACGAAAAAGGAACGGAAATCCCAGGACATCCGGAAGTAGACGGAACGCAAGATAAGCGCGATATCGAGGGCTGGACGTACATCAGCACGACCACCGAGGATAACGGTGACACCGTGCACGTCTACCATAAGACGGCCGAAAAGGAAGAAACGAAGACCGTCACCCGTACCGTGAAGTTCATCGACGCGACCACGGGTAAGGAAATCCATGACCCTGTGACGCAGACCGTGACCATCAAGCGGACGAACGTGGTGGACTCGGTAACCGGTGACATCATCACGCCAGGCACGTGGTCTACCGCGACGTGGCCGAAGGTGGATGCGCCACAGATAGAGAACTATGACCTCGCTGTCAGCGCTCCTCGCGCGGACGAAGTAACCGTGACCTCGGATACCGAGAATGCGGAAGTGACCATTCCATACACCCAGGGTGAGGAAAACGTCACGGAACGCAAGACCGTGAAGCGCACTATCACGTATGTGGACGCGTCTGACGAGTCGAAGCAGGTCGCGAAGACTCAAGAGCAGACCGTCACCATCGAGCGGACGAATGTGCGAAACAAGGTAACGGGCGAGATCACGACCTATGGCGACTGGTCTACGGGTAAGTTTGACGCTGTGGACTCGCCATCGGTGGATAACTATGATGCTCCAGATACGGCGCGTGTGGATGAGCTCGCTGTGAACGGGGACTCCACGGACACGTCTGTGGTCGTGAAGTATCCTCAGGGGACCGAAGAGGTTCCTGAGCGCCGCATCATCACGCGTACGATTAAGTATGTGGATGCGTCTGACCGCTCGAAGGAGCTGGCGAAGACTGTGGAACAGCGCGTGACGCTGACGCGTACGAATGTGCGGAATAAGGTAACGGGCGCTGTCACGCAAGGTACCTGGACTACGGGTTCCTTTGAGGCGGTACCATCCCCAGCAGTGGAGAACTACGGTGCGCCATCCGATGCGACCATCGGTGCTATAGACGTGACTGTGGGTACTCCGAGCAGCACGCTCACCGTCACCTATCCTCAGGGAACGGAAGAGGTTCCTGAGTCGAAGACTGTGACGCGTACCATCACGTATGTGGACGCTTCCGATGAGAAGACTGAAGTGGCGAAGAGCGTAGAGCAGAAGGCCACCATCTCCCGCACGAATGTGCGTAACAAGGTGACTGGCGCTGTGACCGAAGGCCAGTGGTCTCCCGCGCAGTGGGATGCTGTGACCTCTCCTACCGTGGAGAAGTACGCCGCTCCAGATAAGGCCAGCGTGGATGCGGTGAACATTACGGCGCGGACGGAAGACGAGAACGTCGTCGTGAAGTACCCTCAGGGTACGGAAAACGTTCCTGAGTCGAAGACCATCACGCGTACCATCACGTACGTGGACGAAGTGGATGGTAAGGAGATAGTCACGCACGTCCAGCAGTCGGTGACGCTCACCCGCACAAATGTGCGTAACCTCGTCACCGGCGCAGTGACCGAGGGCACGTGGTCCACGGGCAGCTTCGACGCAGTGCAGTCTCCTACCGTGGAAAACTACGGTAAGCCAGACACTGCTACCGTCCCAGCACTGAATGTGACGCCAGACATGGAAGACTCGAGTGTGGTCGTGAAGTATCCGCAGGGCACTGTGGAAGTTCCTGAGTCGAAGGACATCACACGTACGATTCGCTACGTGGACGAGACGGACGAGAAGACCGAGGTGGCCGACACCGTCACGCAGACCGCTACCGTCAAGCGCACGAACATCCGTAACCTCGTCACCGGCGAGGTAAAGGAAGGCACGTGGTCTACCGCGAAGTGGGATGCTGCGAAGTCTCCTGCTGTGAAGAACTACGGAGATCCTGATACCGCTTCCGTGGATGCGGCAGATGTGACGGCTGAGACTGCTGACTCGTCTGTGGTCGTGAAGTACCCACAGGGGACGGAAGAGGTTCCTGAGTCGAAGGACATCACCCGTACCATCACGTACGTCGATGCGGCGAACGAGAAGACTGAGGTAGCGAAGACCGTCGAACAGAAGGCGACACTGACCCGCACGAACATCCGTAACCTCGTCACTGGCGCGGTAACCGAAGGTGTATGGTCTGAGGCGAAGTTCGACTCTGTGGAGTCTCCTGAGGTGGCGAACTACCTGGCTGCAAGCCTCGCATCCGTGGATGCTCTCGACGTGACGGCTGAGACTGCTGACTCGTCTGTGGTCGTGAAGTACCCTCAGGGCACTGAAGAGGTCCCTGAGGAGAAGACCATCACCCGTACGATTCGCTATGTGGATGGTTCCGGCCGTGAGATCGCCGATGCTGTGGTCCAGAAGGTGACGCTCAAGCGCACGAATATCCGTAACCTCGTCACCGGTGCGGTGACGGAAGGCGAGTGGTCCACGGGTACTGTGGATACGCAGGTTTCGCCTGAGGTGGCCGGATACGTGGATCCTTCCCAGCTCGAGGTGTCTGCAGCTCAGATTACGGGCAGCTCGAAGGATGAGACCATCACCATCGTCTATAAGCAGACCCCGGCTGCTGTTCAGGCTGAGCAGACGCAGAAGGCTCAGCTGGCCCGCACGGGTTCGAACGTTCTGGCTTTGGCTGGAGCTGTTCTGCTCGCTGCCCTGGCAGGCTTCGGTCTGAAGAAGCTGCGTCAGTAGCTCGGTAGCTCGAGGAAGGTCAATTCTTCCTTTCCCTTCGCTAAAAGTGGCGGAAAGACACGGCGTGTCTTCCCGCCACTTTTCTATTCCGCGAATGATGTATTCTAGAAATGGAAGAGAAACAGCGAAGTGTTTTTCTGCGGAAGGGTGGTTCTCCGGAACTGCGCGGGAAACGATGGGGCTAGTGAGATGAAAAGTATAAAAGTACGGGGAAAAGTGGCGGCCATACTCCTGGGAGTGCTGGCTATAATGGCTGCTGTGGTAGGGATGATGCCGTCCCTCCTACAGGTGAGCTCTGCCGCGGAAGCCACAGGCGTGGCCGTGGCGAATAGTATAACGGGGTCTGTAACGGGTAAAGGAACCGCTTTTAACGTCGCAGACCAGGCATTATCGGTGACGACCACGCTGAGCGCGGATGCTCATGCGGGGGATTACGTGGAGTATTCTTTTAGAAATGTGAGCACGGATACGCTGAATGGGACGAAGCTTTTGAATGCCTCTGGGCAGGAGATAGGAACCCTGTCCGTTTTTGGCTTGGATACTCCGGAGGTAAAGAAGCAAAACTCTCTGAATCCGGAGCTTCAGTCGGATACGGAGCTCGGTACATCGTGGGTAGCGAAGGCGCGAGCTATCTTTAGCGGGGACGTTCCGAGTGGAACATCCTTTACCTTCTCGTCAAAAAAACGATCTCAGCCTGTAGTTTTCGCGAATACCGAGTACACGCTCGAAGCTTCGGTGACGACAGTGCATGGAGAGGGAAGCGTGGGAACTACCTTCACTATCCCTCCATTCCCTGTAGAAAAGAATCCATTAGTACGTCTAAACGGTACTATGACGTTTACTGCTCCTACAGTAGTGCAGACGACGAATCAGCTCACGGTCGTGCCGAAGAAAGACCTTCAGGTGGGAGATGAGCTGACAGTGACGCTGTCTGAGAAGTCCGGCTTGACCTTCCTTCGTGATGAACTCATGAAGACAGGGCCTACTACGGTACAGCCACAGAATAGGAATCAAAAAGTAGCGCCGCAGAGGGTAAATGCGCAGGGCGCCTATATCATCCAGAACATCTCCGCACAGCTCGAGATAGTGAATGCTACTGATACGTCAGTAACAGTGCGCGTGATGAGCGGGAGCATCCCAGCCATGTATGGGTTTAATGTAAACCTCGGGAATAACGTCGTGGATGTAACGAGGAATAATCTGAATGCTCAGAAAGATAAATTCAGTGTATTCGAGACGAGTCAGACGGATTCAGGAGCGGATACGGGAGCGCAGAATCCTGAGTATAAAGTGGTAAATGCTCAGATAGCAGACCTCAGCAGTCTGGACATTACGGAGTTTTACGACGAAGCTGGAAGAGAAATTCAGCCTTCTGTGTATTCGAATACGAATCCGAGCCGTGACATCGCTGGATATCACTTGATGCGTGAGACGCCTGCCTCTCCGAATGCTGGTACACGCCTTATCTATCACCGCATGATGACGCGTTTCGTGGACCATACGAAGACGGATATTCCAGGTGCGGATCCGGTGGTGGGCACGGATGCTCCGCAGAAGGATATCGATGGATATCGCTATGTAGATAAGGAAACCGCTGCAAACGGTGATGTTCTCTACGTGTACCACAAGCTCGAGGAGCGAGAAGAAACGAAGGAAATCACGCGTACTATTACGTATCTCGATGCGACGACGAAGGGATCAGTGCATGCCCCTGAAGTACAGAAGGTAACCCTGACCCGCACGAATACGTGGGACACTGTCACGAATACTGTGGTAAAGGAAGGTGCGTGGTCTGAAGCGTCGTGGCCTGAAGTAAAGTCCCCGTCTGTGGAGAACTATAAGCCTGCGTCGAAGACTTCTGTTCCTGAAGCTCAGGTAATGGGGACTACTGCGGATACCACGGTAGAAGTGACATATGAGCAGGATACCGAGGATGTACCTGAGTCGAAGACGGTGACGCGTACCATTCATTATGTGGATGCGACGAGTGGCGAGACTGTAGCTCCAGATGAGGCTCAGCCTGCCACTATTTCGCGTACGAATGTACGAAATAAGGTGACGAACGACGTCACTGAGGGCGCATGGTCTGAAGCGTCGTGGGCGGCTGTAAAGTCTCCAGATGTAAAGAATTATGTGAATCCAGATACCCCTACTGTCGAGGCAGTGAGCATCACTCCGGAGACACAGAATGCTGAGGTGACCGTGCGGTATCAGCAGGGTACGGAGGATGTGCCGGACTCGAAGACGGTGACGCGCACTATTCATTATGTAGATGCGACGAGTGGGGAGACTGTAGCTCCAGATGAGGTGCAGGCGGTGACTCTCACGCGTACGAATGTGAAGAATCTCGTGACGGGCGTGGTCACTGAGGGTACATGGTCGTCTGCTAAGTTCGAGGCCGTGCAGTCTCCTTCTGTAACGAAGTATGATGCTCCAGATAAGCCGTCTGTTCCTGAGGCAGATGCTACGGAGGATAAGACTGAGACGGTCTCCTATCCACAGCATGTAGAGGATGTGCCAGAGTCGAAGACGGTGACGCGTACTATTCACTATGTAGATGCGACGAGTGGGGAGACTGTAGCACCTGATAAGGTGCAGACGGTGACACTCACCCGTACGAATAAGCATAATCTCGTCACAGATAAGGTGGCTGAGGGTGCGTGGTCGACGGGGAAGTGGGAGGCTGTCACTTCTCCAGAAGTAAAGAATTACGGTACTCCAGATACCGCATCTTTTGCAGAGATGAACGTCACAGCAGAGACTGCGAATGCAGAAGAAACCGTGCACTATCCTCAGGGTACAGTAAACATCCCAGAAGAGAAGACTATCACGCGCACTATCTCGTATGTGGATGCGACGAGGGGGGAGACTGTAGCGCCTGATAAGGTGCAGACAGTGACCCTGACACGCACGAATGTGCGAAACCTCGTCACGAATGTTCTGACCGAGGGAGAATGGTCTACTGGAAAGTTCGACGCAGTAGCATTCCCTGCTGTAGAGAATTATGACGCACCAGATCCAGCTTCTGCGCCAGAGCTGAACGTGACCTCCACGACTGAAAACTCTGAGATAAAGGTGCAGTATAAGCAGTCTACGGAGGAAGTTCCAGAGGAGAAGACGGTCACCCGTACTATTACGTATGTGGATGCTGTGGATGGAAAGGAAATCGCGCTGCGCGTGCCTCAGACTGCCACTCTGAAGCGTACGAATATTCGAAACCTCGTGACGAAGGCAGTAACGGAAGGAACGTGGTCCACAGCTAAGTGGGATGAGGTCGTGTCTCCGAAGGTAGATAACTATAAGGATCCAGACAAGGCTTCCGTTCCAGAAGCAGAAGCGACGGCTGATTCTGAGGTCACCGTGAAGTACCCACAGGGTACACAGAACATCCCAGAAGAGAAGACGGTCACGCGTACCATCTCCTTCGTGGATGCCACTGATCCGAAGACGGCTGTAGCAAATCCAGTCATCCAGACAGCGAAGCTCACACGCACGAATGTGAAGAATCTCGTTACGGGTGCTCTCGCGGAGGGAACGTGGTCCACGGCGAAGTTCGCCGCGCTCGCAGCTCCTTCTGTAGAAAACTATGACACTCCAGAAATGACCACAGTGGAAGCTATGGATGTGACGGGAGACACTGCAGATAATACCGATGTCACAGTCTCCTACCCACAGGGTACAGAAGAAGTTCCTGAGGAAAAGACAGTGACGCGTACACTCACCTTCACGGATGAGACGGGAAAGCAGATAGCAGATCCTCTTATTCAGACAGTGACCTTGAAGCGCGTGAACGTAAGAAATAAGGTAACGGGTGTCATTACAGAGGGCACGTGGTCTGCCGCGAAGTTCCCGGCTGCAGCTGTACCAGAAGTGGCAGGCTATACAGCTCCATCCATCTCGACTATTCCTGAAGCGGACGCTACAGGGAATGATGCTGACGAGCCTCTGCATATCACCTATACCACAGTACGTACGCAGGTAAAGACGAAGCAGGGTGAGGCACAGCAGGCAGAGCGCAAGAATGCTCGAGCTCTCGCACGCACAGGCGCAGACCAGTCTGGTCTCTTCACTACCGCGCTCGCGCTACTCGTAGTGGGACTCGCAGGGGTAACCATGGCACGCAGGCGTCGCGCTCAGTAGGAGGAAGTGGTAGGAGCATCCTAGCAGTCGAGAAAGGAGGGGCATTCGGGAAGAAATTCTCGGATGCCCCTTTCCTATCCCCTCCTATCCCCAGTGCGCATGTACACTCTTCCTTTCCTCGGTACTCCTTCCGCTATACTTGTATGAGTTCTCATGAGCGCAGAGAGGCTCGCATAGGCGTGTGCCTCACATGCGTTCCTGTCTGCGTTCTGTATAGATAAGCACTGCATTTTACGCACAGCTGTGAGCCACACAGCGCCGCGAAAAAATGCCCCCAGGCGAGTAGTAAACACTTCGAGAAAAGGCTTCGTGTATGAGTACAGACGCGACCGGGCAGGGAGCTCAGACGACCCAGGTGGCCCAGGCGGCACCGCAGACCCCGAACACCCCGAATGCTGCGAAGAAGATGAAAGTGGCGCAGATTATCCCCGTCTTCATCGCCTTCTTCATCATGGCCTTCGTGGATCTTGTAGGCACTGCCACGAATTATGTGAAGCCGGAATTTGGCTTGAGTGACACCGTGGCGAATCTCTTCACCACCATGGTGTTCTTCTGGTTCCTTCTCCTGTCCATTCCCACGGGCATGGTCATGAATGCCATCGGCCGCCGTCGCACGGTGATTCTGTCCATCTGGATTACCGTGGGCTCTATGATCGTGCCCGTTATCGCGTACATGGCCACGGAGGGAACGCTACGTTTCGCGCTCATCGTCGTCTCCTTCTGCTTACTCGGCATCGGTAATGCGCTCATGCAGGTGGCGCTGAACCCTCTGATGGCGCTGTTTGTGACGGGTGAGCGTCTCGCGGGAATGCTCTCCACTGGTCAGTTCGTGCGGGCCATCGCCTCGCTGCTCGCCCCGTACATCGCTGCCTGGATGCTCATGGAGTTTGGCGCGTGGTGGGGCCTGTTCGTCGTGTATCTCGTCGTCGCGGTGATCGGTGCGGTAGCGCTGGAATTGGACGTCATCGAAGAGCCGACGTATGCGTCCGACGGCCTGTCCGTGCGCCAGACCGCGCAGCTGCTGCGGCATCCGGCCGTGCTGCTGGGCTTCCTCTGCATCGTCGCGCACGTGGGCATCGACGTGGGCCTGAATGCCCAACTCCCGCGCATCCTTCGCGAGAACACGGGCATAGAGATCAGCATAGCTACGGCGGCCACCATGGTGTACTTCATCGGCCGCATGGTGGGAAGCTTCCTCGGGGGCATCATCCTGCCGCGCATCAGCGGACGTACGGCACTGCGCATCTGCGGTGGCATTATGGTGGCCTGCGTAGCGCTCTTCCTCGTTTTCACACTCGCTCCAGTAAATCCTCCGGTGTGGGTCTTCTGGACGGCCACGGTACTGGCTGGCGTGGGGAATGTGAACGTCTTCGGCATCGTCATGTCCCGTCTGCTCAATGACATGCCGGAGCGTCAGAATGAAGTCTCGGGGCTGATGATTACTGGTCTCATCGGCGGAGCCATCGTACCCCCACTCATGGGCGTGGCATCCGATGCGCTGGGCCAGGTGGGTGCCATCCTCGTCGTGGCTGTGGGGGTGGCGTACATCGTCTTCCTCGGCGCACGTTTCGAGCTGCTTGAGGAGTCTAAAAACTAAGGAATTATGCCCCGAGCAGAGAGTTATCTTAAAATGTGAGACGCATTTTCGGACGCAATACTCAAATGTTCGGACTCCATACGAATGCGCCGCCTTGGAAACGCTGAAAAGTGTCGTTTCAGTGCCGTGTCGTGGCCGTAGCCTCCTAAGTACATGTGGGGAGTATGATATTGACTTATATACTCATCCATGATAAAAGGAGGCACGGTGCTCAGGTATGTGGCTAAGCGCATAGCGAATTACTGTGTCATGCTGTTCGTGGCCATCACTATGACGTATTTCCTCGCGAGTGCGTTTATGGACCCACGGTCGAACTACATGTCCAGGAATCCGCGTCCACCTATGGATTCCATTAACCATGCACTGGATAATGCGAACATTAATGACCAGACTCCGGTCATCACTCGCTATGTGCGCTGGCTGACGGGCGTGGTCACGCGCTGGGATTGGGGGAAGGCTCCCGACCAGTCTTCCGTGGGGGAAGCTATCGTCTCGCGTATGGGTGCTTCGCTCCAGCTCGTGACTCTCGCCACCGTTCTGAGCATCGTCATAGGCGTATCTATCGGTGTATATACCGCTATCCGCCAGTATAAGTGGCAGGACCGCGTGCTGAACTCCATAGCCACCTTTATCTTCGTGATTCCGCCAGCAGTGCTCGCTGTGGCCGTGGTCTTCTTCGCCATAGAAGTAAATACTGTGGCTGGCTCGCGTCTCTTCTATGTGACGGGACTGCATTCCTACCAGGGGGAGAACTTCGGCCTGTGGTTCCTCGATTTCCTCCAGCACCTCATCCTGCCGACCATTTCCATGACTCTCGGCGGAGCTGTGGGCTACCACCTCACGCAGCGCACCTATCTGCTCGATGAGATGAATGCAGACTACGTGCGCACGGCTCGCGCTAAGGGTCTGACCCTGAATCAGGCCATTCGCCGTCACGCCCTGAGGAACTCACTCATTCCTACGGCACAGTCTGTGGCGTTCTCTATCGCAGGCGTCTTCACCGGTGCCACCGTCACAGAATCTGTCTTCGCCATTAACGGCTTGGGCCGCTACTTCGTGACCACCATAGGACAGAATGACATTAATGGCACTGTGGCCATCGCCGCATTCTCCGGCGTGTGCACGCTGGTGGGTGCTCTCCTCGCGGACATCGTCGCAGCGTGGCTCGACCCTCGGATTCGATTGAACTAGAGGTGAGGAAATTGGCAGAACAAGAAGAAAAAACGGAATCCATCAAGCGCACCGGACGCTTCACGCTCTACGCGCGCCGCTTCATGCGCCGGCCGTCTGCGGTGGCGGGACTCGTCATCCTGCTGCTGCTCGTGCTGTGGGCCACTTTCGGCGGTATGCTCACGCACTGGAACTATGAGGATCTGGACTTCGCATCCCTCGGAGTCCCGCCGAACTCTGACCACTACTTCGGTACCACGGACGGTGGCGGAGACCTGTACGCCATGGTTGTACGCGGTCTGGGGCGGTCGCTGACCATCGCCTTCCTGAGCTCCATCCTGAGCACCTTCATCGCGGCGGTCTACGGCGTGGGCATCGCCTACTTCGAAGGGCTGACGGAGAAAGTGGGCATGTGGGTGCTCGACATGCTGCTCGTGGTGCCGTCCACGCTCCTCGTGGCTATCCTCGTGCGCTCGGCGGGCGGTACGTCGGGCTGGCTGTGGCTGACCATCGGCCTGACCATCTTCGGCTGGGTGGGTCTCGCGCGTGTCCTGAGGACCATCACCATGAGCATTCGTGAGCGCGACTACGTGCGTGCGGCGAAATTCATGGGTGTGCGGCCGTTTACCGTCATTCTGCGTCACCTTATTCCGAACCTCGGCTCGGTTCTCGTCATTAACACCGTTCTGGGCGTGGTGTCCACCGTGTCTGCGGAGACGACGCTGAGCTTCCTGGGCCTGGGCATTAAGGCGCCAGATACGTCGCTGGGCACCATCCTGAACGAAGGGCAGAGCGTCATCGTTACGCAGCCGTGGGTTCTGGCCATCCCGGCAGCCGTGCTCATCATTCTGGCGTTTTCCGTTCAGATGATCGGCGATGGGCTTAGAGATGCAATTGACCCATATTCGCGCTCGGCCGGAAAAGCAGCATAAGGAGGACGAGGATGAACGGTTTTCGAAAAACGCATGACACCATACTGTCCGTACACGACCTGCGCGTAAACTTCGCGTCCGAAGCTGGAACCGTGCACGCGGTCCGCGGCATCAGCTTCGACCTCAAGCGTGGAACGACGCTCGGCATCGTGGGCGAGTCCGGCTCGGGTAAATCGGTCACCTCCATGGCCATTATGGGGCTGCTGGACTCGAACGCACACGTGGAAGGACGCATAGACTTCGAGGGCGAGAACCTGCTCGAGAAGACGGATGCTCAGATGAGCGAGCTGCGCGGCAAGCGCATAGCCATGATCTTCCAGGATCCGCTCTCCGCGCTCACCCCGGTCTATACCATCGGCCAGCAGATGCGTGAAGCACTCGTGACGCATAACCCAGACATGAGCGAGGACGAGGTGCGCGCTCGCAGCGTGGAGCTGCTCACTCTCGTGGGCATCCCGAACGCCGAGCAGCGCCTGAACGCCTTCCCGCACCATTTCTCCGGCGGTATGCGCCAGAGGGTGGTCATAGCGATGGCCATAGCGAATAATCCTGACGTCATCATAGCGGACGAGCCGACCACTGCGCTGGACGTGACCATTCAGGCGCAGATTCTCGACGTGCTGCGCACCGCGCAGAAAGAAACGGGCGCTGCGCTCATCTTCATCACCCATGATCTCGGCGTGGTGGCATCCATCGCGGATGACATCATCGTCATGTATGCAGGGCGGCCGGTGGAGCATGCATCTGTGGGGGAGATTTTCTCCCATCCTGTCATGCCGTACACCATGGGGCTGCTCGGCGCTGTGCCACGCCCGGACCAGGCGAAAAATGCTCGACTCGTGCCTATCCCAGGCTCGCCGACGAACCTCGTGAACCTGCCAGAAGGCTGTTCCTTCGCGGATCGCTGCCCTATGGCCGCGGATATATGCCGTGCGGGCGAGCCGCAGATGGAAGAGATAGGGGAGCTGGGCGTGGGCTCCGAGACCGCACAGGCGCATCGCGTCGCGTGCTATCGCGCGGGCGAAATCCTCGCCCAGCACATGACCTTCCGCGACGTCTATGGCATGGAAGAATCCATCCCATCCATCTTCGCGGATGTGCCGCGCGAGCAGCGTCAGATGGTGCTGAACGTGGAACACCTCACCAAGACCTTCAGCGTCAGTGGCGGCGGATTCCTGCGCAGGCGCGTGGGTACGGTGTATGCCGTAAATGACGTGAGCCTGGATATCCGTGAAGGCGAGACTGTGGCCCTCGTGGGCGAGTCGGGCTCGGGTAAGTCCACCACGCTGCTGCAGGTTATGAATCTGGCCGCACCGGAGCAGGGGAGCATCGAGCTTTTCGGCACAGACGTGGCGGCGAAAATGAGTCGTAAAGAGCGCCAGATGCTCCACGAGAAGGTGCAGTATGTCTTCCAAGACCCTATGAGCTCGCTGGATCCACGCTTGCCTATCTATGACATTCTCGCCGAACCGCTGAAAGTGCTCGGCATGAGCAAGCAGGAGATTAACACGCGCATCGGCGAGCTCATGGAGCTCGTGGGGCTCAAGCCGGACCAGGTGGACCGCTTCCCGAACCAGTTCTCGGGCGGGCAGCGCCAGCGCATAGCCATAGCGCGTGCGCTCGCAGTAAACCCGCGTCTCATCCTGCTCGATGAGCCAGTATCCGCACTGGATGTGTCCATTCAGGCCGGTGTGCTGAATCTGCTGGAAGATTTGCAGAATAAACTCGGCGTGGCGTACCTCTTCGTCGCGCATAACCTGTCCGTAGTGCGGCATCTCGCCTCGCGTGTGGCCGTCATGTATCTGGGGCACATCGTCGAAGCGGGAGATGTGGATGAGGTCTTCGATCATCCGCAGCACCCGTACACGAAGGCACTGCTCAGCGCAGTACCGGTGCCAGACCCGGAGTATGAGCGCCAGCGTGAGCGCATCATCCTCGACGGGGACTTGCCGAGCCCTACGGAAAAGATAGAAGGCTGTGCGTTCGCCTCTCGCTGCCCGCTGTATAAGCAGCTGAGCGAGGAGCAAAAGCGTGTGTGTGATACGCAGCGTCCATCCCTCGTGGGTGGCGCTGCAGGGTCTGAGGGCGCTGTGTCTGCAGGATTTGCAGATTCTCTGTCCACAGAGCGAAACACCGACCGCATAGTAGCGTGCCACTGGACTAACGTGGCATAAGAGAGAAGATTTCTCATAATAGAACAAAGATTCTTCACTCGGATGCGAGAACTGCCCGAGTGGGTGACTGCGAGCTTACGCACGTACGAGCTTACGCGACCACGAGTCGCTATAGCTCTCTGCATCCGTGAGCGCACACGAGAGTGAGTCTTGCTGACGAAGCAGAGGAAGAATCACGAGAAAAGGAGAGATATGAGAGAGTTAGGATGGAAGAAACTCATCTCATCCACCGCAGCTGTAACCGCGCTCGCACTGGCGCTGGCTGGATGCGGTGCAGGATCAAACGGAGCGAACCAGGCAGAGGGTGCTGAAGAGCCAGCATCCGGCTTCGAGGCGGATTATAAGGGCGCATACCCTATGCCGTCGAAGACGAAGGCCTACGATAATACGCAGGACCGCGATAACGTGAAGGACGGCGGCACGCTGAACATAGCCACCACCTACACGCCGAACTGGAACTCCATGTCTGTGGAAGGTAATACCGGCTACATGTCCATGCTGTGGAGCTGGTACATGCCACAGGTAGCCACGCTCGACTTGAAGGGTAACCTCACGTGGAATAAGGATTACATCACGAAGGTGGAGAAGACCAGTGAGAATCCTCTGACCATTAAGTTCACCCTGAACGACCAGGCGAAGTGGAATGACGGCACAGACTTCGACTGGACTGCTTTCGAGTCCACGTGGAAGGTCATGAACGGCCAGGATGCGAACTACTCGCCAGCGTCTACGGAAGGTTTCGAAGATATCGAGTCCGTCACTCAGGGCGCTACTGCGAAGGAAGCAGTGGTCACCTTTAAGCAGCCATTCTACCCATGGGAGAGCCTGTTTACGAGCCTGTATCCTCCACAGGCGCTGGATGCGAACACGTACACGAATGGCTGGATAGATAACCCACACCCTGAGTGGGGCGCTGGCCCATTCACCGTGCAGTCTGCGGATAAGGATTCTGTCACTTTCGTGCGGAACGAAAAGTGGTGGGGTAACAAGCCAAAGCTGGATAAGGTGGTCGTGAAGTACATGGAGGCCACCGCAGAAGTAAACGCCTTTAAGAACGGCGAGCTCGACGCTACCGACTTCTCGAATAATAACACCCTCCAGACCGTGAAGTCCCGCAAGGACATTCAGATCCGCCTCGGCTACGATAACGCTGTGGCCGTCTATATGCTGAATGGTAAGAGCGAGCACCTGAAGGATGACGCTGTGCGTAAGGCCGTGGTCCAGGCCTTCGACCGCGAGACCATGAATAAGGTTCGTTTCCAGGGCCTGAACTGGACGCCAGAAGAGCCAGGCTCGGAAGTCTTCCCAGTCTACGAAGAAGGCTATGAGAATAATCTTCCAGAAGAGGCGAAGAAGGTAGATACGAAGGGCGCGAAGGCTACCCTCGAATCAGACGGATATAAGATGGGTTCGGACGGCTACTACGCGAAGGGCGGAAAGACTCTCGACATCCGCTACACCTACTTCAGCGACTCCGCCGTTCAGACGAATATGGCGAAGGCTTTCGCTCAGATGATGAAGGCTGCGGGCATTAAGGTAACGCTCGAAAACCGCGACGGTTCGAAGTTCTCGGATACCGTGAATAATGGCGACTACGAAGTACTTCCTATGGCCTGGCAGTCGAACTCGCCATGGGGCCAGGTGAACATTACGCAGCTGTACGGCTCGAAGTCCGAGAGCAACTACTCCTTCATCGGCAGTGATGAGGTGGATAAGCTGGCTCAGGTTCCAGGAACCATTCCAGATCAGCTCGAGGCTGTGAAGGCTGCAAATAAGGCGGAAAAGGCTGCTTTGAAGCTGTTCGGCTCCATTCCTATCAGCATCTCGCCGAAGTTTACGGCTGTGACGAAGGGTCTGGCGAACTGGGGTCCGTCCGGCTTTAAGACCACGCTGCCGGAGAACGTGGGCTGGCAGAAGTAAGGCTGGGTTTTCTGGCTTTTTGCTTTGGTTTGGGGAGCGCGCGCGGGTCGTCCGTGTACGCTCTCCTTTTTTGTGCGTTCGTGGGCGGGGTGCGCGGGTGTGGCGCGTGGGGCAATTTTCGCTCTGGCGGGGCGGGGGGATGAGCCCTAAAGTGACTGAAAGCAGTCGAGCACCGCGCGTTGTGTGTAAATCATCTCACTTCTGCCCCCACTTTTTAGGATTTTTCCGGTCTCGAGCGTCGCGCGTGAGACGATTTACACACAACGCATCCCCTTCCCTCAGCCAGAGCATCCTGAGCGGGCCGCACGCGCACTTTCGGGCCTATTCCGACGGTCGCTTTTCTGGCTTCGTGCACTTTAGGGCTAATCCCGACGCGCGCCCCCGGTCGGCTGGGGTCGGAATCTGCAGATTGGCTTAAATGCTGGGTTTTCGTGGTGGGGGTCTGCGTGGGTGGCGAGGTCGGGCGTCGGGATTAGCCCTAAAGTGCCGAGCTACCTCGGAGAAGACGTCGGGATTAGCCCAAAAGTGACTGAAAGCAGTCGAGCACCGCGCGTTGTGTGTAAATCATCTCACTTCTGCACCCACTTTTTAGGATTTTTCCGGTCTCGAGCGTCGCGCGTGAGACGATTTACACACAACGCATCCTGCCTCGCCTCCCGACGCCCACCTCCCCCCCCCACACACACAAAGCAAAAAGCCGGGCGTCGCGCACATGCACGACACCCGGCCTCGGCCTCGGTCCCCGGCCTTTCCCACCAGACCTACACTACAGACCTACACTACTCGAGCTCGAACGCTCCCGTGTACAGCTGGTAGTACTGACCTTTCTGGGCTATGAGCTGCTCATGGTTTCCACGCTCTATGATGCGTCCGTGATCCATAACCATAATCACATCGGAGTTGCGTACTGTAGACAGGCGGTGCGCGATGACGAAGACCGTGCGGCCTTCCATAAGCGCATCCATACCAGCCTGAACTATTTCCTCGGTACGTGTATCGATGGAGGAGGTAGCTTCGTCGAGGATCATCACTGGAGGATCTGCCACTGCAGCGCGGGCGATGGAGATAAGCTGACGCTGTCCCTGGGACAGGCCGCTGCCGTCTCCGGAGAGCACGGTGTCGTATCCCTGTGGAAGCATGCGGATGAAGCCGTCTGCGTTTGCCAGTTTCGCCGCGTCGATGCACTCGTCGTCTGTAGCGTCGAGCTTACCGTAGCGGATGTTATCCATGACGGTACCCGTGAAAAGGTTTACGTCCTGCAGCACTACGCCCAGGCTTCGGCGCAGGTCGGTCTTATTAATGTCCGCGATGTCGATGCCATCGTAGAGGATCTCGCCGGAGCGGATGTCGTAGAAGCGGTTCACGAGGTTCGTGATGGTGGTCTTACCGGCACCCGTCGCGCCCACGAGAGCCACCTTCTGGCCCGGCTCTGCGTACAGCGTGATGTCGTGGAGGATTTCACGCTCTGGGTTATAGCTGAAGTCCACATTCGTGAAGCGGATGTCTCCGCGTACGAGCGAGTAGCGGTAGGCAGAGGAGCGAGAGTCGCGCGCATCCTGAGACGCGCGTGCATCCGCGCCCTGCATGGCATTACGCGACTGTGTGCTTTCGGCTGAGATGCTGCCCACGAGTTCAGTCAGAGCTGTAGAGTGCGCGGCGTCCACTGGTCGGCTGGATACGGCTGAGCGCGAGCCGTGCGAGGCCTCGTAGACTTTCGCTACGTCTTCGCGCAGATGGACGTCTTCTGGGACCTTCCATGCCCACGTATTCGTCTGCTTGGAGGCTTCTGTGATGGTGCCGTCTGCCTTCATCGTCGCGTTCACGAGAGTGACCGTTCCGTGATCTGATTCAATTGGCTCATCCAGAAGCGTGAAGATACGCGACGCGCCGGCCAGAGCGAGCATAATCATCGTAAACTCGTTCGATATCTGGCCTATCGGGTTAATGAAGCTACGCGACAGAGTCAGGAAGGACACGAGCGTACCGATGGTCAGCGCGGACGAGCCGTTCAGACCGAAGTTCGGGAAGGCGTTCAGGCTCGCATACGCGCCCACGAGGGCGATGATGACGTACAGCAGGTAGCCGAGGTTACCCACGACCGGCATAGTCACGTTACCGTACGAATTCGCCACGAGAGCTGAGTGGAAGAGCTTATCGTTCTCCTCGTCGAACTGCTTCTGCGTCGCTTCTTCATGCGTAAAGACCTTAATGACCTTCTGGCCGTTAATCGCCTCTTCGATGAAACCGTTTACTTCGCCGAGCGCCTTCTGCTGCTTGACGAAGAAGCGGCCGGAAGTGGACGTAATGAAACGGATAACGAGCACGATAAGAGCCGTATATACGAGCGTTCCCAGCGCGAACGGCACACTCAGGTAGAACATGGCTACCAGGGCGGCGAGCATGGACACGAGCGAGGAGAAGACGGCTGGCAGAGACTGCGAGATGGCCTGGCGCAGCACGTCCGTATCATTCGTGTAGAAGCTCATGATGTCACCATGCTGGTGCGTGTCGAAGAAGCGGACAGGCAGTTTCTGCATGTGCTCGAACATGGTGTCGCGGATCTTCTTCAGCGTACCCTGCTCTATCTTCACGAGGATGCGTGCATAGATGAGGTTCGAAATGACGCCCGCTGCGAAGACGAGTGCCATCATGCTGAGCATCTGTGCCAGTGGCACGAAGTCAGGGTTCACCTGGCCGATGAGCGGCATGATGTAGTTATCGATGAGCGTCTGCACGAACAGAGCCATGCTCGCGTTCGCTATAGCGGTGATGATGATGCACACGAGGACGGCGGACAGGGCCAGTCCGTTCCCCTCAGCGAGAATCTTCAGCAGGCGCTTGAGCGTGCCTGGAGCGGCGCCTTCGCGTCCTTTATGTTCGTCACGTCCTTCGCGACCATCACGTCCTGCGAGACCTTCGCGCTTTGTACTGGTCTTACTCGTCTTACTCATCGATGGCACCTCCCTTTGCCTGAGACTGGGCGATGGAGCGGTACTCCTCGCAGGTTTCCATAAGCTGCTCGTGCGTGCCATGATCCAGAATGTGGCCATTATCCATGACGATGATCTGGTCGGCATGCTCTACCGAGCTAATGCGCTGGGCTATGATGATCTTCGTAGTATCGGGGATCTCCTGCGCGAAAGCGGTACGGATGCTGGCATCCGTCTTCGTGTCCACTGCAGACGTGGAGTCATCCAGAATGAGCACCTTCGGCTTCTTCAGCAGTGCGCGCGCTATGCACAGACGCTGCTTCTGACCGCCGGAGAAGTTCGAACCGCCCTGCTCCACGCGCGACTCATATCCGTCTGGGAACTGGTCGATGAACTCGTCTGCGCAGGCGAGCTTCGCTGCGTGGCGGATTTCCTCGTCCGTGGCAGTAGGGTTACCCCAGCGCAGGTTCTCCGCGATGGTTCCGCTAAAGAGGATATTCTTCTGCAGCACCATGCCCACTTCGTTACGCAGAACGTCGAGGTCATAGTTACGCACGTCGCGGCCGCCCACACGCACGGAGCCTTCCGTGGCATCATACAGGCGTGGGATGAGCTGGACGAGCGAGGACTTCGCCGAACCCGTTCCGCCCACGATGCCCACGGTAGAGCCCGATGGGATGTCGAGGTCGATGTGCGAGAGCACATCCTTTTCCGAGCCTTCCGAGTAGCGGAAGGAGACATCCTTAAAGCGGATGGAGACATCTGCCACTTCAGTGAGGGCGTTTTCTGGCGTGGTCACCGTGGACTCTTCGGTCAGCACTGCGGCGATACGGCTCGCCGATGCGCGAGAGATGATGATCATGATGAACACGAAGGAGACCATCATGAGCGCCATCATAATCTGCAGCGTGTAGGTGATCAGGGACGTGAAGTCACCCGTGGTCAGGCCGAGAGCCGCGTTATTCCCCGAGGCGACGATCTGCTGAGAAGCCATCCAGCTGAGCACGAGCATGGCCACGTAAATGGCGCCCGTGAGCACTGGGTTAAAGAAGGTCAGGCGCATTTCAGCCTTCACGAAGAAGTTATAAATGGCCTGGGAGATGTACGTAAACTTCGTATTCTCATGCTCTTCGCGGGTGAAGGACTTCACCACGCGCACGCCGTGGAGGTTCTCTTCCACATTCGAGTTCAAGCGGTCATAGATGCGGAAGACACGCACGAAGATAGGGTGCACGCTCGCGGCGATGGCTATGAGAGTGCCGCCCACCACAGGAATAAGGATGAGGTAGACCAGCGAGATGCTCGGGCTCGTGCGGAAGGTGAAGAACCAGGCGAAGATGACCATCAGTGGGGCGCGGAAAGCCACGCGGATGAGCATCTGGAAGGAGTTCTGCACGTTCGTAATGTCTGTGGTCAGACGCGTGACGAGCGATCCGGACGAGAAACGGTCGATGTTCGTAAAGGAGAAGTTCTGCACCTTCTCGAACATGTCATGCCTGAGGTTTCGCGACAGACCTGTAGCTGCGCGCGCTGCCGTGCGTCCGGCGATGATGCCGAAAGCGAGCGAGGCGAGCGATACTGCGAGCAGAATGCCGCCCCACTTCCAGACTGCAGAGATGTCCTGCTTCGTCAGACCGTCGTCGATGAGGAAGGCCATCATGGTAGGGATGAGCACTTCGAAGACGGCTTCGAGTCCCACGAAGATAGGCGTGGCGATGGCCGCCGCCTTATACTCGCGTAGGCTTTTAAACAGAACCAGGTAGTCGCGCGTAGAGCCGTCGCCGTCCCCGTACCCGTTATTTTCCTCGAGATGCCGCATGGCGAGCTCGGCCTGGTCGAGCGCCGCGCGTTCGCGTGCATCGAGATTTTCGCGGCTGTCCGCTGGTGTGTGAGTGTTCGAATGCGCCATTTCTCTCCTCTCTGTCTCGTTTCTGAAGGCCAATTTTCCCACTACCACAGGCGTCGCTAAAGGGAGAATTGGTCATAATAAAAGATATGCCCAGTCTAGCACCGCTCAGTGGACGAACGGCGGTCTTTTCGCTGTCCAATTTTCGCGTTCTGGATATATTCGCTCCGAGAGAACGCACGGCTCTTTTATAATGGAAACGACTTGATACAGAAAAGAGGATAATCGTATGAAAGCGACATTCATGTACGGTCCAGGCGATGTACGCGTGGAAGAAGCCGAGAAGCCACGCGTCGTGGACTCGACGGACGCTGTCCTGAAGGTCATCTCCACCTGCGTGTGTGGTTCGGATCTGTGGCCATACCGCGGTCTGGAAGGCGAGCAGAACGGCCCACGCACCATGGGCCACGAGTATGTGGGCATCGTGGAAGAAGTGGGCGCATCCGTCGAAAATGTGAAGGTGGGTGACTACGTCATCGGTAGCTTCTGCCTTTCGGATAATACCTGCCCAGTGTGTGAAGCGGGCTACCCGAGCCGCTGCATGCACGGCGGTTTCGTGGGCGCTGCACAGGCAGAATATGTGCGCATTCCGCAGGCAGACGGTACTCTCGTGGTCATGCCTGGCGAGCCTACGGAAGAGCAGCTCGCAGACCTCACTGCAGCCTCGGATGTGCTGGGAACTGGCTGGTTCGCAGCGGACGAAGCTCAGGCTGGTCCTGGAAAGACCATCGTGGTCGTGGGTGACGGTGCTGTAGGTCTGAGCGCTGTGCTGGCTGCGAAGCAGCTGGGTGCAGAGCGCATCATCGCCATGAGCCGTCACGCTGACCGTCAGGCTCTGGCGAAGGAATTCGGCGCTACGGACATCGTAGAAGAACGCGGTGAAGCTGGCGTAGCGAAGATTAAGGAGATGACCGGCGGAGTAGGCGCAGATGGTGTCATCGAAGCCGTGGGCACGCAGGAATCCATGATGCAGGCCATCAGCGCATGCCGCCCTGGCGGATATGTGGGATACGTGGGCGTGGCTCACGGCGTTCAGCTCGACGGTGGACAGCTCTTCTTCAGCGAAGTTCACCTCATGGGTGGCCCGGCTCCAGTGCGCAAGTACCTGCCAGAGTTTGTGGACCTCATTTATAAGGGTGAGATTCATCCAGGTAAGGTCTTCACGAAGACCGTGGACCTCGAGGACATTGCCGAGGGATACAAGGCTATGGATGAGCGTAAGGCCATTAAGGTGCGCGTGCGCATGAAGTAAGTGCTGTGTGCGCATAAACGCATAACAGATCATTCTTCATCCAGCAGCCACCCGGACTGAAAACCTCCATAATACGAAAATTGGCCGCGCGTCCCGAAAAAACGGAAAACGCGCGGCCGAACGATAAAAGCGAAAAGCTACGAAGCCTTACTCGGCGATCTTAGCGAGGAAAGCAGTAATCTGCGCTTCGATAGCCTCGTGTGCAGCCTCATCCAGAGCCAGCTCACCGGTCATCCACTCGCCGGTCAGGCCGTGGCCGAACAGAGGAGCGTCGAGCACGTCCATGCCTATCTGGTTCGCGAGCTTCACGACATCAGCGAACATCTCGGTGTAAGCGCCAGGAGCAGAAGCAGAGGAGAAGGTCACCTTCACGCCGTTCGACACAGCGGTCTCACGCACGTTCACCTCGAGTGGGCGGGAGAGCCAGTCGAGCAGGTTCAGAGTCAGAGGGGACGTGGTGTGGTTATACACAGGGGTGACGAACCATACGCCATCAGCAGCCTTGAATGCCTCACGAGCAGCTTCTACGGACGCTGGGGCTGGGAACTCGATGTCCTGGTTCATGAATGGAACGTCCTTGTAATCAAGGAAGGACACTTCAGCGCGGTCGCCGATCTGCTTTTCGATCTCCTTCGCGAGCTGCTCCTGGAAACCATTCTTATGCAGGGAACCGAGAACCATGAGAATCTTAGCCATGATGAAACTCCTTTATCTAGTCAGTATCGTGTACTGGGTGTGTGTCTGTGTGTATCTCGACAGGCGTAGTGCGCTGTCCTAATCTTTAGTCTTCCATGCCCTCTGCCCTAATTTCGCGGGGAATACAGTATTATCGTTCGTGGCGAAAATAAAAATTTGTCGAGAAATAAGGGAATAAAAATGGCTAATTCTGAGTTACAGGGCGGTCTGGCGGACGGCAGGGCGAACGCGGACGGGAACGCGGACGGCACGGTGAAGCAGTCGGACCGCCTGCCTGCCGCCGTCCTGTGGGACATGGACGGAACTCTCATTAACTCCGAGCCGTACTGGGGTGAAAGCGAGGCGCAGCTTCTCGCGCGCGCGGGAAAGGTCTGGGATCCTGAGGTCGCGGGGACGCTGCAGGGGAGCTCTTTGGCTTTCGTGGCGGACTTCATGCTGAAGCAGGCGGGCGTTCCGGGCATGAGTGCGCAGGACGTTATCGATTTTATGGTCGCGTACGTGTACCGGAAGGAAGTGGAGGCGCTTCCGTGGACGAATGGCGTGTATAGTGTTCTTGAGATGCTGCGTGACGCGGGCGTTCCGCAGTACCTCGTGACGAGTTCGCCGAAGCCTATGGCGCGGAACCTCGTCGAGCAGGCGCCGGCGGGAGCTTTCGCTGGGTACGTCTGTAACGAGACGCCCGTGGAGCATAAGCCGAGCCCGCAGCCGTATCTGTACGCGGCTTCTCAGCTGGGTGTGGACATCGCGGACTGCCTTATTTTCGAAGATTCCGTGCCGGGGCTGACCGCGGCGGGTGCGTCTGGCGCGTCCTGGGTGTCCGTGACTGGGTATTCGAGCATCGATGCGCGTGAGCTCGGCCTCGCTTCCCAATTCATCCGCGACTACACTGGCCTCACCCTCGAGGACATAGCCGGATTCCTCGGGAAGTAGAGGGGATCTTCATGACGTCTGCATCCGAAATAACGAGTCTCGTCGTCCCGTCCCGACCTGATGAGCTGCTCGACTTTCTCGTCCTCGCTTCTACGCATGTGCGCACGGAGCGGGATGCTGCACTGCGGCAGGCCTGGGCAGAGAAATATGCCGAAGCAGATAAACTCTCCGACATCGTCTTCGCGCATAATGTCATGGATACAGATACGCTGCGGCACGTGAATAAGGTCTACGCGCAGTGCCAGGCACGCATGCGCTACCGTGCTGATGCGCGCACATTCTGGTCTCTGACGGTTCTGGGGTGGGTGCTCCTCGCGCTCGCAGTGCTCATGCCATTGCTCGTCACTGGGGCTGGAATCGCTGCCAGCGCGGACCTCGTCGTCAGTGCCTGGGTGCTCAGGCCGCGCCAATCCGCGTGGTACCACTATGGAGTGGTCGCGCTCGGAGCTGCTGCGCTGTACATAGGACTGCTGTTTGCAGGATCCCTCGTGGGGTTGCTCGCTGCTGTGGTCATACTCGTGGTACTGCTATGGCAGGGCGTGAGGTCTGTGCGCGGGAAATAATGACGTGATGTGGGGCGTTATGTGTAAGTCATCTCAGTTTGAGTGAGATTTTGCTCCGTTGAGCTACGAAAATGAGATGACTTACACATAACGCTCTGAATACAACTGCCGTTCTGAAAAAGTAAAAGAGGTCCGCCCGGTGGAATGAATGGGCGAACCTCAAGTGGAGCTAGGGGGAGTCGAACCCCCGACCTTTTCGATGCGAACGAAACGCGCTACCAACTGCGCTATAGCCCCGAATGCGTTACGCGAGTTATATTATATACACGCGTAACGCCATCTATGCAAGTCGTGTCTTAATTTTTCTTCTTACGGTTCAGTAGTCCGCGTACGGCAGCTACCAGTGTAGGGGCGAGCGAGACGAGCAGGATGGCCACGATGACCAGCTCGAAGTGCGTCTGTACGAATGGAATCCCACCGAAGAAGTAGCCGAGCAGCGTGAACAGGGAGCTCCACACGAGTCCGCCGAAGATGCTGAACGGAGTGAAGCGCTTCCAGCTCATGCCGGAAAGTCCAGAAATAAATGGCATGAAAGTACGGATGAACGGGAAGAAGCGCCCGAGGAATACTGCCAGAGGTCCCCACTTTTCTATCATGGCTTCGGTCTTCGCGATGCGCTCAGGAGTCATAGCTTTCACTTTTCCAGACTCCACGATGCGGCGTCCGAAGAAGTGACCGATGAAGTAATTACACTGATCGCCCAGAATAGGCGCTATCCATACGATAGGCAGCAGAATAAACAGGGACATGCCGCCGCCCACGTTATGGTCCGCCGCAAAGTAACCAGCTGCGAAGAGCAGAGAGTCTCCTGGAAGGAACGGCATAAAGACTACGCCCGTTTCCACGAAGATGATAAGGAAGATGAACGCGTATGTAGGCGCCAGTCCCATGGCTATCCATCCGGCTATGGCCGCGCGTGGATTCTTCAAAAGCTCGATAAAGAAATTAATGATTCCCATGATTCTCCTAGGTCCTGTATGAGGGGGCCTGTAGATGAAATGTACTTTCAGTGTAAAGCACGCGGGCGAACGAGGGTAAGGAAAAGAAGAGAATGTGAACATTTTCCCCATAAACGAGCGTGCGGCTAGTAGTACGCGTGGTAGTACGCTAGACATATGACTAGTGAAGATGTGACTGCTTTTTCTGGCCGGGTCGTTCTGGCTGCCACGCCTATAGGGAATACTGAGGATGCGTCAGCGCGTCTCGTGCGTCTGCTTGAGGAGGCAGACATCGTGGCGGCGGAGGACACTCGCCGCCTCTATGACCTCGCGCGCAGGCTGGACGTGCACGTTTCCGGGCGCGTGGTAGCGTACCACGACCATAATGAGCGTGGTAAGGCGGACCCTCTGCTCGACGAGGTCGAGTCGGGAGCTACGGTGCTGGTCGTCTCGGATGCGGGTATGCCTACTATTAATGATCCAGGCTTAGCCATAGTCCGCCGCGCCATAGAGCGTGGACTTCCTGTGACATGTGCGCCTGGCCCGTCTGCTGTGCTGGACGCGCTCGCCCTGTCTGGCCTGCCTACGGACCGCTTCTGTTATGAAGGCTTCGTGCCACGTAAGCATGCGGACCGTGTGAAGAAGCTACGTATGCTCTCGGGCGAGATGAGGACTATCGTCCTCTATGAGACGCCACATCGCATCGAAGAGACGATGCGCGACCTCGCGGAGGTTTTCGGAGAAAATCGCCTTATGGCTCTGGCTCGTGAGCTGACGAAAGACTTCGAAGAAGTACGCCGCGGAAGCATAGGGGATATCCTCGAAGGCGTGGTGAATGATCCTCCTCGTGGCGAGATAGTCCTCGTCATCGCGGGAGCATCCGAACAGGAGGCGGTTCAAGCTGCGGGAGGGGCCGTTTTGAGTGTGGAAGAATTGGCAGAAAAAGCTCTCTCCATAGCTCGAAAAGAAGGCATGCGCATAAAGGACGCCATCACACAGGTGGTATCCGAGCATCCGCTGCCCGACGGCTCACTCGTCTCGCGCAAAGACGTCTACGCGTGCGTGCTGAGCATGAAGGAGTAAGCGGTCTAGCCTTCTAGAGCGCTAAACAGAACATGGAATGCCTCCTTTACGCGTGGGCCACCGGCCTGGGATATATACTCGAGCAGCGCCGGACTCGCGCTTTCGTTCGCCACGAGCCAGAAGCGTAGTTCGGGGATGTGGCGCGCTATAAACCACAGGACTTTCTCGCTCGTCGCAGGATCAGTAGCCACGCGAGGCGTGAGTATAAGCGGGGGACGAGGCGGCGGACTGCCGGGGTAAAACCTAGGCAAGCGTGAGGCTGTCATGACTAAACTCCTTCGCTTCTGCTGTCGCCTCATCGAGCGCAGACTGGGACGCGGTGGACTCCGCTCGCGTGGCGTGAGCGAGCGTCTCTCGCTGGATAGCAGCGAAAACGCGCAGAATAAGATTCATACCTCGCGTATACCGTGGCTGACGCGTATTACTGCGCAGAAGCTCGAGACACTCATGCTCAGTAATGCGAAACTCCATAATGAGCTGGGATATGACTGCGCTGATGTGAGCGGGTGACGCGCGCGTATCCTCGCTACACGCGAGATCACAGACTGTGCGCAGAGGAGTCGTGGTGAGGAAGTGCGAAAAATCCACGAGGAATGAACTGTGGATTTGCCGCGTGGTCACGCGTACATCGCGTCCGAAGAGGATAGAGCGGTAGTGGTTATCCCGTGCTATGTCTATATGGTCCGGGAATGCTCCTCCGAGCCATATCCAGGCAGCGAGCATGCCGGATGCTATGGATCCGAAGGGGATAATCTCACGCACGACGCGTGCTCTCAGCTCTATCGTGTCATTAAAACGTGAGAGGTAGTAGGTGCCTTCTCCTAGCGGTGTGAGAATGTGTGCGAGAGCCAGATGCGTCAGACACATGGGGCCGGGGAAATCACACGCACGCACGAGTGGACTGCGCTGTACGGGAGGCTCGAGGATATTCAGTACGTCGTCGCTCGTTACCTGATTCTGAGCGAAAGAGGCGGGTGTGGTGCTCGACTCGTCGAATTCCACGATGCTCGTCGCATCACGTAGCCGTGCATCTTCCCTAGCCGTACGGATGTGCTGGCTTTCACTGAGGCGTGAGAGCTCGCCGAGCTGGCGGTACGTGTGCGCGCTCAGTGTGGTATTCGCAGCATGGTCTGGCTTTGGCTCTGTCTTTAGGCGGCTGGCATGTGCGTTTTCGCTTTCGAGTTCGAGAGCTGCTTGAGGCATGGCTTCGCCCTGAGGAAGCATCAGTGATTCAGTCATGCGGATACCTTATCCCACTTCGACGGAGAGGGAAAATCGAGTGAAAGAGAGCTGTGGATAACCGTGTCATTGTGGATAAGATGAGCACGTATCCACATCTGCTCACAAAGGGCTGATGTGGACGGATGTGCAAGGATGTGAAAAAACGCCGAGGCTCGTGGATAACTTCCATATAAAGCCCTTAATGTCGGCTCGCTTAGGGATAATCGAGAGCATGAGTCATGTATTAGTAGCAGTAGCTTGGCCTTATGCCAACGGTCCACGCCACATCGGTCATGTGGCGGGTTTCGGTGTTCCTTCGGACGTGTATGCGCGCTATGAGCGCATGGCGGGGAACGATGTTCTCATGGTGTCCGGAACCGATGAACACGGCACCCCTATCCTCGTGCAGGCGGATGCCGAGGGTGTGACGGCGCAGGAGCTGTCGAACCGCTATAACCGTGTCATCTCGAAGGATCTGTGTGATCTGGGCCTGAGCTATGACCTCTTTACGCGTACCACCACGAAGAACCATGAGCACGTGGTGCAGGATATGTTTACGCAGTGCCTGAAGAATGGATACATTTATAAGGGCACGCAGATGGTGGCCATCTCCCCGTCCACAGGCCGTACACTTCCAGACCGCTACATCGAAGGCACCTGCCCTATCTGCGGATATGACGGTGCTCGCGGTGACCAGTGCGATAACTGCGGTAACGAGCTGGATCCTATAGACCTGAAGAATCCAGTCTCGAAGATTAACGGTGAGACCCCACGCTTCGAAGAGACCGAGCACTTCTTCCTCGACCTTCCAGCTCTCGCTGAGGCGAACCTCGCGTGGCTGAAGAGCCGTGAGGGATGGCGCACGAACGTCATTAACTTCTCTATAGGCCTCTTTAACGAGGTGAAGCCACGCGCCATTACGCGTGACATCGACTGGGGTATCCCTGTGCCTGTGGATGGCTGGATAGATAATCCGAATAAGAAGCTCTATGTCTGGTTCGACGCTGTCATAGGATACTTGAGCGCATCCATCGAGTGGGCTCGCCGCAGTGGGGATGATGATGCGTGGCGCAAGTGGTGGAATGACCCTGAAGCTCTCAGCTACTACTTCATGGGTAAGGATAACATTACTTTCCACTCTCAGATCTGGCCTTCGGAGATGCTCGGATATAACGGTGCTGGGGATAAGTCCGGCCAGCCGGGAGACCTCGGCGCGCTGAACCTGCCTACGGAGGTCGTTTCCTCGGAGTTCCTGTCCATGGAAGGCCGCAAGTTCAGCTCGTCGCGTGGCATCGTCATCTATGTGAAGGACATCCTCGCGCGCTACCAGGTGGACGCCGTGCGCTACTACATTTCTGTGGCCGGCCCGGAGACCTCGGATTCGGACTTCACCTGGGAGCAGTTCGTGCGTCATAATAACGACGAGCTGGTGTCCGGCTGGGGGAACCTCGTGAACCGCGTGGCCTCGCTTCTGCATAAGAACTTCGGCGAGATTCCTGCTGTTTCGGAAGGTCAATTCACCGATCGCGAGCGTGACCTCCTCGCCACGACTCAGGCGGGCTTCGAGACTGTGGGCACGCTTATTCATAACCACCGTCAGAAGGCTGGCCTGAATGAGGCTATGCGTCTGGCAGGTGAAGTGAATAAGTACATTTCGGATATGGAGCCATGGAAGATTAAGGATGACCCAGAGCGTCTCGGCGTCGTTCTCTACACGGCTGCTCAGGCAGTGATGGATATAAACGTCCTGCTGGCACCATACCTGCCACACTCTGCACAGAAGGTCTGGGAGACTCTCGGAGGCACGGGTACGTTCTCTCCACTTCCTCACATCGAAGAAGTGACGGATCTGGATGACCCAGACTTCTCGTACCCTATCATCACGGGCACGTATACGCTCGGTGAGAATGTGCACCCATGGCAGCGCGAGCCACTCGTGGCAGGTACTGCCATAGCGAAGCCGACCCCTATCTTTGCGAAGATTCCAGTGGAGGCTGTTCAGGAAGAGCTCGAGCGCTTCCAGGCAGAGCTGGATGCGCGTAAGGCGAAGGAAAAAGCACGCTTTGAGGCAGAGAAGGCGAAGCTAGAAGAGAAGTAAAACGAGCGAAAGAGACGGGGCTTCACAAAACCTTTACAAAATCATCAGGTAATCCTCAGGTGTTTCGCATGGTTAGCCCAGTAAGGTGCGGTTATATAGTAACCATCAGCTTTTACAGAGCTGGCAGGTAACACTGATAATTGAACCCCTCTTCTCTTTCTCTCTTGAAGCCCGAGTTTCCCCTCGGGCTTTCTCTTTTTTATGCGCCAAACGAAGGAGAGGATGAATTGGCTAAAAAACATAGAAGCAGAGCGTGGGCAGAAGCTCCAGAACGGCTT
This sequence comes from Alloscardovia macacae, assembly GCF_002259705.1. Lineage (GTDB taxonomy): Bacteria > Actinomycetota > Actinomycetes > Actinomycetales > Bifidobacteriaceae > Alloscardovia > Alloscardovia macacae. The sequence goes on from NZ_MWWT01000001.1 coordinate 190,097, forward strand.
GCCGCGCCCATCATAGATAACCATACGCACATCGCATCTGTAGTGCAGTACGCCATGTCCATGAGCGCTCAGGCAGCCCAGCGCCACATGCCTGACGTACCCGTGTACGGGGTAGAAGGCCTCATTCAGCGCGCGCAGGCCGTAGGTGTGGCGCATATGGTGGATGTGGGCTGCGAGCTGCCGAATCTCGAGCGCGCAGTGAATCTCGCGAAGCAGTATCCGGACGTTATGAAAGCAGCTATAGCCATCCATCCGAACGAAAGCGTGCTCCACGGTCACCGAGGCGCCAGCGGTCCAGACGGACTCGACGTGCGCTATAAACCGTGGCATGACGTCAGTTTCGAGGATGCACTCGCACGCGTGCACGCGCTCGCTTCTCAGAGTCCAGACGACGTGGTGGCCATAGGAGAGACGGGGCTGGATTACTTCCGTACGGGAGAGGAAGCTCGCGCAGCGCAGCGGGAGGCTTTCCGTGCGCATATCTCGCTTGCGAAAGAACTCGGCCTGGCTCTGCAGATTCATGACAGGGATGCGCACGAGGATGTCATCGATATTCTCCTCAAAGACGGTGCTCCCGAACGTACCGTTTTTCATTCCTTCTCTGCAGATGCGGCTGTGGCTGAGATAGCGAATGAGCACGGCTGGTACCTGAGCTTCTCTGGCACGCTCACCTATAAGGCGAATGAACGCCTGCGTGAAGCACTGCGCATCCTCGACAGGCGCCACATCCTCATAGAGACGGACGCGCCTTACCTCACTCCAGAGCCATACCGCGGGCGTACGAATGCCTCGTATCTGACTCCGTACACGCTCCGCGTGATGGCTGACGTGCTCGGTCTGAGCGAGGAGGAGACTGCACGCCTCACCTTCACGAATACGGTGGATGCATATGGCCTGCCGTATGTGCTGCCCCTCCACGGGCAGATGTGCGTGTAAAATAGAAACTTATGATTACCGGCACGTGGCACCCCACGCGCTGACGACAGCTTTCGGTGAGCTAGAGGGAAAGAAATCCTGGTACCAGGTGGAGATCATATATGGTGTCTGAATTAGGCGCAGATAATACTCAAGACTCTGGTCTTGCGGACTTAGCAAAGGGTGTGGCTGAGCAGCAGTCGAACGACGCGGCTGAGAGCCATCAGACCCCGCAGGACGCGACGCAGTCCTCGCAGGGCGAGTCCGCAGCGGCTGCGGGAGAATTGGCAGAAGCAGAAAAAGCCGAAAAAGTAAGCCAAACTGCGGAAATCCGCGTCACGACCACGGCTGATCAGATAGCGCTCGACCTCGCCCAGACCGGCGCCATTCTGCCGCCAGAAGGCATCACGAAAGCGCCGAAGATAGATAAGCATGCCGTCTCCGAGGAGGAGATAGAAGCCAAGCGCCTGGCGGAGGAAGAAGCGCGCCGCACAGCCGAGCTGCAGAGTAAGAAGGCATACACGCCGCTCGGACGGTGGTGGAGGAAGCTGCAGACGTCCCAAGATAAAATCTCGCTGGGCATGATGATCGTGGCGCTCGGCGTGGTGTACGGGGACATCGGAACCTCGCCACTCTACCTCGCGCAGTCCTTCGTGAGCGGCCAGGGCGGCATCCAGAATGCAGACCGTCCGGCGGTGCTCGGCATGCTCAGCCTCTTGTTCTGGTCGGTCACGCTCATCACCACGGTGAAGTACGTGTTCATCGCCATGCGCATCGATAATAAGGGCGAAGGCGGCATCTTCGCGCTCTTCTCCCTCGTGAAGCGCTATGCGAAGTGGCTGTGGATTCCGGCCATGGTGGGCGGCGCGGCATTCCTCGCGGACTCTGTGCTTACGCCAGCCGTGTCCATCTCCTCGGCAGTCGAAGGTCTGAAGACGCTGGCGCCACTGGAGGGACTCTTCGAGGAGAACCAGTCGCTGACTCTCGTCATTACCACCATCATCATCGTCATCCTCTTCCTTATTCAGTCACGCGGTACGGAAAGCATCGGTAAAGTCTTCGGGCTCGTGGTGCTCGTGTGGTTTACCTTCCTGGCGGTGACGGGCGTCATGGCCATCGGTGGCGACTGGACCATCTTCGAGGCTCTGAACCCGCTCTATGGCATCGAGTACCTCGTAGACCCGCATAACCACGCGCATCTGGCCATTATGGGCACAGTGTTCCTGGCCACCACGGGTGCCGAGGCGCTGTACTCGGACATGGGACACGTGGGCCGGGGGAACATTTATGCCACGTGGCCGTACATTAAGATTTGCCTCATGCTGAACTACTTCGGCCAGGGCCAGTGGATCATCCAGAACCAGACGAATGTATCCGTGCAGACCATCGAAAACCTGAACCCATTCTTCCAGATGATGCCAGAAACCGTGCGCTACGTGGCTGTGGTTCTGTCTGTGGTGGCGGGCATCATCGCCTCGCAGGCGCTCATCACGGGCGCGTACACCATGGTGTCCGAGGCGACCGGTTTGAACTGGATGCCGCATCTGCAGGTACGCTACCCGAGCCGTACGCGCGGCCAGCTGTACATTCCTGTGGTGAACTGGGTGCTTATGTTCGCCACGCTCTCCGTGCTCTTCATCTTCCAGGATTCCGAGCGTATGACGGCCGCGTATGGACTGGCGCTGACGGTGACTATGATCACCACCACGGTGCTCCTCGCGGCATACATCTGGTGGGGAAAGAAGCAGCGCGTCGCTGCCATCATCTTCACCATCATCTTCCTGGCCATCCAGATCCTCTTCTTCATCTCCTCTATGTCGAAGTTTATGACGGGCGGCTGGTTTACCACGCTCGTGACCATAGCCATCTTCGGCATTATGTACACGTGGGATACGGGGACGAAGGTGGAGCGCAGCCAGCGCCGCCACATGTCTCCGGAGGACTTCCTGCCGGCTTTGAACGTGCTACATAACGATGAGAAGATTCCGCTGTATGCGGATAACATCGTCTACCTCACTTCGGATACGGAGCTGCGCCGCCTGGATACGGACATCTTCTACTCCATTTTCGCGGACCATCAGAAGCGTGCGCGCGCTTGGTGGGCGGTGTCCGTCTTCGTGACGGATGACCCGTATACGCGCGAGTATTCCGTAGAAAACTTCGGCACGGACTTCCTCTTCCGCGTGCGCATCCGTCTGGGCTTTAAGGTCAGCCAGAATGTGGCCACGTATCTGCATCAGATCATGCATGAGCTCATCGACGACGGCACACTGCAGCCGCAGACGAGCATTTATCCGACGGTGGACGAGGATCCGGAGATAGGCTCCATACGGTACGTTCTCATCCATAAAGAGCTCATGCCGGAGTCGAAGATTACGACGTCTGGCGCGCTCGCGCTACGTATGAAGTACGCTATCCGTAAGGCGGCCGGTTCGCCTATTAAGTGGTTCGGCCTGTCCACATATAACCCGCTCGTGGAGGTGCAGCCGCTGTTCGTGTCTACCTCTCCTGTGGCGCCGCTCAGGAGGGTCAATCTTCGCAAGACTAAAAAACCTATCACCCTCGAAGCGGTTCTCGCGAAGAAGGCGGCGAAAGCGGGCATCCCGGTCGATGTGGCTGCCGCGGAAGCACTCGAAAACAGTACAGATGCTGAAAATACGCAGGGTTAGTGGCGGTTATAAGTTTTCGCGATAACGGGGCAGGCGTGTTCATGCGTCTGCCCCGTTAGGGTTATACACATGTGCAGATTACTCGGATATCTTTCAGCAGACTCAGACATCACGCTGCGTGATGCCATAGGCTCTGACCAGCTCGATGCGTTTAAGGAAGTCTCGCGCATCCATAACGACGGCTGGGGAGTGGATGGGATAAACACCACGCACCGCGCTGCACACGTAAAAGATGGCGGCGCCGAAAGTCCTGAAGTCTTCGAGAGTATCTACCGCACCACGGAGCCAGCATTCCTCGACCATAACTTCGAATCTCTGGCCTCCACTCCTGCGCGCAGTGCCATCTTCCACTTGCGTCTGGCATCCTCGAACCTTCCTCTCATCCCAGAAAACCAGCAGCCTTTTACGGCAGACGGTATCAGTTTCGCCCATAACGGAGATATTTCGTCCGAAGACGGCGTGAATCTGGTTCATAATGCGGACGTACTCGTTACGCCATATGAGATAGCGCAGACGGGTGGAAAGTCTGACTCCGCCATCTACTTCGCGCACATTCTGCACTTTACCCAGCTCGGCCATGCTCTCGACGTGGCTGTGGAAGAAGCCATCGCTGCTCTGCGCGAGCAGTATAAGGATTCCTCGTATAACTGCCTCGTGCAGACGAAGACCACGCTCGTGTGCGCGAATGCCGCCGGGCATGACTACCTCGCTGACCGCGTGGCAGAAGTCTACGACGCGTATGGTCAGCGCGAGAAGGCGAAAGACTACCGCGTCATCCGCTATAAGGCGATTCCCAGTGGTGTGGTGGTAGCGTCCTCTGGCTTCGACCAGAAGGAAGAAGACGGCTGGAAGGAACTTCCGAAGAACCATATCCTCGTGGCGGATAGCGCTACTGGTACATTCGAGATACGGCCACTGGCCGCATAACGCAGAGCCTCTCATCTAAGGTATTCTCATGCATAATGATTTTCCGTATTACCACCTCGACCGCGCGGTAAACCCACGTCATGTCCAGTCTCTCGTGGAGTTCTACGAAGCAGGCTGTAAGCCACGAGACCAGTATGGTACGGGCGTAGAGATAGAACACCTTCCAGTACGCGAAGGAACGGATGAAGCGGTGACCTATGCTGAGCCGCATGGCATCCGTGAGGTACTCGAGGAGCTGGCTGAGCTCTACGATGCGAGTAAAGAGTACCGCGATGGAGATGCGCTACTGGGACTGGGCCGAGGAAAGATAGCGGTCTCTCTCGAGCCAGGTGGGCAGATAGAGTGCTCGCTGGGCGTGCTCGAGCAGCCGGATGAGCTGAATGACCTCTATGCACAGTTCCGTGCAGACATCGACCCTATCCTCGCGCGCCATGGCATTCGCCTCGTGACCTACGGATACACTCCCGTGACTTCTGCGCGGGACATCACCATCATCCCGAAGACGCGGTATGCAGCCATGAATGAGTACCTCGGGCGTGTGGGAAGCTACGGCTGGAATATGATGCGCTGCTCAGCATCCACGCAGGTGAGCTTCGACTTTTCGAGTGAAGCGGATGCCATAGAAAAAATGCGTATGGCTGTGGCTGTAGGGCCGCTGCTCGGCTACTTCTTTAGAAATACCCCGTACTTCGAGGGGCGGGAGAATGAGCTTCCTCTCCTGCGTCAGCACATGTGGGAAGGCATAGGAAGTGGACGTGCGGGGACGAACCCGGGGCTCTTCGATGCCCACTATGGCTTCGAGCAGGCGGCCATAGACGCGCTGGCCACGCCGCTCATGGTGGCGGATACCACGCACAGTCCGGACGCTGCACGCCAGGGCGTGTGGACGGCTCCGTTCGAGAATGCGGCAGACGTCTACCCAGACCGCGCGCTTAACGAGTATGAGATAACGCACATTATCTCCACGCACTTTACGGATGTGCGTCTGAAAAACTTCATCGAGATGCGTCACTGGGACTCGCTACCTCTCGACCGCGCGAGGATTCTGACGGACCTCGTGGTGAAGCTGTTCACGAATGAGGAAGAATTGGCCAGAATAAGCGGATACTTCGAGGGCGTACGCGCGCTCGACGTGAACGCCGCAAAGCTCGACCTGCAGGCGCACGGCGAGGACGCGCGGCCGTACGGGCAGAGTCTCGACTTCTGGCGCGAGTTCCTCCACGCGGAAAGCACGGGCGCGGATATCCCGGGTGACGCCGCGCATCCGGACGTCTTCCAGAAGTAACGGCGATACTCGGACAGCGAAAAATCCGCACGCGCTTTCTACCGCCCCCAGTACACTAGGAGGCAGAAGAGTTTTCTCATCATCAGCAGATTTATCCGCAGAAGAAAGCGTGGAAAAATGGCAGAAGCACAAGCAAACATCGGTGTCGTGGGCCTGGCCGTCATGGGCTCAAACCTCGCACGTAACCTCGCACGTCATGGGAACACCGTGGCCGTGTATAACCGTTCGTACGGCCGCACCGAGACGCTTATCCAGGAGCACGGCAGCGAAGGCACCTTCGTCCCAGCGAAGACCATCGAAGAGTTCGTGGGCAGCCTCGCGAAGCCTCGCACTGCCATCATCATGGTGAAGGCTGGCGAGCCTACGGACGCTATGATTAACGCGCTCGCAGACGCTATGGAGCCAGGCGACATCATCGTAGACGGTGGTAACGCATACTTCCCAGATACCATCCGCCGTGAAAAGGCCATCCGTGAGCGTGGACTGCACTTCGTGGGCTGCGGTATCTCCGGTGGCGAAGAGGGCGCTCTGAACGGCCCATCCATGATGCCTGGTGGCACGGATGAGTCCTGGAAGACCCTCGGACCTATCCTCGAGTCCATCGCTGCAGTGGCTGAAGGCGAGCCATGCGTGACGCACATCGGCCACGATGGTGCCGGCCACTTCGTAAAGATGGTGCATAACGGCATCGAGTATGCAGACATGCAGCTCATCGGCGAGTCCTACGACCTGCTGCGTCGCGGCCTGGGCATGAGCGCAGAGGAGATCGCCTCCACGTTCGACGAGTGGAATAAGGGCGAGCTGGACTCCTACCTCGTCGAGATCACGGCAGAAGTGCTCCACCACGTGGATGCGAAGACGGGTAAGCCATTCGTGGACGTGGTCGTGGACCACGCTGGCATGAAGGGCACGGGTACGTGGACTGTCCAGACTGCACTGTCTCTGGCCACCCCAGTAACCGGCATCGCCGAAGCAGTGTTCGCACGTGGCCTGTCCTCCATGGTGGCGCAGCGTGAAGAAGTAAAGAATAAGCCACTGGCAGGTCCTGACGGAAAGATAGCGTACGCTTCTGAAGAAGAAAAGGCTGCCTTCGTGGAGGCAGTGCGTCAGGCGCTCTATGCGTCGAAGATAGTGGCATACGCGCAGGGCTTCGATGAGATCCGCGCTGGTGCTGCAGAGCATGACTGGAGCATCGACCTCGGCGCAGTGGCACGCATCTGGCGTGGCGGCTGCATCATCCGTGCGAAGTTCCTGAACCGCATCTCGGATGCATTCGACTCCGGCGAAAAGTTCGAGTCCCTGCTGCAGGATGCATACTTTAAGGCTGCAGTGGAGAACGCACAGGACGCATGGCGTAACGTGGTGGCCACCGCTGCTCGCGTGGGCATCCCAGTGCCAGCATTCTCCAGCTCCCTGTCCTACTATGACGGTCTGCGTTCGGACCGCCTGCCAGCAGCCCTCATCCAGGGCCAGCGTGACTTCTTCGGTGCACACACCTACGGTCGCGTGGACATGCCTGGCACTTTCCACACTCTGTGGAGCGGAGACCGCAGCGAAGTCGAGGCGTAAGGTTTCTGAGAGGCGGCTTTGCGCTCTCGTTCGCTCTCGCTCGCTCCTGCTCGGAGCCCTGCTAGTGGATTGAGCTGACCGAGTGGTTCTCTGGGAATATACGATACGCTCAGCTGCCTGCCATCATTACTATTATGAGAGGGGTGAGACTCGCACGATATGCGAGTCTCACCCCTCTCATAATAATAGAGTGTCGTGTGCTTAAGAGGTCTTCGCTAAATTCGGATGAAGACGATGTGGATTAATCAGGATGACGACTTCTATACCAGTAGATGTAGGGTACGGTACATGCCATACCGACAGGATAAATCCATTCTGACCAGGAGAGCCATGACGAATAATGGAAAAAGGCTTTGTATGTCCAGATGTCCGAAAGTATGCGCGCCAGCACGAGCGTAATAAGAGAATCTCGAACTATGTCGAAGATTAGGCGTGATTTTGCGTTCCGGTCATGATTCTTTCCATTATCCAGATGGAGTGATTTTTCTTCTTCGGAATCTATCATAGTGAACCTCGGCAGTTCCATGCTGCAGATGCGAGAGCGATACCTATTCCTACAGGTCCGCCTAGTGATTTCACGAGAGATGCTCCTAAGATACGAGCTACTGTGCGGGCGGTGAGTCCCCAATTCCATGCTTTTATGCCTGTTTTAATAGCATTAATGAGTCCGGAGGATATCTTTCCGCGAGGTAGGCCTATGCCATCCATGGCTACACAGAGTGCAAACTCGCCGATGCCCATTGGCTTGATATGGCGCTGATGGGAAGTAATCAGAGAAGGTGTGGATGTATCATGCGGCAACCTATTTAGCGTATCTGCAAGGCGATGTAAGTCTGTACTGCTCTGGTCGAAGCCGTCAGCACGAAGGTGGGTATCATTTACTATGAAGATGTCTTCTTCTGTGAGCTCGATGTATCGGGTGAAGAGTATCTCTACGTCTTTTTCTAGAGCGCTCTCCTCGCTATATGTGAGCGATGAAGAAGAAGGTTCAGCTCCCGTTGGGAGGGTGCTTGCATGGGACAGCACCATGGTGGAGAAGCATATAGCTAAAGCTGTGAGAGCTCCTATGAGTGCGTAATAGAATCGTTTCGTAGTAACCACTGTGTTTCTTCTTTCTCATAATCGACGGTGACGGTGAGGAATGATTTTCCTCTGTAGTGGCGTGTGTTCGCCGCTAGGATTCATACTATATTATTTAGAGAAAAGTCAATTAGTAATCTTTGCAAATATATACTCTCAAGTTAGTTAATCCGCTTTACTTAAGGGAAGTCAAACGTTTTACTTGTGTGGAAAATATAAAAAGTGGTATATCGACATTGTATATATTCTACAAAGAAGTTAATGTATGTACAGGTTCGCATAAGGAGAAAAATATTCTGTAAGAGTGTGAGTCGTCGGCGTGTCGTTCCCCCCCCGATAGAGATGAAAGGACTACGATGAGAGTAGCTTTCGGGTGTGGGGGGCATGATGCGTAGAGTGTGCGTCATGCAGAGGTACGGCTGCTGGAAAGACTGAGGTAGCGCCGAAAGTGTATGACGAGGTGGTAGAGATGCTTTCAGTAAAAACGGCGAGAGAGCTCATGCGAACGCGATTTATCGATCGCTTCCCCTATAACTTCCGCCAGCTCATTTACGGAAAAAGCTTCCTGAACGTCGCGGACAGCTTTTACGCGGTGGCTGTATCCGTAGGCCTCGTGGCGGTGTATCACATCGACGCGGGCACGCTGTCCTCGTTTACGCTCGTATCCATGCTGCCGGCCATGTTCGGCTTCCTCTTCGGTCATATCATCGACCGTATCCGCGCGAAGAAGGCCTGGCTGGTGGTCTGCCAGAGCGTGTACGTTCTGCTCGTGGCGCTCATCGCCGCCTGTTTATACTTCCGGCTTCCTGTTTTCGCGCTTTTTGCTGTCAATTTTCTCTTTTCCTGCGTTTCGACCCTCATCGGAGCCATAGACACGAGCATCGTGCCGCAGGCGCTCGATGATGATGAAAAACTCATCGAACGCTCTGTAGATGTGCAGTACCTCACAGGAAACATCCTGAACATCGCCTCAAACTTCGTCGCCTCGCTCCTGCTCGGCGTAGTTACGTACGCCGTGGTGCTAAATGCGAGTATCCCGTTCTTCGTGGCAGGAGTATTCTTCTTCTGGAGGATGAAGATATCAGTGCGCGCCTCAAGCGAGAGCACTGAGGCAGAGCCTGTGAAGCCTGTGAAGCGGGAGAGCTTCACTCATGGTGTCGCAGACTCCGTCCGCTACTTCGCTCGCCAGCGCGTGCCCTCGTTCATCATCCTGTGTGAAGCATTCCTGAGCGGCGCTCTCGATGTACTACTCGCCCTCATTCCGCTCTACCTCATCAGCATTCACGTGGATGTGGCATGGCTGGGGCTCGTTCTGGCCATTCAGCAGGGTGCGGATCTGGTGGGCTCGCTCATCGCGCCATTCATTACCATAGAGTCCACGTGCTTCTTCTGCTGGGATTATATGACCTCAGGAACGGCTCTACTACTCGTCTTCCTCGTGCCGTGGATACCAGCGAAAGTGGCACTCTTCGCGCTCGCTTTCGTTATTATAGGTATCTCGGGAAATTACTTCAGTAAGATGCTGTTCAGCTCCTATGACCACACGCGTCTCGGGAGCGTAGATACCATCATCCGCGCACTCTATGCCATCTTCGGCATCGCCTTCCTGCTCGTACCGAACTTCTACAGTAATATTACGGTGCTGGGCATCGTCTTGAATGCGCTGACCGTGGCGTTCGGCATCGCGCTGGCTGCGAGGATCTACCTGCGCGCTGCCTAAGCTCGTATGCTTCGCCGTACGCTCGCCGCTATAGCTGCTGCAAAGAGCGGAACCATCGTCGCTGTGAACCAGGCGAAGAGCATGGGAGGATTGCCCTCGTGGAGGACACTCGAGACGGTAAACGGAAGAAGAAAGCCGAAACCAGCCTCAGCGAGTGCGCACCAGAAGGTGACGCGCAGATACGCGTCGAGAGAGCGCTTTTCAGGCCGCGCGAGCGAAAACTGCCAGACGGTGTACAGCACCCACGCGCCCGCCGGCACGAAAAGCAGGAAATACAGGATCATAATGGGCATGTACATCCACATATAGCGCGGTTCCTGGGCGAACTCGTCGGCGATGTAGAGGTATCCCACGAGCGCTACGGCTGCGCCGGCGAGGAGAGTGCACGGGCCGAGGAAGGCAGTGAGGGCTCGGGTAAGTGCGGATGGTGGACGTGTAGATGACGTGAAGCGGTCCATGGCGCGAACTCCTTCTGAAGAAAGTATCGACGGTGACACTTCTCAGTCTAGAGACCGCCAGAAGGAGGATATGTGAATTCACCGCACTTTCACGCTTTTTCACCGTGCGCTACACATCTGCCTCCGCCCGAGCATTCCAGTCGATAACGCCCTCCTCATACACGTCGTCGCGCAGTAGATCAGAAATCTTCAGCGTATCGAGGCGTGCGTAGAAATCGTTCAGCCCGCCTTCGAGAGTCTCGCGCACGCGCTGCTCCACGAGGGCCACGTGCGCGGCGTCATCATAGATCTGATGCGCCATATGCTTAAACTCCACTACGTCCGCATGCAGCTCGAGGGCGAAAAAGACGTCCTTGAGGCTGATGTCTTCCACGCTTTTTGCGAGCTGATATCCGCCCGTTTTGCTCGCGCTGGAGGCCACGAGTCCGGCCTTCGAGAGCTTCATGAGGATTTTTTTCAGGTACGAGTCCGAGACGTCGAGCACGCTGCTGAGCACCTGGCTTTTGACCGGCGTGTGACCTTCCTGCAGTGCGAGCATGGTCAGGACGTATGTGGCCTGCTCGAAGCTTTTGTTTAGTTTCATTTCTTATTCCAATTCTTTCTTACCCTGCCGCAGGATACTTCTATAGAGTAGTCTCGCCATCGTACCAGCTGCTTGACTCAGCGCGGTCTGCTTCCATGGGGTGGGAACGTCCACTTCTATGGTCCACGTCACGCGCGTGATGTCCTCGCAGATGCTTTCGAAAAGTACCTCGGTAAAGTCCTGGCGCACACTGGGGAAAGACTTCGTGACGCGGTAGTGGATGGTGTGGCCGGGGTCTACCGCGGTGATTTCTTCGTGGTACCAGCCTGCCACCATGAGGATGTCGCGCTCGGAGCCAGCCTCATGCTGGGTGTCTGTGGCCCAGGTGGAGCGGAAAACGAGGGGAGCGTGGGCGAAGTTCTCCGAGTGGTAGAACCACGTGAAGACCTCCTCGCGCGGGGTGCAGATGTCGTCTTGGATGGCCACGGTGACGGCAGTCATTTAGCGTACCAGCTTCGAGACGAGCTCATGAGCCACGTCGCTGACGAGGACTGGCTTCATATTCGCTGTGAACATGCCGAAGAACTTGAAGACAGGAACCATCTTCGCCAGAGCATCGCTGCGGCCGCCACCGTAGACCACAGTAGGCTCCACTACTTCCGTGCGGATGCCGCTGGCCTTGAGGGTCTCTGCTATGCGCTTCTTTCCTTCGAGGAAGGACTTCGGGCCGAGCTTTCCGCCGATGAAGCCCATGGCTTTCACCTGCTTTTCGCGAGCGAGAGTGAGCATGACGTCTGCTGGCTTATCGTTCACGAGGGCGAAGGTGGATGCATCACTTTCTGGACGTCCCACGAAGTCCACGATGTAGTCCACCTGCTCAGGAAGCAGAGCGCGGACTGACTCGACGGAGGTCACATCTGCAGTGAGAGTATGAATGCGTGGGCCAGTGAGCGTGCTCTGGCCGGAGCGGGAGATGACATAAAACTGTGCTGTAGGATCCACGCGCATCCATTCTTCTGTGGTCGCGCGACCGATGTATCCATTACCGCCGAGGAGGACGATGTTTGTCATGAGAATCTTCTTTCTAGGAGAATTAATATCGTAAGATAAGTGTATAACCTAGGATAAAAATTGTCAAAAGAAGAAAAATGAAGCACAGAACGCAACAGGCCGTACGCCCGGAAAATCACGGGGGATACGGCCTGCTATCAGCGACGACTCGCGCGTGTCGCGGCGAGGTTCAGCGCGGTGCGGTGTTTACAGGTTCGCGCCGAAGAACTCCTTCACCTTCGCGTTCACAGCCTTCTTGAAGGCGGCGTCGCTCATGTAACGTGTGTCCGCGTGCTCGCCGGCTATCATGAGCAGAGGCTGATCGATGAGATTCATGTGATTCTCATCGTCGAAAGCCATGAGGTGAGCGAGGTTTTCGGTGGTGTAGCGCATGTGTGGCAGTCCAGATGAGCGCCCACATACTTCACTTCACCAGTCTGTACGTATGCCGTACGAGCCTCAGCGGCACCATAGAGTACCAGAGTAACCTGCAGTAAGCGAGTGAGGAGACTGCGAGGGGCCTGTGAGGGGCCTGTGAGGGCGGGGAAGCCCCTCACGCTTACTTCGTGTGGTGGTCTATGGCCTTCGCACTCGCATCTCCCACGCTCTGCACCACTTGGACGAGGATGATGCACAGAATGACTGCCACAGTCATGACGTCATACTGGTAGCGCTGGTATCCGTAGCGGATAGCGATGTCACCCAGACCTCCCGCGCCTACGGTGCCAGCCATGGCAGAGAAGCCGAAAAGGGTGACGAAGGTGAGTGCTGCTCCTCGGATAAGCGATGGCAAGCTTTCGGTAAGAAGCACTTTAAAGATGATCTGCAGTGAGCTCGCTCCGAAGCTCTGCGCGGCTTCTATGAGACTTCCATCTACCTCAGCCAGAGACTGCTCCACTACGCGGGCTACGAAAGGAGCGGCTGTGATGACGAGCGGAACCACAGCTCCGGGAACGCCGAGGGATGTGCCCACGATGAGACGGGTGAAAGGAATAAGCGCGACGAGCAGGATGATGAATGGCACAGAGCGCACGAGATTTACTATGCCACTGAGTACTGCATGCACAGCAGCATTCGGGCGAATGCCTGTCTTCGCTGAAGTGATAAGCAGTACTCCTGCAGGAAGACCCAGAACATAGGCGAGGAGGGTAGACGCAGCGGTCATCACCATGGTATCGATGACGCCCTGTGTGAGCAGTTCACCGTATTCAGAGAGGAATGCGGATGCGAAAGAAAGGAAACTCATGGGTTACTTCACCGCCTGTTCTGCTGTGAGCGTGGACGCTGCTGCTGAGGGCGCTGCTGCCGAAGCTCCAGTACCGTGCGCATGATGGTTCGCATTCGCGATGAGTGTGCGCAGAATGTCGCTCTGAGGATTTTCGAAAAGCTCTTCTGTCTCGCCGAGCTCTACGATGCGACCACCATCTATCATGGCCACGCGGTCGCAGATGTTCCGCGCTACGGACAGGGAGTGGGTGATGAGCACGAGAGTGACGCCCAGCTCTTTATTAATCTTATGAAGAAGCTCGAGGATCTGTACAGTGGTGGTCGTATCCAGCGCGCTGGTCGCTTCGTCGCACAGCATGATGGATGGTTTATTCGCCAGAGCGCGCGCTATGGCCACACGCTGCTGCTGTCCGCCAGAGAGCTGACTCGGGTAGCGCTTTTCGAAGCCGGCCAGTCCCACGAGGTCGAGCAGATAGCGCGCTCGCTCCTCGCGCTCTGCGCGGCTCAGACGCTCGGAACGGGGGACTATCTCGAGAGGAAAGGTGACGTTCTGCAGGATGGTGCGCTGCTGGAACAGGCTAAAATTCTGGAAGATCATGCCTATTCCCGTGCGCAGCTGCGCCAGCTCGCGTCCGCGCACATGCGTCACATCGCGTCCATCGATAAGCAGACGTCCCGAGGACAGTGGCTCGAGAAGATTGATACAGCGCACGAGCGTGGATTTTCCCGCTCCGGAAGAGCCGAGAATGCCGAAGACCTCGCCGGACTCGATGGTCAGCGAGATGTTATGGAGTACCTCGCGCGAGGCGGAGCCATCCGCCCCCGGATAGCTCTTATGGAGATGTTCTATCTGAATCATGAAAAAGTTCTTTCGTCTGTAGAGAGTTTCGCCCGAAAGTGGGGCGCTTCCTCTCGCCTTCGAAGAGAAGAGAGGAAACGCCCCACAGTACACTCGTCATCGTCGGCTCAGAGCCTTAGAACACTGGCACCACAGCGCCCTTATAGGTGGAGTTAATGTAGTCGCGTACAGCGTCCGACTTCAGTGCCTTCGCGAGCTCCTTTGTCTTTGCGGAGTTCTGGTTACCATCCTTTACCACGAGGATGTTCTCGTAGGTTTTCGCAGCGAGGTCGCCTGCCTTCTCGGTGGCCAGAGTATCCTTCGTCGGGTCGAAGCCAGCCTGAATAGCATAGTTACCGTTCAGCGCGGCGATGTCCACATCCTTAATCACCGTCGGCACCACGGCCGCTTCGAGTTCCTTAAACTGCAGGTTCTTCGGATTCGAGGTGATGTCCTTCGGCGTTGCATTAATGTCCTGCGGATCCTTCAGCTTGATGAGGCCTGCAGACTGCAGAAGCAGCAGTGCGCGCGCTTCGTTCGTGGCATCGTTTGGTACGGCCACGGTCGCACCATCTGGCAGAGCGTCGAGCGAGGCCGTCTTTCCTGGGTACAGGCCGAATGGCTCGAAGTGGACGCCCTCGACGGAGACGAGGTGTGTGCCCTTTTCCTTATTAAAATTATCCAGATATGGCTTGTGCTGGTAGTAGTTCGCGTCCACTTCGCCGTCCTCGGTCGCGGTGTTCGGCTGGACATAGTCCGTGAATTCCTTAACGACGAGCTTATAGCCGTCCTTCTCCACGATGGACTTCACGGCCTTGTTCAGGATTTCGGCGTGTGGCGTCGGGCTGGCAGCCACGGTGATGGTCTTGTCATCCGTCTTCGATGCGGCACCCGCGTTCGTGCAGGCGGCCAGGCCGAAGGAGACGAGTGCGGTGGCGGCTACGAGCGCGCCGAGTGCCTTGATGCGTGTGGTCTTCATATCTATCTCTTTTCTCGCTATGTTTCACGTGAAACGTGTATGCGCTCCACTATAGACCGCTTTTTCGCGCTGAGAGAGCGGTTTATTATAGGTGTTCTTTATAGTGGGTAGAAGACCCGCGTTTTTGCGCGGATAAAGGGAGTTTTTTCGTTATGTCAATTTTTCATTTCGCTCCGCGTGCTCACCATGCGAAGCGCGCTCTGACCGTCGTGGCAGTGGTGGCGTGGTTCGGCGTCATCCTTACGAACCTCGGGAACGTCTTTGACATCTACCCACGAGAATCGGGCAACTGGCCTGGCTTATATGGCCATTCAGCACACGGCTGGCCAGGAGCTGCGCAGCGCTTCATCGAAGGCATCAGCTACTTCACCATGATTTCGAATATCCTCGTAGCGGTGGTCTTTACGCTGCTCGCCATATCGTTTAAGCGCACTTTCTGGCGTGTGGTCTTCGTGGATACTGCTCTGCTTATGATTACCGTCACATCGCTCGTTTTTCTCACAGCTATCCTTCCATTCCTGAACCTCAACGGGCTGGCCCTTCTCACTTCGCCGTGGCAGCACGTCATCGTCCCGGTCAGTGTCTGGGTGGTCTGGCTACTCTGGGGGCCGCGCGGTTTTAGTGAAGGGTACTCACGCTGGCGCGTGATGCTCAGCACGCTCATCATTCCAGCACTCTGGTCCGTGTGGATGCTCACCTATGGAGCTCTGACGAGTTACTATCCCTATGGCTTTGTGAATGTAAACCAGCTGGGCTACGGGGGAGTGGTAATCTCGCTGCTCGTCGTCATGGCTCTGGGACTCGTTCTCGAGGGGATTTTTATCTGGCTCGACCGGATCCTCATGCGCCGCTAAAACTTGTATACTGATACTGGATATTCGTCGCTCTAAGGGAGGAGACGTGGATATAGCACAGTTCCTCGCATATGCGCAGGAGATGTATGGCATCGAAGCTGAGCCGAAGCTGGTAGGTGCGCAGCATCAGTGGGTGCTGTGTCATCCCGATACAGGAGCATGGCTTGCTCTCCTTCTGCAGCAGTGGGATGAGACGACTGGCGAGTACCGCGAGTGTATGGACGTCAAGTGCGGAACTCTTACTCCTCTCCTGGCTGCGAAGCCGTATATGACGTCAGCCATACGTATGCGGAGCTCACAGTGGGTGGGAGTCTTCTTCGGTGATGATGCTCCTGCATACGAAGTCTCGCGGCTCCTCGATATGGCTATGGAGCTGGAAGACCGTAAGACTGCCACATTCATCCTCGATGAGAAGCCTCACACGCCACAGTACGAGGATAGTGCTCTGCCTTTCGCGCGGCTGAATGCGCCGAACTCGGGGCATGTGTGGGGGTCGCGTCACCAGCTGCAGATGCCTGAAAAGATTCGTGACATGATGCAGCTCTATGATTTTGCGGATACCTCTCCAGCAGCGAAAGCGAAAAACTTCGTACGGCAGGGGCGTTTCATGGCTGCATATGAGGATCGCACCTCCTGGGATTTTGATGTCTCGAAGCGCTATACGACATATCATGACCTGAATTTGCGCGAACTGCGAGGATACTTTTCCTGGCGTACAGCATTACGCCGCGGTTCCGTGTCTCCCGTCTCGCGCTCGCTGGCATATATGTACGTCTCTGAGCTGCTGTGTGGCATAGGTGCGAACTCTCCGAAAGATGTTCTGCACCAGCTCGGACGCTTCGAGAAAAACTATGCGACCATGTGGGGTGGGTCTGCCATGCTGAACTTCATCCGCACGTGTCAGAAGGACTATGCTATCCTTCATGGCTTCGGTGCGGAGGTGGCGAAAAAGTACCTCACAGATAAGCAGACATACTATGACGGGGTACTGAGCGTGCTGAAAAATGCTGCGTCCCATACGGATAAAGATGTTTTCCAAGCATTGTGCGCTTTTGAGGAGGAACGTCTGTGGAGCACTCCCGTGTTTAAAGAAGACCATCAGCGTGGAGAATATCTTTTCGCACAGCTATGGAGAAGGCTTCTTGCACAGGAATCAGAAGAATCAGAGAGCTTCTTCGAAAAGTGCTTCGGCCACCAGGAGACCCGTGTGTGGTATCCTTTGCGCGAGGCTGTGTACTGGGAAGAGCTCGAGGCTACAGATACAGATGTGGTTCTTCACCCTTTGCGGTCCTACCACTTACGCTCAGGGCACTGGAGTGCGAGAGAATATGATCCGGAAGAATTCCATAGGGATGTCATCGAGCAGATGGTCCACGGTGCAGACAGAATCTGGCGCAAGCAGCTCAAAGTACGCGGACGCCTGCAGGCGCGCTCGTATGAAGCCTGGGTGGAGCCACATGCTCAGGCTGTCCTGGATGAGTACGTGGCTCAGCAGCGGCGTGCCGAAGAAGAAGCGCGCCGAGAAAGTGTTAAGATAGACTTCACTGAATTAGATACGATTCGTCACGATGCACACGTGACGCAGGAGAGCTTACTGACGCAGGAGGAGCGCGAGAGCGCTGAGTATTCAGAACCTCGAGAAAGTTCAGTAAGCACAGAGAGTATACAGAGCGATCGTGCACAGGGTGCCCGCGCTGAAGAGACTGAAGAGATACAGAATACGCCAGATACGTATGGCTTAGATGCCCAGACACTACATATCCTCGACGCTCTTCTCGCCGGGGACGATGTACGCGGACAGCTTGAGCAGATGCATGCCATGGCGTCGCTGGTCGCAGAGCAGATTAATGAAGCATTCTTTGAGGAGATAGGGGATATGGTCGTGGACAGTGACGGCCAGACCATCACCCTCGTCGAGGATTACAGAGACGATGTGAGAGAACGTAGAGGAGAAAAAATTGGCAGAAACGACTAAAAAAGTCCCGCGCCGTATCGCGCAGACGGTGCTGAACTCGCTGAAGGGCGGTGTGGTGCCGCGCATAGGCCTGCCGTACATCGCGGTGGGGCGGAAAAACGAGGTGGAAGCGCTGCTGCACGACGTGGATATTATCTCGGAGGGCGGCGCGTCCTTCCGCTTTATCGTGGGGCGGTACGGGTCTGGAAAAAGCTTCCTCATCCAGACCATCCGGAACTATGTTATGGATAAAGGGTTTATCGTGGCAGACGCGGATCTCTCGCCAGAGCGCCGGCTGCAGGGCTCGCGCGGGCAGGGTCTGGCCACATACCGCGAGCTCATCTCGAATTTGTCTACGAAGTATAAGCCGGAGGGGAACGCGCTCACCCTTATCCTGGACAGGTGGATAAGTACTGTGCAGTCGGAAGCGCTGCAGGAGACGGGCGCTGCCCTGGGCGACCCTGTGCTCACGCAGGCGGTGGATCAGAAGATTTACGCGGTGACTTCGTCGGTCAGCGAGCTCGTGCATGGATTTGAGTTCGCTACGCTGCTTTCGCGCTACTACCACGCGTATGTGGAGGGCGACGATGAGACGAAGATGAAGGTGGTGCGCTGGTTCAGAGGCGAGTATGCGCTCAAACGGGAGGCGAAGTCCGAGCTGGGTGTGAACATCATCATTTCGGATGATGATTGGTACGACTACATCAAGCTTTTCGCCATCTTCTTCCGTAAGGCGGGATATGCCGGGATGATGATTATGATCGACGAGCTGGTGAACATCTATAAGATTCCGCATTCCGTGACGCGGCAGTATAACTACGAGAAGATGCTCACCATGTATAACGACACACTGCAGGGGAAGGCGCAGTACCTCGGCATTATCATGGGCTCGACGCCGCAGGCCATCGAGGATAAGCGGCGCGGCGTGTACAGTTACGAGGCGCTGCGCTCCAGGCTTGCCGAAGGGAAATTCTCCCGCCCCGGAGCACGCGATCTTCTCGCTCCCGTCATTCGCCTCGACCCCCTGAATCCGGAAGAGATGCTGGTTCTGTGCGAAAAGCTGGCGGATATGCACGCGGGGCTGTACGGCTACGAGCGGCACATCAGCGAGCAGGAGCTCGGCGGCTTCATTCAGCTCGAGTACTCGCGCATCGGAGCCGACCAGAACATCACGCCGCGCGAAGTGATACGAGACTTCATCGAGCTGCTGGACATCGTGTACCAGAATCCGTCTGTGAAGATAAACGAGCTGCTGAGCTCGGGGGAGTTCCAGTATGCGCAGTCGCAGGCTATCCCTGGGGATAGCGCGGGGGTCGCGGGAGCTGAGCCGGGCGCAGCGGGATCGGTAGATGCGCAGTTCGCGGAGTTCACGCTGTGAGTGAGGCAGGATTCAGCGCCTTCGAACGCTACGCGCCCTTCATCCAGGATTACATCTACGAGTCGGGATGGCAGATGCTACGTGGCGTGCAGAACGCCGCAGCAGATGCCATCTTTACCACTGAGGAGAACGTGCTGCTCACCGCCTCCACAGCCTCGGGAAAGACGGAAGCGGCCTTCTTTCCCATTCTCACTCTGCTGGATGAAGAGCCGCCGTCGAGCGTGGGTGCGCTGTACATCGCACCCCTGAAAGCGCTTATTAATGACCAGTTCGAGCGGCTAAATGACTTGTGCGAGCAGGCGCATATTCCTGTGACGAAATGGCATGGAGATGCCTCCCAGGCTCAGAAGCGTAAGCTCCTGCGCACTCCTGCAGGAATCCTCCAGATTACCCCGGAGTCTCTCGAATCACTGCTGCTGAACAAGCATATGGAGATCCCGTCGCTCTTCCATGACCTGCGCTTCATCGTCATCGACGAAGTGCATTCGCTCCTGCGCGGTGACCGCGGCCTGCAGACGTTCAGTCTCATCGAGCGCCTGTGCGCGCTCGCCGGATGCCAGCCGAGGCGCGTGGGCTTGTCTGCCACCATAGGAGACCCTGAGGCTGCTGGCCGCTTTATCTCTGCGGGAAGTGGGAGCGGATGCATTATTCCGAGCGTCGAAGGCGGTAAGGATGTGTGGCGTCTGTCCATGGAGCATTTTTATACGAGTGGGCCTCAGGCAGGGGAGGGTGAATTGGCCTCGGGAACGGACGTCCAGCAGCGCACGCGGGACGTCGCGCTGCTCGACGAGCCGACGGACAGCGCGCCGGCTGCCGCGGATCCGGGCGCGGGCTACATCTTCGAGCATACGCGCGGGAAAAAATGCCTCATCTTCACGAACTCGCGCGAAGAATGTGAGGCCGTCTGCCAGCAGCTACGCCAGTACTGTGAGGCGCGCGGCGAGGCGGACCGTTTCCTCATCCATCACGGAAATCTGTCCGCGTCGTACCGCGAAAGTGCGGAAGAGGAGATGAAAGACGACTCCTCGCTGCAGTCCATCTGCGCCACGGCCACGCTCGAACTGGGCATAGACGTGGGTCGGCTCGAGCGCGCCTTCCAGCTGGACGCACCGTTTACCGTCTCTGGATTCCTGCAGCGCATGGGCCGCACCGGCCGGCGCGGTGACCCGTCCGAGATGTGGTTCGTCATGCGTGAAGACCATCAGCTGTCGCGCGCCATGCTGCCCGAGCTCATCCCGTGGTATCTGCTCCAGGGCATCGCTCTCGTGCAGCTCTACGTGGAGGAGCGTTTCGTGGAGCCGCCGCGCCTCGACCGCCTGCCGTACAGTCTGCTCTACCATCAGACCATGAGCACGCTGGCCTCGTCGGGTGAGATGACGCCGGCGCAGCTCGCCTCGCGGGTGCTCACGCTGTCGTGCTTTGCGCGCATTACGCAGGATGATTTCCGCGTGTTGCTGCGCCATTTGGTGGAGATAGACCACATTATGGTCACTGAGAATGGTGGGCTCATCGTGGGTCTGGCCGGAGAGCGCGTGGTGAATAATTATAAGTTTTACGCGGTGTTCCAGGAGAATGTGGAGTATTCTGTGCGCTCGGGGTCCGAAGAGCTCGGCACCATCGTGAAGCCGCCTCCTGTGGGAGATAAGATAGCCATCGCTGGACGCGTGTGGGCTGTGGATGAGCTGGACCATGAGCGGCACATCGTGTACTGCACGCTCGTAAAAGGCCGCGTTCCGGCATACTTCGGTGATACGCCGGGGGACATCCATACGCGCATTCTCGAGAAGATGTACGAGGTTTTACGCGAGGACAGCAGCTACCCGTACCTCATGCGTCATGCGGGGTACCGTCTGGCTGAGGCGCGCACCACGTTCGACATGTCCGGTATGGAGCGCTCCCCGCTCATAAACCTCGGCGGGAAGATGTGGGTGCTCTTCCCGTGGCTCGGCAGCTACGCGTTCCTCGCTTTAGAGCGTTTTCTGAAGGTGAAGTGCGGGGAGCGGCTGGGCTTGCGCGGCCTGACTGCCTCGCGCCCGTATTATATCCAATTCACCATGGAAGCTTCCCGCGATGAGTTCTTCCGCGTCGTAACTGAGGAGGCCGCGAAGACGTTCGATCCGCTCGACCTCGTGGACGAGAAGGAGAATCCGGTCTTCGAGAAGTACGACCCGTATGTGCCTGCTGAGCTCGTGCGCAAGGGCTTTGCGTACGGTGTACTGGACGTGGATGGCATGCGTGCGCGCGTGGCTGGCTGGGCTGAGGGCCATTCTTCCGCAGTCGTCGCTAGTAACGACTGGACAGAGGCACTCTCGTAAACTTACGCTAAAGATGTAGCCATTTTTCACCTTCCTCTACGCTAAAAATGGCTACATCTTTAGCGTAAGTTTTTCATTACATCACAGCCGCGCGCACGCCGGCGAAGATGAGCAGCATGATGGGGTAGAAAACGTAGAAGAACCACTTCTGCCACGCGTGGGTCATACCGCGCGAGCCGTTACGGTAGTGCAGGAGTGCCACGCCCATGCTCGGAAGAATAAAGAAGCAGGCGCTGAGGATGGCGGCGCTCATCATCATCGTATTCTCGTGACGAGCCAGGGTATGGAAGATGATGGTGAGCAGCAGGAGCAGGATGCCAGCCTGCATGACCTGCTGGCGCACGCCTGCATGCAGGAGGAAAATCCACAGAGCTCCGGCAGCCATCAGACCCAGTATGCGCGCCCAGCGCCAGGCTGCGCCTTCGGGGGCATAGACGTCCACGAGAGCCAGTGTGGCCAGGCAGATGACGAGGGCGAAGAGTGGATTCTGCGAGGTCCAGTCCATCACACGCCCTGAGGTGACGAGGTCATAGGGGACTTCGGAGACGAGAGCCAGACCGAGGAGGCGCAGGCCATACGCCCAGCGGCTGCGCGTATGCGTGTAGCCCTCCACTAGTAGCCATGCGTACAGGGGGATGGCCATCCAGGAGAGTGCTTCGCACAGGACTGCTATGGTGAGATTCGCAAAGTCGGGATCTGTAGGAGAGACGAGGGACCCGAGTAAGGAGAGAACGATAAGGACACTGCCCACTACTTTCAGAGTGCGTGAGCTGAGCCCGCGCTGCTTGCGAGAATCTGGCATGAAGGCTCCTTCCCGAGAATGACCGAGGGTAACTGAGAGTGAATACTCATGAGGGGATATGTCTGAGTATACATATCCCCTCATGAAGATGAAATGCGAAGGTGAAGGAAGAATTGGCCTTAGCCCTTCACCGCGCCGGACATGGACTCCTGGTAGAAGCGCTGCATAATGATGAACAGCACAGCTATAGGAATGGAGATGATCACAGCAGCAGCAGCGAAACGCGAGAACCAATCATTCAGATACTCGCGCGACAGCATCTGGTATAAGCCCAGCGCCACCGTGTAGTTATCCTGCGTACGGCTGATAGCGCGCGCCATAACGAAGTCCAGCCACGGTCCGAGGAAGGACGTGAGCGCCTGGAAGACGAGCATAGGCTTACAAATAGGCAGAATAATCTTCGTAAAGACCTGCCAGCGCGTGCAGCCATCGAGGTACGCAGCCTCGTCGAGGGACAGCGGAATCGTATCCATGTATCCCTTCATGACGTAGAAGCCCGCGCCCGCACCCGCCGAGTAGACGAGGATCAGCGCGATGGTCACGCCGATGCCCTGCGTCAAGCCCAGAGACTTCAGAATGAAGTAGATAACGACCACAGACATGATGCCTGGGAACATGCCCAGCACGAGCACGATGTTCATGAACGCCTTACGGAAGCGGAAGCGCAGACGGCTCATGCAGAAAGCCACGCTCAGCACGAAGAACGTGCTGATAGAGCACACGATGATGGAGATGACCAGCGTGCGCAGGAACATGCTCGGGAAGTTCAGGATGTGCGTATCCGTGAAGAGCTTCACATAGTTATCGAAGGTGTAGCTCGTCGGGAAGAAGGTCTCGTTATACGGGCCAGGATTCGTGTTAAAGCTCTCGAGAACCACCCAGACTATAGGCAGAATCCAGATGATAGTGAGAACGCTGAGCAGGACGTAGCTCAGGACGTCGCCGAGGATGCGGCGGGCGCGCTGGTTCTTCCAGAACGGCAGGCGTGTGCTGGCGGACTCGGCCTGCGCCGAGCGTGCGCTTTTTTCCATGACGGACTGTGACTGTACAGAACTCATCTGAAGCCTCCTTCATCCTTATAGGATGCGCTGTTACGGTACGTGATGAGGGATACGACCGCCAGAGTGATGAACGTAAAGATACCGATGACTGCACCGAGGTTATAGTCCCCACGGTCCACGGTGAGCTTATAGAGCCACGTGATGAGCAGGTCAGTCTGGCCGGCTGTGTCGCCCACTGGAGTAGGGCTGCCACCGGAGAGCAAGTAGATGACGTTAAAGTTATTCACATTACCCGTGAAGGTGGTGATGAGGTATGGCGTCAGCACGAAGATGAGGTACGGCATGGTGATCTTCGTGAAGGTCTGCCACCAGTTCGCACCGTCGAGGCGTGCGGCCTCGTACTGCTCGGCTGGCAGATTCTGCAGAATACCAGTAATCTGCATGATGGTGAATGGAATACCCACCCACAGGTTCACGAGGATGACAGTGACGCGCGCCCACGTAGCATCCGTGAAGAATGGCAGCGGTCCGCTGATCCAGCCCCAGGACTCGAGCAGACGGTTCACCGCGCCTTCTGGCTGAAGCATCTGGTTAATGACGAGAAGTGAGACGAACTGCGGCACGGCGATGGACAGCGAGAATGCTGCACGCCAGAAGTTCTTCAGGCGTGTGGTGCGGCGGTTTATGACCATGGCCAGGAACATGCCGAAGAAGAAGTTCAGGAAGGTGGCGAAGAATGCCCAGACCAGCGTCCAGATGAGCACGCTGACGAACTGGTTCGCGGTGACGGCGCCCGTGGCTGCGAAGAGCTGTCCGAAGTTCTGGAAGCCCACCCAGTCGAAGAGCAGCACGTGGTCGGAATCATAATTCGTGAAGGCGATGACCATCATGATGACCGTAGGCAGCACGGTGAAGGTGAGAATGCCCACCACCGGCAGACTCATGAGAGCCACCTGCGCGTTATCGTTCGTGATCATGCGGATGTCGTCCGCGAAGGTAGGAACTGTCCCGTCGCCCGCGAGACCGCGTCCGCGCTCGCTTCCGCCGTTCGCCGTGCTCGCAGCTGCCAGCACCTGCACCTTATACGCACTGCGGACAGCATATGTCCAGAAGAGGATAAAGAGCACGGTGAGGAAGAGCGCGCTGATGCCTGCGACGAGCAGGAGCACCGAGTTATCGCCCGGATTATAGTGCCAGTATCCGTCTATCTTCTGTTTGCTTTGCGTGCGCCATCCGAGCGAGACGAGCATGGCGAGTGCCTGGCCGCCGCTGAGGATCATGTACGCGATGTATGCGACTTCTACCGCGAGGAAGAGCAGGCCTTTCGTGATCTGCTTGTGTGCGAGGTTCCCCGCGCCGAGCACGAGAAAGCTCAGGCGCGTGAAGACGTCGCCCCGCGCTGCTGCCGCGCGTACTGTATACGCGGATGGCGGGATGTAGTCCGCGCTGTGGCGGTTTTTCCGTATGTTTTTCATCTTTTTTCTTCCCAATTTTCCCATATCTGATTTTTCGCGCTCTTTACACGCCGTCTCACTACATGAGACTCTTATACGACTGCATCCACTTTTCGGTCAGCTCTGCAGCGTTCGTATGGGTGACTTCCTTGTTATAGAGGGACTTTCCGAAGTTCTCACATGGTGACCAGAAGTTATTCATTTCTGGGATGGATGGCTGAACTACGGAGGTCTGTGCGATGGTCTCCATCTGAGCTGCAGCCACGGGATCTTTCGCTACCTGTGCGTCACTGCTCAGCTCGGTGTCCGACGGAATGACCGAACGCATGGTGTAGTGCGCCTTCTGAGAGTACGTGCTGCTGAGGAATGCAGCGAACTGATCGGCTGCCACAGGGTGCTTCGTATATGGATTCCAGCCGTAGACCGTGGAGCCAGCGAAGGACTTCATCTGCACCTGCTTACCGTTCAGGGTGAAGCTCGGTAGCTTCGCCACACCCCAGTCATCTCCGAGGTTTTCGCGCACGGTGGCTGCATCCCAGTTACCCGTGAAGACCACGTCCGTCTTTCCAGACTTCAGTCCTGCCAGGCCCGAGCCATCCGTATCGTTCACGAAGTTCGGGTTCGCGCGCAGGTCCACGAGGTAGTTCGTCACTGCAGCACCGGTCTCGCCGCCGAACTGCACGCCAGACTTCGCATCTGTGCCATTCGGTCCGAAGAGCGTACCGCCAGCGCCGAGGTAGAAGGAGGCGAGGTACCACGAGTTCGTCAGAGGGAAGGAGACTTTACCTTTCGCGAGCATCGCGTCGAGGGAGGTGAGATCCTGCTCGGTGAACTTACTCTTGCGGTAGTACATGAACCACGTATTACCGGCCAGCGGCATGCCGTACACGTTCCCGTCCGAAGCGGTGACGGTATCCACCATGGTAGGGTTTCCGGCGGTCTGTTTTTTCAGCTGTGCCATGGCGTCATCACTCATCTGTCCCACGGCGCCTGCCTGCACGAGCGTGCCGAGCTGGTCGCTGGCGAAAGTGTACACGTCTGCGGCCACGGTAGGGTCCTGCTTTGCGATGGTGGCGGCATCTGCCGAGGCGACTACCTGGTTCTGCCATGTGATGGCATATTCTGGGTGGCGCTTCTGGAACTCGGCTTCCATGGTCTGCAGCCACGAGTTCTGGTCTGCCTGGTCTTCCTGTGAGGCCCAGACAGTGAGCGTCATTTTTTCGCTACTGGAGCTGCTCGGTCTGCATGCTGCCAGTCCGGCGAGAGCTAGGAGTCCCGCGCAGGCTGCTGCTGTGGCTTTCCTCCACTGAGCAATCATCCTTGATTCCTTTCTATCCTCCTCGTGTAGGGAGGTGAGATGCTGTGGTGCTTCTGCTTTCCCTTCTTCCCTACTTCTGTACGTTAGCGTAGCACGTTCTGCAAACGTATGCAAGAGGACGTTTTGTGTGTTTTATGTCAATTTCTGTCTTGTCTACGTGCTGTTCTGTGCATACGTATGCAGTGGTGAGTGAAAATTTTTTCGTGCCGACCGTCCGAATTCGTGCTGTCAGGTGGCTTATAGCGTAGCGAGGTGACGAACCGAGGGAAAGGCCCTCGAACCGCGCTGCAGAAAGAAGGTCATCATGACTGACGTGATGGTACAGGAAACGCAAAAGTGGCTGAATGCTACGTACCGTGGAAAGCAGGGATATTCTGTGATTCGCGAGGACGGACAGACGGGATGGACTACCATCTATGCTCTGCTTCATGCTCTTCAGATAGAGCTCGGTATTACTGCTACTGCGGATGCTTTCGGTCCAGGTACGCAGTCCCGCTTTATGCAGCGCTGGCCTGGTGGCATCGTGGAGCAGAATCAGGGAGCTGCTACCACGAATAACGTCTATGGAATTATCCAGGGTGCTCTGTGGTGTAAGGGATACTCGACAGGGGCATCTACTATCACTCGGCACTTCTATGGTGGTACCGGTGATGCCATCCGCGCACTGAAGAATGATATGGGTATAGGTGGTGACTCAAAGGTCACTCTGGATGTCATGAAGGCTCTGCTGAGTATGGACCAGTACACACTCCTCATTCGTAATGGCGGTAAGGCTTCTATTCGTTCCATCCAGCAGCAGATAAATAAGCAGTATCATGCGTATACGGGCATTATTCCTGCTGATGGTCGTTATGGGCGTGAGATGAATACGGCTCTCATCCAGGTACTTCAGTCTCTCGAAGGGTACACGCCAGAAGATGCTACCGGTAACTTCGGTGATGGAACTACAGCGAATCTTCGTGTTATTACTCCGAATAATGCTGGAGCGTATCCTCAGTGGCTCTGGCTTATAACCGCGGCTCTGACCTGCAATGGGTATGACGTGAAGTCTCAGGGTGTATGGACGTGTGTGAAGGCTTTCCAGCGTGACTACGCTCTCCCGGTGACCGGCATCGTGGATAAGAGCACGTGGATGAGTCTTCTGATATCCTGCGGTGATCCAAATCGTTCTGCTAAGGCATGTGACTGTGCTACTGTGCTGAATGCACAGCAGGCGAATGATTTGCGCAGGGCAGGATTTACGCATGTGGGTCGCTACCTTACGGGGACTGTGGGCGTAGGCGCAAACCGTAAGTCTAAAGCACTGACTCGTGAAGAGGTAGCGAACATACGCCAGGCGAATCTTTCGGTATTCCCTATCTATCAGGATGGTGGATACTATCCAGAGTATTTCAGCTCTGCGCGGCAGGGAGCTGTCGATGCCTATACGGCTATGGCAGCAGCACAGAAGATGGGATTCCCTAAGGGAACTATCATTTACTTCGCTGTGGACTTCGATGCATATGGATATCAGATCGATGATTTGATTATCCCATACTTCGAGCAAGTGAGCATGGCTTTTAAGAATTCTGCGAATAAGCAGTCTTATAGGGTAGGTGTGTATGCGCCACGCCTTGTGTGTGAAAAGCTTGATCAGCTGAAATATGCTCAGAGTTCTTTCGTAGCGGATATGTCTCGTGGATTCGCGGGTAATCTCGGATACTCTATTCCGAAGAACTGGGCTTTCGACCAGTTCCATGAGTATACGTTTGGGTCTTCCCCTAGCTTCGCTATAGATAAGGATGCATATTCTGGGCGTGATACTGGAACGAAAACTCTGATTCCTGTGGATGAGAAGACGGAGAAGGAGATTTCTCAGAGTTCGATGAATTCTATACGTATGGCAGCTACTGATGCTTTTGCTAGAGAAGTCATTCAGCCGCTTGGTATATTTACGTCATTGATTTCCATAGATTGGGGATATGAGAGAACGATGCAGGTGCAGCATATTACGACTCCGGATTATGATGTAGATGTGGAGCTAAAAGTGTCCTCATCTGTACAGAGTAATGCGAGTGAAGATGCACTAATCCATGTGAAAACTGATTCTTCTGGAAAATTGGATGTATCGACAGAGAACGAAATTCGTGACCTTAAGGCATCGTTTGATGTTCCTGGGGTCGGATCAGATTTTGATTTTAGGAAGCTTATCTCCTCTATTGGTACATCAGTGAAGTCTGGAAATATTTCATTCACCACGACGTTTAGCTCTCCTGCAGAATTCAGTTTTGATATAAGTGTTACATCGGAGAATCTACTTCCCGATGGTACTGACGGCGCGCTTTATGCTGAGGTAGTCGTATCGTATTCGTTTACGCTCCATCCACAGAGTCATTATCATTTCCAGCTTCCGGACATTTCTCTTCAGCCGATGGATAATACTCTTGTCAGCAGTTTAGTCGGTGCACTGATGATAATCATTGCTGCAGGATCGATAGCGGCTTTTCCACAACTGCTTCCTCTCTTTGGAGTTCTAGTGTGAGCATAATATACTAGAGTAAAGTTATAAGGTTAAAGAAGGAGGAGCTCCTGTGGAGCACATGCATGGTAAAAAGCGGGTGCGGAAACTTTTGCTTGTATGTGTGGTTACAGTGCTCCTCCTTTTTTCTCAGTTCGGTATATATCTTCCTACAGATATCCATGAAATCCCAGATTTGGGCGATATCCCAGGTGATATTCCGCTTATTACACAGCGAAATTCGTTATTAGTCGAAGTCTATGTATCGCAAGATATGCGTGATAATACTTTGTATGTGGAGATGGGAGGGGATAGGCTCTGGCAACCGCTGGATGTAAGGCGCAGATTTAAGATTCCTTTTGGACGTCGTGCTACTCGCGATGATGTGAAAGTAATATGGTATAGCAAAGAGAATGGCACAGAGGAAGTAGGAGAACCTGATAGAGTGAATGATCTATCAGCTCGTGTAATAGTCTCAGATGGAAAGAAAGAGATTTTTAATCACCTTGAATCATTTGTAGAGAAAAAATACACGATTGAGGGATGGCTGATTATGCATTGTGATGTCTTTAATGCGTGTATCCAGTATATGCCGGGCATATAGCCATAAGATTCATATAATACCTGGGCTAAAGTGCCTACTGGCTCTAGTTATTCTTAGAGTAATGCTTGGGAGATGAAGTATATATCCATCTTCCCAAGCATAGTTTTATATGTTTTCATTGCGGATGAGAAGCGGAGAAATTGCTTTCTATATTCACTAAGAATCCGTGGTGTCCATGACCAGTTATCTCTTTATCAAAATAGATAAAATTAGCCTTCTCTCGGAGTTGCGAGATATCTGGCATGAATTTAGTATTATCAGCTATAATGATTTGCCCCTCATTCTGGTGAGAGATGAGGAATGCATAAACTGCTTCAGGAATGACATCTATAGGCTTCATACTTTCTGGGTCGCTCTGTGAATTATCCAGCCCCAGAAGTGGTGTGTCGATGAGCGTGACACTAGGCGAGGAATAGGCTTCTTTTGAAGCGAGATAACTCCTAAAAGTAAGCATAACCGCAGTATTAATGAGGGATCGGTAGCCCTGTCCCTCGCCGTCTTTACTTTGTCCATTCACGATGGCATCGAATTTCTCTTTATTCATGTGCGCATCAGATAAATGAGGAAACTTGAGCTCAGTGAGGACATCGAGTAAACGGGCACTCATCTCATCCCAGAAGTTCTCGGGGAAGTAGCTTTCCATAGAGGGTGAAGAAGCTACAAAAGTGAGTGTTTTTCTTCTCGATATCTCTTCCATGGACTTGTCGTATGAGGCTTGTAGCTCGTCCCTGTGAGAGATGATACGTGAGATGGACGTATATTCGTGTATCAGCGATTCGAGATTATCGAGCTGCGGGGCGAAATCCTGAGAAAGGGAATCAGATATTTTCTGAGTGCGGCTAAGGAGCGAAGCCTCGTTCTCAGCTAATTGATGGCGTTCACTTTGAATAGACTCTATGGTGTGCTCTAAGTCTTCGAGACGTGAGTATGCTTCTGCTCGTTCTTCGGATATTGATACCGTCCGTTCATTTTCGAGTGAGGCAGGAACAGGCTGATCGCATACGGGGCAGAGTAAAGCATTTGGATATGTATCGATAAGAGACTGTCCTTCAGAGATGAACTCGAAACGTTCTATCTTCGCACGGTAGATAGAAGCGAGCTCAGAGTAACGAGCCAAGGTGACATCATCGTTCGTGAGCTGTTCTCTTACATGTGCGAGATTACTCGCTAGTTCTGCACCTTCTGACGAAAGGAGTTCCATGGTTTCCCGGATATGGTGAGAGCGCGTGACGAGTTCTGATATCGTCGTGTCGAGAACCGAAGAGTCGTACTCGTCTACGAGAGCATTTGCTTCTGTGAGAGCAGCCTCATACTGCTGAGCGTTTTCTTCGAGATAACTGAGTATGGCAGCGTTTTTAGCTTTCTGAACTTTCTGGCTCTCGTGGTTCTTATACTCCGAGAAATCCTTTCCCGTAATCAAAGTAGAAAGTGCTGCCTTTGAACTCGTCTGGGCTGTAGTTGTATCTGGCAAGAGTATAGAAGCGCTTTTACTTATGGCATTCTCTTCCGCGTAGAATGCATGCCAGAAAGACCTCCATGTAAACGTCTGAAGGCCATAGTCTTTATTCTTGAGTATGCGAAGGGAATCGGAGTCTGGAAAGCCTATGAGTCGGAGCCAGAAAGAAGAGAGAGAAGGGCGTTTCGAAGAATTTACGGAATAATTTCCGGAAGAAATATCTGGGTGAAAGCTACGAATAGTTACAGTGCTGTCTCCTTTCCCTATAGAACGTTCTAGCGTAATGTCTTGAGACTCAAAGGAGATAGTCATACGCACGAATGCGTATCCGACAGATTCGTTTACTCGGAGGCTGCTGGATGATGCACCGAACATATAATCGATGCAGTTAAGTACCCAGGACTTTCCGGTGTTAGAAGGACCATAGATGACATTAAGCCCTTCTTTAAAATCGATGTATGAGTCCGGGCTGGTAGGATGTCCGTAGACTCCTATGCGTTTAATCCAGAAGTGAGGCTTCATCACTCTTCTCCTTTCGTCGAAGTGGATAAAATGTAGGAGATGATTTCTGCTTCAGAGCGTCCTGATATCGTGTGAAGTACGTCTTGTATGGATTCGTACAAGCGCTTCGCATAAGCAGTGTGGAATTCGTTTGCAGCATTGCGCCCTAAGCGTGTGAGTGTATAGCATGAAACGTGCTTAGGCACTGTAATGGTGACGAGGTCTTTAAGAACGAGCTGGCGTATCCCACGACTAATAAGCCGTGTACGAGTGGGAAGCTCAGTGGAGGCGAATCTATGAGTTCCATTCATATCGTAGCGGCCGACGTTCAGAGTAGCTGCGTTCACTGATAAGGTATCTATCGCCGCCAGGTAGTCGATGGACACAGGAGTACCGATAGCTTTCATCAGAAGCAGAATACGTAGCATAGCTTCGTATTCTGTATCGAGGATTCTGGCTTTATGCATTATGCTGACCATGACAGTCTTCCTTCGTTAACAAGTTCGTGGCATGCACCCTTTTCGCATCGTGGAGAGATAAGACTGCGAATCTGAGAGAGCTTGACGTTATCGAGTACTACGTGCGTAGCCTGACCGAGAGTGCTCAGCAAACGTTCTTGTTCTGAGTCATAGGGGAGCAGATTAATGTCTATAACCCCTTGCTCTATGGCCTCGAGAAACATCTCGAAAAGAGGCGCTTCAGTATCATTATCGAGAGAACTCCATGATGTTTCTTTGACCCATTCAGCATCATAGAATGCTTGGCGCTGCTGTTCAAAATGAGACCTCATACGCTGAGGTATATCGGCTACCGTAGGATTCTTTACCGTAGGAAGATTTTCACAGTAGGCATGAAGCAACGCATGAACGTAGACAGCTTCAGTATCTTTAATATCTTCTGGTACTGGAATCTTCGCTGGTATATCGATGACATCATCTGCTAAGTGAAGCTTATGAGTTTCGGGGTCTATGAAAGGTGTCCTAGACCGAGTAGGCTGCGTAGCAGGAGGAATAATCTTTGTTTGTGAGTGGGCCGTAGCAGCTTCTCTAAAAATCTCTAAGAAGAGTACTCCTACTTCTTCTGCTACATTTCCTTTGTTAATAGAAGGGTACTGATAGTGGAGATCGCGTGCGAGGAAGTTCAGCGCATCTTCTTCCACATTGGACATGAAATTTGTTCTGAAGGCGTCGATGTCCCATCTGTTGCAGAGCTCTTTTGCGAGCTTTGTACTGATATGATCTGACCCGTTCGCATAGTTCTTCCAAGTACGTAGTGCACGAAGCTCCTGAGCGCTCTCGCCAGAGCCGGTAAGTCCACATTCTATGAGGTTTGCTAAGAATTCTCCCTTATTATGTGACTGCTGAGCATAGGGAGCAAGGAT
This sequence comes from Alloscardovia macacae, assembly GCF_002259705.1. Lineage (GTDB taxonomy): Bacteria > Actinomycetota > Actinomycetes > Actinomycetales > Bifidobacteriaceae > Alloscardovia > Alloscardovia macacae. The sequence goes on from NZ_MWWT01000001.1 coordinate 222,852, forward strand.
GTCGATGAGAGCTTTGAGGGCTGTATCTTTTTTACGAAGTCGTTTTCCCATCGTTTTCCATCCTTTCCCATCTTTTCTCGGTCACTTCTCCAGACCCGGTGAGGCATTCTAGAAGAAGCAGAACGTACCAGTAGTTCCTTCCTTCTAAGGATACGCCGAATAGCGCGAAAAAGACCGTATGTTCTGCACTGTAAACACGCAAAATGATGGCCGTAAGGAGATGGAGAAAGATGTAAAACGATGGGTCGATGAATGATCGTGACTCATCCTGCCGGTGAGGGTGAGTTATGAAGTAAGTACAGATGACTGCGCAGTCTTCATAATCTGGAATCTCGTGATGTGCACATGGAGTGGCTTTACGTATACGTAAAGCCACTCCATAACGTTCCTTCATGACAGATTCCTGCTAAAAGCACACGGTGAGATTCCTCGCATAATGAGGAAGACTCCACGATGGATGAATTAGACATAGAACAGTCACTTGCACAGTTTGATAGGGAATGGGAGAAAAACGACCGGGCAAATACGAGAGGTGACCGACATACTCAGCTTTCACTGTTTACATGGGAAGATAGCCATTTTGCTACTTCGGGAGACATAGAAGCAGAAACTATGGAGAGGCAGCTGATGGATGTAGTTTTTTCATCGTTATCACCGCGGCAGAGAAAATTACTCTGGCAGGTGGCGGTAGAGGGGTATACCTTTACCGAGATAGCACGTGTAGAAGAGAAGAGCGAATCTGCTATCAGAAAAGCATATAATCGCGCTGTGGTAACCGCTCGAAAAGTGTGTGAGCGGATAGATAGATAAAATCCATGCAGTAGGTCACGTGTAGGGGAGAAAACGGGAACCTTCTCTACACGTGGCATATCCGCGCCCACTCGGTTATCAGCTGGGTTCATCCTGTAAGACGTAGCTTTATTCTGCTGGGCGACGAGCGTAGTCTTCTCTTCTAGAGAAGCGAAAGTGAATGAGTATGCGCAGTAGAAAGTATGTGTCTGTATCGGCTGATTATCTCACCACGAATCTCGCGTATAGTGCGCTATTATCTGTACTTCCTCTTATCATCACGCAGCAGATAGGATCGGCGAGTATCATCTCAGGAATCATGCTGGGAGTATTATCTGCAGCTGCGCGGGGCAGTACCCTTTTCCTCGGTCGCGTTATCGAAAGGGTATCCACATTCTATCTCATGCAGTGCGGTTTAGGCATGACCGTCCTCGGATTACTCGTTTTTTCGTGGATGGTAGAAGCGCTTCCTATCGCTTCTGTGGTCGGGCTCATTCTGCTGGGTGTGGGAGTATCCGTAGTGAATTTTACTCTTCGCGGGCATATCATAGCCACCACTGCTGATGCGAAAGAACAGACGTCGTTTTTCTCCCTCGTGTCCTTGTGTGCGAGTGGAGGTGCAGCCATCGGTCCCATCGTCGCATCCTTTATGCAGAAGGAATTCGGTCTTCTGCCTTTCGTTCTCCTTCTTACGGGTATTTATGTAGTCGCATTCCTGTGCACGGGAGTTTTCTTCGACCGTCGAGTGTATATCCGTACTGCAGAGGAGGCATCTGAGAAAAGCAGGTCTTCTGTCCTCGTCACTCTTCGAGGACTGCTCAGTAGTCGCACCACGATGCCCGTCGTAGTCATCGTGGTCATCGGCAGCGTCATGAATGGTCAGCTTTTTTCTGGTATGGCGTTCGAATTTCAGGAGTTTTCATCCAGTCTGCTGCCAGCGGGAGTATTTTTCACCGTAGATGCTGTGGCAGTCATCTGTCTTCAGCTTCCTGTGAATATGCTCATCCTGCGCATTATGAGTTCGGGGAAAACATCGTCATACTGCATGGGCGTAAGTCTAGCGTGGTATAGTACGGCTTTTCTCCTCTTTGCTGCAGGCACCTTGAGTCATACTGTAGGGATTATATGTGCTGCGCTTATCCTGTTCTCGGCTGGCGAGTGTATGTATGCACCGCTGACGAATGTGGCTATGGTGGAATCAGGGGAGAGCATGCCTCTCGTCGATGTGCTGAACTGTCGGCTTCTCTTAACGGCTGTAGGAGAGTCGCTTGGTTCTTTCTGCGGAGGATTCCTCGTTCCGCTTTTTATAGCTCAATTCCATACTGCAGCGCCGTACTGGGCAGCTCTCGCCCTTATCGCAGCATGTACGCTGGGGAGTCTTCTCTATCCCACGTCTTCATCTCGAAGATATAACCTACGATAAGCAGTAGCACAGGTATGAGAAAACGGGTGAAGACAGCATTCGTATAAAAACCGAGCATGAGCGCTGTGGTAGCGAGCACGGGGATAACTGCTTCTACGAGGGTGCGTAGGCTTCTCCGGCCATACAGGTGTATGTTCGTGGTGAGCATAGTCACGTATACATAACAGGTGATGCCCACATAGAGGAGGATAACTGCTGGATGTGGAGCGCCCCACGCTCCCGAGAGATAGTCAGGTATGCTCACCAGCCATGCGGTAAAGAGGAACATACTCATAGCAGGCACCTCCGTGAAGTGGATAAATTGCCCTCTATTCTACCCCCCCCGAAAGCAGAAAAGCAAAACGCGCCGGCATGTGCCGAAAAGGTACACGTGCCGGCGCATCTGAAGAAAAGGAAGCGGAACGTCTACGCGAGATTCGCCGCAGCAGCGCGGTCTATCATCCACAGGCTCTCTTCCTTACCGCGCGCATACGAGCTCGGTACATTCGCGTGGTCGGCCTCGTAGAGTGCACGACCCACGGCATCGCTCTTCCGCTCGCCCGAGGCGAAGACCCATACGAAGTCGGTGCTTTGGATGAACGGAACCGTGAGAGTCACGCGCAGTGGAGGCATCTTCGGGGAGTGCGCCACGCCCAGGCTCTTCACAGCCGGGTCGCTGGACAGCACTTCGTCATGGCCTGGGAAGAGGGATGCGAAGTGACCGTCGGGGCCCACGCCGAAGAGGGCGATGTCCAGCGTGCCTTCAGGACCGAGCTCGCGTTCGAGCTCAGCCTGGTACTCGCGTGCAGCAGCCAGGAGGACAGCGTCATTCTCGGCGTCACTCGCGCTCGCGGCAGCCTCAGCAGTGCGCGTCTCAGCAGGCATCTCATGAATATTCTCCTCAGGAAGCTCGCCCGAGGCTACGAGCGCATCCAGCCAGGCTTCGCGCGCCTGCAGAGCGTTACGGTCTGCATGGTCAGCAGGAACGAAGCGCTCGTCTCCCCACCAGAAGTGGACGCGGGAGAAGTCCACGGCCGCGCACAGCGGACTCTGAGCAGCCGCTGCGAGCACGGCTATGCCATCCGTGCCGCCGGTGAGCGCCACATCCACGCGCTCCTGCGCGGTCAGCAGGTCCGAGATGCGTAGCAGCAGACGCGCTGCCACTGTCTGGATGAGAGTCTCTTCAGTGTCATAAACGAGAACGTTACGCTGTACAGAATCCATGTGTGCTCCTTGCTTACGTCGTCGGTGCTCAGTTAGCGCTGTGTGGTCCAGTGGTCGTGACTAATCATATCCCACCCCTCGGTAAGAACGGCGTTATAGATCTCGTCAGGATCGAGGCGGCGCAGCTCTTCGGTCATGCAGTCGCCCAGGGTGCGGTGTGGCACGGAGATAGTCTGCTTCATCTGGCCAGGCTTCGTGATGAAAAGGTCTGAGGAAGCGTCGCTCGGGCGCTCGATGACGGAGTCTCCATCCGTGCGGTGGAAGACCACGCCACGCACAGCCGAGACGTGCTCGTCCACTTCGAAGGAGACAGGAACCTTCAGAGCCCAGGCGAGCCAGGCACCGAGCAGGTCTACGGACAGCGAGTGGCTGTTCCCGCGTACAGTCACCGACTGGATCTCGGTGTGTGGTGGCTCGTCCACGAGAGCGGCCAGTAGGCCACGCCAGACGGTCAGACGCGTCCACGCGAGATCGGTTTCTTCCACAGTGTGGTGCTCTCGCAGCGTGAGGAATGTGGCCATAGGGTCAGCAGTCATCTGCGCATCGGTGATGCGGCTGCGCGTCATGCTGCCGAGCAGAGAGGTGGATGGGGATGCTGGCGTGCTGCTGCTCCACCAGGCCACCACAGGAGCGTCAGGAACGAGCAGTGGCAGGACGAGAGTATCGAGGTGGCGCAGCAGGCTTTCTGCTGGGCGCAGCACGATGACTTCGCCAGCGCCGCCGTCTGACCCGAGGCGGATTTCCGCATCCAGTGGAGCCACGGTACCTACGGCTACTGCAGGAAGCGTGGTCATGTCTGGAGCCTCAGTGCGGTCGGTCACGATGGCTATGACGCGGCTCGGATGCTCCTGGCTCGCCTGAATGGCAGTGGCTAGAACGTTTTCGAGTTCGCGTTCGCTCGTGGACACGAGCAGGGTGAGCACACGGCCCTGCGAGGCTTCGCCGCGCTCAGCGTGAGCCTGGGCGAGCTTCGAGGATATCTGTGAAGTGGTGCTCGAAGGAAGGATTTCTATCATGAGAGTGTTCTTTCGTCAGGTGGAGGGAAAATGGACCATTCGCGCGTAAAAAACGAGCATACGCTTACGGCACACGCTTACGGCAGACGCCATGAGCGGCCGTCACGAGCCAGCATCTCGTCAGCCTCCTGCGGTCCCCACGTACCCGAGCGGTACGCCTGCGGCTGTGGCTGCGTGGCCCAGAACTTCTCTATAGGGTCGAGGATCTCCCAGCTGAGCTCCACCTCACGCGTGGTCGGGAAGAGAGGAGGCTCGCCGAGCAGCACGTCGAGGATGAGACGCTCGTAGGCTTCCGGAGACTGCTCGGTAAAAGCGTTTCCGTAGTTAAAGTCCATGTTCACGTCGCGCACTTCCATAGCGGTCCCCGGCACCTTCGAGCCGAAACGCATGGTGATGCCCTCGTCTGGCTGCACGCGGATGACGATGGCGTTATTCCCCAGTTCGGAGGTAGCAGTGTCCTGGAATGGCAGGTGTGGAGCGTGCTTAAAGACCACAGCTATCTCCGTGACGCGCTTACCCAGGCGCTTGCCCGAGCGCAGGTAGAACGGCACGCCAGCCCAGCGGCGGGTGTCGATGTCCAGGCGGATGGCCGCGTAGGTCTCCGTGGTGTCATCCTTTTCGATGCCCTGCTCGTCGAGGAAGCCGTTCACCTTTTCAGCACCCTGCCAGCCTTCGGCGTACTGGCCTCGGGCGGTGTGTGCGCCGAGGTCTTCCGGCAGGCGCACTGCGGAGAGCACCTTAATCTTTTCTGCCACGAGGTCCTTCGCGGAGAAGCTCACCGGCTCTTCCATGGCGGTGAGAGCCATGAGCTGCAGGAGGTGGTTCTGGATGACGTCGCGCGCGATGCCGATGCCGGAGAAGTATCCCGCACGCGTACCGATGCCGATGTCTTCTGCCATGGTGATCTGCACGTGATCCACGTAATTCGAATTCCACACCGGCTCGAACATCATGTTCGCGAAGCGCAGAGCGAGCAGATTCTGCACGGTCTCCTTACCGAGGTAGTGGTCGATGCGGAAGACCGACTGCGGGTCGAAGACTTCCGAGACCACGCGGTCGAGCTCGCGTGCGCTTTCGAGGTCATGGCCGAATGGCTTTTCGATGATGACGCGACGCCACGCGCCCTCGTCCGACTTCGCCAGGCCCGAGTCTGCCAGCTGGCGTGAGACGGTAGGGAAGTCGCGTGGAGGAATGGACATGTAGAAGGCGTGGTTCCCCTGAGTGCCGCGCACCTCGTCCAGCTCGGAGACGGTGTCCGAGAGGCGCTTAAAGGAGTCTGCGTCGTCGAAGGTCCCCTGCACGAAGCGGATGCCGCCCTTCAAGTACTCCCACGTAGACTCGTTAAATGGCGTGCGTGCGTGAGCGAGGATGTTCTCCTTAATGAAGTCCGCGAAATCCTCGTGACTCCATCCGCGGCGTCCGAAGCCCACGAGTCCGAAACCGGCTGGTAAGAGACCGCGGTTTGCGAGGTCGTACACGGCTGGGATGAGCTTCTTCTTACTGAGGTCTCCCGTGACGCCGAAGATGACGAGCGAGCATGGTCCGGCTATGCGTGGAAGGCGCATATCGCGCGGATCGCGTAGCGGATTCGTCCAGTTTTCATCGCGCTCGAGCGGGTTCTGCGCGGATGCTGATGTAGTCATACTAACTCCTCTAATAAAACTACTTTTAGTGTACTGAGGACGCGTTACGTTTCGCCCGGCTTTCGGCATCTGTACGCGAGGCGCGAAACTTTTCTTTATTTTATTTTTTCGGGGAGCGCAGGGGTGGGAACGCGATGTTTCGCGCGCTAGGCGCGCGAAGTCGGGTCCTGCGGTGTGGGGCTGGTCTGCGCGTGCTGGGCGACGCTTACAAGCGCGAGACGCTTATAGACGTGAGACGCTTACAGGCGCGAGACGCGGATGTAGTCTGCGCTCGACTGGCTGACCGCGAAAGGCTCGCTGAGCGCAGCGCCATCACTGGACACAGCCTGCAGGGTGATGGTGCTGTCCTCTTCCTGAAAGGACACCACGCGGATGATGCTATCCACGTGCACGCCATGCTGGTCGAGAGTGCGGAGCAAATCCTCTTCGTCATCGTTCACGCGGGAGAGGACTGCGCTCGCACCCACAGGAACGAGGTTTACATTCATCGTGGTGAAGATGGGAAGAATACCTGCGCGGTCGGGGATAGGGTCACCATGAGGGTCGCGGTCGGGGAAACCGAGCCTCTCTTCCATGCGTTCTATCATCATGTCACTGGCCGCATGCTCGAGGCGTTCTGCTTCTTCGTGAACCTGATCCCACGTGTAACTGAGCTCCCGTACGAGATACGTCTCGATGATGCGATGACGCCTGAGCATGTGAATGGCGAGGTCTCGGCCTTTTTCCGTCAGCTGGATGCCGCCATAAGGAGCGTGCATGACATATCCCTGATCTGTCATGCGAGCCAGAGCGCCCGAGACTGTGGAGGCGCGCATGCCTGTCTCCTGCGCGAGGTCGCGAGGGGAGATGACGCACTGAGGGAGTGCGGTGGAGGTCGCTGAGGCGGTGAGTGCGGTGGAGGTCGCTGAGGCGGTGGGCGCGGTGGAGTCCGCTCCGTCCTTATCTTCGAGGGCGGAGTGCCATTCGTGCAGCTTCCAAATGGCCTTCACATAGTCTTGAGTGCTCGCAGATGTGGTCATAATGCTTCTATTCTACTGGGGTAATGTACCTGTATTTTGCGTAGCGCCCGCGGGATACGGCTTCGAGCTTTCCATCGTCTACGAGTGAGCGGATAAGGCGATATGCTTTAGGACCATCCACATGGAGGAGTTCTATGACATCAGCTCGAGATATATACGTGCTCTGTTGCGCGAGATGAAGAATGAGCGCAGCGTAACGAGTATCATCTATGTTTTTCTGGAGCACATAGCCTATGCGCTTATCGTGTGTTCCATAAACACGAGATGAAAGCATGTACTCCTTATGCGGATTTCTGCCATATGCTTCGACGAGGCCACGGTCTACACAGAATTCCACGGTGTTCTTCACTGCAACGAGGGGAAGATGCGTCGCTTCTGCAAGGAACTGTGCGGAGGAACGTGGAGCGTCACGGAGGGCATTCAGTAGGAAGAGCGTGTGGAGAGGCAGTGGCCGTCCGAGTGCATTCTGCTCGTCTGCTACGAGCTTTGTCATTTGTGGATCTGGGGTACTTCTCGGTATAAAGAGGGATACGTGGGCACTTGTGGACTTGGTATAGTCTGGCAGGGAGCTTCCATAGATGAGAGAGCTCTCGAATATACGGTCTATGCCACGCCCCGTACGCTCAGCGAGGCCTATGCGTTTGAGCACGTCAGACAGGAGAGGATTTCGCCCGTGAGGCTCTGCATCTAAGAGATTATCGAGCTGTATTCCTTCGATGAAGCCTCCTGGGTTTGCTATGGTCAGTCCATCATCGGTGAGAGCTATGCGTACGCGTCCCATCTTTGAGTAGTCGCGGTGACTGTACGCATTTACTATCGCTTCGCGTACGGCTCGTGGATGGAAGGCATATGCGGACATTTGGAATAATCCTACTTCTACCTCTTGTTTCGTGTTCTGTACCTCCATATAGGAATTCACTTTTTCTATGGAGCTGAGCAGAGGGAGGGAAAAGTCATCATTGACGGTGACATCCGTTCCTACGAGAACTTGGAAGGAGGTGCTATGCGTAGGAATATGCTGTGCAAGGGAAGCTTGTGTCCCGAGAAGGAGAATACCGGTAACAGTAGGAATCAGCTCACCCTGAATATCGCGGACTAACCCGAGAGCCTTAAAGAGGTCGGTGTCAGGAAGCTCGAGGAGCGAGCGGTCTCCGTTATACGAAAGAATGAGCGTCTTCAGATGGTCTATCTCGCTAGGGGAGAAGTCTGTTAGAGACGATTCGTACAGAGGCATAGAGGAGTAGTCTAAAGTACGCAGGTCAGATAACCTCGTGGCAAATTCAGATGGATACAGCGGGATATTTTCTGGAGTTCCATCTATCTTTAAGCGACGGTGTGTTACCTTTCCCGACAGAGTGGCCACTATACCTGAGGAAGACTTCGGCACGGATATGCGGAGTACGGGCTGTTCTGCCTCGATAATCTCCGTGCGTACTGCGACGGGTGGAATGGTGTTATTCGCTATATATGCTGCCAGTGTAAAGGTGTTCTTATGACTAGGGTGAACTCCGGTTATGGAACCGTCATCTTCTATTCCTAAGTACAGGTCTCCACCTTCGGTATTTGCGAATGCGACGACGGCATCGAAGATGTCTGAATCTGGATAGCGCTTCACGTCGCTTTTAAACTCGACAGTGAGGTTTTCCTTATTCGGAAGCATGACAGTCCCTTCTCGTAGTCGTTTTTTTAACGCACGCGTGTATGAGATATTCTTATTTTAACGCACGCGTGCGTTAAAAGTGTATTAAACGTGCGTTAAAAATGTGTATTAAAAGTTAAAATGGTGGAAAAGCCTTGAAGAATAAGGGATTTAATGGAGTAACATTTTTAACGCACGCGTGCGTTAAAAGCGTATTAAACGTGCGTTAGAGTCTTAAAAAGATGGTAAACGTGTGTTAAAAGTGCTGAATCGATAGGTGACTCATAGCAGCACCTCGAGGTAGTGGCGCAGAGCGTTCTGCACGCCGAGCTCTTTTCCCATCCGAGAGAGGAGTGGAATATTACGCTCAGGAAGGCGCATATACCGTTTAAAGGCTTCGGCTCTCGTGAAAGGGTCTGTGTGGTTTATAGGGCGAAGCACATCACAGAGGGTGCGTTCTTTACTATAGGCCTTCACTGTGTGGCCGGCAGGCGTGCGAACGTCACTGACTTCGAGAGAATACAGTCTCTCCACGAGAGCATGGCACTGGAGACCTTCCTGCTTGGCTGATGTCATGTTATAGGTGGCAGGGAAACTGACAGAGTACCGTGCAGGGGTGGTATCGGTCAGATCATGAAGGTAGAGAGCTGTCTCTAAAGAAAAAATGGCGCGTGAAAAGCGAGACTGGATAGTCAGAAAGTCATCATCCCACGTAGACGGAAGACTGTACACTCCTCGAGAGGTACGTTCGAGCTTTCCTGAGTGGACGAGATAGCTGAGTGTGCCGCGAGATAGGCCAGCGCGTGTAATGGCTCGCGTGGTAATGATGCCATGATGAGCTTTCGTCAGCTGAAGAATTTTTTCTGTTTCTTTCATGCTACCCCACTTCTCTGTATAACTTATATGCATAAAAGTATACAGAAATTAAGCATAAAAGTCAAGATTTACCCCAGTAGCCCACCCTCGCTAGACTAGAACGCATGACATGGGATGGCTGGGGCAGAACGCAGACCACGCGCACACTGTATGAACTTCATCAGCAGTGCGCGCAGACTGCATGCCCGAAGCACCCCGACCTCGCGTATGATCTCATCGGCACGCATAGTGAGATAGTGGCTCAGATAGCGGTCGCGCTCAGTGAGTTCGAGGGAGAATTGGCAGAAGATGACGCGAATCTTCTCGTCGAAGGCGCGCTCGCACACGACATCGGCACCTACAGCGTGCTGCGTGCGAACGCGTTCGACGACTCGGCAGAAGGTCACGTCTTCCAGCGCGAGACGTACATTCAGCACGGTCTGCGCGGCTACCAGCTGCTGCTCGAGCGCGGTCTGAGCCAGGACGTGGCGCTCTTCGCGCGGAACCATACTGGCGTCGGGCTCACGCGCGCGGACTGTACGCGGCAGAATTTACCCATTCCGTGCGACGACTACGTGCCGGTCACGCGCTTGCAGGAGCTCGTCACTCTCGCAGATAAGTTTCATACGAAATCCGTGCCAGCGCAGTTCGTCAGCCCGCAGACCGCGCGCTCACGATGCGAGAAATTCGGCGAGCAGAATCTCGCGAGATGGGACGCTCTTAGCTCGCGCTGCTGCTCGTCTCACGCGGGAACGGACCGCGCGGACCGCACGAGCCGCACGGAAGCCATCGAGCGCAGCATAAGCCGTCTCGCACAGCAGTACGGCATGTCCATCCTGTAAGAACATTCCAGAAGAAAGTAAGCATGAAAAAAAGTATCCTCGCGCTCGCATCCGGAGCATTCGCTCTCGGCGCGGCAGAATTCGTCATGATGGGCGTGCTGCCGAAAGCCGCGGCAGACACGGCCGTGAGCATCCCTACGGCGGGCCACTACGTCTCCGCGTATGCCATCGGCGTGTGCTTCGGCGCGCTTATCCTCATCTTCGGCCGGCGCATCAAGCCGCGAAACCTCATCATCGCCTTCATGGTCATCACCATCGTGGGGAACCTGATGGCCGCGCTCGCTCCGAATTTCGGCATTCTGCTCACCGCGCGTTTCATCTCCGGTCTGCCGCACGGCGCGTTCTTCGGCACGGCCACCATTATGGCGAAAGCTCTGGCAGACCCTGGTCAGGAAGGCACGGCCGTCTCGCAGATGGTCGTGGGGCAGACCGTGGCGAACATGGTGGGCGTTCCGTTCGGTACGTGGCTGGGTAGCGCCATGAGCTGGCGTCTCGCGTTCGGTTTCCTCGCGCTCTGGGCGGCCATGACCATCGTACTCGTGCTGAGTTTCGTGCCGCAGATCGACGCGATTAAGGATGCGGGCATGGCTGGCCAGTTCGTCTTCCTCAAATCCGCGAAGCCATGGTACGTCATCATGGCCGTCTTCCTCGGGAATACCGGCATTTTCTGCTGGTGGAGTTACGTGTCCCCGTGGCTGCAGAAGGTGGGCGGCTGGAGTGAGCCGGTCGTGCCACTGCTTATGACGCTCGCCGGCTTCGGTATGGTCGTGGGTGGTCTCATCGGCGGGCGCATGACGGATAAATTCGTGCCGGGCGCTGTGGCAGGCTTCGGTCAGCTCATTTCGGTTCTGGCTATGATCTTCATCTTCCTCGATCCGGGCTCGCAGCCCACGTCCGCGCTTCTCACGTTCGTGTGCGCATTCGGCATGTTCTTCATTTCGTCCCCGCAGCAGCTGCTTATGGTGCAGCTGGGTGAGGGTGGCGGCGAGATGCTGGCTGGGGCGCTCGTCCAGATAGCATTTAACGCGGGCAATTCTGCCGGATCCATACTCGGCGGTATGGCGCTTGAGGCCACCTCTATGGATTATCATGCATCCGCGCTGACGGGTGTTCCGTTTACACTCGTAGCCGCTGCGCTGCTCTTTGTTTTTTACGGGCTGTATGAGAGGCGAAAAGTACGTAATATAGGGGGCTTAGAAGATTAGCGGTTCTTCTCATTTCGTGCTATTATTTTAGGTAATTTTCACACGTAGCGTGTGAAAATTACCTAAAATAATGAAAGAAGGGCAGAAAGATGAAGACGACGAAGTCTTACCGTGCTGTGGCTATGACGCTCTGTGCGGTTTTAATGTTCATTATAGTTCCGTTACATCAAGCGAAAGCTGAAACGGTGTCGGCTATGAGTGGGCTAATCTCATTCGTTAACTCGTCTATAGATACGTCGAAAGGGCGAATCGAGGTAACTCGTCATCAGATAGAAGAGTACGTTTTCGCACACAAAGAGGGGCTTCTTGCGGAGAGTAATCAGAGTAATCTCACTGTGTCTTCTCTTACGGAAAGTATCTATAGCTTAGTACAGAGTGCTAATGCAGATGCGTCGGCAGGCAAGAGCGTTATTATGCCTGACGGACGTACAGTATCGTTCCCTCGTGATTTTTCTACTCGGGGTAATGATATTAAAGAAGAATTCTTCTGGTGGGGTGTACGGCGCACATATCTGACCGATGCTGCTGCTCTTGCTTATGTGGCTGAACTACGGAGAGCTCGTAACGCAAGCGAAGTTATTGAATCAATTACGAGGTATATTCATCCTGCGGCTCATGTACTGGCAAAGTTGAATACATGGTATGCGAAGACTTTAGGTGACAGTATCGAGTGGGCTGCTAAGCAACCTGGTAATGGTGTTGTTGTAGAAATGACATATGTATTGACATATACCGCTGTTCCAAGGAAGTAATATTATGTCCACAAATATTATTATCTCATGGTTGGGAGAGATGGCATTTATGATTAATGGTGGTATAGCATGGACTCTGTACTTTCATGCGAAGCATCGTAAAAAGCAAGTGATTATTACTGTTGTAGGAACTATTCTACTCTCTATAATTTACATAGCAATGATTATTAATCATGTGATGTCAGGAAGCTGAATGTGGTGAACTCTCTAGTAGGGGTGGGGGATGATGAGTTATCTCCCACCCCTACTCATATCCAGAGCTCATTGCTAGCACTCCACCACGTTCACTGCGAGGCCACCCTGCGACGTCTCCTTATACTTGCTGAGCATGTCTGCTCCGGTGGCCTTCATGGTGCGGATGGCATCGTCGAGAGAGACGATATGCGAACCGTCCGAAAGCATGGCCATACGTGCTGCGTTAATGGCGGTATTCGATGCCAGAGCGTTCCGCTCGATGCACGGAATCTGCACGAGTCCGGCTATAGGATCACACGTCAGGCCGAGGTGGTGCTCGATGCCTATCTCGGCTGCATTTTCCACCTGAGCCGGCGTGCCACCGAGTACTTCACACAGGCCAGCGGAAGCCATGGAGCTGGCCGATCCCACTTCGCCCTGACAGCCCACTTCTGCGCCGGAGATAGAGGCATTACGCTTAAAGAGGTATCCCACAGCGCTGGCAGCGAGGAGGAACTTCATAATGCCCTCTTCGTTCGCGCCATCCACGAACCACCAGTAGTAGCTGAGTACTGCAGGGACTATGCCTGCAGCGCCATTCGTCGGCGCCGTGACGATGCGCCCACCGCCAGCATTCTCTTCATTTACAGCGAGGGCGAAGAGATCCACCCACGAGCTTTTATCATGCTTTGGCGCCGAGTGTGGACGGTGCGAGTCCGCATCGTTCCCGAACATGTCGAAGTCTGTGCGGGCGAATTCCTGGTAGAGCTTCGGCGCGCGCCGGCGCACGTTCAGGCCTCCCGGCAGGATGAGCTCTCCAGAGGTGCAGCCTGCGTGGATGCAGCCTTTCATAGTCTCCCAGATCTTCAGCAGATACGCGCGCAGTTCGTCCTCAGAATGCATGGCCAGTTCATTCTGCCACATAAGCTCCGAGACGCTTAAGCCGGACTCTTCGCACATCTGTACGAGCTCAGCGCCGGAAGTGAAAGGATACGGCACGGGGGGCTCGTCGGTTTCGGCCGAGCTATCCGCAGAATCCGTAGAATCCGCAGGCTCCGCAGCACTATCAGAAATCTCGCTCTCATGCACCACGAATCCGCCGCCCACGGAATATGCAGTGTCGGACAAGAGCTCATCATCCGAAGCGTCGAAAGCCCAGAGCTTCATGCCATTCGGATGGTAGTCCAGGCTCTTCCACCGCTCGAACTCGATGTCTTCACGGGCGAAGAAGATCTCTTTCTCGCCAGCCAGCAGCATGTTCCCCGCGCGGGCAGCATCATCCAGAGCGTGGAGGACGAGGTGGGGATCCACACTTTCTGGCTGGTAGCCGAGGAGCCCTGCGGCCACCGCGCGGTCGGTGCCATGGCCGAGACCAGTCTGGGAGAGTGAGCCATACAGTGTCACGTGGATACGCTCCACGCGGCTGAGCAGGTCGCGCTCGCGCAGCTGTGTGATGAAATCAGACGCAGCGCGCATAGGGCCCACGGTGTGGGAGGAGGATGGGCCGATTCCGATGGAAAACATGTCGAAGACACTCAGCATGAGGGCAGCTTTCAGGAGAAGGAAGAATTGACAGTATGAAAAGCGCCGGCACGAGCCGAAAAGCTCTGCGTGCCGGCGCCGAAAAAACTAAGCCTAGTCCACGAGGCCGTACAGGCGGTCTCCCGCGTCACCCAGGCCAGGAACGATGTATGCCTTCTCGTTCAGCTTCTCGTCCTGAGCGCAGACCACGAGCTTAAAGTCGATGGACGGGTCCACGTCCTTCTCGAGGCGCTCGAGGCCTTCCGGAGCGGCGAGGATGCAGATGGCCGTCACATCCTTCGCGCCGAGCTTCTTCAAGTACTCGATAGCAGCCACGAGCGTGCCACCAGTGGCCAGCATAGGGTCGATGACGAAGACCTGGCGGCCCGTGAGATCATCTGGCAGGCGGTTCGCATAGGTGACGATGTCCAGCGTGTTCTCGTCACGCTTCATGCCGAGGAAGCCCACTTCTGCGGTAGGAATGAGGCGCGTCATGCCGTCCAGCATGCCCAGACCTGCGCGCAGGATAGGCACCACCATAGGGCGTGGCTTCGCGAGCTTCTTCCCCACCATAGGCGCTACAGGAGTCTCGATAGGCGCGTCTTCTACGGCCAGCTCGCGCGTGGCTTCGTACGCTTCGAGCATGACGAGCTCGGAGACCAGCTCGCGGAACGTGTTCGACGGAGTGTTCTTATCGCGCAGAACGGTGAGCTTGTGGTCCACGAGTGGGTGGTCTAAAACAGTCAAATGCATAGTCATACTTTCATTTTAATCTGAGGGTATGAATTCGAGGGGAGGCGACATGCCGAGTGGGACGCCGAGTGAAGCGCCGAAGAACGTGAGTGCGCATACCGCGCCGCATGCGCACACCACACTGCGCGAGCGGCACCGCGCAGCCATGGGCCAGGCGCTGGATGCGGCGCGCGAGGCTGCATCTGCCGGCGAGGTGCCGGTGGGCGCGGTGGTGCTGGATGCGCGCGGCCAGGTCCTCGCCATCGCGCGCAATCGCCGTGAGGAGCTTACCGACCCGCTCTCCCACGCCGAGGTGGAAGCCATGCGTGCGGCGGCGCGCGTGCGTGGGGACTGGAAGCTGGAGGACTGCACGCTCGTGGTGACGCTCGAGCCGTGTCCCATGTGCGCGGGTGCTGCGGTGAGCGCGCACATGGGCCGCGTGGTTTTCGGCGCGTGGGATGAGAAGATGGGGGCGCTCGGCTCGGTCTGGGACATCGCCCGCGACCCGCATGACGGTTTTTCTCCTGAGGTGTACGGCGGTGTGCGTGCTGAGGAGTGCGCGCAGCTGCTGCGAGAGTTTTTCGCTCCTCGCCGAGGTCAATCCTCCCTCTAGCGTGGCTGGCCGATGTGCGTTTCGGAGCGCGCGACACGCCGAAATGCTCATAAATGCACAGAAGAACACACATTCTCACATAATATAGAACGCGTTCGCTATACTAGAGGTATATCGTAAACGAGCGAAGCGAGCGACGGCGCGATGGCGCCCTGAGCGCGCAGATAAGGACCGATGATGACCGTATATACATCTGATTCTGGCATAGTCACTCTGGAAAATGGTGGAGTGGCAGTGACGCTGTCTCTGAAGAATAACGAGCTTCCACGCATCGTGTACTGGGGGCGTGCGCTCGGAGATGACCAAGGCACGGCACAGCTGTATGAGGCTCTGCGTCCGCAGCGCGTCTCCGGTGGTCTGGATGACACGAACTTCCCTACAGTTCTGCCTACACAGGCAGAAGGCTGGACAGGTGCTCCTCGCTTCGTGGTCACGCGCGATGGCCATGAGATTTTCTGTGCCTTCACAGTGACGTCGGTGGAGACGAGCGAAGCGGCACCGGTCGCTGCGGGGACGTCTGCGCTCGCGGAAGAATTGGCCGGAGTGAAGGGCGAAAACCGGGCAGATGCTCCACGCGCAGCCAGCCTCACCGTCACAGCCGAGGACGCGGCGCAGGGCGTGCAGCTCACGTGGCAGATGCAGGTGCTCGAAGGCGGTCTCGTACGTCAGCAGGCCAGAGTGCAGAACACCGCGGAGTGGGACGCTGCTCACGAGGGCTCAGTGCTCAGCGTGCAGACTCTCGAGCTGAGCTACCCAGTACCAGCCACAGCGCGTGAGGTCCTCACCACGGCGGGCCATCATCTGCGCGAGCGCCATCCACAGCGCCAGGAGCTGACCATGGGTCGCTTCGAGCGCGTGGTGGAGATAGGGCGCCCAGACTTTGACGCCACGCTGCTGCTGAATGTGGGGCCGCGCGGCTTTGACTTCGAGCACGGAGAAGTGTACTCCACGCACGTGGGATGGTCGGGGAATTCCATCACGTCCGTAGAGCAGACGGTGTACACGCTGCCGCTCATCGGCGGAGGCGAGCACCTCTACGCGGGCGAAGCGGAGCTCATCGCTGGCGAGGGCGCGTCCTACACCTCGCCATGGGTCTATGGTTCGTATGGTGAGGGCCTGAATGAAGTGTCCCAGCGCTTCCACTCCTTCGTACGCTCGCTGCACCCGAACCTCGCGACGAAGCCTCGCCCAGTAATCCTGAACACGTGGGAAGCTGTGTACTTCGAGCACGATTTCGACACCTTAAAGCAGCTGGCAGATAAGGCTGCTGCGGCAGGCGTGGAACGCTTCGTGGTGGATGATGGCTGGTTCGGAAGCCGTCGTGATGACACCTCGGGACTGGGAGACTGGACCGTCTCGCAGGAGGTCTGGCCAGATGGTCCGAAGAGCCTGAAGGCTCTGGCAGACTATGTGCATGGCCTCGGCATGGAGTTCGGACTGTGGTTCGAGCCAGAGATGGCGAACATCGTCTCCGAGCTGAACGAGCAGCATCCAGACTGGCTGCTCGCGCCTCACGCGGGACGCCTGCCGCTGCAGGGACGCTTCCAGCAGGTGGTGGACCTGTCGAATCCGGAGGCATGCCGCTACGTCTTTGATGCTATGGATGCGCTCGTGGGTGAGCTCGGCATCGATTACATTAAGTGGGATCATAATAAGCTCGTCACTGAGCCAGGGTCGGCCTGCCATGGCTACGCTGCCACCCAGCATGCACAGGTGGAGGCCGTGTATGCCATCTTCGAAGGTTTGAAGCTGAAGCATGAGGGTCTCGAGATCGAGTCCTGCTCGTCCGGCGGTGGCCGTGTGGACCTCGGCATTCTCGAGCGCGCGGACCGCGTCTGGACGTCCGACTGCGTGGATCCAGTAGAGCGTGCAGAGATCCAGCGCTACACCTCGCTGCTCGTACCAGAAGTCATGATGGGCGAGCACGTGGGAGCATCCCCGGCGCATTCCACGCAGCGTGCCACATCTCTGACCATGCGTACAGCCATGGCACTGTTCGGACACTTCGGCATCGAGTGGGATCTGAACCACCAGCCACAGGAAGACCTCGACGAGCTCGCGCAATGGGTGGCGCTCTACAAGCAGGTGCGCCCATGGGCGAGCCAGGGGGTCAGCGTCCACGGAGACATCGCGGATGACTCCGTGCGTCTCGACGGCGTCGTAGCAGCAGATGGCTCGAAGGCGCTGTACCGCTTCGCGCAGGTGCGTACATCCGTGCACTATCCAGCACTGCCTGTGCGCCTTCCGGGACTCGATAAGGATGCGCTCTACCGTGTACGCCCAGTGGACATCCAGCGCGAGCTGGACGTGCACCACATGAATGGTCAGTCTGACTTGCTGTGGTGGACCGAGGAGGGCATCGAGATATCCGGCGCAGCACTGCAGAACTTCGGCATCCGTCCACCGCAGCTGCACCCAGCGCAGGCTGTGGTCTTCGTAGTCGAGCGCATAGCGTAGAACGAAGAGAAGAACATCGTCGCGGCTGAAGGCAGTGCTGAAGGCACATCCGCTTGAGGAAGAATTGACCTTCAGCCGCACGAGCGACTAGAGGGGGTCGCGCGAGAACACAGGCATAAGCGAAAGCCAGAAGAGCCAGAAGAAAAAGGAACGGAACATGGTGGGAATTCGTGACGTCGCGAAAAAAGCGGGCGTGTCCACGAGCACAGTCTCGCTCGTCATTAATAACAGCGGCTACGTCTCGCAGAAAATGCGCGACCGCGTCTCCGCAGCCATGGCCGAGCTGAACTACATTCCGAACGACCTCGCGAAAAACCTGTATAAAGGCCGCACGGACACGGTGGGCGTCATCATGCCTACTATCCAGCACCCGTTCTTCGCCTCACTCGTCGCGCGCATCCAGCACTATCTCGACGTGCAGGGCATGCGCGCGCTGCTGTGCTCCACGGCCGACCAGCACGCGGCGGAAATGCAGTACGTGGACATGCTTCAGCGCCACACGCTCGACGCGCTTATCGTCGGCTCGCACTCCCAGCTCAGTCAGGAGTACTGGGAGGGGATAAACCGCCCCGTCGTGGCGTTCGACCGCTACCTGTGCGACTCTATCCCGACCGTCGGCGCCGACCACGTCTCTGGCGGGCGTACCGTGGCGCAGGCGCTCATCGCATCCGGCGCGCAGCACGTGGTGAACATCGGCGGCCCGCGCTCGCGATTCCATGACCGTGACCGCGGTGTGGCGCTGCTGAACTCGCGCGAGATGAGCTCGCGTCCGGACAGTTCCTTCCCGACCGTGCGTTACCAGCTCGTGATGGAAGATGAGCTGCTGACCGCGGGCATAGAGACGGAGTACGTGCCGGTGGAAGATCTGTCCGACATGGCACTGTTCCTACGCGCTGCCGAGCGTGCGCTGGACGATTTTGAGGACGTGGATGCCATCGTGGCGCCGGATCTCGCGGCTGCGGCCGTGGTGCAGGAGGCTCTCGCGCGCGGGATACGCATTCCAGACGACCTGCAGGTCATCGCGTACGACGGCACGTATGTGAGTGCTTTCGCGGGCATTCCGGTGACGTCCATGACGCAGGACGTGGATGAGACTGCGCGGCGCCTCGTGGTGCATGCCATGCAGGAGATAGAGCGCTATGCGCAGGCGGAAAAGTCCGCGGAAGGTACGAGTGCGGCGCTGGCTGCTGCGCGCGAGGCGGCGTCGGGCGAGATGACGTCGAGCGAGCATAAGCGGTACGTGTCCGTGCAGGAGAACGCGCAGGGCGTGCCGTACCGTTTCGACGCGGTGAAGCTGTCGTACGTACAGCGCGGGACGACGCGCTAAAGGTCAATTTTTCCTCGTCTAGCGGGGCTGGGCAGGGGCGAGCTGGGCTGGGGCGAGCGTGCTTGTGACGGGCAGAGGCATCTGCGTGTGATAGGGCAGTTGTGTGTAAATCGTCTCACAGGTGCACCGATTTTTTGAGATTTTGCCTTTCTGAACCGGTAAAAGTGAGATGATTTACACACAACTGTTTCCACACTTGCTACATCGCAGACGGTTAGTGCCTCGCGTACCCCTATGCGCTCCTCTCTCTGTGATCGTGCTGGGCAGTTGTTTGTAAATCGTCTCACTTCTGCCGCCTTACGGCATCAGAGTCTAAGAAAAAAGATGCACCAGTGAGACGATATGCAAACAACTGCTTTTTGCATACGTATGCAGAAAGGGACTTGCACTTATCAAACGGGTTCGATATACTGGAGGAGATAACGAAACACCGCCCCATTTATCAGCCATGGAGGCCTGATGAAGAATAAAGTTCAGCTCATTACGTACGCCGACCGCCTCGGCGACGGTACTATCGAGTCGATGACTCAGACTCTGCGCACGCAGTTCGATGGCGTGTATGAAGGCGTACATATCCTGCCATTCTTTACTCCTTTCGACGGAGCAGATGCTGGCTTCGACCCAGTGGATCACACGAAGGTAGACCCACGCCTGGGAAGCTGGGATGATGTGGCCGAGCTCGCGAAGACGCATGACATTATGGTGGACACTATCGTAAACCACATGTCCTGGGAGTCCGAGCAGTTCCAGGACGTGATGAAGAAGGGTGAGGACTCGGAGTATTATCCTATGTTCCTCACGATGTCCTCCATCTTCCCTGATGGCGTGACGGAAGAAGACCTTACGGCCATCTACCGCCCTCGTCCAGGTCTGCCATTCACGCATTACACCTGGGGTGGTAAGACCCGCCTCGTGTGGACCACCTTCACTCCTCAGCAGGTGGACATCGACACGGATTCGGAGATGGGCTGGAACTACCTGCTCACCATCCTCGACCAGCTGGCAGCCTCGCACGTATCCCAGATTCGTCTGGATGCAGTGGGATACGGTGCGAAGGAAAAGAACTCCTCGTGCTTCATGACCCCGAAGACTTTTAAGCTCATCGAGCGCATTAAGGCAGAAGGTGAGAAGCGCGGTCTGGAGACCCTCATCGAAGTGCATTCGTACTATAAGAAGCAGGTGGAGATAGCCTCGAAGGTGGACCGTGTCTACGACTTCGCTATTCCTGGCCTGCTCCTCCATGCTCTCGAGTTCGGTAAGACGGATTCGCTGGCGAAGTGGATCGATGTGCGCCCGAATAACGCGGTAAACGTGCTCGATACGCATGATGGCATCGGCGTCATCGACATCGGCTCGGACCAGATGGACCGCTCCCTGGTAGGCCTCGTGCCAGACGAAGAAGTGGATGCCCTCGTGGAATCCATTCATCGTAACTCGCACGGTGAGTCCCAGGAAGCCACCGGCGCTGCGGCATCGAACCTGGACCTGTACCAGGTGAATTGCACATACTATGCTGCTCTCGGATCCGACGACCAGAAGTACATCGCCGCACGCGCAGTCCAGTTCTTCATGCCGGGCGTTCCACAGGTCTACTACGTGGGCGCGCTCGCCGGCGGAAACGACATGGAGCTGCTCAAGCGCACGAACGTGGGCCGCGATATTAACCGCCATTACTACTCTGCAGCAGAAGTAGCTGAGCAGGTCGAGCGCCCAGTGGTGAAGGCGCTGAACGCACTCGCGCGCTTCCGTAACACGCTGCCAGCCTTCGACGGCGAGTTCTCCTTCGCGGATGCAGACGGCGTGCTGACCATGACCTGGGCAGACGCGGCCAGCTCCACGAGCGCCACGCTCACCTTCGCTCCACAGGCAGGAGCTACGGGCGTATCCGTCGCGAAGCTCGCATGGACGGATGCAGCAGGCGAGCACGAGACTGCAGACCTCATCGCCGAGCCACCAGTGGCAGCGTAGGGGAGAGATATCCTCACTGTGAGATGCGAGGGGTGTGTGGAGTAGAGACTCCATACACCCCTCTTATGCTTTCGTCGATGTGTGCGAGACACGCGTTCGCGCCCTTTCGCTAGGCTGGCAGTATGGACGGCTTTTTTAATCAGAATAATTGGTTCTATAAGCTCATGGGGCTCATAGCAGACCTCGTGGTGCTGAATGTCATCACACTCATCATCTCCCTTCCGCTTATCACTGCGGGTTCGGCACTCAGCGCTCTGCATTACAGCCTGTGGCGGCTCGTGCGAGATGAAGAGGGCGGACTGGTGAAGATGTACTTTACGGCCTTTCGGGAAAACTTCCGCCAGGTGACGCCCGTGTGGCTGGCTGTCCTGGTGGCTGCTGGCGTGGGCGGGGTGGACCTCTACTTTGCGCTCCACATGAGTGAGATAGCGCCAGGGCTCGGGGAGGGTATGCGCATGGCGCTGCTCGTCTCACTGGCAGTGCTCACCGTGCTCGTCACTGCAGTAGTGCAGTGGTACACCGTGCTCGTCTCGCGTTATACGAATACGAATCGCATGCACCTGAAGAATGCTGTGCTGGCAGCTGTGGGATTCTTCCCCCAGACTCTCGCTATGCTCGTGCTCATTCTGGGCTCTCTCGTAGCCACGGTGGTGTTCTACGGGTATGCAGTGCCGCTTTTCCTGCTCGTGGGCATATCTCTGCCACAGTACTGCTGCGCGCTCATGTACAGTGAGCTATTTAAAAAATTGGACTAAAAAGCAGAGCCGCGCAGGGCAAAAAGCCGCACGTACAGCGCCGTACGACACGCCGAACAGAACCTAGAAATAAAACGTTTGACGTCGGCGTTCGCGAACACGTATCGAACCCGTTTGACACACGTTCGCAAATCAGGTAATATCGAACCGGTTGCAGAAAACAACGGTAACCCGCAAGGAAGCAATACTAGCTTGCTTTTTAAGGACGGAAAGCAACGCAAAGGAGAGAAAAATGGTGAAAGATTGGAAGCGCTGGACAGCAGCAGCCGCGGCCACGGTCGTAGCACTCGGAGCGCTCGCAGCATGCGGAGCGAACTCGGGTTCGGACGACGGTGACGGCACTAAGATCACTATCTTTAATTCTAAGTCCGAGATTCAGTCTCAGCTCGAAGAGCTCGCAGAGTCGTACGGCGAAAGCCACGGCGTGGACGTCGAGGTCTACTACTCGAACGACACCGTAGCAGCACACATGGCTACGAAGTACGCAGCAAACCAGCCATACACCATCTCCATGGTGGACGCTAAGGACGTGTACAGCCTCGGTGCTGAGCACGCCATCGACCTCAGCGGCGAAAAGTGGGTCAGCGACACCGACCAGGCTATCTCCGTAAACGGTAAGGTGCTCGGCTTCCCAGTGTCCGTGGAAGCACGCGGCCTCATCTATAATGCAGACGCTATTAAGAAGGTTACGGGTAAGGACTTCGACCCAAGCACCATTAAGACCACCGATGACTTCAAGCAGATCATCTCTGACCTGAAGGCTGGCGGTATGGAGAACCCAGTGGGTGTTATGAAGGAAGACTGGTCCCTGGCCGCTCACTACCTGCCACAGGTCTACGAAGAGCAGTCCGACCCAGCAGCATTCATCAAGTCCCTGCACGACGGTGCTGACCTGAACGCAGACGCACGCTGGACCTCCCTCATGGACACCTTCGATGTCCTCAAGGATAATAACTACGCACAGGGCGACAAGGCTATCTCCGCAGAGCGCGAAGTGACCGAGCAGAAGCTCGCGAAGGGCGAGATAGCCTTCATGTTCGGTGGTAACTGGGACTGGGCAGTACTGAACCAGTACGAGCCAAGCAAGAACATGGGCATGATGCCAGTACCTCAGAACGATAACTCCATGGACGTGCAGGATAAGCTCGTGGGTGGCGGTTCGAAGTACTTCTTCATCGATAACTCGAAGAACACCTCCGAAGCTCAGCAGAAGGCTGCTAAGGCATTCCTGAACTGGCTCTCTGAAGAGAAGGACGGTCAGGAGTGGGTCGTGAACACTGCTCACCTCGTCTCCCCATTCAAGAGCAACAAGCTCGAAGTAGCTGATCCACTGGGTAAGTCCGTGAAGAAGTTCGCTGACGCAAACAAGCTCATTAATAACTACAACTACCTCCCAGATGATCACTACTCGGTCCTCGGCGCTAACTTCCAGAAGTACCTCGCAGGTCAGGAAGACCGCGCAGCTCTGGCTGGCCAGATCGTGGATTACTGGAAGGCGAACGACATGAAGACCATCCAGTAGGTCCTCTCTCGTTCTAGACTCCTTCGAAAACTAAACAGTGGCGCATTCTCAGGCTTCGCCAGAAGCGCGAGGATGCGCCACATTTTTTATCTGTCGCGTGAGATGCGTCGGCGGTTCGTTCCTCCTGAGGCGTTCCTCCTGAGACGTTTCACGTGAAACGCGAGCGTCGTGTATAAGCTCGCCCTCCCCCCCCACACACACAGCCCATTACCCAAAAACTAATGGTGAGAGAAATGAAGCAAAATAAACTTTCCTATAAGGTCGGACAGTTCCTCATGTTCGCCGGCCCAGCAGTGGTTCTTTTCGCTGCTGTGGTTATAGTGCCATTCTTCTATGGCCTGTATCTTACTTTTACGAGCTGGGATGGCGTCGCGAAGACGAAGCCATTCGTCGGCTTCCAGAACTACGCAGACGCGTTCGCTGATACCGCGTACTGGGATGCGCTCGGCCGCACTGTGGTCTACTCGGTTATCTCCGTAGTCCTCGTGAATGTGGTCGCGTTCTTCCTCGCGTACCTCGTGACGTCCGGCCTGAAGGGCCAGAACTTCTTCCGCGCCGGCTTCTTCATTCCGAACCTCATCGGCGGCATCGTCCTCGGTTACGTCTGGAAGTTTGTGTTCAATCGTGCGTTCGTGGCCATCGGTACCGCTCTGACCGGCCAGGAAGGCGCTTCTCTGCTGGGTACGACGAATGGCGCTCTGTTTGCGCTCATCCTCGTGTCCGTCTGGCAGTACGCCGGCTACATGATGCTCATTTACGTGGCGGGCTTCATGGGCGTGGACGACTCGCTGAAGGAGGCCGCGCTCATCGACGGCTGCACGAACGGTCAGGCGATGCGGAACGTCATCATTCCGCTTATGCGTTCCTCGTTCGTTCAGTGCATCTTCCTGTCCACGACGCGCTGCTTCATGGTATATGACCTGAACCTCTCTTTGACGAAGGGTGAGCCGTTCAATACTTCCGTTATGGCGGCTATGCACGTCTATAACAAGGCGTTTGTCTATAAGAATTATGGCGTAGGCCAGGCAGAAGCACTGATCTTGTTCATCATCTGCGCTGTCATCGGCATGATCCAGGTGTACGTCGGTAAGAAGGGTGAGGTGGAAGCATAACATGGCTACTCAGACTGTACGTGATAACTCTCAGGAGAACCGCAAAGCCGTCATCCGCCAGCGCCTCGCGCACGGTGGCATGATTACCGCTCTCAGCCTCCTCCTGCTGGCCTTCATCTGGCCATTCTTCCTCGTTCTGACGAACGCATTCAAGTCCATGAGCGACATCACGGGCGAACCGCTGAGCATCATCGGCTCTCATGGCTTCAGCCTGAAGAACTTCACGAGTGCCATGAAGAAGATGCACTTCTGGCGCGTCTTCGGTAACTCGGCCGTCATCACGGTCTCCGCTACCGTCCTGACCATCCTCGTGTCTGCCATGGCTGCGTACGTCATCGTGCGTAACCCGAAGTGGACGGCGTCGAAGCTCGCCTTCTCCGCCATGGTGGCATCCATGGTTATCCCATTCCAGGTGCTCATGGTGCCTTTGGTTTCGGTCTACGGTGGCTACCTCGGTGTGCTGAACTCGCGCATCACCCTCATCCTCATGCACGTGGGCTTCTCCGTGTCCCTGGCAGTCTTCATGTTCCACGGCGCTATTAAGACGAATGTGCCGGTAGAGCTGGAAGAAGCTGCGGAGATCGATGGCGCAGGCAAGTGGCGCACGTTCTGGACAGTGGTCTTCCCACTGCTGAAGCCTACTGCGGCTACAGTAGCCATTATCGACGCCATGGCATTCTGGAACGACTACCTCCTGCCGTCCCTGGTTCTGACGAATAAGAAGCTGTATACCATTCCTATCGCTACGCAGGTCTTCTACGGAACCTACTCCACGGATATCGGCCTGGTCATGGCTGCTCTGCTGCTGGCCATGCTGCCTATCCTCATCCTTTACTTGGCTCTGCAGCGCTTCATCGTGGCCGGCGTCACTGCCGGTGCGGTGAAGGGCTAAAGTAGCAGAGTGAAGCGCTAGGCACGTTACGCCTATCATTTCTCTCAAGTCCCTCGTCTTCTTTTTGTTCGGGAAGGCGGGGGACTTCTGTATGCGGGGCGGGGGCAGAGGCTGTCGGGGGCGGCCGGGAAGACCTCCCCGAGCAATGAGGAAATTCTACGCAAAACAGGCCATTTGTAGTCACGAATGACCGTTGACTTCGCGAATCGAACGCAAGAATGGCTTAACCTCGTCATTTCGCGTGTCATTCGTGACTACAAATGCGTCCCCATGTGGATAACTACCCTCGGCGACACACATATTCACATCTGCTAACAATCCCTCTCTGAGCGTGACATCCCACTCGGAATCCTCGACAATAGAACCATGAGAATCTATGCTCCGAGCTTCGCACTGACGCATGCGAAGAATCATGAGGAACAGCGTCATTTTAAACGCGCAGTCGCGCGCGGCGAGTATGTCGAGCCGATGCGCGGATTCTTCGCGCGAACGCTCGACTGGAATGCGCTGAAGTGGGATGAGCGGAAATTGGAAGAAATCTATGCTCTCGCGCGCGTCCACCCGAACTGGACGTTCACGGGGCTGACGGCCGCCGCGATCTGCGGTATTATGCTGCCGCACGAGTGGCTCTACGAGGAGCTGCACGTCGCTGTCGAACGCGGCACGAGGATCCGCCATGCCAGCCTGAACATCCGCGTGCACGAGATAACCGGTTCGAGCCGAGGTCTTCCACCGCCTGACGAGGAATTGAGCGAGGACGAACGCGAACTCCAGGAGCTGCAGCCCTCCATTATCTTCAGTCCGGACGATCTCGCGCGCAGTTACGAACCGCTCACAGACACGGTGGCGCTCGTGAACGGTGTGCGCGTGCTCGTGCCGGAACACATCATCTGCGAATGCCTACGCGCGGCGGATTTCGTGCATGCGCTAGCCGTCGCGGACATGCTGGCACAGCAGTTTCCGGGAGCGAGTGCGAAGCTCGCTCAGGTCATCCGCGAACGATCCGGCGACCACGGGATGGCGAAGGTCGCGTTACGTGCGCGGTTTATCGACGAAAAATCCGGTTCGATAGAGGAGTCGATGCTGCGTGCACGCTTGATTCAGGCCGGTTTTCCGGCGCCGCGCGTGCAGGTGGACTACATGCCGTCTTTTCGGCACGCGCCCGATGGCGAAAGGCTGCGCGCGAGCGTGGGACGGACGTTACGTGCGGCGTACACGTGGGAGCGACCGCGGCCGGGGCTGCGCGAAGTGAAGGAGCTCGGCCGGCGCACCCGTGCTCGTGCGACGGGACACGTGGCTGCGCCGGACCGCGTAGACCGCGTCGTCGTTCTGCTCGACGACCTGCATCCGGGCGCTGGACTCGCGCCGCCCGGCATGCTCCGTTCGGAATTCGAAGCGCTTCGTAGACTCGAGAACGAGCGGCTGCTCGCCCGCGTTCTTGCTCTGAAAAGCATCGGCTGTGACGTCATCCACGTGTCTGCTGAGGACAATTTTCGCACTGTCTGCGAGAAGATCGACGCGGCGGGAGTGAAGCGTGTGAGCTTTCAGGAGCAGCGGAAGCGCGGACGGTATTTGTGAAGCTGACGTGTGTTTCTAACGTTTGTAGTCACGAATGACACAGGGCGCGACGAGATGAAGCCATTCTTGTGTTCGATTCGCGAAGTCAACGGTCATTCGTGACTACAAAATACAGGTTTTACGGAAAATTTTTCTATGCGCGCGAACGACATCCGCGAACTATATGCGAACGTTTGCATATAGTCCCTCCCATCCACTATACTGTAACGCGGTACAGGCGCCTGACGAACGGGCGCCTTTTTCTTTAGAAAACGTAGAGGGTTGTGTATGGCACAGAATAATTTCCCCCTGCCAGGTTCAGGTAAGTTCCAGCGTCCGGGCATCGACGACCGCCCAGACCTGGACGAGGCATTTGACGAGGACCAGATGAATGCCATTAACCGCTTGGCTATGCCGATGAAGACAGAGCATATCGACGAGGATCACACCATAGCGAATCCAGATCTCCAGCTCGCTCGCATGAGTGCCGAGTCGGGTACTGCGGCCGTGGCAGCCGTGGCTACGGAGGTTCCAGGCACGGACTCCGCATTCCTCGACCTGCGTGACCCTATGGTCAGCCCAGACGGACACCGCCCGTCGCGCACGGAAGTCATCCGCCTGGGTATAGGCTTCACGCTCACTGCATTCCTCGGCGCCATCCCGTGGCTGGCCATGAATTCGGTGCTCCTGCCAGACCTCCTGCAGCGTATCGATTTCGGTAGCAAAGATGCCATGATTTCCATTATCAGCTCCGTGGGCGCTGTGGTGGCACTCCTCTCGAATGTCATCTTCGGCACCTTCTCGGACCTGACCCGTTCGCGCTTCGGACGCCGCACACCGTGGATTATCGCGGGTGGCCTCGTGGCTGGCATCTCGGTTATGCTCATCTCCCTGGCCACGAACGCGTGGGCTGTGGTAGTCCTCATGTGCCTGGCTCAGCTCGGCTATAACATGATGCTCGCACCATTCGTAGCCACTATGTCCGACCGCATTCCAGATAAGTACCGCGGTACTGTCTCCGCATTCTACGGCGCGGGCATCACCACCGGTCAGACCATGGGTACGCTCGTCGGCTCGGTGATGACGAATACGTCGCTCGGCTTCGCGCTCGGCGGCGGCCTTTTCGCGCTGCTCGGCTTCATTACGGTGGCCATCTGGCCGCGCGAGAAGGGGAATAAGGATCAGCACCGCGAAGAGTTCACTCCGGCTATGGTTCTGAATTCTTTCCGCCCTCCTCGTAACGCGCCGGACTTCTACCTCGCTCTCGTGGGCCGCACGCTCATGATGGCCGGCTACTTCATGATTTCCAGCTATCAGCTGTACATCGTGCAGTATTACATTTTCGGCGGCGGCGAGAATTCGAATGCGGATGCGCGTTC
This sequence comes from Alloscardovia macacae, assembly GCF_002259705.1. GTDB lineage: Bacteria > Actinomycetota > Actinomycetes > Actinomycetales > Bifidobacteriaceae > Alloscardovia > Alloscardovia macacae. The sequence goes on from NZ_MWWT01000001.1 coordinate 251,247, forward strand.
GGTCATCGCCATCATGTCCACTATCACCCTCGTCGTTTCGCTCGTGGCAGCCTTCGTGTCCGGCCCTATAGCCGACTACATCGGTAAGCGTAAGCTTCCGGTCGCGCTGGCCAGCTGCCTGTTCGCGGTGGGCGCGGCCATGCCGTGGATCTTCCCGAACGCGTGGGGCATGTACGCGTTTGCCGTCATCGCCGGTTTCGGCTATGGCGTCTATAACGCGATAGATCAGGCTTTGAATGTGGCAATTCTTCCGAACCCTGACGAGGCGGGTAAAGACTTGGGCATTCTGAACCTCGCGAACACCCTGTGCACCGTGCTCGGCTCCGTCTTCACGGCAGGTATCTTCATGATCTTTAAGAGCTACGCTCTGGTCTTCCCAGTGTGCATCGTGGTGGTGCTGCTGGCAGCATTTATCATTATGCAGATCAAGGGCGTGGAATAAAGACCACATAGTGGTACACCGCACGCACGAAATCAGCCCTCATCGCTAAGATGGGGGCTTAGTGTTTGGGGACAAAATCCTGCGACGACGAAGATAAATAAATTCTTTGATGAAGGAGTGCCACATGGCAGCTACTATTTGGTATGAAAAGGATGCAAACCCTTCTGTTCTCGACGGTAAGAAGGTAGCCATCATCGGTTACGGTTCTCAGGGTCACGCGCACGCACTGAACCTGCGCGACTCTGGTGTGGACGTCGTCGTAGGTCTGCGCCCATCCTCGAAGTCCGTGGAATTCGCGAAGGAGCAGGGCCTCGAAGTCAAGTCCGTCGGCGAAGCTACTGCTGAAGCAGACATCGTCATGATTCTGGCTCCAGACCAGTACCAGCGCACCATCTGGGCGAACGACATCGAGCCTAACCTGAAGCCTGGTGCAGCCATCGCTTTCGCACACGGTTTTAACATCCATTACGGCTACATCAAGCCATCCGAAGACCACCCAGTATTCATGGTGGCTCCGAAGGGACCAGGCCACATCGTACGCCGTCAGTACACCGAGGGTCGCGGTGTGCCAGTAGTCGTAGCAGTGGAGCAGGATCCTCACGGGGATGCATGGGACATCACCCTGGCATACTCCGCAGGTATCGGCGCTCTGCGCGCAGGCGCTATCAAGACCACCTTTAAGGAAGAGACCGAGACCGACCTCTTCGGTGAGCAGAACGTGCTCATGGGTGGCGTGAACAAGCTCGTCGAAATGGGCTTCGAAGTCCTCACCGACGCTGGTTACCAGCCAGAGATCGCCTACTTCGAGGTGTGCCATGAGCTGAAGATGCTCGTGGACCTCATGAACGAAGGTGGCCTGAATAAGGCTCGCTGGTCCTGCTCGGATACCGCACAGTATGGCGACTACACGAACACCGTCGTAGACGAGTCCTGCCGTGAGCGCATGGAGTACCACCTCAAGCGCATCCAGGATGGTTCCTTCGCGAAGGAGTTCATCGACGACCAGGATGCAGGCGCTCCACATTTCAAGGAGCTGCAGGAGAAGTACTCGAACGTACGCATCGAGACCGTCGGTCCGAAGCTGCGCGCTATGTTCTCCTGGAACGGCGACGGCGTAGCAGATGCTGATGAAGGTCAGTCCTTTAACGGTAAGATAGCTCGTACGCAGGTACAGGAGTAAGCTTTCTGAACGATAAGGGGACCCAGCCAGATAGCTGGGTCTCCTTTTTTGCGTTTTTGTAGTCAGGAATGACACACACTTTTACGAAAACAAGCCATTCTTGCGTTCGATTCGCGAAGTCAACGGCCATTCGTGACTACAAACACGCACTTTTGCGACAAAAACCTAGAGTGCTCGAAGCGAGCCCCTCCCCGGAAGCCTCGAGAGGAACTACTGCAGAATGGTCTCCATAACCGTCTCCTGTGGCTTCATCCCGAGCTTCTCATAGAAGGCCCGCGCGCCAGGGTTGCACTCCCAGACACCGAGCGTGAGGTTATAGTATCCGCGCTCACGCGCCCACGACTGCACATATTCGAGCAGCACGCGTCCCACGCCCATGCCTCGTGCAGCAGAGTCCACACACACGTCATCCACGTAGAGCGTGCGAATATCCCGGAAGAGCGCATCCCCTGTCCGGTCCTGTGTGATGCAGAAGCAGTGCCCGTACACCACGGACGGATCATCCGCACGCACAGCCACGAAGACAGGATCATCATCCGAAGCAGTGAGCCGCTCGCGCAGCTCCCTCTCAGAATACTTCGTCACGCGGTTGAAAAGATCTGGCCGCCCGTCAGCATGGACGGAATTGACCTGACGTAAAAGCTCGAGGAGGGCAGGAATGTCCGCCGCCTGCGCCCGGCGTATCGTGAGAGAAACAGTCATACCACGCAAGCATACCGTAACATGGACGTTTCCTCCATGCGCTAGACTAAAACGCATGACAGACCAGAAAGAGACCCAGCAGAAGCGTTCGCGCCTAAAAGACGTAGACCATCTCGACCAGAATAACGAGATGGAGCGCGGCCTGAAGAACCGGCACGTGCAGTTCATCGCCATCGGCGGAACCATAGGCACCGGGCTGTTCCTCGGCTCGGGCGAATCCATCGCGCTGACCGGCCCGTCTATCATCTTCGTATACATCGCCGTGGGCCTGTTCATGTTTATCCTCATGCGCGCCATCGGCGAGCTCATGTACCGCGACCCGAGCCAGCACACCTTCATTAATTTCATCGGCACGTATGTGAGCCCGGCGTGGGGAAAATTCGCCGGATGGTCGTACTGGATAGTGCTCATTCTCATCGGCATGACGGAGATAGCCGCCGTATCCACGTACTGTGTGAGCTTTTTCGGCACATTCGGCATCGACGTCTCGTCGTATAAGTGGCTTATCGAGCTCGTCTTCCTCGTCGTGCTCACAGCGGTAAACCTTATCGCGGTGAAAGTCTTCGGCGAGGCGGAATTCTGGTTCTCTATGATTAAGATAGCCCTTATCATCGGGCTTATCCTCACGGCTGCCGTCATGGTGGTCATCCACTTTAGCTACCCGGCCCAGACCCTGAATGGCGTGACCTCGCCAGCGGGGACGGTCACCATCCAGAACATCCTCCACGGCTTCCAGCTCGCGCCGAACGGCTGGATGAGCTTCGTCATGGCGTTCCCTATGGTCTTCTTCGCGTACGAGCTCATCGAGTTCGTGGGCGTGACGGTCTCCGAGACCGAGAATCCACGCGAGATCCTGCCGAAGGCCATTAATCAGCTCATTTACCGCATTCTCATCTTCTACGTGGGTGCGCTCGTGGCCATCATGTGCATCGTTCCGTGGCGTAACTTCGTGCCGGATGCGCAGGGCTCCGTCGCTTCTCCCTTCATTATGGTCTTCCGCTATGCTGGCGTGGACTGGGCAGCGGCTCTCGTCTTCTTCGTGGTCATCACCGCGGCGAGCTCCGCGCTGAACTCTCTGCTCTACTCGGCTGGCCGTCACCTGTACCAGCTGGCGGATGATGCGCCGTCCACGAGTCTGCTCAGCCGCTTGAAGCTCGGCGAGGTCTCCACGCATAAGGTGCCGGCACGCGCTATCATCGCCTCGGCTGTGCTCATCATTCTTTCGCCTATCGTGAGCATGATTCCGGCTGTAAAGTCTGCCTTCACGCTCTTCTCCTCGGCGTCCAGTGCGGTCATCATCTTCATCTACATACTGACCATGGTGGCGCATTACCGCTACCGTACGAGCCCGGCGTTCGCGCGTGATGGCTTCCTCATGCGCGGGTATCGCGTCTTCGACGTGGTGGGCATCGCCTTCTTCGTCTTCATTTACGGCTCGCTTTTCGCCTCGGCCGAGCGCATCGTGCCGGCCATCGCGGGCCTCGTCTGGCTCGTAGGCTTCGGTGCTTACTGCATGCTGAAGAAGGATCCTGCCCAGGAGTAAGACCGCTCAGCTTTTTTCTCGGTGTCAATTCTCGCGAAGTTCCACTCGGGCACTGCCGGGTGGCGCAGCCGCTGAGGGTCAGTGAGGAAAAGCGCTGTGGCCAGACCGTCCGCCCACGCTGTGGGATGGGCGCTCGTCGAGACAGTGACCCAGGAGGCGTAGGTGGCCGTGGTCGCGTCCAGAATGTGGTGGACTTCCTCTCCCGTATCCAGCGATGTCCAGTGGCGGCGCGAGGGGGAGGAGGCGCACAGAGCAGTGCCTGGCTCGAGGTCCACAGTGCCGAGTGCCTGGCTGAAATTCCACGGATTTTCGAGGCCTGCGGTGAGATGCTCGGTGGTGTAGATGTCTCCGCCGGCATTAATGGTGTAGGCGCTGACATACTGGTCGAGGATGTGAGCCATGCGGTCCACTGCGAAGCCCTTTCCAGCAGCACCGAAGTCCAGAGGATGATCACCTTCCTGTCCGAATAGCGGACCATATCCCATTTTTACGAGGCGCTCGGCGACGAGGGGGCTGAAACGTCCGTCGGTGAGTGCGCCGAGCACGTCATAAATCTCGAAAAGCTCGTCCGCCCAGGAGGGGAAGCGGCGTAAGGCGGAGGGAGAATTGACCACAGAATCTGGTCGAAAGCGCGAAAATATGCGGTCGAACTCGTCGATGCATGCGTCAAGTGCAGGACGTGCTGCACGCACGGACGGTGAGGGGGAGCTCACGAGGATGCCCGTGCCGAACGCCTGAGGAAAGCTGAGAGTATACGGCATATTTTCTACGCTACAGCGTGTGCGCGAAAAATTCACAGAAAAAACTCTTTATCTTTCAGCGAAATTCCTCTACGCTTAATGAGGGCGCGAAAGCGTCAGAGAGTAAAGGAGCAGAAAGCGTGAAGTATCGCGATATATTCGGACGCATGGCCGTACTAGCAGGAGCGCTTCTCATGGCTCTCATGCTCGCCGTACCACAGGCGCATGCGGCGGATGCTTCTTCTGCCACGCCATCCATCCCGCAGTCCGCGAACGTGGACTCGTGGAGCGCGGTCGCTTCTGCCATCCAGACGGACCTTAACGCAGGCGTCGCCTCCCTGAACGCAGGCGATTCCACCACCGCAGCCACGAGCTTCCAGCGCGCGTATAACGTGGACTACGTGGCATCGAACATGGCCGTGGTCCTCCCAGCGCAGACAGCACAGCCACTGCACGACGAGCTGCTCGCCTTCACCACAGACGTCTTCGTGGCCGCGAAAGCGAGCACCATCCCAGAGCGCGTCGCAGCTCTCGAACCGCAGCTCACGGCAGCCGCCCAGGCTCTCGACGCAGACGCAAACCAGTCAAATCCGCGTGATTACGCGACGGCTCGTGCCCAGAAGACGGCTGAAGAGCGCCAGAAGCTGGACGCCGCGAAGACGCGCACGAATGCGGGCCGCGGCTCGCGCACATGGTCGGACATCGCAGTGGAGATGACGGGCATCCTCGACCGCGCGCAGACGGCAGCCACCACGGGAAAGAATGACCGTGAAGGCTCGGATCTCGTGAACCACGCGTACTACCAGTACTACGAAAAGCTCGGCTTCGAAAAGACGGTGATGAGCGCCATCTCCGGCGACCGCGTCTCCCAGGTGGAAAACCAGTTTAAGGAAACGCGCAAGTCCATGATCGGCGGGAAGTCGGACACGGAAGTAGAAAAGAACGTGGCCGACCTCAAGCAGATGCTCGTCACCGATGCGAAGATTCTCGACGACGGTGCCGCCTCGAAAGTGAACCCTGTGGTCTCCTTCGTCACCTCCTCCTTCGGTCAGGCGTTCATCATCCTGCTGCGCGAAGGCCTCGAAGCCATGCTCGTCGTGGCAGCCATTGTGGCCTACCTGGCGAAGGAAGGCCTTAAGCGCATGCTGAAGTTCATCTACCTCGGCGTGGTGGCGGGCCTGGTGGCCTCGGGCATTATGGCCGCGCTGCTCATTCTTCTCTTCCAGAATGCGGGCTCGCATCAGGAAGTGTTCGAAGGAGCGACGGCGCTTGTGGCCATGGTCATGCTGCTCTTTACGAGTAACTGGATGCTGGGCAAGTCCTCGCACCAGTCCTGGACACGCTACGTGGACGATAGGACGAAGGAAAGCGCCTCGAAGGGAAGCGTCTTCTCGCTGGCACTGCTCGCCTTCCTCGCGGTCTTCCGTGAGGGCGCGGAGACGGTCATCTTCTACCAGGCCATCATGGGCATGACCTATGACCAGAACTACCTGCCTCTGGTCTGGGGTGCGCTCGCGGCTGTGGTGGTCCTCGTGGGCTTCTTCCTCGTCTTCCGCTATACCACCGTGAAGATTCCGTATAAGCCATTCTTCGCGACCATGTCCGTGCTCATGGGCATTCTCGTGGTCATCTTCGCGGGCTCGGGTCTGCATGAGCTCATCGAGGCGGACGTGATCAGTGGAACGTACATGTCCACCTGGCCGACGAACGACTTCCTCGGCATCTACCCGTACGTGCAGACCGTGGGCTTCCAGCTGGTCATGCTGCTGGTCGTGCTGGGACTGTTCGCGTGGGCAGGCGTGCGTGCGCGTCGTGAACGGCAGGTTCGGGAGGCGTAGGCTGAGGCGTTATCCCAATTTTTAATATTTTTCAGTAATTCAGAAAGAAAGAAGAAACACTATGGCAAAGAAAGCTACAGTAGCAGCTCTGGCACTCCTGCTCGCAGGCTCCCTGGGACTCGGTGCATGCGGTGCGCAGACTTCCACCTCGAGTGCGAAGTCGGACACGAGTAGCTCGCAGAAGTCTGATGCGAAGTCGGATAACAAGTCGGAGTCTACGAGCGATGGTGCGGGCTTCGAAGAGTTTCCTATCGGTGACGATAAGGAAGTGGGCCCACTGAACGTGGCGATGGTGTACTTCCAGCCAGTGGATATGGAGCCAGCAGGTATGGGTCTGTCCGCTGCGGAGTCCAGCTTCCACCTCGAAGCAGATATCCACGCTCTGGCGAATAACGACCTCGGCTATGCGAAGGGTGACTTCGTGCCAGACCTGACCGTATCCTACGAGATCATAAACAAGTCCACGAATGAGACGGCTGCCTCCGGTACCTTCATGCAGATGAACGCGGATGACGGCCCTCACTACGGTGGTAACGTGAAGCTCGACCAGGCTGGTTCCTACACCGTGAAGCTGAGTATCGCATCCCCTGCGGAAAAGGGCTGGGCTCTGCACGTGGATAAGGAGACGGGTGTGAAGGGCAAGTTCTGGACCACGCCTCTGGAAGTGAGCTACGACTGGGATTACACGCCTATGCAGTGGTAGTGCCCTCCTCTGAGGTGCATGCTCCTTTTTCTCCAATCGGAATATTTTCCCGAAAATGGGCAGTTTGTAGTCACGAATGACCGTTCACTTTATGAAGTCAAGACAAGAATGGCTTAACTTCGTCACAGTGGCGGTCATTTGTGACTACAAGTGGCCTAAAAACACTCTAGATAACTGACTGCTCCTGGATTAAGCTAAAAACTATGCTAGAACAATTCGTCACAGCTCTGCCGGGCTCTCTCGCGCCTATTCTGCTGACCATGGTCATCAGTGCCGTGTGTAAGCCAGCAGATGCGCGCTACCATACCACGCGCGTGCGGTATGTGCGCGTGGCCGGCGTGGTTCTGGGTATCGTGGCAGCCATCGTCTTCGCCACTCTGCGGGGGACGGGCCTGCTTACGCAGCGCACTATCGTGAATCAGCCGACGCTCGTGGCCTGCATCCTCGCGGACATCGCAGCGCTTGTGGCCTTCGCGGCGCTGGTGAAGAATGAGCCAGAGCAGAAATTGTATACAGCAGGAAACGTCATCTTCGGTGTCGCGCTCGCGCTGACGTACTTCCGCGCGCTGCCGGACGTCATCCTGCGCGTGACGAACTTCGTGGAAACCGGGCAGACGCCGTTTACCTCGGATATGCTGCTGCGCGCGCTCGGCTTCACGCTCGGCATCGCTGCCAGCGTGGTCATCGCCGCTATCTTCTCCGCGCTCGTCAGCACGGTGGGAGCGCGGATTTTCGCCATCACGGGCATAGCGCTCACCGCGCTCATAGCCGCACAGCACGTCATCGACCTCACTCAGATTCTTTTCAGCACGCGGGCCATTCGCCTGCCGTCCTTCGCGTTCCGGGCGCTCGTATGGGGGCTGAATAACACGCTCACGCTCGTCATCGCTCAGGCGGTGGTCTTCGTTATCCCTGTGGCGGCCGCTTTCGTGGCGGGGTGGAAAACGGCGGTAGAGGGGCAGACCATCGCTGAGGTGCGCATACACCGCAAATTTAAGCGTCACGCGTATGTGGCTGTGGCCTTCAGCCTGCTCGCAGTGCTCGGCGTGGGCGCTGCTCTCACCTACGGTGTGGCCGCTACCCACGTGGAGATAAAGCTGTCCGAGCCGGAAAAGTATGTCCTCGAAGACGGCGTGGCGAAGATTAAAGCGTCCCAGGTCTCCGACGGTCACCTGCACCGCTTCGAATATAAGGCTTCAGACGGTACCACCATGCGGTTCCTCGCCATTAAGAAGGGTAGCGGCGGCATCGTGGTGGTGCTCGACGCGTGTGATAACTGTGGAGATGCGGGATACTACGAAAAGGATGGAAAGGTCATCTGTAAGAAGTGTGACGTGGCCATGAACATAGCCACCATAGGCTTTAAGGGTGGGTGTAATCCGGTGCCTATAGACTTCGAGAACGATGGCACCACCGTCACCGTCCAGACGTCCGTACTGGATGCGAATTCCTCCTACTTTAGGCGTTAGAGAGGTGATGAGATGTACTTTATGCGTATGATCATCCGCTCGCTGACGCAGGAGCTGAGAAAGCGCCTGCTCATGGGGCTCACGGTGCTCCTCGCAGCTACCGTGTCCACGGCCATGCTCGGCGTGGTCTTCGATGTGGGCGATAAACTGACCGATGAGCTGTCCACCTATGGGTCGAATATCACCGTTCGGCCGAAGTCGGATGCTGTGCTTTCGGAGCTCTACTCCTCGAGCTCCACCTCCACCCCGAGCTCGGCGAAGGCAGACCCGACCTCTTTCATTCACGAGTCAGACCTCGCGAAGATGAAGACCATCTTCTGGGCGTATAACATTCTGAACTTCGCACCACAGCTGACACATCACGTGACCGTGAATGGCGTGGAGAACACGCCTGTGGTGGGAACATGGTTTAATAAGACGCTGAACCTGTCTACGGGCGAGACCACTGTGGTGGGTCTGAAGGGCATGCGAAACTGGTGGCAGGTGCAGGGGTCCTGGGCGAGTGATGATGACTCGCAGAATGGGGAACCTCAGGCTATGGTGGGCGCCACCTTCGCATCCGAGCATAACGTCCATGTGGGCGACGAGCTCCAGATAGGCTCGGATGGTCAGAAGGCGAAAGTCACGGGCATCTTCACCTCCGGTGATGATGATGATAAAGCCGTCTTCACCACCACCGCACTCCTCCAGAATGTCACGGGCCTGGCGGACTCGGTGAACTACGTGGAAGTCAAAGCTCTGACCACTCCAGAAAACGACCTCGCGCGCAAAGTGGAAAAGTCTCCAGAAGCCGTCTCGAAGACGGAATGGGAGACGTGGTACTGCACGGCCTACGTGAGCTCCATAGCCTATCAGATAGAAGAAGTGATCCCGGGCGCAGTGGCGAAGCAGGTACGCCAGGTGGCGGCCCTGCAGGGGAACGTCTTACGTAAGACGCAGGCCATCATGATAGTCATGACGGTACTCACGCTGCTTGCAGCCACCATAGCCGTGGCGAACCTCATGGCTGCAGCCACAGCGGAGCGCTCGGGAGAGATAGCTCTGCGCAAGGCCATCGGGGCGAAGAACAGCGAAGTGATGCGCTTCATCCTCGCGGAGACGGGCATTATCTGCGCTCTCGGAGCAGTGCTCGGCGCGCTGCTCGGTACGGGCGTGGCGCAGGCCATCGGCCAGGTGGTCTTCCACGCGGGCATCGTCATGCGGCCTATGGTCTTCGTGCTTGTGGCGGTGCTGCTGGCTCTGACGGTGCTGCTCGCCTCCGTATCTGCTCTTCGCTCCATACTCCACGTGAAACCAGCTGAGGTGCTTCATGGAAGATAAAGTGTATACCGCTGCGGACCTCAAGCGCCGTGAGCGCGCGAACCGTGCCATGTTCTGGACTATGATTCGTGGCGCCATTCTGCGCCGCCGCTCTCGCGCTATTATGGCCGTCATCGCTTCTCTCGTGGGAGCTGCCACGCTGTTCGTGCTCGTCATGGTGTGCATCGTGGTGCCTGCGCAGATGACGGAAGAAATGCGCGCCTATGGTGCGAATCTCGTGGTGACGAGTAACCAGACGGGAGCCACGGAAAACGGTATCCAGAAAGATATGGTGGAGCATACCACGGAGATGGTGCGCGCCACGGGCTTCGGCGAGACACATGCCACGTACCGCTATGATACGGTGCGCGTGAATTCGGCGTCCTACCAAATGGCCGGCATTAACCCGAACGAAGTGCGTTCCATGAATAAGTTCTGGGATGTGACCGGCTCGTGGCCGAGCGCTGAAAACCAGGTGCTCATCGGCACGGATGTGGCCGAGCGGCTGAGTGTGAAAATTGGCCAAAGCATCACGGTGGGATACGTGGAAGACGACGCGGTGAATACCATTCTCGACACCGAGGGCACGCGCATGCAGGTGGTGGGCACGGTCAGCACGGGCGGAAACGAGGACTCCATGCTGTACGTGACGAACGCGACGCTCGACGCGCTGACCGGCCAGAACGGCCAGAGCGGGCAGAACGGCCAGTCGCGCGGCGCGGACGTCATCGAATACTCGTCCGAGGCATCCGGCGCAGACCTCGATAAACTCGTGACGAACATTAACGACATGAAGTCCATGAACGTGACCGCCCAGGCCGTGAGCAAGATCTCCCAAGCGAACGCAAGCATCATCGCCATGCTGACCACGCTCTTCTGGATTATCTCGCTCGTCATCGTGGCGCTCACCCTCGTGGGCGTGTCCACGACCATGACGTCCATCGTCTCCCAGAGGCGTAATGAGATAGGTCTGCGCAAGGCACTCGGGGCGTCGAACCGGTCCATCGCGGTGGAGTTCTACGTGGAGTCTGCGCTCTACGGCGTGGCGGGCGGCCTGCTCGGCGTGCTCGTGGGCTCGGGCGTCGCGTGGGTGCTCATCCGGACGGTGTTCGACCGCGAGACGAGCGTGAACGTGGGGCTGGGGGCGGCGTGCGTGGCTGTGGCGGCGCTCATCGCGGTGGTGGCGTCCATCCTGCCTGTACGCAAGGCCTCGCGCATCGACCCGGCAGTGGTGCTGCGCGAAGAGTAGGCTCGGGAAGAAAGGCTAGTTATGGAAAACGAAAAGCAGAGCAGCGACGTCGTCCTGCATTTAGACCACGTTTCGAAGATATACGGCGAGCTGCACGCGCTCGACGACCTGACCTTGAGCGTTCCGCGCGGCCAATGGCTGTCCATCGTCGGCTCGTCCGGCTCGGGGAAGACGACGCTTATGAACATCATCGCGTGCCTCGATACGCCGAGCCGCGGGTCCGTCGTGCTGCGCGGCGTGGACGTGTCCGGCCTGCGTGAGCGCGAGCTGGCAGACGTGCGTAAGAACGTCATAGGGCTGGTCTTCCAGAAGTTCTACCTCGTGCAGCATCTGACCGCGCTGGAGAACGTTATGACTGCCCAATACTACCACTCCGTCGTGGATGAGTCCCAAGCGCTGGACGCTCTGCGCCAGGTGGGACTCGAAGACAGGGCTCATCATCTGCCGAGTCAGCTTTCGGGTGGCGAGCAGCAGCGCGTGTGCATAGCGCGTGCGCTGATTAACTGCCCAGAAATCCTCCTCGCTGACGAGCCGACGGGTAACCTCGACGAAGCGAACGAACACATCGTTCTCGACTTGTTCAAGCGCCTGCACGAGCAGGGTACCACCATCATCGTGGTCACGCATGACTCCACTGTGGCTAGCCAGGCGCAGCGCGAAATTATGCTGAACCACGGCAAGCTCGTGGGCGAGCAGTGGAATGACGAGGCGGCTCGCGAGGAGTATGAAGCTCTCGTGGGGTCGTCAAGCCTCGGGACGTTCGACGATCCGACGAAATCGGCGAAAGATACGCTCAGTGGGTCTGAGGAGTAGGAGGAATCATAATAATGAACTCTAGCGTAACGAAAAATGCCGCACTCGCAGGCGTGGGCGTAGTCGCCGCATCGCTGCTCCTCGCGGGGTGCGGTTCGAGCGCGCCGGCTGCGGGGGATAACGCGGATCTGCAGAGTAACTCGACGGCGAACAGCTCGTCTTCGTCAGCAGGCACGAACGGAACAAACGGCTCGGCGGGCGCGGACGAGAACGTCAGTAATGAATTGAAATTCCCAGACGCGAAAGCAGATACGGGAACGTACGGCGACGGTACCTATACGGTGAGCGGACACTACGGCGAGCACAGCGCGAGCACGCTCGACGTCTCCGTGACCGTGGGCGCGGGGAAGGTGACGGCCGTCGGGGTAAAGCCGACGACGAGCTCTGCCATCTCGAAAAAGTACGGTGATGACTTCGTCAAGGCCGTATCCGGCGAAGTCGTGGGCAAAGACCTTAAAGACTTAAAGCTCAGCGTGGTGGCCGGAGCGAGCTGGACCACGGACGCATTCAACCAGGCTCTCGTGAATGTGCGCGGCGAGGCGTCCGTGCAGGCGGGGGCGCAGTAGGCGCGTTTCGTGTCCTGTAGAGTTCATGACGTATACTTGAATAACTGTTAGATAATATGCGCAGTATCTAGCATAAAAGATGATGTAATGCTCTCGCCGGGGCGTTGGACCCCTCTCGGATGGGTAGAGGGGTTGAGGACGCTAGGCGAGGGCAAATCTTTTTAACCGGCATAAAAGCTACGTAGATTAGTAGATTATGGTTCGGGAGTGCTGGTTTCATCCACGAGATGACGAATGAACTCTTTCGCTGCTCTTATGTCCTGATACTTCGGAGCAGTACCGCCATACTTATTTGAGAATTTTTCGATAGGAGTGAGCTTTTCACGACGCGAGGATACGTGTGGGGAAGGATGGAGCGAAAATAAATGGTCTGAAAACGGCTTAAAACCTTGTATCTCTTTTTCACAGCTTTTCTAGCTCACAATGGCGGCGTCCTGAAAAGCTCATTCCTGCATCGTAGGCTGGCGAGTCCGTGTACACCGCACTCGTCATAGAGAAGGGGTAGCGTCTTCGAGCTCATTACTCGAGAGCACTACCCCTTCATGCCGTGTTCTTCTCTCTTCTAGGTCTTGCGATGTCGCCGCACCATAAGCACAGCTGCTCCGGCCGCCGTCAGCACCAGAATGAGCGCGCTCGCAGTGACCACGTCCGCGCCGGTCTTCGCGAGAACGCTGCTTTTCTCGGTCTGAGGAGATGGGGCTGCAGACGCAGACGTCTTCACGCGCTTCTCCTCTGGAGCGTCTGTAGTGTCTGGAATATCTGGAGCGTCTGGAGTAGACGGTGAGGACGCGGCCTCTCCAGCCCTGGCGGCCTCCCCGCCGGACTCACTAGCCCCAGCCCCAGCACTCCCAGCAAACCCACGCACACTGCACAGCTCCCCATACGCTCCGTCCTGAGGCACAGTTCCGTTCAGCAGATATGAGACCATGATGTCATTCGCGCACGCGTACCCCGCGCCTGTACGCAGCCAGGCCACGTGCTGCGCGCCCTCCACGCTGAGCAGACTGCCGCCGAGCGCGCGGGCGAGGATCTCCCCGTTTGCGTATGGCGTGGCAGGGTCGTGCGTGGTGGAGACGACGAGCGTCGGTGGCAGGCTGAGTGCGAGGTTTTCCACGTGAGTTCCAGGAGCATCCGCCGAGAGATTTCCCGCGAACGGCCACGCTGAGCAGGCGCTGAGGCTACCGATGCCGTGATACTGCGCGCCTGGGTCGCGGTATGGCGCGGCAGCGTAGAGCATGGTCTGCACGCGGATGGAGTTTTCGAGAGACGCGCCTGCAGGATTCGCCCCGTCCGCGCAGGTGACGGCCGTGTAGGCGGCGTTTCCGTAGCCGTCCGTGTCCTCGAAGTTCGAGTAGAGGCGCACGTATTCCGGCATGATCTGCCCCGCGTGGATTTGCGCGAGCCCGTACGCGAGCACCGGCCAATCATCCTGACTGTACAGGCCGCCGGACAGCGCGGTGACGGCCACGTCGAAGCTGAGCGACGTCGTGCGCTCGGTACCGAAGAGATTCTCAGTATGCGTGAGAGGCTGCGTGGCCAGAGGCCTCAGGATATTCTGCACTTGCTGTGTAGCGAGCGAGACCGCGTCATCCGCGAGGTCGCCGTCATGCGGCTGCACGTCCGCGAGCTGCAGCGGACAGGCGGCCGTCCGATTATCCGGGATGCCGCCGTCCGTCAGCTCGGCCCACGTCTGCGCGCGTGCCGACAGAGAGAAGCACCACTGCGCGAATTGCTCAAAGGTATTCTGGAACGCGCTCGCCTGCGTGAGATCCAGCGCATTCAGCGCGCGCAGCTGCTCGTCCGTCAGCGCGGTCGTCGCGTCCGCAGCCGTGGGCGCCGTGCCCTCGTACGGGCTGACCGCGCCGTCGAGCACGAGCCGCCCGACGCGCTGCGGGAAGCTTCGCGCGTACACGTATCCGAGCCGCGTCCCGTACGAGAGGCCCACGAAGTTCAATTTTTCCTCTCCCAGCACGCTGCGCACCACGTCCATATCCTGAGCCGCACTCGTGCTGTCCATATTCCTGAGGAACAGCGCGCGCTGCTCGTCCGTCAGACCCAGAGCGCGACCCGTATAGGAGAAGCAGGAACGCACGTACTCGCGGGTGCGCGCCACATTCGCCGCAGTCTGCGCGGACAGGTCATCCGTATACACGGCAGGAGCGCCGGCAGAAACGTCGCGGAACTCGTCCACCGCACACTGCGCGAACGGCAGCGAACTGCCCACACCGCGCGGGTCGAGCCCTACGAGGTCATACGACTCGTTCAGCGCGCGCATCTGCGGGGTATCGAGCACCTCCGCCACATACTCAGACGCCTTACCGCCCGGACCGCCATTATTAAAAAGAAGCATGCCTTTCTTCTGACCCGTAGCAGGGAAAATGTTCAGATGCAGAGCCACATTCCCCGCATCTGGCTGCGCGTAGTCAATGGGCACGATGATGAACGCCGAGGTAAACGAGCCGAAGTCCTCCTGCTGAGTCACGCCCGTGAGCTGCTGCGTGTAATACTTCTGGAGGGTGGGTGGGGTGTCGGGTGCGGTCTCGCTGTCAGAAGGCGAGGCAGACGATGGAATCGGCTCTCCGATGCGGTACGTGCCATCCTCCTCAAGGAACGCCTCGCTGTACGGCGTCGCTTCGAGGGCAGCTGTGAGCTCCTCGGTGCTGACGGAGTCGGGACCCTCAGTAGCGGACGCGACGGGTGGGGTGAATATCAGGGAGATGAATGAAAAAATGCATGCGAGAGCGGCTGTGCTCGCACGTGTACGAAATCTGCGCGTCGCGCGGTGGTGTAACGTCATCATCGGGTCTCTTCTCAGTCTCTCTCAGGGCTGGTCGATCCGCTTGTGGCGGTATGAGCTAGGGTAGCGGGCGGTGGGGACGGGGTGCTACCCTAGCTTTTTCTGTTAGAACTTCACTATAATGACACCATTAATCTTCTGAACGCTACCTTCTGCAGGCCATCGTGGCATAGAAAGAGACTCCTGCTCGGCCATGCTCTCTTGCGCGCGGCTTGGCATCCTAAACGAGTATCCCTGAGCTGCCATAAAGTGGTTTTTCACCCAGTCGCCATGTGTCGTAGAAAAAGTGATGTCCATAATGGAGCGGCCTATAAGGTCGAGGTCTGTAGACTTGTAGGTATCGGCATTCCCTCGAGGTATGTGACGACCTATGTACACTACGGGCTCGGAAGGATGCTCCATACCTGTTACTTCTCCGATGCGTGTAGCCAGCTGAGAAGCGAGGAGCACATCCTGCTGATAGATAACACTTTCTGTGTAGAAGATACGGTTCGATATCTGTCCCTGTCCGAAGCATACAGCGAGGAGAACGAGCCATGCCAGTAGCTGAGACCACTTGAAGGAGAGGAAAGAATTGACAGAAAGAAGTTCATGAAGAAGCAGGAAAATAAAACTGAACACGTACGGATATACGAATTCAGTGCGTACAGTAGGAACCATGCCAAGCAAAACACTCATGATAAGGGGCGATGCGAAAACTGCAGCCATGATGAGAACAGCAGAAAAAGGAGTACGGCGGCATAAAAAGCGTATTCCCAGAATGAGGAGGAGAAGAATGCCCAGTACAGTAAAAGCGAGCGAATAGTATATGCGCTGGCTGAAGTATACAGTGCGAGCATGACGCAGAATAGTGACGATAATGTGATAAAGAGAATCTTTACCCCAGCGGACCTGGTCGTTCACGTAAGCATCAGTAGATGTATGGTATACATACAGCGCCAGTCGGTTTAGAAGAGAGTAGATGATATATCCACATATAGAGAGAGCGGCAGGTATGAGAATAAAAGAAGTGAAGGAATGCTCAGACTTCCGTGTGGACGATGACGATGAGAAAAACTTGTATACATATACCATTCCTACAGCAGAGATGAAAAGTGAAATCTGTGCAGTATAAAGACTGAAAGCAGCAGCGAGAAGAAGAATAGCGAGAAGATGGTAAGCTAGAGTTACTCGGATGCGGTGAGATTCACGGTGAACTCTCACAGACGCAGCATTCACATATGTCATCACAGCTAGGGCTACGAGCATCATTCCCACACAGACAGATGGAGACTGCAGGAGGAAGCCGAGCTGTTCAGCCATAATAGGGGAGACAAAAAGGGGAATGACGAAGAAAGCTATATGCCATTTTTCTTTCTTTTCGGATAATGCATAGAACACATATCCCCAGAGGAATACAGTGGCAGCGAAGAGAATAACGGTCAGGAATCCGGAAAGAGCGTTATTATACCAGTAGGTTCCAGCTATCTTTTTTAACCAAACAAAACCGAAGCGGCTAAGCTGAATCCAGGACCTATAGAGGTTTTTCTGTGCTTGAATGATAGCTTCGGTATCGATAGAAAAGGTATTTGAGAAGAGCTTCTGGCCGAAAGCAAGAAGTAAGAAGACCAGAGATAGAAGGAATTCCCAGCGCACTTTCCATGCATACTGGGTAAAACCACTCCACGAGTAAGGGAGCGTGCTACTGGCTGTCGGTGTGGCCGGGACTGCTCCAGACTGTATATGGTCGGAGGGGGAGGTATCTACGTGTACGGTGTCAGGCGCATCCGATGTCATCATAGAGTGCTCTTCTTTCGTCTCGTGATATAAGCGTAGGGTGTACAAATGTGCTGCGGAGAAGACGAGTGTTCTGCGTCGACTCTGGGCACTTAGACCTATATCATTGGTATACTCTTATCAGAATAGTTTAACGCACACTGCAGGAGTTTTACATGTTACTGCCTGAAAATGGTGAAGTAAACCGTTTAGGTATTTTCTTCTTCTACGATGGACAGGGCGTAGTGGATGATTATATTCCCACTATGCTGAAGGGCTTTGAGCCACATTTTTCTGACCTGACCATAGTAGTGAATGGAAAACTAAACGAGGAAGGCCGCTCTAAGCTGAGTGCGTTTTCAGATAAAATTATAGTCCGAGAGAATAAAGGCTTAGACGTCTGGGCTTATAAGACAGCTTTGGATAGTTATGGGTGGGAAGCACTTGCAGCATTTGATGAGATAGTACTCTTTAACGCTACGATTATGGGCCCTGTGTATCCGTTCTCCGAAATGTTCACTGCTATGGGGGATAAGGATCTCGATTTCTGGGGGATTACGAAGTTCCATAAAGTGGATGGTGATCCTTTCGGCTACAGTCCATATGGCTATCTTCCAGAACATATACAGTCTCACTTCCACGCATACCGTAAGTCTTTCCACACGTCTGAGGCATTCCGTCATTACTGGGATAATCTTCCAGAGATTAAAGACTACATGCAGTCTGTGGGGCTGCATGAGTCTGTCTTTACGAAGCGTTTCGCAGATAAGGGCTTCAAGTGGGGTGTTTATGTGGACACAGCGGATATGGAGGGTTTCTCCTATGGTCCAGTCACTTTCGCTGCGAAGGATCTCATAGAGAAGAAGCGTATGCCTATCTTTAAAAGGCGTTCTTTCTTCCATCCGTATTCGGATGTTATGACACAGTCTGCAGGCACAGCAGCACTTGATTTGTATGAGTACTTGCGTGACCATACAGACTTTGATACTGACCTCATCTGGCAGAATGCTTTGCGGAGCATGAATCTGGCGGATTTGCAAAAGAATCTTCACTTAGACTATGTGCTTTCCGACACGCAGCCAGTTCCGCTTCCTGAGGGGAAGACGTATGCTCTCGTGATGCACCTCTACTACCCAGATCTCGTCGATCAGAGCCTCAAGTATGCATACTCGATGCCAGAAGGGTCAGACCTTATCCTTACCGTGGGGTCGCAGGAGCTCATAGACCTTCTGCGTGAGAAAACTGCAAATATGCCGTATAACGTGGATATCCGTAAGATAGAGAACCGTGGGCGTGATGTATCTGCTTTCCTCATAGGCGGGGGAAAGTCTCTGATGAAGTACGATTACGTGGCCTTTATGCATGATAAGAAGGTCACGCAGCTTTCTCCTCAGACCAAGGGGGATGGTTTCCGCATTAAGTGCTTCGATAACATGCTGGCGTCGAAGGCATATGTCTCGCAGGTCATTCACCTCTTCGAAGAGAACCCGCGCATGGGTATGGCTATGCCTACGGGACCGAATCATGCGGAGTACTTCCCCGGGTTCACTTTTAGCTGGGGACCGAACTTTGCTGGAACGAAAAAGTTCATGAAGGATACACTCGGAATGAGTGTTCCTATGGATGAGAGTAAAGAAGTAGTGGCGCCACTGGGAACTATGTTCTGGTTCCGCCCTGCAGCACTGCACGGTCTGCTCGACCGTGACTGGAATTATGCGGACTTTCCTCCTGAGCCGAACGGCATAGATGGTACCATGCTTCACTTCGTCGAACGTGCGTATGGGTATGTTCCTCAGGCAAACGGTTTTTATCCTGCGTATATCTTCTCTGAACACTTCGCTCGAGTAGAGATAACAAACCTCGAGTATATGACGCGTGAGCTCACTCGAGCTGTGAGCCATCCGTGGATTCGTCCAGATCTTTATCAGACTACTATGGCTATCTATGGAGGGAAAAGCTTCAGAGGACATGCGCGTATGATTCTTATGCTTAACCTCAAGCGCATGGCGAAGGCTATACCAGGTGTTCGTGGTGTGGCGCGCCGTCTTTATGTCTGGCTGAAGCGAGTGAAGAAAAAGTAGGAAGAGAGAATACAGCAAATATGAGTGAATCAGTTCAGACTCATTCAGAGTATCGCAGCGCTCCGGAACGTCGAGAGAGGCTTTTCTATCTCGACGCCGTGCGAGCATTTGCTGCGGTCCTCATAGTCATTACGCATTTTAATAATCCATTCCTTGTGGATAGGCCAGTATTCGCGAACAGTCCTTTCGGAATCTACATAGGCAGTCTCGGGGTATCTCTCTTCCTGATTATCTCGGGTGCTGCGCTTATGTATACGCAGGGTGACCGTGAAAAGCTGAATCTCGTTTCTTTCTACCGGAAGCGAGCCAAAACCATCTATCCTATGTTCTGGATAGCATTCGTCGTAGCGAATCTTTTCCACTTCTGGCGTTCAGGATGGCTGTTTGGAGATACTCCGAAGTGGCGTATTCTCTTATCTCTTTTCGCAGTCGATGGATACGTGGCGAACATGCACGTGGCTACCTTCTATACTCTGGGAGAGTGGTTCCTCGGCTTCATTCTTATCTTTTATGCGTTATTCCCTCTGCTCAGAAAAGGTGTAAAAGAGTATCCTGTTCTTACTGCTGGTATCATAGCTATCCTGTATGTAGGGACTATGCTCAGTGGGCGCACGCTATTCCAGCTTCCTCAAGACCTTCTCTTCACTGTGCGTCTTCCTGAGATAGCTTTCGGTATGTACTTCGTGAGATATATAAAGAAAGTGCCGAATGTGGTAGGTGCAGGGGCTGTAGTGCTTCTCGCTTTGCAGCAGTGGAGAGAATTCCTCACAGGTAACCTCGCAGTAACTATAGTAGGCATAGCATTCTTTCTCGCTATGGTATGGGTGTGCCAGTATATAGGCACGCCTCATGCGGTTTTGAGGATGCCGACGAACTGGCTTTCGAAGTATTCGTATGCCATCTTCCTTACGCACCACGTGATTATCGTGGACATTTTTAGCTACTTCGCTAGGTATCATGAGTGGAGCCAGCTCCAGATATACGGGTTATTCCTCGTGGACTGCATTCTCATAGGCATCGCATCATGGGTACTGTTCTACGTGGAAAGATATACTGTACGGACCTTTTCGGCGCTAGGTAAAAAGATAAGGAGACGTTAGTGCCTGAAAACGTATAAACGGAAACGTATAAGGGAGGGGCCGGAAATCGGCCCCTCCCTTATACGTGTATATATCCACGAGAAAGTGTAAGACAGAATATAATCAGCTATGCATGCATAATCTGATGAATCTTCGTGGCATCTCCCCATACGGCAGGCGAATCATATGGTCGGTCTGGGAACGCGCCATATTCTAGAGTAATATCGAGATGATTATCGCGAATATACTGCTCGACACGATCAGCCAAGCTCATAGGCTCACCAGTGCAGCAGTTTATCACTCCCGTAACCGTATCCTGACCCACAGTAGCAGAAATCTGACGAGCGAGCTCATCTACATTAATGAAGTCATACTTATTCTTACCCGTGGTGAACGGGAAAGTAGGCTTGCCTTCCTGTGCGGCCTGGTATAGCTTCGAGAAAATGGAATTCCCATGGACATCATCGCCTACGATGTAGTAGGCGCGAATCCACTGGAAAGTAGCATCATACCGTGCAGCTAGACGAGAGGTAGCTTCGCGAAGTGCATTCTTCGCTATGCCGTACAGAGAAGCAGGCGCACATGGAGTATCTTCTGATATGGCGCCTTCCCAGTAGCCTACCTCGTGCATAGAACCCATGACAGCTATCTGCTTGAGACCACCTTCGAGCATCGATTTAATGAAAGCGTAGTGCCCAGAAAGATCACCCATATGAGCATCGGAGTCATGCTTAAAGCCATCACGCCATGCCATATGAAGGCAGACATCAGGCGAGCCAAGCTGCTCGAAGACGTTATCTCCGAAATCGAAAAGATTAAACTGAACAGTGGTAGCGCGTTCGTCTATACCCTCAGTACGTACATCTGCTGCTATAACCTCGTGACCTGCATCGAGGAGTGCAGAGACGACGTGACGCCCGATGTATCCGCCAGCACCCGTTACTAATATTTTCTTCGTCATAATATTCTAGTGTAGCAGTGGGGGTGTCAGTGAAGGATAGCATAGTTAAGAAGCGCTATGTATAAGGTTCTAGATACCTCGCGGTAAACTTGAATGAGTAATTTACGCAGAAAGGCTTTACGTGGCAGAAAAATCTGAGACTGTATCTCGTCCTGGAATCAGTCGCGGGATCCTCGATATCTCGCGGTATAAGTATCTTCTTGATTTGCTTGTCCAGAAGGAAGTGCGCGTCCGTTATCGTGGATCGTGGCTCGGAATGGCATGGACGTATGTGAAGCCTCTCACGCAGTTTATCGTGTTCTATGTGGCCATGGGTATCTTCCTCGGACTTGGTCGTGGTGGTGGTATAGAGAACTATCCTGTGTATCTTTTCGCTGGTATCATCGTGACGAACTTCTTTAATGAAGCGTTTATGAGTACTACCATGAGCATCGTGGGGAATGCTGGGTTGATTAAGAAGATTTATCTTCCACGTGAGCTCTTCCCCCTGGCATCTCTCCGCGTATCTTTCGTGCATTTCCTACCACAGTGGCTTGTGCTTATGGTGGGATCCATACTTCTGGGGTGGAAAGCGGACCTTGCAGGACTAGTCGTGGCCTTTTTAGCCTTCGTATCGTTGTCCATCTTCGCATTCGGAATGGGACTTTTCTTTGGCTCTATAAATGTGTTTTACAGGGACGCGCAGAATGCTACAGAGCTCGTATCTATGATAGCTATGTGGCTGGCTCCGAGTTTTTATACATGGCATCAGGTGGCTAGTCAGCTTCCACACTGGGGATTACAGATATACATGGCGAACCCTATAGCTATAGCAGTGGAAGCATTCCATCGTGGATTCTGGTGGGGAAGTACGGATGGATCATTCACTTTCGCCAGCGGCTGGGGCTTAAGTATAAGCTTAAGCTTTGTTATTTCGTTACTCATGCTGGCTATAGGTGAGTTCACATTCCGTAAGCTTGAGGGCGGATTCGCCCAAGAAATGTAGTGCAGAAAAGGAAGGAGGTAGAAAATATGGTAGAAGATATCTCACAGTCAAGGGCGCAGCTTCCTCAGGATGTATCCATACGGGTATCAGAGGTGTCGAAGCGATTCCACTTTCGAGCGAATCATTCTATAAAAGAAGCTATAGTAAAAGCTTTTACTCCGAAGTCGAGGAGACGCCCGGATGAGACTTTTACCGCTCTTGACCGCATAAACTTTGATATCAAGCGTGGCGAGACAGTAGGTCTCATTGGTGTGAATGGCTCAGGAAAGTCCACGCTTCTTAAGCTTATGTCTGGTGTGATGCAGCCAGATGAAGGAGAGGTCTATGTACGAGGATCTGTAGCCGGTCTTATAGAAGTAGGTGCTGGGTTTTCTCCAGACCTGACCGGGCGAGAGAATGTGTATCTGAATGGTGCCATACTCGGTATGTCGAAAGAAGAGATAGATGCACGGTATGATGATATCGTGGCCTTCAGCGAGATAGAATCCTTTATGGATACTGAAGTGAAGTTCTACTCCTCGGGTATGTTCCTGCGTTTAGCTTTCTCGGTAGCAGTGCACTCGGATCCAGATATCTTTCTGATCGATGAGATTCTCGCAGTGGGGGATGAAGCGTTCCAGCATAAGTGCATTACGCGCCTTCGCGAACAGCAGAAGCGTGGACAGACCATGGTCATAGTTTCTCATAGCGAGGATCAGATTAAGTCACTAGCAGACCGCTGCATCGTGATCTCAAAGTCACATCAGATATTTGACGGAAAACCAGACGAAGCTTTCGCCGTTATGCGCGCGAATATGTAATTCATACGTTAGGATAGTAACTATGACAGAGCTTTTTCAGCCTAAGCACATTATCGTAACCGGTGGCGCCGGTTTTATAGGGTCGAACTTTGTACACTATGTGGTGAATAATCACCCAGAGGTCCATGTGACTGTTCTGGATGCGCTGACATATGCGGGTAACATCGAGAACCTTGCTGGTCTTCCAGAAGACCGTGTAACCTTCGTCCATGGGAATATCTGCGACGCAGAGCTTCTGGATAAGATAGTTCCGGGCGTAGATGCCATAGTGCATTATGCAGCAGAATCTCATAATGATAACTCTATAGCGAATCCAGAGCCATTCCTGAAGACGAATGTGGAAGGAACGTATCGTCTTCTTGAGGCAGCTCGTAAGTATGACGTTCGCTATCACCATGTTTCTACGGACGAAGTGTATGGAGACCTCGCTCTTGATGATCCAGCGAAGTTCACGGAAGAGACTCCATACCGTCCATCGTCGCCATACTCGTCCACGAAGGCGAGCTCGGATCTTCTCGTTCGTGCATGGCATCGTACTTTCGGCGTGCGTACCACTATCTCAAACTGCTCGAATAACTATGGTCCATTCCAGCACGTAGAAAAGTTCATTCCACGGCAGATTACGAATATTCTCACAGGAGTACGGCCTAAGCTCTATGGAGATGGTCTGAACGTACGCGACTGGATTCATACAGAGGATCATTCCTCTGGTGTGTGGACCATCCTGACGAAGGGGCGTATAGGCGAGACATACCTCATCGGCGCGAATGGCGAGAAGAATAATATTACGGTATTACGCGAGATTCTGAAGGCCATGGGTAAGGACGAAAATGATTTCGACCATGTGAAGGACCGTCCAGGTCATGACCGGCGTTATGCTATCGACTCGACGAAGCTGCAGACTGAGCTTGGATGGGTTCCACAGCATACAGATTTCGCTGAAGGTCTTCAGCAGACTATTCAGTGGTACATCGATAATCCACAGTGGTGGGAGAAAACGAAGGAAGCTACAGAACAGCGTTATAAGCAGCAGGGGCAGTAAGCACTAAAGGTGATTGTACTGTGACCAGCGCCTGCGTGGTAGATATTCAGTGTGAGTATTACTACGTGGGCGAGGAATGAATATGATCGAGGAATCGGAGAGATGGCACTAGAATTTTCTAAAGAGCTGAAGGCTACGCAGACGAACATCCCAGGGCTCGTCGTGTTCGACCTTCCTGTGCATGGTGATAACCGTGGATGGTTTAAGGAGAACTGGCAGCGTGCGAAGATGACAGGCATAGGACTGCCAGATTTCGGTCCTGTACAGAATAACATCAGCTTTAATACCATGCGTGGTGTGACACGTGGTATTCATGCGGAGCCATGGGATAAGTACATCTCCATCGCTACAGGCGAGGTCTTCGGCGCATGGGTGGACTTACGCCCAGGCGAGAGCTTCGGGCAGGTCTTCACCACGCGTCTCGACCCTTCTAAGGCCATCTTTGTTCCTCGTGGTGTGGGTAACTCATTCCAGACTCTCGTGGATGGCACAGCATACACGTACCTCGTGAATGCTCACTGGAGCATGGAACAGAAGAAGACATACACCTTCGTGAATCTCTCCGACCCTGAGCTGAACATTCAGTGGCCTATACCTCTGGAAGAGACAGAACGCTCTGAAGCGGATTTGAACCATCCATTCTTAAAGGATGTCGTCCCTATGGCTCCTAAGCGTACTCTCGTTCTCGGTTCCCATGGGCAGCTGGGGCGTGCAGTACGTGCTTACGCGGAATCACACGAGCTTTCGGGCTTTGAATATGCAGATGCAGATACGTTCGATATCAGCGATCCGGCTGCATATAACTCTTATGACTGGGACCTGTACGGCACTATTATTAATGCTGCTGCTTTTACCGCAGTAGATAAAGCTGAGACTCCAGAAGGACGTAGAGCTGCGTGGAAGGTGAATGTACAGGGCACTGGATTATTAGCTCAGGTGGCACGGGAGCATAAGATTACTCTCGTACATATATCGAGTGATTATGTCTTCGATGGTGTAGAACAGCCTCACACCGAAGAGGAGAGCTTTGCTCCTCTGAGCGTGTATGGTCAGACGAAGGCGGCAGCTGACCAGCTCGTAACCACAGTGCCTTCACACTATATCCTGCGCTCGAGCTGGATAGTGGGTGACGGAAAGAACTTTGTGACACGCATGGCTGGTCTAGCTAAAGAAGCAAGAGAGAGCGGTTCTGTTACTGCACAAGCTCCTACGGATCAGGTGGGTCGTTTGACTTTCGCGGAAGACCTCGCGCGCGCCATCTTCCACCTTCTGGATGCGCGCAGTCCATATGGAACGTATAACATGACCGGTGAGGGCGATACTGTTTCCTGGCATGATATCGCTGCAGATATATTCGTGCAGATGGGAGCAGAGAGTTCTCTCATAGAAAAGAACTCGGTAGCAGAGTATGCGCGAGCGACTGGCGGTGCGATGCGTCCACGAAACTGCACACTGGATTTGACGAAGATAGAAGCGACAGGCTTTACTCCACGAAACTGGCGTGAGCAGCTAGCGCAGTATGTTCAGAATCTTCAGGAAAACTAAACTATAGAAGGAGCATCTGATGAAGGGCATTATCCTCGCTGGTGGTTCGGGTACTCGTTTGTATCCGCTGACCACGGTGACATCTAAGCAACTTCTCCCTGTATATGATAAGCCGATGGTGTACTACCCGCTGAGTGTACTGATGATGGCAGGAATACGTGATATTCTCATCATCTCCACTCCGCATGATCTTCCGAACTTCGAGCGTTTGCTCGGAACTGGAGAGCAGTTCGGCGTGCACTTCTCGTATAAAGTTCAGCCATCCCCAGATGGCCTGGCTCAGGCCTTTATCCTCGGTGAAGAGTTCATCGATGGGGACTCCTGCGCGCTTGTTCTGGGAGATAACATCTTCTATGGGAATGGGCTTGGCCGTGTACTGAAAGAGGCAGCTTCTCTCGACCATGGCGCGCGTGTGTTCGGATATTATGTGGATGACCCAGAGCGTTATGGTGTCGTAGAGTTTGACGAGAACCATAAGGCTGTGTCCATAGTAGAAAAGCCAGAGCATCCGAAGACGAATTACGCGGTGACGGGTCTGTACTTTTATGATAACCGTGTTACTGAGCTGGCTAAGCAGGTGAAGCCGTCCGCCCGTGGTGAGCTCGAGATTACGGATTTGAATCAGATGTATCTAGAAGACGGGTCGCTGAGCGTTCAGACTCTCGGACGAGGCTATGCATGGCTGGATACGGGGACCATGGATTCGTTGTATGAAGCTGGGGAGTTCGTGCGTACTGTAGAACGTGCTCAGGGTATGCCTATCGCTGTTCTGGAGGAAATCGCGTATGAGAATGCGTGGATTTCGAAAGAGCAGCTCGTCGAGGCAGCCCAGCGCTATGGGAAGAGCCCTTATGGAGCTCACCTCAAGCAAGTGGCAGAGAATCGTTATATCGTGACGAATAATAACTAGTCCGGCTTTAGCGACGTGAGGGGATGAAAGTTTTATAACTTTCATCCCCTCACTTTTTACTTTTGTCTATCGGAGGAGAGAATGGTTAGCGACGAAGTATAATTTTCGCGAGATACCTTACTATCTCCCGTCGCCGTGTATCGAGCGGAAAGAGGCGTTCGAAGATAGCTCTACGTCGTGTTCCAGATTTGAGTATCCGTAGTGATTCTTCATATTCAAGTCGAAGGCGTTCTCGTTCTTCATACTCGTTCCGCTCACGTTCCTGCACGAGCTCTTCTGTCCTTTTTTCTGCTCGTTTTTCTATCGTATGAATAAGTTCTAAGGTCGTACGATACGCCGGAATGGCTTGTTTATCTGCTTCAGGTAGGTGCTGTGTGCTGAGAGCGAAGAGCTTCTTCCAGTGTATGTACTGCTCGCTTAGTGGGTAATTCTGGCTATCATATTCGAGCTTTATGTGTCCGAAGATATGCTCGGATAGACCCTTATACGTATCCGTGAGCCCCCAGGTCATCTGAAGCGTAGCGAGTCCTCGTTCGTGGCTTGCATGGTCGAGTCGCGTGACGAAATCATCCGTGACTATCATGAGAGCGCGTTCGTGGAAGTGCTGGGCTGCCTGTTCGAGGAAGGAATGTGAAGAGTTCTGCGTATAGCGCTGTACCGCTGCATCGACGTCATACGCTTGCTGCTGTTCTTCTGCAAAACGGTCAATTTCTACTCTACTGCGTCCAGAGATTCCACGTCCGAAATGATAGCGGAGTCCTTTTACTTCTGTGAGAGAGTAGAGCGTGTGAGCGTGTGAACATATAGCGAAATATTCGTATGCGTCTTCGAGTTTATTAAGCCGAATATCCTCGAGCGTGCGGAAAGCTTCTCGGATGAGGCCTCCACGGAATGCTGATGTGATGAGATTCCACGGAATCCATGGAGAGTGTGGTGCGTTAAAGGATGACTGGAGTATCTGAATATCATGTAGCGTGCCCATCGACGCATTGAGTAATGCTTCGAGGTTTTGTGTCACATCTGCGTCCTCTGAGTTATCGAGTTCGAGACTAGTGCCATAACGGATAATATCAGCATCAGGGTGATGCGCGATAAACGAGGAGAGAATCTCACATGTGGCTGGCTCTATCGTGTCATCAGCATCGAGAAAAATGATAAACTTTCCGCGAGAATGAAGTACTCCAGCAAGCCTCGCGCTATGGCGTCCTTTATTTTCTGGTAGAGAGATTATTTTTACGCGATTATCGTGTGAAGTCACTGATCTGATGAGTGATGCTGTAGAATCGGTACTCCCATCATCGACTACGAGTATCTCTATGTCCTTGAGAGTTTGGCTCATAGCGCTCTGTAAAGATGCCTCGACATAAGATGCGACGTTATAGGAAGGTATCACTATGGACATAGCGGGGATATGTAGTGGTGTACGGGGCATGCGTTCTCCTTTCTCTACAGTAAAGCGGAGAATACTGAGAATAAGCTGAGAAAATAAAAAAGGTTTCCATAAAATGGAAACCTTCATGGCGGAGAATACGAGATTCGAACTCGTGAGGGCGTGAACCCAACACGCTTTCCAAGCGTGCGCCATAGACCACTAGGCGAATTCTCCATTGCGTCTAAATAGACAACTTGAATAGTATAACATACGAAACTAAAAAAAGTCAATTGGGTGTGTCTGGCGAAAGGAATGACCACTGTGTATTCTAGAAAAGTGGAAGAAATTTGTATAAGAGATGAGAAAGTATAAGTATGAAAACGTTTCTAGCTGCGCTGATGACTTTGATTACTAGCGTGACGCCATATGCGGTAGCTATAGCTCGTCCGAACACCACGTCCGTATCTAGTGAACAGGCGCAAAGCGTGGACGTCTCCGAAGCGCGTGCGCAGAAAGAAAATCTTCCAGAAAGTATAGCCGCCGGTATAGCAGATAATGCTACGGTTATATCTTCTCACTATGTAATGGCAGAAGATGGTTCCCTCCTCCACGCGGATACAGGCGAGCGCGTCACGGATGAGGATGTGGTAGGTACGGAAACTGCAGTTCCTGATCCATTGGCACGCACAGGCGGAGAGAGCTTTATTCCTGTTTCTGTAGAATCAGCGCGCGAAGTGCTTGATGGTGAAGAAGGGAAGACTGCTCAGGTTCACTCTGCAGCTTTTAGCACAGAGGATACGAAAGAAGATGTAGAACCCGTAGGGAACTGGTCGAGTAAGTACGGTGCGTACTGGAGCCAGTATAATGGACAGAAAGCCTTTTTTAGTAAGGGTGGAAGTCTTTTTGCGTCACCTGCTCGGCAAGTTATCGATGTCTCTGAATGGCAGGGAGACATAAACTGGGATGCTGTAAAAGCTGACGGAGTAGAGGGGGCTATTATCCGTATCGGGTATGGTCGTA
Organism: Alloscardovia macacae; assembly: GCF_002259705.1. Taxonomy (GTDB): domain Bacteria; phylum Actinomycetota; class Actinomycetes; order Actinomycetales; family Bifidobacteriaceae; genus Alloscardovia; species Alloscardovia macacae. Next base: position 280,138 of record NZ_MWWT01000001.1, read on the forward strand.
CGAATGTGGATAAGAAGGCCATTCGAAACCTGCGAGAAGCACAGCGTGTGGGAATACCTTTCGGCGTATATCTGTACTCCTACGCAAGTAATGGATCAGAAGCATGGGCAGAAGGTCAGAATGTCGTTCGTATTCTGGGAGAAGCAGGAATAACGAACTCGAATCAGATGAAGATGCCCATCTACTATGACCTCGAAAACTGGACATTCAGTGGTCATAAGTACCCTACTGATCCTCATGTGAACGATTCCATAGTGAATAACTTCTTTATGAATGTTCAGCTTTCGGGGTATGCGCGAGTAAACGTGTATTCGTACTTGAACCATCTGAATACGGCATTAAATACATCAAATATTCATTCCCGTACTGCCTGGGTAGCTGCGTATGGTGCGAGTATGAATTTCTCCTTCTCGTCGTATGAACGAGGCTGGCAGTATACGTCGTCTGGATCCGTAAATGGGATTACAGGTAATGTGGATATGAACGCGTATCGGTTCTCTGATGATATAACAGTAAATCCGGAGTTTTCAGCATCGTCCTATCCCGTAATGACGCTTCCTGATGGGGAGTATTACATTACTACGCGTCTTCGTGATGCATCTTCCTTGGATACAGATGGTCAGTCTATAGGGCTCGGGGCTACTGCTGCTCTGCACCAGTATGGACATGCTGACTCTCAGAAGTATCGTTTCACGCGTAACGGCGATGGAACATATACCATTATTAACAGCGCATCTGGTTTAGCGCTCGATGTTTATGGCGGTCAGGCTGCAAATAGTACGAAGATAAACTTATGGTGGCCCACTGCGGGGGCACAGAACCAAAAGTGGATTATTCGTGATACAGGATCTGGATATATGCTCCAGAGTGCCTTGGGAAATTACGTGCTCGACATTTATGGAGGCTTAGTAGCAGATGGAACGAGCATAGCTCTTTATAAGCCATCTTCTTCTGCTCTGAATCAGAGGTTTGTTTTTTCCTCCACGCGAGCTATAACTACGGGCACTTCTGTAACTATTCGTACTGCGCTGAATGGTAACATGGCCCTGTCTACGGATTCTTCTACTCTCGGTGCGCGAGCAAATATACGTGACTATGTATATGGGAATTCTTACCAAGAGTATGTATTCTCTGAGGTGGGTAATGGAATATATTCCATTCGGAATAAAGCTACGGGGTATGTGATAGATGTATATGGCGGTGGTCATCAAGCGGGTACAGCAGTAGATATCTATGAGAATCGTAACTCTCAGGGGCAGCACTGGGCAGTTATTTCTGATTCTCAGGGGCAGGTATTCTTTGCTTCGATGCTGTCGGGGAAGCTTATCGATGTATCTAACGCTGCTGCCGTTAGTGGCAATCCACTCGTGATGTGGACAGCTACATACGCATTAAATCAGCGATGGGCGCTCTATGCTGTTCCTAAGGGTACTGTAGATGATGGTATATATGCCATTCATAATATGTATCAGCGAGATATAGTGCTTGACGTGTATGGAGCTCGTACTGCGAACTCTACGAATGTAGATGTGTACACATACCGTTCCGGCTCTGCGAACCAGCAGTGGAGAGTAGTAAATCAAGCTAACGGATACGTGAAGCTCTATGATAGTAACTCTGGAAAAGCTCTCGATGCTCTCGGTGCATCGAGCAGATTAGGTACGAACGTGGGTATCTATACAGATATACCGAATGCGAGAAACCAGCTGTGGAAGCCTGTATACCAGACGAACGGTTCATTTGTTCTAGAATCTGCTATGGACCCGAACCGTGTGATAGATATCTATGGCGGATATCTGGTAGCTGGAACAAACGTAGAAATCTATGCAAAGGGTAATAACTCTAGTAACCAGCAGTGGGTATTTGAGAAGCTCAGGTAGAATCAAAAGGGTGGCGAGTTTATTAAAACTCACCACCCTTTCTTTTAGAAGTGCCACTGGCTAGGCTCTATACCTTGCTGGCCTATGTATTCGCCGTTCGGAACATACGATGGCTGTCCTGGATCTTTCAGATGAGCTGCGCCAAAGCAGTGGGTATTCTGCCCGAAAGTCCAGTCTCCTTCTATAGTGACGCTCGCAGCTGCAGCCAGCGAGGGAACTCCATAGGGGAAACGCTCATTAAAGTCATAAATATTCTTATAGTAGCGTGGGTCGAGAGATATGGAAGGGAAGATATAATTGCCATCTTCCATCTCGTATGCATCTGTGAGATGGAAACGGTCCGAACGCAGAATGAACAAATCCTCGGTCGTCTTCACGGGGAGGAAACGCGAACGGTTCACCTCGATGCACGTCGCATTATCGAATAAACTGATAGCAGCGCCCATAGCAGTCTCCAGCTGAACGACGCGTGTGCTCGACGGGTCGGTCGGATCTACAGTCTTATTATTACGAATGACGGGCAGAGGGAGAATGCCATTATATTTTTTCAGTACCTTCTGCAAAGCACTAATGCGAATCCAGATGTTATTCGTATTAAAGTAAGGGTGAACCGACTCATTCATAGCACGAGACTTATCCTCAGGATGAACTTGGCTCATTTCGCGTAGAGTAAGATGCCCTGTTTCGTTATCGATGACGAAATGCCCACCCTTGCGGTCAGCTGCAGTCTTCTTCGAGACTTCCACCATAAAGTCAGACTGAGAGCGTGCGAAGTGTCCGGCGATAGTACTTGAAGGCCGAGCTCCGAGATTATCTGAATTTGAGATGAAGATGTACTCTATGCCGTGTTCCTGAAGAGCGTCTAGGATACCAGACTCCCAGAGTGTGGAGTAGATATCCCCATGCCCTGGAGGGCACCATTCGAGCTCATGATTTTTAGAGAAAGAGACAGGTCTGCCCGTGTGAGCTACGATTTTTGGCTGCTGATGCTGAACTATCTCGAGAGGAATATCATCTTGATGAAAACGTCGGTTATGGCGTACTACGTTAAGAGATTCCTTTGAGGTGCGGAAAGAATTCATCAGCACGAGCGGAAGCTGAATCTTATGCAAAGAGCGAGTGCTAATGACCTGGCCGAGAATGATATCGAGAAAACGCATCTGGCGAGCTTTATGACGACGCACTGGAAGAAGTGACTTCGGACCTTCAAGACCCATCGATGTGCCAAGGCCGCCATTGAGTTTAATAATGGCAGTCTTTGCGAGAGCATCATGAGCTGTATCTGAAGGCATAGAATCATAAATATCTGCTACTGATGGGACATCGCTATGAGTGAGTGGGGAGATATCTTCTTCGCGCATCCACCCGGTCTCATCAGTCTGCCACACGTTATACATGCGCTCGAACTGGGCGATGGCTACGTCCCCAAAGTTCTCGCTGCGCATTTTCTCGATGCACAGGCTGAGGTTATCTGTCATGGCTGAGCCTTTCGCTAGACTGTCATTTTCATCGTGTTCCTTATGTACTAGTGTACTGGGTAGCCTGAAAAGTAGCTGTAGATGTGCTAAGAATCTTCGGATTTCTGGTATATATACAGGGGAGTTCGGTAGAATGTAACACAGTAGAAAGAGCAGTATAGGTGGAAGTGGTGTCATACATATGGGTGAACAGATAGCAGCATTCTCGGATATACAGGATAGAGAGAAGCCAGCTCTAGCGATAGTAGTACCGTGCTTTAACGAATCTGAGGTGCTTGAGAGGACTGCTGAAGTTCTGGCGGAGAAAGTGCGGGTACTAGTAGGCTCTGGCTTTATTAGCGAAAAGAGCCGCATACTATTCGTGGATGATGGTTCTCGGGATGATACGTGGGAAAAAATAGTATGGCTTGTGTCCGAAGAGCCAGAGTCTACAGTCTTTTCAGGGATAAAATTCGCTCATAACCGAGGGCATCAGAATGCTGTGTATGCTGGTCTTATGGAAGCGTATGCTTCTGGATATGACTGCGCAGTATCTATGGATGCGGACTTACAGGATGATCCAAACGCTATAGATGAAATGCTTCGTGAATATAAAACGGGTGCTGAGATAGTGTATGGTGTGCGAAATAACCGTGATACAGATACCGCATTTAAACGTGGAACAGCACACGCGTTTTACGGTCTTATGTCAGCGCTCGGCACTCATACTATTCCTGATCATGCTGACTTCCGCCTTATGGGACGCTGCGCGCTCGCAGCGCTGGGAGAGTACGAAGAGTCAAATCTCTTCCTCCGTGGAATAGTCCCGGATTTAGGCTTCACTACGGCTAAGGTGTACTATAAGCGTGCAGAGCGTCAAGCTGGACAGTCTAAGTATCCACTCGGCAAAATGATAGGTTTCGCTCTAGAAGGTATTACATCCTTCTCTGTAAAGCCTATACGCCTGATTATGGTGCTGGGTGGAGTATCATTTGTGCTCGCCGTAGCGGCTCTTATCTACACGCTGGTATCTTTAGCACAGGGGCATGCTGTAGCAGGATGGACGTCTATAATGGCTTCGATATGGCTGCTCGGGAGCGCATTCCTCGTGAGTCTCGGAATCATAGGGGAGTACATCGGTAAGATTTATGTCGAAGTGAAGAATAGGCCGAGGTATATCGTCGAGAAGCGTGTAGGGATGGAGTAGACATCTCCTAAAATGTAGAATTATGAAAAGGTGCTCTTTTCGCATTCGCGATGAGCACTTTTCCATAAGTAGGGTTTTATACTTTATGCCACGAGCGGCGCCACCTGCTTCTCATACGCGATGAGAGCGGAATTAATGACCTGATGCATGTCATAGTACGCATACGTGCCCAGACGCCCGCCGAAGATGACGGATGGCTCATCCTCAGCCTTCGCCTTATACTGCGCGTACAGCTTCTTATCCGCCTCGGTGTTAATAGGGTAGTATGGCTCGTCGTCGCGGTTCGCGAAGCGCGAGTATTCTTCCCAGACCACAGTCTTATGCGGGTTCTGCTTCTCGCGGCGCTCTGGGTTAAAGTTCTTAAACTCGATGGCGCGGGTGTACGGCACATCCGAGTCTGCATAGTTCATCACAGGAACGCCGAAGTGGTCTGCCTCGTCGTAGCGCTTCTCGGTGAAGTCCACAGTACGCCACTTGAGCTCGCCGAGCTCGTAGCCGAAGTACTTATCCACAGGGCCCGTGTAGATGACAGGCACAGTGCCCACGAGAGCCTTCTTATTATACGGCTGAGACTCATCGAAGAAGTCCACACCGAGGGTCACGGTGATGCGAGGATCATCTATCATACGCTCGAACCATGCGGTGTAACCGTCTGCAGGAAGACCTTCCCAGGTGTCCTTAAAGTAGCGGTTATCATAGTTAAAACGCACTGGAAGGCGGCGGATGATGGATGCAGGAAGCTCGCTTGGATCCGTCTGCCACTGCTTACCCGTGTAGTTACGGATGAAAGCGTTATACAGTGGTTCGCCGATGAGCTTCTTACCCTGCTCGTCGAGGTTCTGTGGATCCACATGCGCGAACTCACCGGCCTGTTCTTCGATGAGCTTCTGAGCCTCTGCAGGCGTATACGATGCGTGGAAGAACTGGTTTATGGTGCCCAGGTTCACCGGCATAGGGAAGACTTCATTCTTATGCGTGGTGTACACGCGGTGTACATAGTTCGTGAACTTCGTGAAGCGGTTCACATAGTCCCATACACGCTCGTTCGAGGTATGGAAGAGGTGCGCGCCATACTTATGAATCTCAGCGCCAGTCTCTTCATCAAAGTACGAGTAAGCGTTACCGCCGATGTGCTCGCGAATGTCGATGATGTGGACAGTCTTATCCGTGTGCTCGATGATCTGCTGGGCAGTGACGAGGCCGAAAAGACCAGCGCCCACGATGACGACGTCAGCCTGAAGTGGTTCCTGATCAGCGACATCAGCTGCATGTCGAATCTGTGCCATGAGGCGCTTCCTCCTAAGTGTGTCTGTAGATTTTAGTGTAGCTTGCGCTCTGTAACTGCTACCATGAAAGGTATGACACAGAACACCTCCGCCGCGACACGCCGTACGCCGCTGAAGACTCTCGCACTCTGGATTCTGGCTGCAGCCCTTCTGGCAGGCCTCGTTTTCGGCGTGTCGAGTTTCGTGCAGTGGCAGCGCGCGGTGCAGGCGGCGCAGAATGCGCAGAGTACGCTGTTTCGTTCGTATGATTTCGACCCGGGATATATCATTTCGGATGCGAATTTTTTCGATTCTGACTCTATGACGAGTGCGGAGATTCAGACGTTCCTAGAGCAGCAGGGCGCGGCGTGTTCTGGTGAGTTCTGCTTGAAGAATTTGCGTGTGGATGTGAGCTCGCGCACGGCGAATGACGAGTGCTCGGGGTACGCCGCGCCGTCGAGTGGGAACGCCACCGCTGCCGAGATAATTGACAGTGCAGCCCGCGCATGCGGCATCAGCCAGAAGGTGCTGCTGACGGTTCTGCAGAAAGAGCAGAACCTCGTCAGCCGCGCGAGCGTGTCGAAAACGGAGCTCGACTCGGCGCTCGGCCTGAGCTGTCCGGATAACGCGGCATGCGACACGCGGTACGCGGGCTTTTTTAATCAGGTCTACGGGGCGGCCGAACGTTTCCGCTACTACATGAACCATGAACAGCGGTATAATTTCCACGCCGGACGCCTGAATTCCGTGCAGTATTCGCCGAACGTCAGCTGCGGCGCGAGCGACGTCTACATCTATAACCAGGCCACCGCGCTGCTGTACATCTACACGCCGTATCAGCCGAACCGCGCGGCTCTCGAGGCGGGCACGGGCGAGGGGGACGCCTGCTCGTCATACGGGAACCGGAATTTCGCTATTATTTATGCCAATTTTTTCGGGTCGCCCACCGCGGATAACGCGAACTAAAGTCGTCGCCTAAAGTCTGCACTCACGCGTACCATAGGTACGTACTTTACGTACAGAGTAAACACATTCTCCTGCCGCAGAAAGTCTGCGGCCGATCTAGTCCGAAGGAGGTGGGTGATGTCTGCTCACAAGTATGAACTCATGCTCATCGCTGATCCAGAAATGGATGAACGCGCACTGAAGAAGCTGGTCGACACCTATCTGGAAACTGTCACCAACGAAAAGGGCACCATCGATAACGTGGATATCTGGGGCCGTCGCAAGCTGGCTTACGAAATCGCCGGTAAGACCGAGGGTAACTATGCAGTCGTGAACTACACTGCAGAGCCAGCGACGAGCGACGAACTTGATCGTTTGCTGAACCTGAACGAATCCATCGTCCGCACGAAGATTCTTCGTACCGACGCTGAGTAAGTCGTTCACATACTTTAAAAAATAACAAAGTAAACGAAACTGTAGATTTTCGAAAACGGAGCAAGTCATGGCTGGAGAAACCGTCATAACCGTAGTGGGAAACCTCACTGCAGACCCTGAGCTGCGAACCACGGGGAATGGTGGAACGGTGGTGAACTTTACCATCGCCTCCACGCCGCGGACGTATAACCGGAACACAGGCCAGTGGGATGACGGGGATGCGCTCTTTATGCGCTGCTCGTGCTGGGACTCCCAGTACACCACCATGGCCAGTAATATCGCACAGACGCTGACGAAGGGCATGCGCGTCATCGCGCAGGGTAACCTCGTGCAGCGCTCATACCAGACGCAGAATGGTGAAAGCCGTACTGTCGTCGAGCTGCGCGTCACAGAGATAGGTCCGTCGCTTTCGCGCGCTACCGCACAGGTAAACCGCATCAGCTCTGCTGGTGCAGGCTCTGGCGCTGGGAACGGCTACCAGGGCAGCCGCGGCTTTAATGGCGGCTACCAGGGCGGCGGTGCCGGTGCTCCGAACTATGCGAATGGTGCTGGCTCGAGCTACGCCCAGCAGGGCGGATATGCTGCAGCTGCTCCTGTTCAGGCCGCGCCAGCCGCACAGGCTGCTCCAGCTGCCGCACCACAGAGTGCTCCAGCTCCGTCCACGGATCCATGGGGTGCGGATGACTCGGATTCCTCCTTCGGAGGAAGCTCGGACTTCGGCGGCTCGTTTGATCCGCAGGACATCGAGTTCTAGGACAGTCTAGGCCTGTATAGCTGAACGCGCAGGACGTTTCGAAAGTACTACATTTTAAGATGTTAAGGAGTGTGACATGTCACGCAAAAGGCCTCAGCCACCAGTAAAGCCTTTCAAGAAGAAGCCAAATCCTCTGAAGGCTGCTAAGATTACCGAAATCGATTATAAGGACGTAGCACTGCTGCGCAAGTTCATCTCGGACCGCGGTAAGATTCGTTCCCGTCGTATCACCGGTGTAACCGTACAGGAACAGCGTAAGATCGCACGCGCTATCAAGAACGCACGTGAGATGGCTCTGCTTCCATACGCTACGAACGGTCGCTAAAGAAAGAGGAATATCACATGGCTAAGAACACTAAGGTTATCCTCCGCGACTCCGTAAACGGCCTCGGCCAGTCTGGCGACGTCGTCGAAGTAGCAGCTGGTTACGCACGTAACTTCCTGCTCCCACAGGGCCTCGCTTTCGCATGGTCGAAGGGTGCAGAAGCACAGATCGAGCAGATGCAGCGCGCACGCCGTGCACTGGCTCTCGCTTCTCGTGAGGATGCAGTAGCTGCTAAGGCTACCATCGAGGGCTCCACCGTAGAGATCTCCGCGAAGGTCTCCGAGTCCGGTAAGCTCTTCGGTGCTATCGCAGCTCCAGAAGTAGCGAAGGCACTGTCCGCTCAGGGCACTGCAGTCGCTGCTAAGGCTGTGACCGTAGAGAACATCAAGACCACGGGTGAGTTCGCTGCTACCGTGCAGCTGCACCCAGAGATCTCCGCTCAGTTCACCGTGAAGGTCGTGGCTGAGTAAGACTAGTCTGGTCTTTTTATCTGGTGTAAGGCGCCGGATGGGATGTATCGTGTGATGCGATGCGTTCTGTCCGGCGCCTTGTGCGTGTGTGTGGGGGCTGGGTGTGGGGGGGGGTTGTGGGGTGTGGGGTGCTGGAGCTGATTTTGCGAGTTATTCCACTTTTGGGCTCTGGCTAGCCTCAAAAGTGGAATAACTCGCAAAATATCTGAAAAGTATAGCTGTGGACGGTGTACGCGATGCGTTAGATGCTACTTTTTGCTAATCGGCGCATTCTGACCCTCAGGAGATTCTTAAAATGCGCCGATTAGCAAAAAGTAGCTTTCTCACACCTTCCCACCCCCATCCTCGCCCCGCATGCGGAACTCCTGTGCAGATATCCCCCCACACCCACCCGCACCCCGCCCCCTTCTGCTTAAATGGACAGAATGAAGAATCTTATCGCACAAATAGCGAAGTTCGGCGTCGTGGGTGTGCTCGCAGCCGTCATGGACTTCGGCATCCTGAACATCCTCGTGGCGGCCTTCCACATGAATGCTACCGTGGCAGGAACCATATCCTTCGCCATCTCCCTCGTTTTTAACTACCTGGCCAGCATGAAGTATGTCTTCGTGCACCGTGAAGACATGGCGCGCTGGATGGAGATGCTTATCTTCATTCTTTCGGCGGTCATCGGCCTGCTCATAAACATTCTCATCCTGTGGCTCGCCACGGATGTGCTGCTTCCAGCGGGAACAGCGCTGGGTAGCTCGCTGTACGTCATTTACACGAATGGCGGAAAGATCGTGGCCACGGTGGTCGTGGCTGTCTGGAACTTCGTCATCCGCAAATGGCTGCTCGACGCGCCGAAGGATGGCCAGATCGATGAGAATTCCTTCTCACATAAGCTCGGTCAGTGGTCGCTGACCGTCGGACAGTAAACTCGGCACTAAAGGAGAATCCTATGCCAGTTATTCACACGCACGTTTCTGTAAAAACCACGAAGGAGCAGCGCGACGAGCTCAAGCAGGTGTACGGTCAGGCCATCACCGCGCTTCCGGGAAAGTCCGAGGGCTGGCTCATGTGCCCGTTCGAGGATGACATGCCTATTTACCGCTCGGGTACGGACGACACACCGGCTGCGTACATCGAGGTGAACGCGTACGGCACGTCTCCCGCTCCTCGCCGCGCGTGGGAGGAGATGACTGCACAGATTATGCCTGCCCTCGAACGCGTCCTCGGCATTCCTCAGGACCGCGTTTACATCCGCTACACCGCGACCCCGGACTGGGGCTGGAACGGTATGAATTTCTAAGGACACGCTCATGGCCGCACAGCATACGACCGTCCACCTCGTCCGCCACGGCGAGGTCTTTAACCCCGACCGCGTCCTCTACGAGCGCATCCCGGGCTTCCACCTGTCCGAACGCGGCTTCCGCATGGCGCACGCCACCGGGCAGTTTCTCGCGCGACACGCCGAGACTGCCCGCCCTGCTGCCGTCTTCTCCTCGCCGCTGGACCGCACGCTCGATACCGCCGGCGCCATCTGTGAGGAGATGGGCTGGGATGTCAATTCTCTCATTACCGACCCTCGTCTCATCGAAGCTCGAAATGAGTTTCGGGGAAAGCGCATCGGCCATGGTGAGGGCGCGCTCTGGAAGCATGGAAACTGGAAACTCGTGCTGAATCTGTGGCGTCCGAGCTGGGGAGAATCCTATAAAGAGATAGCTGCGCGTGTGCAGGACTTCGTCTACGAGAAGGTAGATGAGTATCCTGGCCAGCATGTTCTGGCAGTCTCGCATGAGTCTCCTATCTGGTCGTTCCGTCATCTGCTGGAGACAGGACATCCGGAACATAACATGCTGCTGAGGAAGACAGCACTGGCTTCTGTGACATCCTTCACGTTTGAGGTAGGAACGCATGACTTCGTGAGCATTCAGTACGCTGACCCCGCTGCAGATGTCTTATAATAGGGGATAACAGACGTATAACTCAGCGAGGAGATAATCATGAGTATTCTCGAGAATGTTCCAGAAGATGTGGTCGAGCGTGCGCGCTCTGCGGCCAGAGAGCTGGAAAGCCTTTATCCGCTGACCGATGCTCACCACCTCGATAATGACGTGCACTACGGAGATAACCTCCAGGTGCGCCAGACCTTCGAGATAGCGCGCCTCCTACTCGGCCTCGGCACCCCAGAAGAAAAGTCTATGACCATCGCCGATGCAGAGTACGTCTTCGAGGGGGCAGAGGACATTCCTGGACGTGATCAGGTTCTCGTGGATGCACTCCTCGCGGCGAATGATGCGTATGAGCAGGCGCATGAGCTCCAGGATGGCTTCGAAGCTATGACTCTCGTCCAGGTAGCAGCCTGCGTGGCTGGTGAGGGAGCAGTCTCAGCAGACCTGAATGTCCTGGATGCCCTTCTGGACTCGTATGAAGAGTCTGAGGATGACGCACAGAATGCAGCGAATGCATTCCTGCTCGGCTTCTCTGTGTCCCGAGCCGTAGCGGATGCATCGGAAGACCCAGTAAACGTCTCAGCGCTCGCCATTCTCGTAGTAAACGAATTCCTCGACTTCGTGGCTTCACCGCGAGTACTTATGAAAGCTGAGCAGCTCGACGTGGTGGCGAATAACGGAGTGGAGGCAGAATTGGCGGATATTCTGCAGACTGCAGCCGAGCAATGGACGTATCATCACGACGAAATTCTGTGGGATAAGGACGAGGCGAAGCGTAAGGCGAAGGAGGACGACGAGCGTAAAAGCCGCGAGGCGCTCGCGGCGAAGTTCGCGCACATTCAGGACGATCCGACGAAAGAAGAAGTCGAGCTTTAAACCAGGCGCACCTCGCGGTCGAAACGCACGCCGGCGTCCACGCTCTCCTGCGTCATGAAGATGACGAAAAGAATCCAGCAGATGACGCTGAACGTGGCGACGCACGCGGCTGCGAAGAGGACGACGATACTCAGCGGAGATAGAGCGTCGATGGCGGGTAGCGGGACAGGGCCGTTCGTGCGGCTCGCGAACATAATGTCCGAGATGAGCGACGGGCCCGCGCTCAGCAGGATGCCCACGACCGCCACGATGATGGCGAGGTAAAACGCCATCACGCTGCCGAGCAGGAGGATAAGCAGCCATTTGCCTGAGCGATTCGTGTCATGCATGCGGCGGCACGCGGCCGAAAGCCACGGAATAAACGTGGCGAGGCTGAGGATCGAGCTCAGGGCCAGCGGGATGGTGGCCGTGTCGAGCAGCCAGCCGATGAGGATAAGGGCGGCATTCAGCACTGCGATGACCACCTGCGGCCACCAGAACTCACTGCGCGATGCGCGGCCGCGGAACGTGGCATAATGCGCGAAGTAGCGGCGCGTGGCCTGCAGTGGGCCGGCGCCGTAGAAAGGCTGATTCAGAGGCGGTTCGCCGAAGTGTGGCGAGTAGGGTGTGGTAGCCATGAAAAGTCCTTTCTTTCGGGCGCGTGCGTGTGCGTGCGGGGGCAGCCGCGAGGCGCGTGCTTCTAGTCTATACTATCCTCAGCGGGATCGCCCAGAAGAAGACGTTCGATGATGACGATAACGGCCATAAGCGCTCCCGTCATGCAGACGATGGACAGCGTGGCAGACCAGACGAGAGGTGCCTGGAAGGTGTTATACGCAGACTGCAGGAAGATGCCGATGCCGCGACGGCTGCCCATGTATTCCGCGGTGGCAGCGGTGGCGCAGACATAGGTGCCGGCTATGCGGATGCCGCTGAAGATTTGGCGTGCAGCCACGCGAAGAAGCACGTGCCAGAGTGTCCACGTGGGGGTGGCTCCGCAGGTGAGGGCTACGTCGGCGAAGTAACGCGGTACTGCTGCGAGGCCTCGTGAAGTCTGAATGGCTATGGGGAAGAGGGAGAAGACTGTCACGAGCGCTATCTTTCCTGCTTCGTCGAAGCCGAAGAACCATAGGAAAAATGGTGCTATGGAGATGAGCGGGAGAGTCTGTGCCGCCGTGAGCAGGGGCATGAAGGTGGCGTTTGCGAGCTTCGAGATGTACAGCAGGACACCAAAGGTAATGCCGAGGATAATGGCCAGGGCGAAGCCCCAGAGCGCTTCATACGCGGTGACGGAGAGATTTCTCAGGAGCGCGTCTGCATTCAGGCGTGTGGCATTCCACACGAGGCTCGGCGATGCCCAGACGCGAGATACTTCTGAATTTGCGCGCGCGGCGAGCTCCCACGCTGCTACGGCGAGGATAAGGAGAATGGCTGGGGGGAGAATGCGAGCGATTCCTGTGTAAGCCCAGTTCTTCTCTCGGCGTGTCGCCTCGGGCGTGATATCGCGGTTCATACGTGCTTCTCGTGTTTCCTTCATACAGCCTCCTACCTATTATAGTGTATATGACACAAGACACTGGTATAGATACTAAAGAAGCAGGCGCCGAAAAGCCTGAGCTTCCTGAGAACGTTCGCGTGCGTTTCTGCCCATCTCCTACGGGTACTCCACACGTCGGCATGGTACGTACGGCCCTTTTTAACTGGGCTGAGGCACGTCACACGAAGGGCACCTTCGTCTTCCGTATCGAGGATACGGATGCGCAGCGTGACTCGCAGGAGTCCTATGAGCAGATTCTCGAGGCTCTGCGCTGGCTGGGGCTGAATTGGGATGAGGGCATCGACGTAGGCGGACCGCACGGTCCATACCGTCAGAGCGAGCGCACGGCCATCTATAAGGACGTCGCCGCGAAGCTTCTCGAGGCAGGATACGCGTACGAGTCCTTCTCCACTCCAGAAGAGATAGAAGCGCGGAACGTCGCTGCAGGACGTCCGAAGGCCTTCGGCTATGACGAGTATGACCGTACGCTGAGCGAGGAGCAGAAGGAAGCCTTCCGTGCGGAAGGACGCCAGCCTGCCATCCGCATTAAGATGCCGGATGAGAACATCAGCTTTAACGACCTCATTCGCGGGCAGATAGAATTTAAGGCCGGCAGCGTGCCAGATTACGTCATCGTGCGTCCGAACGGGGATCCGCTCTACACGCTGACGAATCCTGTGGATGATGCCATGATGGATATAAACGTGGTGCTGCGCGGTGAAGACCTTCTGAGCTCCACTCCACGTCAGATAGTCCTGTACCGTTACCTCATGGAGCTGGGCATCGCAAAGCAGGTTCCGCTCTTCGGTCACATGCCATACGTGATGGGCGAGGGGAAGAAGAAGCTCTCGAAGCGTGACCCAGAGTCGAACCTGTTCCTCCACCGCGAGAATGGCTTCATTCGTGAAGGTCTGCTGAACTACCTCGCAGGTCTGGGCTGGTCTATCTCTGCAGATCGCGATGTCTTCTCTATGGACGAGATGGTGGAGCACTTCGACGTGCGCGACGTGAAGGCGAACCCTGCACACTTCGACCTCGATAAGGCCATAGCCATTAACGCTGAACACATTCGCATGCTCGAGCCGTCTGACTTCCTCGAGCGTTCCGTGCCATACCTGTATAAGGATGGCGTGGTGAGTGCGTCGAGCTGGGATGAGCTGAGCGAGCGTGAGCGTCAGATTCTGAACGATTCTGTCGCTTTGGTTCAGCCTCGCGTGCGCCTGCTTGGTGAAGTATCCGGTATGGTGGGAAGCCTGCTGTCTGAGGAGGCGTACATCGAGCCAGAAGCAGATGCACGTAAGCAGCTGAAGGAGTCCGCTGGTCAGGTGCTGGATATGGCTGTAGCTGCTCTCGAGGGGATTCCTGCAGAAGAGTTCCAGGCTGAACATGTTCATGAAGTGCTCACGCAGGTGCTCGTAGAGGAGGGTGGCATTAAGCCACGTCTCGCCTTCGGGCCAGTGCGCTTAGCAGTGTCCGGGCGCCGCGTATCTCCGCCACTTTTCGAGTCGATGGAGATTCTCGGAAAAGAGCTCAGCGTGGCGCGACTCGCCGAGTTGCGTAAGCATCTGGACTAGTGTATGCTTAGTATTCGTTGCTCCGGTGAGCTAGTCTTCTAGATCTCCAGAGTAACGGATAACTAAAGCCCCCATCGTCTAGCGGTCTAGGACGTCGCCCTCTCACGGCGGTAACATGGGTTCAAATCCCATTGGGGGTACGAAGTGCCTTTCTCATCTGAGCTTCGTGCTCGAGAAGACACGCCATATTGGGATATGGTGTAATTGGCAACACAGCTGATTCTGGTTCAGCCGTTCTTGGTTCGAGTCCAGGTATCCCAGCGATTAGGCCTCTTGAGGATTTCCTCGAGAGGTTTTTTGTTATGTTCGCTTGCATCTCGCATAAGAATAGAAAGCGCCGGCCACACTGTGTGAAGTGTAGCCGGCGCTTAACTCACAGAAGAGAAAACGCGTTAGTTTGTCTCATCCGTGGTCGTATCCGTATTCCCATCTTCAGTAGTACTCGTGGCTGGATTCGAACGGTCCTGGCTACGAGATGTTTCTGCATTCGAAGAGTCTGAATTATCCGTAGAACGCGAGCTTGAAGCACGTCCAGAACCATTCATGAGAGTATTATCTGGCTGACCGTAGCTCGGATCATCCGGGATATTCGCCTGGGTGACGTAGGAGCTGAGGAAGTTACGAATCATAGGACCAGCGATGCTCTCACCATACCATGTACGGCGAGTAACTCCATTAATGGTCTTACCAGACAGGTCCACCTGAGTCTCCATATTACCCACAGTAGCGAAGGCAGAGACGCCATTCGTAAAGGCTGCAGTATCCAGGAAGAAGGACTCAGCAGTACCGGTCTTCGAGTAGACAGTACGATTCGGGAAGTTCGCAGACTTACCCTCACCAGACACAGCAGACTGATGGAGTACGTATGCTACAGTCTGAGCCACGTTTGACGGGATGGCCTGCGTGCAGTTCGCAGATGGAACATCATAGCTCTTACCATCCTTCTCCACCTTCGAGATGGCTATAGGGTCGCACTTCACGCCATTCGCAGCGATGGTGGCATACACATTCGCCATGGTCAGTGGAGCTACGTTCAGCGAACCGATGATCATAGGAGCGAACATAGTGTCATGGATGTCCGACTGATTTGTGATGGCATTATGATAGCCGAGCTGCGTAGCAGTATCTGCTATGGCGCACAGACCGATGCGCTGAGCCATAGACGCCTGCACAGTATTATGCGAACGAAGAATACCCTGGTACGGGCTTTCTGGGTTCACTGTACCGCCACCCGAGTTCTGAACGCGCCACACGCCAGTAGTGGTCGAGTTACATGGGAAGCTCGAGTTCGCATACTGAGTGGAGGTAGGCAGAGCCTCATTCGCATAGTGACCATTCTGGAGCCAGGAGACCAGATTTATAGGCTTAAACGTAGAACCAGGCAGGACGCCTTGTGCTCCACCATCAGCCTGATCGACAGCGTAATTGATAGACGTACTCGTGCCGCCGGCATCTGCAGACGCATCATAAGTACGGTTCTGTGCGAGTGCGAGAACCTCACCCGTGCCCGGACGGATAGCAGCGATAACGGACTCGACGCCGGACGGGTCATTCTCAGGAACAGCCTGACGAACCGCATCCGAAGCGGTATTCTGTGCGGTCACGTCCATGGTGGTCGTAATGTTCAGGCCGCCCTGGTACAGGAGGTTACGGCGGTCTGCACGCGTCTCACCGAACTGAGCAGAGGAAAGAATCTTATTCACGACATAATCGCAGAAGTATGCGGCATTACCAGCAGTCTGGCAGCCCACCGGCACTTCCTGAACGTTCAGCATGTCCTTCACGCTCACGGACTTCGCTTCCTGAACCTGCTCTGCAGTGGCATATCCCTGAGACTGCATAAGGTCGAGGACGATGTCGCGCTGCTCCTGGGACGCTTCCGGATGAAGAGTAGGGTCGAATGCCTGAGGATTCTTCGTAATAGCGGCGATGGTAGCAGCCTGGCCGAGATTCAGCTGGCTAGCGCTCACATTAAAGTAGCGGCGGGCGGCCGTCTCCACGCCATAAACGCCAGAGCCGAACTGGGCGATGTTCAGATACCCCTGAAGAATCTCCGCCTTCGAGTACGACTTTTCGAGCTGGACGGCCAGGAGCATCTCACGCAGCTTACGCGCGATGGTGTCTTCCTGCGCGTGGTAAGCGGCGATAGGGTCATTCGACGAATTCGCCTGATCGATAAGAATGTTCTTTACATACTGCTGAGTAAGGGTGGAACCACCCTGGGTATCCCCGCGGTGGACATACGTCTGCACGAATGCGCGCAGAACGCCCGTAGGGTCCACGCCAGCATGCTGGAAGAAGCGACGGTCCTCACGCGCCACTACAGCCTGCTGCATAACCTGAGATATATCCTTAAGCGGAACGATAATGCGGTTCTGCGTGTAGAAGGTAGCGATGAGGGTGGTGCCATCCGAGGCATACATGCGCGACTGCTGAGGCAGGTCCTGCAAGTCGAACTTTACATCATCCAGACCCGCGCTCATCTGAGGCTCGATGGCCTTCGTAATAGCGCTCGCGCCCACCACAGCAGGCATGACCACGCCCGAGGCGACTACGCCGCCCATAACGCAGAAAAGCAAATACGACAGAATAAGCGTGAAAATGCGCTTTCCTGTCAAGTGTTTTTTCTTCCCATTTTCTTCAGACATAGGGTCCATTCTACCCTGAGACCCCGTCTGTACAAGGGGCGTGAGCGGGGTTAGGGGAAACGGGCACAAAACCCCTACGAAATGAGAGTCGTGGGGGAGGATGCTGAAAGAAACGGAAGAATTGACCTCAGAAAAGCTTAATGCCGTGCGCGCAGAATCAAGTTCCCTGGCTGGTAGATGATGATGGTCCGTCCTTCACGCGTAATCCAGCCGCGATTCGTAAAGTCCATAAGTGCTTTATTTACGGTCTCTCGCGATGTCCCCACGAGCTGAGCGAGCTCTTCCTGTGTGAGGTCATGCGGAACCACGAGGCCTTGTACGCTTGGCTCACCGAAGCGCTTGGCGAGGTCGAGGAGAGTCTTCGCGAGGCGCGCTGGCACGTCCATAAAGACGAGCTCGCTGATGCGCTCATTATTTTTTCGCAGACGGTTCGCTAGGACCTGCAGCATATTTACAGCTACGCGCGGGTGCTCTCCGAGCCAGGAGAAAAGTACTTCAGAGGTGAGAGAGAGTGTAGTGGTGTTATGGACCATGCTGACTGCGGATGCAGTGCGAGGTCCGCCATGAGGATCGAAGACAGGAATCTCCCCTGCTATTTCGCCGGCTCCCCAGATGCTCAGGAGCTGAACACGCTGGTCGTACGACTCGCGAGTGAGCTTAATGCGTCCGTGCTCGATGATGTACATGTTCGTATCTTCATCGCCCTCATGGAAGATGTATTCTCCCTTCGCGAAGGTCTTACGCTGGAGATAAGGAAGAAGCTGGCGAGCATCCTCGGCGCTCACATGCTCGAAGAGCGCAGTGTGAAGCAGGATCTGCTCGAAGGATGTAGGGGCGGCTTCGCTGCTGCGTGCGGGGGTGGAGGTGGTGCTGCGAGGCGTGGAGCCGTGCGCTGAAACGCTGTGTGGTGCCGAGCTGTGCGCTACAGCGCCGTGAGACGACGAATGAGCGACCATGCTTCCTCGTTCCTTTCAGTGGGATACCTTTTCTCTATGCCCCTATCATAATGCGCGGGGTGGGCGCGTGGGGCGGCGCGCGTGTTAAGGAGAGCGTGGAGGCGAGCTGGGGGAGAAGTGTGAGCGGAGGTGTCTGGGCCGCGTGCGTGCACAGCATCTCATGACAGCTCGGCGGTTTTGGCGAGGGATGGCGTAAACGCGGGTGAGCCTTGCGGGGAGCGTTGTTTGCAGATTGTCTCATTTTCTCCACGAAACCATGGCCTTCACGGGCTGAGGGCGGTAAGAATGAGATAATCTGCAAACAACTGACTGCAGAGGACGCGTGGGAATGTGCTTTGCCTCCGCCCGCGCTTCCGCGTCCGCGCTTCCGCCTCCGCCCTCCCACGCCCCACGCCCGCGCGAACCGCACGTCCACCATGAGCTCTTCTGTTTGCTTTTCCTGCTATCCATGTACGATAATGTTCATATGATTTCTTCACAACGGCAGCAGCTCATCCTCGGGCGCCTGCGTACGCGCGGCGCTGTGCGCATCGCGGGGCTTGCGGATGAATTCGGTGTATCGGCCATGACCATACGCCGTGACATTTCGGAGCTGGCAGATAAAGGTTTAGTTAAGCGCGTGCATGGTGGCGCGGTGTCGAGTTCCACTCTTCTGGCCGAGCCGCTTTTTGCGGTGAAGTCGCAGATGGACGTGGGGCTGAAGGATTCCATAGCCATGAAGGCTGTGGAGCTCGTGCAGCCGGGAGACGTGATAGCCATCGGCGGTGGCTCTACCACGTACGTCTTCGCGCAGCATCTGCTGGAGAGTGAGAATTCCACGGGCATTACCATCCTCACGAATTCGCTTCCTGTGGCTGAGCTCGTGCAGACTGCGGAGAATAAGGATGTCGAGGTCATCGTCACGGGTGGCGTGACCACGCGGTCGAATTCGCTCGTGGGGCCGCTCGCGGACCGCGTCATTTCTTCGCTGCGTGTGAATCTGCTCTTCCTCGGTACGCATTCAGTGTCCGTGCCGCGCGGCTTCCTCACGCCGAATTCGCTTGAGTCGTCCACGGCTGCGGCGCTCATGTCCATCGCAAATCAGACCATCGTGCTCACCGATCATACGAAGTGGCAGCTCACCTCACTGTCTCTTTTCGCTGGTTTCGACGACGTGGATACCATTATCACGGACGCAGGCATTAGCCCGGAGGATGCGGCGGCCACGCGGGAAGTGGCGCGCTCGCTCATCATCGCGGATTAGACGAGTTTTCTGTGCATACGAACGTGCGTGGGCTTCGGTCTGCGCACGTTTTCTCAATTTTCCCACCTCCTCCGCGAGTTCTAGAACAAAAAGAAACAAAAGTGCACACATAAGGACATGATTTCTGCTATACTGAAACCATGACTACATACACAAAGTACGTGCCGGGCGAATATGCACAAAAAAATATTCGCATATCCCAGACGACGCTGTCTGACGGGCGAGATTTCTTCTACCTGGATGACGACGCCGCTTATGTATCTGGCGAGAAAACGCGTGAGCTAAAAGACCCACGTGTGCTCGCGAACCGCTACGAGCCAGGAATCGACGGCGAGGGGAACCCTATGCCAGTCCAGGCTCCTGAGATGCGCCAGGATCCGCTGACAGGAGACTGGATTCCTATGGCCACAGCGCGCATGAACCGCCCTATCACGGCAGGTCCAGGTGCCACTGCTTCGGGAAATCCTCTGGCGGCACGAAAGCCAGGGGACCCATACCAGGATGGAGAAGTGCCAGACACGGATTATAACGTGGTGGTCTTCGAGAATCGCTTCCCATCCATGACGCGCGTGCCAGGAGTGCCAGACGTCGTGTCGAACGTCGATGGAAATCCTCTGTGGAAAACGAAGCCAGCGGTGGGACGCTGCGAAGTAGTGTGCTTCGACCCGAATGAGACGGGCCTTCCTGCAGACTTAACTTTAAAGCGTATGCGCACTGTGGTCGAGGCATGGGCTTTCCGCACCGCGGAAATCAGCGCTATAGAAGGAATTGAACAAATCTTCCCGTTCGAAAATCACGGACAGGAGATAGGCGTCTCTCTGGCGCATCCGCACGGCCAGATCTACTCGTATCCGTTCATCGCGCCGCGCCTCGAAACGGAACTGCAGCACACGCAGGCGTACTTCGAAAAGAACGGAACGGATCTTCTCACAGATCTGAAGAAGGCGGAATTGGCAGCAGATGAACGCGTGGTCCTCAGGAACGATACGTGGGTCGGGTACGTGCCGGCTGCCGCGCGCTGGCCGCTCGAGGTACACGTCCAGCCGCTACGCGACGACGTGCGTACGCTCGACGAGCTGAACGATAACGAACGCTGGGGTCTCGCGCAGATGTACTCGCAGCTGCTTAAGCGCGGAAACGCTTTCTTCGACACGGGCGACGGCCTCGGCATGGATCTGCCATACATCTCGGCATGGCATCAGGCGCCGGTGAAGGACGCGCGCCGCGAGAACTACCGTCTGAACCTACAGTTCTTCTCCTTCCGCCGCTCGCCGAATAAGATCAAGTATCTCGCAGGCTCTGAGTCCGGCATGGCTGCGTGGATTTCGGATACGACGCCGGAGAAGATAGCCGCGCGCTTCCATGAGCTGGGTGCTGTGGATATTTCGGACGTGACGGAGTAAGCGCTGAACGAAAGGAGAGCCTGCGATGGCTCAGATAGAATTTATCGATGCACTCAGCCTCGAGGAGGGCGCGCGCGAAGCTGCAGAGCTGTTCGAGGCCACCTTCGGCAGTAAACCTGCAGGTGTGTGGGATGCGCCGGGACGTGTGAATGTCATCGGCGAGCACACGGATTATAACGAAGGCTTGTGCTTGCCTATAGCACTGCCGCACCGCACATTCATCGCGCTCAGCCCGCGCGAGGATACGAAGGTGCGCGTTATCTCCACGCTGTCGGGTGGGGTAGTGGCTGAAGCAGATCTCGATGGGCTTGAGCCAGGCGGCGTCGAAGGCTGGGCTGCGTATCCTGTGGGCGTGGCGTGGGCCATGCGGGAGCGCGGCGGTTTTGGCGAGTCGGCAGATGCGGACGGCGCGGACGGCGCGAACGCAGACGGCGCGGACAGCGCGGAAGGCGCGGAAAAGAAGGTCGTGCGCGGCTTTGACGCTGCCTTCTCCTCCTGCGTTCCGCTCGGCGGAGGCCTGAGCTCTTCGGCTGCTATGACCTGCTCGACTGCGCTCGCGCTGGATGACGTGTATGGCCTCGGTCTTGGGGATACGGATGAAGGGCGCGTAACGCTCGTGCGCATGGCTGTGGCCTCGGAGAACGAGATGGCGGGAGCGGCTACGGGCGGTCTCGACCAGTCGGCATCGCTGCGCTGCCAGGCGGGTAAGGCGCTGCTTCTGGACTGTAATCCAGATCTGTCCGCGCTCGACAGCGTCTCGCAGCAGGACTTCGACCTCGATTCGCTCGGGCTCGAGCTGCTCGTGCTGGACACGCAGGCTCCGCATTCGCTGAATGACGGTCAGTATGCTGCGCGCCGTCGCGTGTGCGAAGAGTCTGCTGAAGCGCTCGGCGTGCGCTCGCTGCGCGTGCTGGCGGATCGCGTGAACGCGCTTCCTGTGACGGAGCGCGCGGTAGCCGTAGATGCGCTCATCGCTCGCCTCGAGAGTGAGGAAGCGCAGATGCGCGTGCGCCACGTCATTACGGAGATAGGCCGCGTGACGGAGTTTGTCGAGGCGTTTAAGGCTCGAGATGTGAAGCGCGCGGGCGAGCTCATGAACAGCTCGCATAATTCGCTGCGCGACGACTACGAAGTGACCGTTCCGCAGCTGGACGTCGCGGTGGACGTGGCGCGTGCAGGCGGTGCGTACGGCGCGCGCATGACTGGCGGCGGTTTCGGCGGCTCCATTATCGCTCTGGTAGATAAAGGTCAGGCGGCAATTCTTGCTCAGAAGATAGCTGATGAATTCGAGAGCCGTGGGTGGAATGCTCCGCGTGCTCTGGCAGTCGTGGCCTCTGCGCCTGCGGAGCGCGTGCGCTAGCAGCTGAGCTGTAGGATACGAAAATCCCCCGTCTCGTGCGGGGGATTTTTCTGTCTCAGCGGGGCTGCATGGCATGATATGTAACTTAGGAGGTAACATCGAACCTAGGAAAATAACCTAGGAACTTAGGAAGTTTACTTAGGAACCTAGGAAAAATACCTAGGAACCTAGGAAGTTACCTAGGAAGTTTACTTCCTAGGTTCCTAAGTAAAGCTCTAGTTCTTAAAGCTATGCACCGGTGCTGGGATATGCCCGCCGCGGTAGACGAACTCCGAGCAGTCGGATGTGTTCACTGGCATGATAGGCGCGCGACCGAGCAAGCCGCCGAATTCCGCCATATCTCCTACCTTTTTGCCGATGACAGGGATAACGCGCACGGCAGTGGTCTTCTGATTAATCATGCCGATGGCTGCCTCGTCTGCGATGATTCCGGAGATGGTGGCCGCGCTCGTATCTCCTGGAATGGCTATCATGTCGAGGCCTACGGAGCATACGCACGTCATCGCTTCGAGCTTTTCGATGGTGAGGTTTCCGCTGACGGCCGCGTCGATCATGTTCTTATCCTCGGATACCGGGATAAACGCGCCGGACAGGCCGCCCACATAGCTGGATGCCATGATTCCGCCCTTCTTCACCTGGTCGTTCAGCATGGCGAGAGCTGCGGTCGTTCCTGGTCCGCCTACCTGGGATAGGCCAATTTTTTCGAGAATTTCCCCTACAGAATCTCCGACGGCCGGGGTCGGTGCGAGGGACAGGTCGATGATGCCGAATGGGATACCCAAGCGCGCGGAGGCTTCCTGCGCGACGAGCTGGCCGACGCGTGTAATCTTAAACGCTGTGCGCTTGATGGTTTCGCACAGGAACTCGAAATCCTTCCCCTTTGCTTCATCCAGTGCTCGGGAGACTACTCCTGGGCCAGAAACACCCACATTAATCACAGCGTCGCCCTCGGTGACACCATGGAAAGCGCCAGCCATGAAAGGATTATCATCCGGAGCATTACAGAAGACCACGAGCTTCGCATTACCCAGCGAATCGGTATCTGCGGTCGCCTCAGAGACTTCGCGGATCACAGACCCCATGAGTGCGATGGCATCCATGTCGAGGCCAGTGCGCGTCGAGCCGACATTGACAGAAGCGCAGACGAAATCTGTACTGGACAGCGCTTTCGGAAGCGAGCGGATAAGCAGCTCTTCCGACGGCGTCATGCCCTTCGATACGAGCGCGGAAAAGCCGCCGAGGAAGTTCACGCCCACCGTTTTTGCGGCGCTGTCGAGCGTCTGGCAGATCTTCACGTAATCGTCCGTCGTGCGGCACGCGCTCGCGCCGATGAGGGAAATAGGTGTGACGGAAATGCGTTTATTCACTATAGGAATGCCGTAGTCGCGCTCGATCTCTTCGCCGACCTTAATGAGGTCCTTCGCGTACGTGGTAATCTTCGTGTAAATCTTCTCGCAGACGGTGTCTACATCATCGCTGATGCAGTCGAGAAGCGAGATGCCCATGGTGATGGTGCGGACGTCGAGCTTCTCCTGCTCGATCATCTGATTCGTCTCGTGGACTTCCATGATATTCAGCATGGGAAAGTCTCCTCTTTATAGTCGTAGGGTCTATGCTGGGGTGCAGTGGCAGTGCTAAATGCGATGCATCTTCGTGAAGATTTCTTCGCGCTGGCAGCGCACATTCACGCCTATCTCATCACCGAGAGTGGCGAGCTGTTCGGCGAGGTCAGCGAAAGGCACAGTGGAATCCGAGTAATCCACGATCATCATCATGTTAAAGAAGCCGTCGATGATGGTCTGGGATATGTCCAGAACGTTTACATGAGAGTTAGACAGGTGGGTGCACACGCGTGCGATGATGCCCACAGTATCCTGGCCTACGACGGTGATAATGGCTTTATTCATGGCGAATCCTTCATGTCTGTACGAGCGAAAACCGTAGTATCTAGTATAAAGGTGCGCGCGGAAGTGTGGGGGATGGGGTGGGGTGGTGAGGTGGGACGGTGTGGTGCGAGGTGCGGGGTGGTGGGGGTGCGTTGTGTGTAAATCGTCTCATGTGCAGTCTGCAGGACTGGAAAAATCCAAAAAAGTGGGTGCAGAAGTGAGACGATTTACACACAACGCACGGTGCGGGAGGAGAATCAGGCGGTTTCGGGCTAATGCCGACGCTGGGGCGCGAAGTTGTTCTGCACTTTCGGGCTAAACCCGACACAAGGTTCCGCCGGCACCCGAGCTATAACACAAAAGTCTTACTATTTCAGCCAAACCATGCGAGATCGAATCGGCAGCCGAAGAGGCGCGTGTCGGGATTAGCCCAAAAGTGCAGGAGGCCAGAACTGCCAGTGTCGGGATTAGCCCAAAAGTCGAGAAAATACACAGAAAATACACAAAAGCACACACGCTGAGCGAAAAGAAAAGTGGTGACGGAAGAGCGAACCCTTCCAGTCACCACGACGCGACATATAAATGTCATCTATAAGTATACTCGCGCGCCCCTACAGAAGCCCCTACAGCTCCTCGCTCTCGCCCGCTCCTGCGAAGTCGAGCTGGCGCCATGCCTCATACAGGGCGATGGACGCCGTATTCGTGAGGTTCAGGGAGCGCAGGCTCGGACGCATAGGGAGTTTCACCTGCTCAGCCACGTGCGGTCCGAAGAACACATCCATCGGGTCAGGAATGCCACCAGGCTCCGGGCCGAAGAGCAGAATGTCATTCGGCTGGTACTGCACTTCGGTATAAGTCTTCGTCGCATGCGCGGTAAAGGCGATGATGCGAGAATCTGGCATGGCTTCCACCATGGCTTCGAAGCTCGGATGGATAACGACGTGTGCCATGTCGTGGTAGTCGAGCCCTGCACGGCGCAGCTTCGTATCCTTGAGGTCGAAGCCGAGTGGCTCGATGAGGTGCAGAATGGATCCAGTCACAGCGCACAGGCGGATGGCGGAACCCGTATTTCCCGGAATGCGTGGCTCGTAGAAGCACAGGTGTGGTACTGCGGTGACGCGCTTGCTCGCTTCTATGGCGGTGAGCATGGTATCTGAGACAGTAATGGGGTTTCCGTGGGCGTCCGTAATGAGTTCATCGGGAGCATAGGACTTCTTCCGGTAGCCGTACTCGAACATGGCTTCTGGGGCCTGGGGAGGAGCCTGTGTAGGCTGGTTTCCAGACACAGGGGTGCTGCTGGCTTGCATTTCATTAGTCATATGCATGAGAATAGTAAGGATGACAGACCAGACAGCCGTAGAATCCGTAGAAGAGACCGTAGAAGAATCCGTAGAAGAGACCTCTCGCATGCTCTACCCACTCCTCGCTCAGTGGTGGCAGGAAAATGCCCGGGACTTTCCGTGGCGCTTCGGGAAGACGGATGCGTGGGGTGTCCTGCTTTCTGAAGTGATGAGCCAGCAGACTCCTATGACGCGAGTGCTGCCCTACTGGATGAGCTGGATGGACGTGTGGCCTACACCGCGTGCGCTCAGCGAGGCGACGCCGGCGGAGGTGATTACCGCCTGGGGGACTCTTGGATATCCGAGGCGCGCGCTGAGGCTACGCGAGTGTGCGCAGGCTATAGTAGAGCGGCATGCGGGACACGTGCCCGATGCGTATGAGGACCTCGTCGCGCTTCCGGGAATTGGAGACTATACAGCCAGCGCGGTCCTCGCTTTTCACTACCAGCAGCGCATCCCCGTTCTGGATACGAACGTGCGGCGCGTGCTGACGCGGGCGCTCGACGGGCAGGAGTCGCGCGGCAGGTCGGCGACGGCGCGCGAAAAGCAGCTCGCCGGGCGCGCGCTGCCGGCTGATCGGGCGCGTTCCGTGCTGTGGAATCAGGCGACGATGGAGCTCGGCGCGACCGTCTGCACGGCGAAAAATCCGAACTGTGATGCGTGCCCGCTGCGTGCACGCTGTGCGTTCGCGGCGGCGGGCTGGCCGGGGCTCGGGCAGAAGCGTACGCGCGCGAAGCAGAGTTTCGCGGGAACGAACAGGCAGGTGCGCGGGCTTATTCTGAAAGCTCTGCGCGCTGAGCCCACGCATGAGCTGAGCTACGAGAGGGTGCGCGGCGTGTGGGCGGATGCCGTCCAGCTCGATGCCTGCATAGCGAGCCTCGACGAGGACGGACTCGTGGTCATTCGCGCGGACCATAGCGTCGCGCTGCCGTAAATTGGCAGAACCGGCGAGTACACTAGAGCGCATGAACGCACAGAACCGCCGCACACCGAGCCGCCGCACGTATGCCGTCCGCCGAGCCGTCGCGCTCGTCATCCTGCTCGCCGTCCTGGCCGCGCTCGGCTGGGGCGTGGCCGCGCTCGCCTCGCGTGGACGGACCGCGCCGAGCGCTGCGTCCACCGCGAGCACGAGCCAGAAGAAGGTCAATTCTTCCTCCAGCACATCCGGCACATTCCGCTCGCAGAAGGCGAAGGACTCGGGAATCCCGGACTGCAGTGCGAACGACATGTCCGTCACGCTCAGTGCGGACCAAAGCCAGATATATGGCGGTGGGACGCTAAATCTCACGAAAAAATTCGAGCATAAAGGCTCCATGGACTGCCTCGTGGATACGAGCGACGCGTCCATGGTCGTGGTCATCTCGAACTCTCAGGGTGTGCAGGTCTGGCGTAGCGATGCCTGCCCGGCAGAAGCATCCAGCATCCTGCTCGGCCAGAATGATACGTATGAGAAGACGACCGCATGGAATGGCGTCATCTCGAATACCGCGGTGGATGATTCCATATCCTCGCGCGCTACAGTAAACACCGGCGGACATGGCTGCATGAATGCGGGCGAGCAGGCTCCTTACGCGCAGTCGGGGGACTATACTGCGCAGCTGGTGGATGTGAATGACGATTCAGTGAAGTCCGACCTTGTGCACTTTAGCATAGGATAGCTGTGCGTCCTACGAAATCCTCTTACGAAAGCTTCAGCTCGCGTACGACGTCGGCGAGACTGCTCACTTCTACGATGCTCACCTCACCTGGGCGTTCATAGCGCAGGCCGCCGCGTGCGCGCGGTACGAGAATGCGGGTAAAGCCGAGGCGTGCAGCTTCTCGAATCCTATGCTGAATGCGAGGAACTGGGCGCACCTGGCCGGTGAGGGATATCTCACCTATAGCCGCCGTCGTCCGGGGTATGGGCTTCTGCGCGGCTGCGCTCGCCAGCGCTGCGACGATGGCGAGGTCACACGCCGGCTCTTTCGCCTGTCCGCCGGCGATGGTGGAGACGTAGAGGTCTTTTCCCAGCAGATTCACGTGTGCATGACGGTACAGGACTGCCACGAGCATGGCAAGCCGGTTCGTATCCACACCATTGGTCGCGCGTCTCGGTGCTGGCAGAACAGAGTCTGTGACGAGAGTCTGCACTTCTATGGGAAGGCTGCGGTGGCCGTCTATGGTGAAGCTCACACAGGTGCCGGCAGGAGCAGCGTTTTCTGCATCGGTGCCATCGCTCATGAACAGGCCACTCGGGTCTTTCACTTCCTCGATGCCCTCGCCGCTCATGTCGAAGCAGCCCACTTCATCCGTAGGTCCGAAGCGGTTTTTCACTGCGCGCAGGAGGCGCAGTGCGGTCTGGGGGTCTCCCTCGAACTGGCAGACCACATCCACGAGATGCTCGAGCGTGCGCGGTCCCGCTATGGACCCATCCTTCGTGACATGGCCCACGAGTAAGAGTGGGATATCCTGCGCTTTCGCCACGTCGATGAGTGCAGTGGCCACTTCGCGCACCTGAGTGGAGCCGCCTGGAATGCCGTCCACTCGGGAGGAGTGAATGGTCTGTGCGGAGTCCACGATGGCCAGAGCTGGCTTTTCCTGGGCTATGAGGGTGACCACTGTGTCGAGGTCTGTGGTGGAGGCGAGCAGAAGATTCTCCTGCATGGCTCCTATGCGCATGGCGCGCATGCGTATCTGGGCGAGAGACTCTTCGCCGGAGATGTAGAGGACGGAAGCGGGCTTTTCGTCCTCGCCACTCTCGCCACTCTTACCACTCTCGCCGCTCTCACCACTCGCCGCGCCCACGGTGGCTACCCCCACGGTGGCTGCCACATGTCCTGCGGTCTCGAGTAGAAGAGTGGACTTTCCTACCCCCGGCTCACCAGCCATAAGAATGACTGCTCCAGGCACGATGCCGCCGCCGAGCACGCGGTCATACTCGCTAAAGCCGGTAGGAATGCGCTCGGCAGGCTGAAGCGTGGTATCCGTGGCGGCACGCATGAGGTCCTTCATGGATACGGCGCCTAATCCTGCGCTGGTGCCGACTCCTCTGCCAGTAACGCCAGCCCCCGCGGCCGTCGTCCTGCTCGCGCCGCCGCGTGCAGTAGGAGTTACGCGTGCTTCATGGAATTCTTCTATAGTTCCCCACTCGCCGCAGTTCGGGCAGCGGCCGAACCACTTCGAGCCGCTCCACCCGCACTCGGAGCAGAGGAACTGAGAAGAAGATTTCGCCATGGGATACTGCCTGCCTGTGTGTCGTGTGTGTCGGGGTGGTGGGGGGGGGAGTCTGTGTGTCCGTTCTAGGCCTGAGGCTGGGCGCTCGGACCGGCCTGATCGGCGCCCTGACCGGCACCCTGAGCACCCTGAGCCGCGGCCTGAGCAACCGCCGCCTGCTGATCCGCCTCCAGCGCCACGATGCCGCGGTAGAATGCCGCGCGCGTGGCCAGGTGGTATGGCGTGACGTAGAAGGATGCGAGGCCGAACGTGATGGCTACGAGCAGATACCAGCCGAGGAAGGACAGGTCGAGCACGAAAAGCTCCCACTTATGGCCGCGCATCATCTGCTTCGAGGCGGTGACTGCCTCGGCTCCGGTCACCTTATACCCCTGGCTCGCCCAGTCGTCCGTGAGGTAGTAACTCAGTGCATACGAGTACCGTGCGATGATGCCCGGGATAATGAGCAGCAGCGTCCACAGGAAGGTGAAGACCACCGTCATCAGCCAGTTAATAAGCGTAGGAGCGGCCTTCCCATTCGTGAACGGCGAGGCGAGCTCCTGCCCGAAGCTACGATCCGTGCCGTCGAAGACGTGCAGGAAGATGAGCGTGAGAACGACGCCGGCCAGTGATATGGCCACGTCTCCGGTGAACGGCAGTCCGCGCCCACTATCCGAGGCGACGAGGGCGAGGATACTCGGCACCATCACTACGCCTGTGACGAGCATGTACAGGAGCGTCAGGAGTACGGCGGACCCCCACTTTCCTTCGAGCGAGGCTTTTGCTTCGGCCTTCAGCAGGCTGCGGTCGAGGTGCTGCATACGTTCTCCTTTTGTTCGTTTTCAGTGCGCTCTATTCTAGTATGCGGTACGTACGGTGTCCGCCGTCGTAATGCCGTGGGACAATTTACCTATGACTAATGAATCTCTTCAGCAGAAGGATGCTCCAGCGCCGGATGAGAAGGCGTCTGATACGGTAGAAGAAGCCGTCGAGCAACATGATAAGGCGCATCGGTACAGGACTTTCGCCGTCGGGGGTATCCTCGTGGTGGTCGTGCTCGCCCTCGTCTCCGCATTCCTGTGGCCGGGCTGGGCTCTGCAGCCAGCGTCGAACAGCTCTGCCACTGCTTCGGGTAAAGATACTGTGGTAGCGGTCAGTCCTGTGGCCCTTCCGAATGATGCCACCACTTTGGCGAAAATTCTCCCAGACTCTGTGGGAACGTATGCGCGTGGAGAGCTGAAGACTACCACGACATGGGATTCCAGCTCGCCTATCGAGCAGTATGAGGTGACGTATACCTCGGGAGACAGTCAGGCAGACATCACTCTCACCTTCGCGCAGTGGTCCACTGCTGCACAGGCTACCGCGCAGTATGATGCGTTGCGTGGAGCACTTACCGCGGGCACACTGGCCTCGGGGAAGGTTCATGTGAGCGGTCAGGAGACGGGAGATTACGAGATTCATGCAGATGAAGCAGATTCGACGAAGTCTGTGGTCGTCTGGAGGAATGATACGGTGGTCTTTGAAGCTAAGGGGCCGAAGAGTGCGGTGAATAGCTTCTACGCGGGTTTCCCGTACTAAATTTTCGGGATTTTTTCATGATTTTGCGCTCGAAAGGTGCATCAGTCGCTAAGCCGTAGTATCATAGGGAAAGTTGTCAATTAACTAGAGGAGGCTCTGATGGGTTCGGTCATCAAGAAGCGTCGCAAGCGGATGAGCAAGAAGAAGCACCGCAAACTGCTGCGTAAGACTCGCCACCAGCGTAAGTAGTCTTAAATACATGCGTGAAAGGAGCAGATTCCATTCGGAACCTGCTCCTTTTTCGTATCCTCACACGAAGAGCGAAGTCTATCTCTCCTCAAGTCCTTCCCAGCCTTGATATCCCGAAGCAGTGATGCCGAAAGGGGACAGAAGTCGAGCGGCGATGGAATAGGTCATCTCCTCGATGGACGTATAGTGCCCGTAGAAGTTCATAACGGGTGGCATGATACGCACTCCCGGAATGCTCGAAAGCTCCTGCATATTTCTCAGGTGGATGGGGCTGAGCGGACTTTCTCGAGTGCACAGGACGAGTGGACGCTGTTCCTTGATGGTCACATCGGCAGCACGCAGGAGAAGATTCTCTGCATAGCCACTGTGTATGCCGGCCAGAGTTTTCATCGAGCAGGGAACGACCACCATTCCTGCGGTAGGGTAAGAGCCGCTTGCAGGACGTGCGCCTATCTCTGTAGGCTCATACCAGTCATCCGCGAGCTCGCGAACGTCGGAGACACTGAGCCCCGTCTCCCACTGAAGAGTGGTCTGGGAGCTGTCGCTCAGAATGAGTGTAGAGCGCCAGCCATCATCCGCATTTTCTCGAATAATGCGCAGTACATCGATGAGCAGCGGGAGTCCGCTAGCTCCGGTAGCTCCTACGATAATGCGTTTCATGATTCTGTCCTTTCTTCTCGCGTCGAAGGAACCCAGTGCTCAGGATCGACATCCATAAAACGTGATCTCCTAAAACGGTCCTTCTGGTCGAAAGGCACGGTACAGTCGAAGATGGTCTTACGCGCCATACCATGCGCGCTCAGGTGTGAGCTGTACTGAGGGTCATTCGACGGGTCGAGCGGATGGCAGCGCACATCGGGGATGGAGATGACATCCACATCAGACTGGAAGCGTGTGGTCATAGCCCACATGACGTCACTAATGTCGAAGCAGTCCACGTCTGGGTCCACGAGAAAGACGTGCTTGAGCTCGCTAAAGGCGCTAAAAGCGAGGAGAGCAGCCTGCCTCTGACGTCCCTCATCGGACGCCGTCTTCTTCTCAAACTGGAGGATAGCGGCGAATTTTCCTCCTCCGAAAGAAGGACAGTATACATTACGCAGCCGCCCTGGCATGGCTTTGTCTATCATGCCCCAGATGCTGGCTTCTGTAGGTATTCCTGCCATGGACACGTGCTCTTCACTCGGACCTATACAGGTCTGCATGATGGGGTGCCGTCGCGTGGTCACGGCTGTCACTTTGATCTTCCAGCACTGGTCGCTCGCTGGCCCCGTATATCCCGGAAATTCTGGCATAGCATACCCAGTATGCGAGTTCTGATCTTCCTGAACGCGGACATGAGGAATGACTTCGCCTTCGATGACATATTCCGCATTCGCGATGGCACGCTGGTCGACCGTAAGGCAGGAGACGAGCTCCACAGGTTTCCCGCGCAGGGCTCCTGCCACACTCAGCTCATCATATCCGAGGGGTGTCGTAGGCGCTTCGAAGCAGGCTCCTATCTCGATGGCAGGGTCTACGCCGATACTCACGGAGATGGGAAGAGTCTGCCCGAGTTCTTCAGCGCGCTCCGCCATGGCACCGATGTGGCGCGCTCCCGGAGTGAAGAAGATGGAGAGCTCATCTTTTCCCTGAATACATAGACGATGAATAGTCACATCATGCACTCCAGTGTCGGGATGTGTAGCGTAACACATGCCGAGTGTGATGTACGGACCGGCATCATCGGGAGTGTTCGTCGGTGCAGGCAGAAGTGTATGGAGGTCGAAGTCGGGGTCGCTTGCGCGGTGAACGACCTCCTGGCAGGCAGCGGGGCCATCCACAAGGACAGGTGGAATAGGATTATCCACACTCGAGAAGAGCTTTTTTCCGAGCTCCGACGGAGCACATCCGAGCAGAAGCCCCACGCGCTCGCGGCTGGCGAGGAGTCCTATGAGGACAGACGAGTCAGGATGCCCTTCCACACTGTGGAAGAGGAGAGCCGGCCCCTCTGTCGTCGGCCGCGCTACAGTTCCTCCTGCGCCTATGTGCCGATACACTCCGGCGAGCTCGGCATGGGGGTGCACTGGCACATCTGTCTCTGCGAGCTGTCCCGGATGCTGGCGGAGGAGTGCGAGCGCTGAACGGAGGCTGTCTACCTGATTTTCTGATGTCATTCTCTATCCTTTCTTTCGTGTGGCGTTACGCGCACAGAGAGTCGATCCATGCGAAGAGCTCGTCGAGATCATAATCTCCTGCATGAGGCAGACCCCATGGATACTCGAGGTTAACGTCCACTCCTGCCTTCTGGAAGCTTAGATAGAGTAAGGCAGAGATAGCGAGAGACGTGTCGCGGTCCATGGATCCATGACGCAGACGTACGTGCGAAGCAAGCGTGGCGTGAGTATCTGAATGATAGGTCATCGGGTTCATCATGCGGATAATGTGTGCATCTGCCCGAGATTCGTCGCCGTATACCGCAGTAAAATGCTGAGACGGGATGTGAGCGGTTCCGAAGAGCTCATTTTCGGGAGACTGTCCGTTCAGTGCATCAAATGCAGGAGTCTCCTTCATGCGCGTGCGGAAGCGGATGTACCCGTCCCAGTCCATGCGTGTGGCCTGTCCGCCGTCCACCGTTAGCCATGCTGTGACTGCTGGATCATCTGCGAGCGGAGCGCCTGCGTCGAGCGCTTTTTGCGCTGACGCCAGAACGGTATTCTCGATGAGCTCGCGCAGCTCGGCTTCTGGTTCGCCCGTCCAGAATGGCAGAGACTGCAGATACGGCTGGAAGGCGTCGTGTAGTTGAGCGGAGAGCGTCTGCTGGTGAGCTGTGAGAAGACCGTCTTTGTTCAATTTTCTCGGTTCTTTCTCCCCGTCTCGAGGAGGAAGGAACGTGACCATATGGTACTCGAGGAGAGTATGGAACTCCCACTCGTAGGCCATATCTGCATGATCGAGGTTCGTGATAGGGCAGTAGCAGGATGCTGCGAAGATGTCATCGCGCTCATCGGCTGCACCCATCGCAGCAAGGTAGGGAGCATAGTCAGGGTGGTTTCCTGTGCTCGCGAGAAGCGAGGAAAGAGCGCCGCCTGCACTCGTACCATTCGAGATGATTTTCTCGGTGTCGCCGGGAACAGTGGTAGCGTTATGGCGCAGAAAGCGTACAGCGGCTTTGAGATCACAGAGAGCAGCTGGAGCTACGCCTATATTCTGTCCATCCGCATTCGTCATGCCACGCCCGCGCACTCCGGGTGAAACCACCACGTAGCCATGGAGAAGGGCGTAAAAAGTGGCGTTTGTCTCTCCGAGGAAGTTCACTCCAGGAGCCTCCTGAGGGCCTGGCATGTACCCTCCCACAGTATTCGGGAGGAAGATAGGTGCTGTGCTCAGGGTGTATCCATGAACGGACTGACCGGCATAGAATGCTTCGGGGACATAGATACTCAGACGCTGAAAAGCAGCATCGTCGGGGTGGAGTGCGTAGGGTATATTCTCGAAGGCACGGTAGGTCAGTGTCTGACCATCTCTGGTCAGAGTGTGGACCGTGTACTGGTCGGGGGCGAAAGTGAGGTCAGTCATGAGAAATCCTTTCGATGATAGAGGGAAAATTGACCACAGAAATGCTTAACGGTAGCCGAGCGAGGCGTGGATCTCCGGAAGATACTTCTCGACGGTCATGAGCAGAACGCCCACGAGCAGAACGATGCTGAAGAAGAAGCCCATCCAGCCGAAGTCGAATTGGATAGCGGAAACGACGGCGTCAGACTGTACAGGAGCAGCCGGGTCGTATCCTACAGCAGCCAGAATCCATGCCGTAGCAGCAGACCCGAAACCGATGCCTATCTGCGAACCGATGGACTGTGCGGAAGCAGTCAGACCTTCCGAACGAATGCCGTACTTCCACTCGCCATAATCCGCGCTATCCGCGGAAAACGCATACAGTCCGGCGAACATCGGTCCTAGGCCGATGGAACGCAGAACGGTGCCGACGATGATGAGAAGAGTATTCGTCTCAGCGATGCCGGTCAGCGCGAATCCAGCTATCATGAGCACGGCACCTGCGGCCATGAATGCGCGCTTGGAGAAGCGACGGGCACAGTATGGCATGAGGAAGAGGACGAGAATTCCTGGAATCTGTCCGGCCATGAGCAGAACAGTCATGAAGCCTGGATCATGGAGAATAACCGTGCAGTAGAAGATCTGCGCGCCGATGGCATTCGCATTCACGAAAAGAATAAGAGTCCCCAGCAGCAGGCTCAGCCAGAAGTAGCGATTCTTCAAAACAGCAGGAAGCTGTTCCTTCAGAGATGGTTGTGGCGTCTTCTGGAGTGTCTCATCTGCTGAATTCGGGCCAGACATGCCCACTTTCTCCTGCAGAGTTACAGACGGGATGAGAATGAGGACTGCGGTCAGAATACCCAGAACGATACTCGTGAAGAACCATCCCATGCTCAGCTGGAGCCACGTGATGAGGATGCCGGCGGCGAGACCGATGACGTTATTCAGCACGCTGGACACCATGGATGCATCATTACGGCTGTCCACGTCACGCGTGAGGCGAGCGAGCAGAGCGTTATGGGAGATACCGAACATCGTGGCTACGATGCCATTGAGGAAGAGATAGGATACGTAGGCGTAGATGAGCTTCGCTGTCTCACTCCAGCCCATCGGAACATTCATGATGGCCACGATGCCCACGAGCATGAGCGGAGCGCTGGCAAACAGCCACGGGCGTGCTTTACCGAATCGCGAGTGTGTGTTATCGATGAGACTGCCCATGACGAAGTTCGTGATGCCATCGAGGAAGCGGCAGACTACGAACATGGTGCCTATGGATGCGGCTGCTATGCCTGCTGTATCCGTGTAGTAGGCGAGAAGGAAGGTGGCCAGGAGCGTATTCATGACGTTACCGCCACCAGCTCCGAGACCATAGCTGATTTTCTGAAGCCAGCTGAGACGAATCATCTCACTGGAGCCACCGGAGGCGGTCGTATCGAGGACTGGAGAAGACATGTATCGTACCCCTTTGTAAGAGACTTTCTTTTTCTACGAGAAGCGTTCTCGTACTGAAAAAGTCTAGGCGTGTCAGGGATACGACGAAAGGGAGCAGATTAACGAAAAAATGACGAAAAATTATACTTTTCAGTCTGTGTGCTGCGTCTGCTGCTTTCTGTACTGATGGGGAGTGATGTGGTATTCCTTTTTAAAATGCAGAATAAGTCCCCGGGCATCAGAAAAGCCACAGTTCTGCGCTATCGATGTGAGAGACTCATCGGTACTTGTGAGAAGCTGCGCGGCGAGGGAACAGCGCTTTTTCGAGAGATAATCCATGTATGTCAGTCCCGTGCTGTCTTTAAAAAAGCGGGCGAAATACTCTTTCGAAAAGTGGAACTTCTGGGCGACCATTTGCTGAGAGAGGCGCTCGGTATAGTGTTCATCCGTGTACTCGATAATCTGCTGGAGGCGCGCGATGTGCTTATGTCTCGAGGTGGAGATGGCGGCTCGCTCGGGCTGGAGGTGTGTGCTGCAGAGCAGATAGAGCAGCTCGTTCGTCAGACTCCCCTCGAGAATGTGCGTGTAGACCGTACGGACAGAAGGATTCTGAAGGTGGAGAAGCTCACGGAGGATGGCTGCTTCGCGCTCGCGGAGAGACGGGTCGTCGGTACGTACCTGGAAAACGGAGGATGCGAGATTCGGGATAAGGTAGTCCATGTACTGGTAGCCGATGTGGAGTACGATGGCCACTGGAGTGTCATCAGGATACGCCACATACGTGGTGATGTCAGGAATCACGCTATGGAAGCTGTAGGGGCTGATGACGAAGACATCTCCAGGCTGAGCGATGTACTCGCGGCCATCGATGTAGTGGTGAGAATGTCCCACGAGGGTCGCGACCACTTCGAGTGCGGCATGCCAGTGATTCTCCACGATATGCGAGGCGGAGTATGCCGAGTGCGAGTGCGCTGTGATGGAGACGATGCGAAAAGGACCGCGAGATTCGTCGAGAATCTGCATGGGAGCGGCATGGTCGTCCGGAGCGCCGAGGCGGACGGACCCCTTCGACTGCAGTGCGGACGGAGAAGTAGATGGATGGTAAGCGCGGAAAGACTCTGTCATACGGAACTAGTCTAGCGTAGAATGACAGAAAATTATACTTTTTCGGGAAAGGAGAGTGGAAGCGATGAATCCAAGTGAAGGAGAGCTGCATCGCACGCGAGGATGCGTGACTGTCCAGGCACGTATCCGACGTGTGAATGCAGATGTACGAGTAGAGCTCACAGGAGGTGATGTGCCTCATCTCGGAGTGGTCACCATGGTGGATGCGCACGGCGAGATGACCACGCACGCATTCGCGAGTAGACCGGGGCGAGTACATCAGGAAGGAGTACTGACGGAAAAGATGGCGGCGGTTCTGGCTGCGCACGTCTCGGGAAATCTCATCATCCTGGCGGGTGTGCATGTGCAGAATATCACTGCGGAGCAGATGGAGGATGTCTTCCGTGCTACGGACGAGCTGACTGCAGACGTGGCATTATGGCTCGACGAGCATCCCGCACAGGTACTTACGGAACGCTTCTCTCCCGCGCATCCGCGGACCTGAGCATGCCGTAGAATCGTAACCACGACGTGACGGAAGGAAGTATCTATGCGTAAGGAATACACGCGCGCGGTCACCACGCCTATCGATGCGGATGCGAATGTCTTCTCCATCCTCCAGAACCGCGTGCAGCGCGCTGCGCATGAGCCGCTCATCGAGTATAAAGCGGCAGACGGCTCCTGGACAGGGTATACTGCTGAGGAATTCCAGACTGTGGTCATAGGTCTGGCGAAGGGTCTGATGGCGCGCGGTGTGAAGCAGGGAGATGCCGTCGCTGTCATGTCGCGTACGCGCTGGGAGTGGACGGCGCTCGACCTCGCCATCATGAGCATCGGCGCGGTGACGGTGCCTATCTATGAGACGAATTCTGCGCTGCAGGTGAAGACCATAGCGAACGACTCCCAGGTGCGTATCATCGTGGCGGAGAACGATGCGCAGCGCGAGAAAATTGACGCTGTGAGGAACGACATGCCTACGGTTACGGACGTCTTCATCCTCGATAACGACAGTACGGACGTCACCATCATGCAGACGCTGACGGAATACGGAAAGGCCGTGGCGGACGCGGACTTCTGGGCGCGCGAGCAGGCGGTACGCGGCGCGGATCTCGCGACCATCGTCTATACGTCCGGCTCGACGGGCACGCCGAAAGGCATCGAGCTGTCGCACGCGAACTTCGTCTACGCGGCGTACAGCGGCATTCAGTCCATGACGGATATCTGCTACCGTCCGGGCGGCGCGCGGCTGCTGCTGTTCTTACCGCTCGCTCACGTGTTCGCGCGGTATATGCAATTCTTCTGCATCGGATCGGACACAGTCCTCGGCCTGTCGAATAACCTGAAGACTATCATCCCGGACTTCCAGTCGTTTAAGCCGACGTTTATCCTCGCCGTTCCGCGCATCTTCGAAAAAGTGTATAACGCGGCCTCGCAGAAGGCAGGACGCGGATATGTGGGACGGCTGTTTAACCGCGCGGCGAACCTCGCGCGCGAATGGTCGCACGCACAGCAGGAAGGACGCACCCTAAGCTTCGCCAAACGCCTCCAGTATGCGCTCTACCAGCGCGTTATTTATAAGACCATTCTCGGCGTCTTCGGTGGACACGTGGAGTATGCGGTTTCGGGTGGAGCGCCACTCGACTCGTCTATCGCGCATTTCTTTAATGGTGTGGGATTGCCACTGCTCGAGGGCTATGGCATGACCGAGACGTGTGCTCCGGTGTGCGTGAACCCGACGAAGGGGTATAAGATAGGCACCATAGGTGTGCCACTGGAAGGCATGACTTTCGGCGTGGCTGACGATGGTGAGCTGTGTGTGAAGAGTGAGAGTGTGTGCCTCGGGTATCATAATCATCCGGAGATCGACGCCACGCAGCTCGTGGATGGCTGGCTGCATACGGGCGATCTCGGAGATATCGACTCTGATGGGTTTATCCGCATTACAGGGAGGAAGAAGGATCTCATCATTACCGCGGGCGGAAAGAACGTCTCGCCGAGCATGCTGGAGTCCAGCGTAGCCACGTCTCCAGTGGTCAGCCAGTGCGTGGTCATAGGGGATAAGAAGCCGTTCATCGCGGCTCTCATCACGCTGGACCTCGCGGATACGAATGCCTGGCTGGCCTCTCAGGGGGCTGCTGAGGTAGAGTCTTTGGAAGCGGCGGCGGTGAATCCTATCGTGGCTGCAGAAGTGGAGCGTGCCGTGGATAAGGCAAATCTGCAGGTCTCGCGCGCAGAATCCATCCGCAAGTATAAGATTCTCGCCGACACGTTTACTGAGGAAAATGGTATGCTCACGGCGAGCCTGAAGACGAAGCGTTCTG
The DNA here is from genome assembly GCF_002259705.1 of Alloscardovia macacae. Classification (GTDB taxonomy): domain Bacteria; phylum Actinomycetota; class Actinomycetes; order Actinomycetales; family Bifidobacteriaceae; genus Alloscardovia; species Alloscardovia macacae. Next base: position 318,967 of record NZ_MWWT01000001.1, read on the forward strand.
TGATTATCCAGCACTATCAGGATGTGGTAGAGAAGGAGATTTATACGCCGCGGAAGTAGGGTGTGGGAGCGCGGTGTGTGCGCGGGGCTCGATGAGGCTCGAATGAGGCTCGATGGGGCTCGATGGGGCTCGGGCTGACGGCGCACTAAGGTGCTAAGGCACTAAAGCGCTAAGGCTCTAAGGCGCGGAAGCTCTCTGGGCACTCTCCTCTGGGCACTTTCACTTTTCTCGTCAAAACAGCCCGTTTGTAGTCACGAATGACCGTCTGTACAGCGCCTCGGAAAAGCAGAAACCGCAGAAATAAGCCATTCTGATTCTCGAACGCGTTCGGCGAAAACGGTCAAACGTGACTACAAACTCGCCATCTTCACATAAAAAAGTAGAGCGCTCGACATGGTACGTGGTTCAGGCGTACCATGTCGAGCGCTCTACTGAGTCTTGAGCAGCTGCCCTTACTTATGCCCTTACTTATTCGGATTCGTCAGCACACGTGGACCATTTTCGTCACCCACGATAACGGTATCCACCATGTTCAGGAACAAGCCGTGCTCTACCACGCCCACAGTGTGGATGAGGTCCTCAGCCAGTCCCTGAGGATCATCGATGCGCTCGAGGTGCAGATCCACGACGAAATTCTTCTCATCTGTGCGTACAGGCTCGCCCTCAGCATCCAGACGCAGCACCGGCTTATACCCCTTCTTTTCGAAGAGCTTCACCACCTGGCCGGCACCGAATGGAATGACCTCCACTGGCAGTGGGAACTTACCGATGGTGCTGACCACCTTCGACTCATCCACGATCCACACGATCTTATCCGAGTTCGTCGCCACGATCTTCTCCCACAGCAGGGCAGCGCCGCCACCCTTAATGCCGTCGAAGCGGTCGTCCACTTCATCCGCACCATCCACGGTCACATCGATGCGGTCCACATCATCCACATCCACGATGGTGATGCCATAGCCTTCCGCCTGCTCCTTCGTGCGCACCGAGGTGGTCACGCCAGTAAACTTCAGGCCTTCTTCCTGCACACGGCGTCCCAGCTCGTCCACGAAGAAACGCACGGTCGAGCCCGTGCCCAGGCCCACGGTCATTCCGTCCTGGACCAGCTTCGCAGCTTCGATACCTGCTGCCTTCTTCAGTTCATCCTGAGTAGCCATACGGCCTCCTTTATCTGTAGACAAATCCTACACTCTAAAATAGCGTATCCTGATGATTACTCTTCCAGCTTCCGTCGTCAAAGCGGCGGATAGCTTCGTCGAGCTTCGCCACGGCCTGATCCATGTGCTCACTGGCTAGCTGCAGGCGCTGTGCTGCAGCGTCAAAACGTTCGGTGGCCTGGTTCAGACGCGTGATGAGTTCTTCGGTGATGATGCCGTTATCTTCGTGAAAGAGCGGCTGATCGACGAGAGTGGACTCGTGCGGTTCCGGCTCTTCCACTTCTGCGAGCAGCTGCTCTTCCCACAGTCCGAGCTTCGGCTCAGGCTCTGGCAGAGGCTGCGTGATGCGCGTTTCGCGGTTTTCTGGGACTTTCAGCCCGCGCGCATACGGACCGTTTATCAGGACTGACCATCCTTCTTCCGGCATTTTTCCGTCAATTTCCCCTCGACCTGCGCGTTCGGCGAACCCGCGGGCGAGATCATCGACTTTTTCATTATAGAAGTTCCCCGCGTGGCCTTTTACCCAGACGAAGTCCACGGAGCCAGTGCGGGCAGTGAGCTCAGCATCGATAGCTTTAATGAGCTCTGCATTCTTCACTGGCTCTTTCTTCGAGTTCTTCCAGCCATTTCTCTTCCAGCCTTTAATCCACGTGGTGGAGCAGTTAATGGCATACTGAGAATCCGTCTCGATAACGAGAGGATAGTCTCCAGGATGCTCGCGCAAGCACTGGAGGACTGCGGTCAGCTCGCCTATCTGGTTCGTTCCATTCGAGGCGCCACCGCAGTCTTCCGAGCGCCCCGAGATGGCAGTAGATACGCCGCCCGGGTTCTCTCGCGTATGCTCGACCCAACCCCAGCCCATAGGACCGTTCGGGTTATTCAGAGCACTGCCATCAGTGGATACGGTTACTGTGAAGTTAATGGTCATATATATTCCGTTTAGTCTGCTAATGCGTCGTTTACCACGTCCATGGCCTCAGACACGACAGTGTCCAGGGTCTCAGGCGACGTGAAGGACTCGGCGTAGACCTTATAGATGTTCTCCGTTCCGGATGGACGTGCAGCGAACCACGAGTTCGACGTCGTCACCTTCAGACCGCCTATGGCTGCGCCATTTCCTGGAGCAGTGGTCATCTTCGCAGTGATGTCCTCGCCAGCCACGCTCGTCGCGCTTACGGAGTCTGCCGTCAGTCCAGCAAACTTCTGCTTCATCTCCAGAGTGGTAGGGGTGTCCACACGCGTGTACCAGCTTTCGCCGAAGCGAGCTACCTGGTCGGCGTGCAGTTCAGCAGGATTCTTTCCAGTCTTCGCCGTAATCTCAGCGGCGAGCAGGTCTGGGATAAGGCCATCCTTATCTGTGGTCCACACGCGGCCATTCCTGCGCAGGAAGCTCATGCCAGAGGATTCCTCGCCGCCGAAAGCCACATCCCCGCTAAAGAGTGGGGCCACGAACCACTTAAAGCCTACTGGCACTTCTACGAGCTTCGCACCGATGGAAGCCACCACTCGGTCGATAAGGCTGGAGGAGACGAGAGTCTTACCCACGCCTGCCGTAGCTGGCCAGTCTGGACGGTTCCCACCGAAGAGGTACTCCACGCAGACAGCGATGTAGTGGTTCGGGTTCATAACGCCCGTGCCTGGGCAGACGATGCCGTGGCGGTCTGCATCGGGATCTGTACCGCCCACGAGGTCATACTGGTCCCATGCGCCAGCGTTCAGGCGGTCCAGCAGCCCCTTCATGGCATACGGTGAGCTCGGGTCCATGCGGATCTTTCCGTCATGGTCCAGAGTCATGAAGGACCACTGTGGGTCCACAGTGGCGTTCAGCACGCCGATGTTCGTGCCGTATACCTCGTTAATCAGCGGCCAGTAGTTCACGGATGCGCCGCCAAGTGGGTCTATGCCGAGGCGCACACCCGAAGACTTCATAGCCTCGAAGTCGATGACGTTCCTCAGGTCCTCTACATAGTGCTGGCGGAAGTCGAAGCGCTCGATGAGGTCGGACTTCATGGCCTGTTCGAATGGAACGCGCTGAATGCTCGTCCAGTTCTGGAGCAGCTCGTTCGCGCGGTCTGCTATAGCTGCAGTAATCTCAGCGGAGGCTGGACCGCCCGTAGTCGGGTCATACTTAAAGCCACCATCCGTCGGAGGATTATGCGACGGAGTGACCACGATACCGTCTGCGATGTCGTCGCCCGAGAAGCGCTGCGTGCCATCAGCTGCGCGGTTATGCGTGAGGATGGCCTGCGAAACCACAGGGGTAGGGGTGTAATCATCTCGCGCATCGATGCGCACTCGCACACCATTCGCTACGAGGACCTCGATGGAGGTCTTCCAGGCTGGAAGGCTCAGTGCGTGTGTGTCACGACCGATGTACAGAGGCCCTGTGATGCCGGCCTTTTTACGGTACTCGGCGATGGCCTGGGAGATGGAGACGATGTGTGCTTCATTAAACGTGCGCTTCAGAGCGGAACCGCGGTGTCCGGAGGTACCGAAAATCACGCGTTCCGATGGCGTCGCTGGATCTGGAACATCGTCATAGTAGGCGCCGATGAGAGCGTCTACGTCTACTAAATCGTTTTCAGTGGCTACAAAGCCTGCGTTATGTGCTACCATGCTTCCATTGTGCCATAAGAGGTACTCTAGAAGCATGTGAACATGGCGCGTGTGCGCCTTGTGTGTGTACCTATGCTACAGGAGGTAGCGTTCCGGTCTCGGAACCCAGCTCACTGAGCTTCGGAGCACGTACGAGGAGAGCCTTTCGGTCTATGGAGAACATAAAGTGATCCGACTTACCGAGGATATCTCCGTCCACTTCGGCCAGCACTGGCTTTTCGAGGATGACCTCGGCACTCGTGCCCTGATACTGGCGGACCGTGGCATGCGTGGCGAACGGCGACTGCCGTGAGCTTCGCGTGAGGGTCTTATGGACCACGTCACCGAACAAGCTCGCCCAGCCGAGTAATCCGCCCCGTGTGTCAATTGTCTCTATATCCAGCAGACCGTCATCAAAAAGCGCGTCCGGCATCAAGCTAAACCCAGGAATATTCCCGCAGTTTCCCGCCATAATAGTGCGGAACTGCACGTTCGAGAGCGCGTGGTCCACGCCTGCAGCCGTCCGAATCAAAATCGTTCCGCGGCTCTTCTGTCCGAACAGATGCTTAAACGCGGCCACGAAATACGCGAACCAGCTGATATTCTTCTTCAGCGCCGGATCCGTGTCGTTAATCATATACGCGTCGAATCCCGCGCCCGCGATGACGAGGAAGCCGTGCTCGTGGTCCGGTTCAGCCGAATCGAGGATATTCATACGGCCCATGTCCACGCGACGGCTGCCGTGCGATGTCGCGATGGCGAGCGCCGCCTCGATGTTATTCACCGGAATGCCCATGTTCCGCGCGAACAGATTCCCCGTACCGATGGGTATGACGCCGAACGCGTGCGTCGAGTACGCCATCGCGCTCGCGACGGTGCGCACCGTACCGTCCCCGCCCACGGCTATGACCACGTCCGCGCCGCGTTCGAGCGCCTCTTCAGCGCACGCGCGACCGTCCTTATCCAGCTGCGTGTCGAGGAAGAGAGGATGGACAATTCCATGTTCAGCACAGTACGTCTCGATGGTAGCGCGAGCCTCTTCGGACTCGGGCTTCGAGGGATTAATAATGAAGGCATACGTGATGGTCTGGTCGCTCAGACGCTCATCCGCAGCAGCCATCTCCCGCTGGCGTTTGCTCGAACGCATACTCGAGATAATGGCGAACACGAGGAAAACAGCGGCCACGATGATGGCCACCGTCCAAGCCACTGTAGAAGATGTAGCGTCCCAGCTCATAAACATACTTTCATTTGTAGAGGAAATGAGGCAGAAGTGGTGAGAATCTGGCAGAATTACACAACTGTTTCATAACTGGGACGGGTGCGCGTGTCGCGACACAACGTCAGGGGTGCACCACCGTGAACGGTAGCACACCCCTGACACTCTATTCGAAGAAATCTAGTCGTCTCAGCTCAGGTCGTTTTCGATGATGACCTTCAGCGTGTGATTCTCTTCAGCTGCCTTAAAGACCTTATAGGCTTCGGTAATCTCCGAGAGCTTGAAGTGATGCGTGACGAGCTTCGTCGCATCGATCTTTCCACTCTTCAGCACTTCGAGCAGCATCTCCGTAGTGTTCGCGTTCACCAGACCGGTGGACAGCGTAATGTTCTTAATCCACAGATCCTGCAGGTCGAAGGATACTGGCTTACCATGAACGCCCACATTCGAGACGTGTCCGCCGATGGCCACGACCTTCTGGCAGATGTCGAAGGTGGCAGGGTATCCCACGCACTCGAAGACGATGTCTACGCCGCGACCGCCCGTCATCTCGTCTATCTTCGCCTTCACTTCTTCCGTCGTGGTGGAGACGATGACGTCCGTAGCACCAAATTCCTTCGATGCTTCGAGGCGCGACTCCGAGAGGTCCACCATGATGATGCGGCTCGGCGAGTAGAACTGAACAGTGAGCAGCGCTGCCAGACCGATAGGTCCTGCGCCTACGATGCAGACGGTGTCGCCTGGCTTTACGTGCGATGGCTGGACGCCTATCTCATACGAGGTAGGAAGAATATCCGAGAGCATGACGAGCGCTTCGTCGCTCACCGATTCTGGAGCGTGGTACAGGCTACCATCTGCATGAGGGATATGGATATACTCTGCCTGAGTTCCCTCGATGAGGTGGCCGAGAATCCAGCCGCCATCCTCGCAGTGGCTCGGAAGCTGCTGCTTGCAGTAGTAGCACGTGTTACATGCGGTCACGCACGAGACGATGACCTTATCTCCCACCTTAAAGTTATTTACTGCATCGCCCACTTCTTCCACGATGCCGATGGCTTCGTGGCCGAGCGTGGTCCCTGGCTTGCAGGCAGGCACATCTCCACCCAGAATGTGCAGGTCGGTGCCGCAGATGGTGGACTTCACCATGCGCACGACCGCATCAGTAGGCTTGATAACGTGTGGCTTTTCCTTCTCGGTCAGTTCGAGAACGCCTGCGGAAACGTATGTTGCTGCCTTCATATAGAGCTCCTTTGCTACGACCTTGTGGGTGCAACGTGCGGCGGGTCATCCCGCTGCACGTCTTATTTTAGGTAGTTCAGACAAAAAAGGGAATGTCATGGCGCACACGGGGGAGTGTGTATATGAACATCCAAGTGCACACGTGTGGCTGGGTGAGTAGGAAAAAGGCTGGATATGAGGTGTGAAAATGCCACGTTCTGCACGCAGAAAAAAGTGCGTGGCGCGCGCAGAACGTGGCATAGGCCGTGGGCTAATGCCGACGCATCCGTGAACGTACGTGCACACGCACGCGCAGCGCCACTGCGGACAGCACAAGCACGCAGCTGAGCAGGATGAGCGCTGTTACCGATGATCCTGTACGAGCGAGACGCTTCTGTGTGCTCTTCGCTGCTGGAACCTTTTCTGGCTCTGGAGCCGGTGCCGCAGCTGGTACCTGGCTGAGTGGGAACTCAGAAAGCGCTGGCTGCACGAGTGGCTCACCACGGCTCGTATACACAGGAACGTCGCTGAGAGATATCTCAGGAAGAGCTTCGACTGTCAGTGGTGCGCCGACCTCGCTGTGGGGAGGAACCTCATCGAGAGGGAACTCCTCGCGCTCGCTCGTGAGATGCTCTGACGGGACGTAAGTGACAGGGACGACGCGTACGGGGACAGTCACTCCTACAGGAATCCCTTGGCGAAGAGTCACGAGGACACTGACGCCCGTTTTATCTCCTGGCGTGCTCGTATCTGGGTACGCTCCTGTGATGGCTGTGCTCGCTCCTTCTGGAGCGTGCACGTGCTCGCGGACGAGGTCTGCTGTGATAGTGCTGTACTGCGGCACGGTCAGCAGGGTGGTGGTGGGGAGTGCCCCGTTTTCTATCTCGGGAAGAGCCTCTTCGGTTAGCGCATCGCCATGTTCGGAATATGTCGGTACATCGTCAGGAGAGATCTCTGGAAGTTCCTCTGCTGGTATGGTCTCACCGTTTTCCGAATACGGAGGAACCTGGTCGAGGGGTATGTCAGGAAGAGCCTCTTCTTGCGCAGGCTCACCCTTTTCTGTATAGACAGGCACATCGTTCGTATCTATCTCGGGGAGTGCTTCTTCCTTACTCGCTTCCGGCGTGCTGAAGGCATCGGGAGTGAGGCTACCGGCGCTCTGGTCGCGCACAGTGCCCGTGAGACGCACAGTGCCGGTACTTGCCATACTCGCGGTGAGGTTCACAGGCTGGGGCAGAGGCGCTGTATCGAGAGATACTCGTCGCGCTGGGATAGTGTGGGTGACGCGTACATCGACGACGAGGGCTGTGTGAGCTGGGAGAGTGACTGCTGTGCTGAGAAGAGACTCTGCTGCTGGGTGCTCGTCCTCGGCGCCGAGTGGGCATGGCGCGGTCGATGAGGTGGTACAGGTTACGCTCGTGCTGAGTGTATCGCTCTGACTCGGACTGGCGGAAGCGTACTGCGCGTTTAGCGTGACGGGAGCGTCGGCATCGCCGTCGTTCGCATACGTGACGGTATAGTGGCGCTCTGCTCCTGAATGGAGGTCTGGTGTATCCTGCTCAATTTTTACGGATACGGGCACGGTGACTGGCTGAAGGTGGATGATTTCCGCTGTCTCGTTATCATACGGATTCGTATCTATCGCTTCTGCTGCAGGGGCTACGGAAAGAGTAGGCGTGACCTGGTCGCGGAATGGGTAGCGGCCTGTGACCTGAATGGTTACGGATTCTCGAGACATACTGAACTGTGTGCCGAGTATGTAAGGAATGGTGCCGGTGAGATGTCCATCTTCTGTGAGCGTGGCAGGTGCTACCTTCAGCTGGTCATCCGTAGGGCAGTCCGCATTAAACGTCTTCCTCGCGCAGGTCGCGTGAACCTCGGTGGTGCCAGCAGGAATGGCGAGGTCGAAGGTGACATCACGTGCGACGGCACGGCCGGCATTCTCCACGACCACGTGCCACGTAAATTCCGCTCCCTGTACTCCATAATTCGTCAGTACTCCACCCTCACCGACTTCGCGGACGAGATGGGGCACGAGGTCTACAGGGAATGGCGCAGCATGTGCGGGAGTGAGCGATGCTGGCGGGCAAAGCAAAGAAAGGCAGGTGACGAGCGCTGCGAGAAGAGTGAGCACTGTGCGGCACCGCCAGGAAGAAAATTTCCTCGTCGAAATATTCATGGTGTTCCTCGTTCTTTCTTTAGTTTTGGGTTTTACTATTTTACTCGGCAGGGTAGGACGAGGAAGAATTGACCTCAGAAAACGACACGCCGAACGACGACGCGCTGAAAAACCGTCCGCGTGTTTAACCGTAATGTCATACTTTGCGGATAATTTTAGAACTATGCTTGATATTCAATTTATGCGCGAACATGCCGATATCGTGAAGGAATCGCAGCGTAAGCGCGGTGAATCTGTGGAACTCGTGGATGATACTCTCCGCGCAGACCAGCAGCGCCGCGACGCTCTGAAAGCCTTCGAAGATGCGCGTGCGCAGCAGAAGGACATGGGTAAGAAGGTCGCTTCGGCGCCGGCAGATCAGAAGGCTGCGCTCATCGCGCAGACGAAGGAGCTCGCCGCTCAGGTGGCGTCTCTGAAGGACGCCGCGGATAAAGCGAATGAAGACTACACGAACCTCATGTGGAAGTTCTCGAACGTGGTCGAAGATGCTGCTCCAGAAGGTGGCGAGGATGACTACGTGGTGGTGAAGGAGATAGGCACTCCACGTGACTTCGCAGCTGAGGGCTTCGAGCCGAAGAACCACCTCGAGCTGGGTGAGGGCGTAGCGGGCATCGACATGCGCCGCGGTGCGAAGGTCTCGGGTTCTCGCTTCTACTTCCTGCGCGGAGCCATAGCACGCCTCGAGCTGGCCATGCTCACCATGGCGGTAGACCAGGCAGAAGCGAACGGCTTCATCATGACCACCACACCTACGCTCGTGCGCCCAGAGATTATGGCAGGAACGGGCTTCCTGAACTCGCATGCAGATGAGATTTACCGTCTGCGTGAGCCAGATGATTCCTACCTCGTGGGTACATCGGAGGTAGCTCTCGCAGGTATGCATGCAGATGAAATCCTAGACCTGTCGAACGGTCCACTGCGTTACGCAGGCTGGTCCAGCTGCTACCGCCGTGAAGCGGGCTCTGCGGGTAAGGACACCATGGGCATCATTCGTGTGCATCAGTTTAATAAGGTGGAGATGTTCACCTACGTGAAGCAGGAAGACTCTCAGGCTGAGCACCAGCGTCTGCTCGCTATGGAGCAGGAGATGCTTGGTAAGGTGGAAGTGCCATACCGCATCATCGACACGGCTGCTGGTGACCTCGGTTCGTCTGCAGCGCGAAAGTTTGACTGCGAAGCATGGGTACCTACTCAGGGTCGCTACCGTGAGCTCACGTCTACCTCGAACTGCACGGAGTACCAGGCTCGTCGCCTGAACATTCGTGAACGCCTGGAGGAAGGCGGCACTCGCCCAGTCGCTACGCTGAACGGTACTTTGGCTACGACGCGCTGGCTGGTGGCCATTCTCGAAAACCACCAGACTGCAGATGGCGCTATAGAGATTCCTGCAGCTATGCGTCCATACATGGGTGGTAAGGAAGTTATCGAGCCGACCACGTGGGAAGCGTAAAGAGCCGGAAGCGCTGGATTTGCACTTTTGCGGAAAATAGCATATAGTGCATAAGGTTGTGGTGATTCGGGAATGGACGTACGAGCCTCCCGGATCACTCGAGGATAGTTGGCCGAGCGGTCGAAGGCACTTGTCTTGAAAACAAGCGTACGAGAGTACCGGGGGTTCAAATCCCTCACTATCCGCCATTGTGATGTCTCGCATCCCGCATGAATAGAGGGCTGCGAGACATTTTATATCTTCTGAAGCAGTTTCTGCAGTGATGCTTTTTCGGGCATGTACGGGTGCTCTTTATGAGATAATAATAACCACTACTATGTGTCGCTGGCGGGGTGCTTCTATCGGCGATGCAGGATACGAAATGAGGTGTGATATGCCTGCCACGAGTGCATCTGTGTCATATCCTGTGCGCCGCGTGATGTGGACGCGAAAGCAGCTTGTAGATAAGCAGAGTGCTTTGACGAAGAAGTATGGGTCGTTCGAGGATTTATATGCGCGTTCGAACGCATATGGCTTATCGCTGGATGAATCGGAAGCTATGTCTGAACTTCAGCACATCAAGTTCCTCATGAAAGATTTCGATTAAGAACCACGATGTATATGATGAAGTAGGTGCGGTATGGGTGGTGAGGATACGGCCGTGTTCTTTGCGGAGCGCATAGAGTCCTTGTTACGGGGTGTCCTCGGCCAGCCGGATATGCATGGTTCTTATGCGCAGCTGTATGAGACGGAAGGTGCGCGGAAAACAGTTATCTCCCATGTGGGATCAGGAATAACTCTTACGGGAGAAGGGAAAGGCGTTCTTCGTCTCCAGTTTTCTTATGAATATGAGATAAATGCTCATGGGTATCTCACTATAGAAAAATCATCCATACGTATTTTGCCTCAGAATGAGGGGTATCTCGGAGCTCCTTTCTTTCATTATGATTATCTCCGTGATCATCATGGTGATGTTCCAGCAGCTCACATAAATATCCATGCGTCGAACGATGAGATGACGAAGACTATGCTTCAGTGTGGACTCAAAAAGCGTGGACGGCGTCGTCGTGAGAAGTTCGTAAAAAATTACGAGCGAGAGGAGGGCCTGTAACAGCGGAATATGTTTCGCCGATACAGGCCCTCCTCGTCGCTGATGACGTCGCAGGAGGTTAGTTCGAAAATGTAGGCTTCCACTCGCGCTCGAGTGGGAAGATCTTGAGAGTAGTGCTGTCGAGGTCTTCGTGGAAGAGGTTTACTGCTGTGATGTGAGAGTTCTCATGCGTCTTATAGTAGTAAATCCCCTTATCCACGTTACAGCAGGAACTATAAAGCGTGTACTCGTACTGAGGGTGGCCGTCCGCATCGTCTCCGAGGTAGCAGCAGCCTTTCGCCTGCGCGACGCTGTCGAGAATGGAGAAGAACTGCTGGACGCTGCTTGCCTCATCTGCATCACTCAGAGAGTTCAGCTTCGTATATGCTGCACGCACGAAACGAGAAGCGCTGGAAAGGTCTCCAGGAAGCCCCATCGCGCCCATTCCACGACTATATGGTTCCACGGATGTCCCCGAGAGGAGGTTATTCATGAGCGGACCGTGAGACACGTGGAGGAAATCCTGAAGATGTGTCATGTGGTAGTCGAACGACGGGTTATTCGTCATAACGCCTACGGGATTCTCGTATATCTTTCCGCCATCCTTCGTGTATTCGTAGACGATGCATTCGTCTCTGTCCGCTATCATCCAGTGGAGTGGGGATGCAGGAAGAGACTCTACGAAGCTTTCATCCGTGATGGTAAGACCTTCGAGAGCTGCCCTCGCTGTGCGAACATCCTTACACGTGCCGAGCAGCCAAGGGATGAGCTCGAATGATGTAACCTTCGCATTCGTTCTGTCTGCAGATGACGCAGTAGTAGTGCTGGAATACTGTGCATACCCGGAGAAGTTCAGTCCAGCTATACTCAGGCCGCATTCATTCGTAGCATCATAATACAGTGGGAAGTTAGAAATCACCGTGGCCATTCCTATGATGGCATAGTGGTGAGAAAGCTCGCCTTCGTGACGCAGAGAGAAGACAAAGTCGCGAGGTGTGATGGTTATCTTTTCTCCGTAGGAGCGCTCATAGTCGAGGTTCCTGCCGAAGTAATGGTCCTGCGTATGGTACGTAATGCTTGTACACATGAGGAACTCCTTTCGTCATATCTATTATACCGACAAATCGCGCGATATAGCCCGCCCTAGAGTATGCTGGAAGATATGACTGAACAGAACGCAAGTGGCACGGTAGATAGCGGAAGAATTGACAGCAGGGAAGCAAGCGCGCCGGCGTCTACGTCCGTGTCCGCGCGGCTCGGGCAGCTGCAGTTTCACGCGTCCGGGAAGTTTCGCGTGCTGCAGGTGAGCGATAATCAGGACGGTCCGAAAGTCTCGAAAGATACGGTCCGGCTCATCGCGGCGGCGTGCGATGCTGCGCGGCCGGACATCGTCATTTTTACGGGAAATCAGATAGCCGGGTATGATACGGCGTACGCGCCTACGTTCGTGAAGCGCACGTGGCTCGACCGGCAGCTCGAGCCGTCCGCTGAGGAGAAGGAGCGCACGCGCCAGATAGTGCGCTCTACTTTAGCCGCCTTCCTCGAACCGGTAGTCAGCCGGCATATTCCGTTCGCGGTTACTTTCGGAAATCATGATTTTCAGTGCGGTCTGAGCCTCGACGAGCTGACTGAGCTGTACCGTGAGTTTCCGGGGTGCGTGAATCCGCGTCGCGACACGCCGAACGCTTCAGGCGACACGCCGTCTGAGCAAGGCGACACGCCGAACGTTCTTCTGCCACATCAGCGTGTGTATGACTCGGGCGAGGCGGGCACGTTCGCACTGCCTGTGCGCGACCAGTATAACGAGGCGAATCTGCTGGGACTGACCATAGTAAATTCGGGAGACTACGCGCAGGAGGGTGGGTATGCCGCGCCGAGCAGCCGCGCGCTACAGTTCGTCAAGCACGTCCCGCGTGAGATGAACGTGCGTGCTATGGCCTTCCAGCACATGCCGGTGCAGAAGTATTACGACCTGCTCAGGCCCGTTCCGGTGACTACGGCGAACGCTATTCAGGGATATCGCGCGTTCGAATCGTACAGCTATGTGCTGGACGAGAACCGCACGCTTCCGGGCAGTTATCTCGGCGAGGGCATCAGCTGCCCGGACCGCGATACGAATGAGTTCCGCTTTTTGCAGGAGCACAATTATTTCGCTCTGGCAGCAGCGCACGACCACCGAAATGCCATCGCTGGCGTGGTGGACGGGATTCTGCTGGCGAGCACGCCGACGGCCGGATTTAGCACTTACGGGCCGAGCCCAGAAAACCGCGGCGTGCGGCTCTTCGAGTTCGACGTGCGCCATCCCTTCGAGCCGCGCACGCAGCTGCTCGAGTTCGGTGATCTCGTGGGAAAGCCGTCGGGGAATAAAGCGTATGCCCTCGCGAGCACGTACATGCCGAATAACACGGGCGAAGCTATAAACCTGCTCAGAAAGCCGAAAGTGCTCGCCAGTGTGGCAGCCGTAGTGGCGGGGATTATTTCTGTGCTGACCTTCGGGCGTGGCGGATCGCGCGGCGGGCGTAAGTAACGGCTCACGCGGCGGCGGGCGCGCGTAAGCCTTACAGCCGTACGGCCTTACGGCCTTACGGCTTACATCCTTACACGCGCGCCATGGCGTCGCTGAGGTACTTTCCTGCTTTCATGACCAGCGGCGCATAGTGACGCCCTGGGGATATGCCCATGCGGTCCACAGGGCCGGAGATGGAGATGGCGGCGATGACGTGACCAGACGCGTTACGGATAGGAGCCGAGACGGAGCATACGCCCTTCTCTCGCTCATTAATGGACTCGCTCCAGCCGCGGCGGCGTACGGTGTTCAGAGTCTGAGCGGTGAACTGTGCTCGGCGCAGTCCCTGGTGCATGTGCTCACTGTCTTCCCAAGCGAGAAGGATGTGCGCTGCGGATCCTGCTTCCATGGACAGCATGGCGCCCACAGGAATGGAATCGCGCAGACCGCTGGCACGCTCTACTGCTGCTATGCACACGCGCTGGTCTCCCTGGCGGCGGTATATCTGGGCGGATTCGCCAGTACGTTCGAGGAGAGTCTGAAGAATAGGTTCGGCAGATGTGAGCAGGCGGTCTTCGCCTGCTACGGTAGCGAGTTCAGCGAAGCGAGCACCCACGGTGAAGCGGCCCTGCTGGTCTCTGGCGATGAAGCGGTGTCGCTCCAAAGCGATGGCCAGGCGGTGCGTGGTCGGGCGAGCGAGACCTGTGTCATTCACGAGCTGAGACAGGGAGCACGGCCCCTTTTCGAGGGTGTCCAGAATGAGAGCAGCCTTATCCAGGACGCCGACGCCAGACTTCACGAGGTCGGGGGTCTTTTCGCCTGATTTTTCACTGCTTTTCGCGGATGTGTTCGCATCGTGGATGCCGATTTGCTTATCTACCATGTATGTATTATGCCATCTCAGTATGTGACATGCAAACCCTCTGGGCGCGTCTTCATCAGTAAAAATGTACTCATGGGAAAAACGATGGCAGAAAAGGTATGGGCAGATCACCTCGTGCGTAAGGGCGAGGATGGCGCTCCTGACCTCATTTATATAGATTTGCAGCTCATGCACGAAGTGACCAGCCCTCAGGCATTCGAGGGCCTGCGTCTCGCTGGCCGTCAGCTTCGCCATACGGAGCTGACTCTGGCCACCGAAGACCATAACACTCCGACGTTTAACATCGATCAGGTCTCGCCAGATGAGACGAGTGCGAAGCAGATATCCACTCTGGAAGCGAACTGTAAGGAGTTCGGAGTGCGTCTGCACCCACTGGGCGATGCAGACCAGGGCATCGTGCATGCCATGGGGCCGCAGCTGGGTGTGACTCAGCCGGGTATGACTATCGTGTGTGGAGACTCGCACACCTCTACACATGGTGCATTCGGGGCGCTCGCCTTCGGTATCGGCACCTCGGAAGTGGAGCATGTCATGGCCACGCAGACGCTGAGTTTGAAGCCGTTTAAGACCATGGCCATTAATGTGGAAGGTGAGCTGCCGGAGGATGTGACCTCGAAGGACATCATCCTGGCCATCATCGCGAAGATAGGCATCGGCGGAGGTCAGGGCTATGTCTTTGAGTACCGTGGCGAAGCCATTCGTAAGCTGTCCATGGAAGCGCGCATGACCATCTGTAACATGTCCATAGAAGGCGGAGCGCGCGCCGGCATGATAGCTCCGGATGAGACCACCTTCGAGTATCTCAAGGGGCGACCACATGCTCCGAAGGGTGAGATGTGGGATCGCGCTGTGGAGTACTGGAAGTCTCTGGTCACCGATGAGGATGCCGTCTTTGATAAGGAGATCACCCTGCGCGCAGATGAGCTGTCCCCATTCGTTACCTGGGGCACGAATCCAGGCCAGGGCATACCGCTGAATGATGCTGTTCCATCTCCAGAAGACTTCGCTGACCCTACGGATAAAGCTGCTGCGGAATCTGCGCTGAAGTACATGGGCCTCGAAGCAGGCACACCGATGCGTGACATCGCTGTGGACACCGTGTTCATAGGCTCCTGCACGAACGGCCGCATCGAAGACTTGCGTGCCGCAGCAGCCATTATGAAGGGCCGTCATAAGGCAGAGAATCTGCATCGTGTTCTCGTGGTTCCTGCCTCTTCGCGCGCTCGTCTGCAAGCGGAGAAGGAAGGCCTGGATAAGATCTTCCTCGACTTCGGCGCAGAATGGCGTAATGCGGGCTGCTCCATGTGCTTGGGTATGAATCAGGACCAGATGGTGGCACACGAGCGTGCTGTATCCACCTCGAACCGTAACTTCGAAGGCCGCCAGGGTAAGGGCAGCCGTACACATCTGGCGTCTCCACTCGTGGCTGCAGCGACGGCTGTGCGCGGAACGCTCAGCTCGCCGCGTGACCTCGAGCCGCTGTCTGCATCCGTGGTCAGTGCCGTACAGGCCGTGCAGTAGGGGAGAGGAGAAGCGAGAATTATGGAAAAACTCACTGTTTTTACTGGTACGGGCGTGCCTCTGCGCCGCTCGAGCGTGGACACGGATCAGATTATCCCTGCTGTCTTCCTCAAGCGCGTGACGCGTTCGGGCTTTGAAGATGCGCTGTTTTATGCATGGCGCCGTGACCCGAACTTCATCCTGAACCAGGATGCGTACCGCGCGGGCAGCGTGCTCGTGGCGGGGCCGGACTTCGGCATCGGTTCGTCGCGTGAGCATGCGGTCTGGGCGCTGCATGATTACGGTTTCCGCGTGGTCATAGCGCCACGTTTTGCAGATATTTTCTATGGTAATACTGCGAAGAACGGCGTTCTGGCAGCCCTCATGCCGATGGAATCCATCGAGCTGCTGTGGAAGCTGCTGGAAGAAGAGCCGGGCCTTCAGGTGACGGTGAGCCTCGTGGACCGCACGGTGACGTGTGGGGACGTCACGCTGCCGTTTGAGGTGGATGACTACGTGCGCTGGCGTCTGATGAATGGTTATGATGACATCGACCTCACGCTCCAGCATGAGGATGCCATCGATGCGTATGAGAAGATGCGCGCAGAAAAGTTCCCGTTTAAGCCGAAGACTATCCCGGCTCTGACCACTCCGGTCGAGTATGTCAGCTCCGCGCCTGAGGTGAAAGAGCCATGGGACGGCCCTCTCGCAGACCGCGAGACGGCCGGCGAGACGGTGACAGCTGGAGCTGCAGAATAAGATTTCTCGCCACAAGCGAGACTACAAGTACGGCTGAGCGAGCCTGTCCTACGAAAGACAGTGTATGCTCAGCCGTTTTTTGCATGGAAGGTATTTTTTACAAAGCACTCAGGTCCACAGTGTGAATCAAGGGGCCGTCTGCACGCTGTGGCTCGAGGAACATACTCATATAGAGGGGCAGATAAACCACGCGCTCGCTTGTCTCGTTCTTCGGCGCCGCTACGTTCCCGCGACACAGTACGTAACTCACAGGTATGTTCCACTCGGACACAGCCATGATGTTATCGAGGGCCTTATGACGGGTCCAGTCTCGCCCAGACTTTACTTCGAGCGGCAGCACGTCAGCACCCGACTCGACCATGAAGTCCACCTCGCCATAGCGTTTCGCGTTCATATAATACAAGTCAAAACCGTGCGCGCGCAGCTCCTGAGCGATGACATTCTCCATAACAGCGCCGAGATTCGCATCGACTCGCCCCTGCAGAATGTCATACTGCAGAGTCCCATGACCTACCTGTCCCATCAGAGCTGTACACAGCAAACCAGTATCGTTCAGGAACAGCTTAAAGAGACTGTGATTTCCGCTCCCTTCAAGAGGACGTACGGGATCTTTCACGGTATAGCAGGGAAGAGCTACGCCTGCATCAGCGAGCCAGAGGAAACTACTCGCATAGCGGTTTTGGCGTGCAGTTTTCGAGAGATCTGCGAGGATGAATCGGCGGTTTTTATCGTCGAGCTGGGAAGGGATGGCGTCGAAGATGGCACGAATCTTCGTTTCGTCGTTTTTCTCGGCATATTTCGCTATATCGAGACGGTAGAGTGCGAGGAGGTCACGATGTATCTGTGTAACGCGTGCTATGTCATGTGTGGTGACGTATTCCTGAACGGCATCTGGCATGCCTCCCACGATGAGATATGTCTGCCACAGCTGCATCATCGTCGTGTGCACAGCATCGGGGACGGGTGTGCGCTGGGTAAAGTGCTCGCGCAGAATGTCCAGAGTGCGCTGCTGCACGCCGTTTGCGCGACAGAATTCGTCGAAATCGAGCGGATACATGTGGAGCTGCTGCTCGAAGCCTACCGGATAGGATGTCACCTGCCGTGTACGCACGCCGAGGAGAGATCCTGTTTCCACGTAGTCGAACCTGCCGTCTTCTACGAGAAACTTGATGGCTGTACGTGCAGAGGGGCATTCCTGAATCTCGTCGAGGAGAATGAGCGTGCTGCCTGCCTCGAGAGGGGTGCGCAGGTACGCAGTGAGATTTGTGATAATCGTGTCTGCATCGAGACTGCCCTCGAAAATGCGTGCAGCTTCAGGGTCTTCGAGGAAGTTCAGCTCGGCGAAGTGGGTATACCGTTCACGAGCGAAAGCGCGCACGAGTGTAGTTTTTCCTATCTGGCGAGCGCCAGTAATCATGAGCGCTTTTTTTGACCTGCCTGACTTCTGGTCAGCTGACCATGCGTCGAGAGCTTTCCATGCTGTGCGTTCGAGCATGCTACACCTCCTCAGATAGAGCAAGAAAAGGCTGCCACGTTTTTCGTAGTTTCTAGTCTATCATCTGCCACGTTTTTCGTAACGTTTTTGGAGGTAAAACTGCTCTATTCTGCCACGTTTTTCGCGTTTGCGCCGCCGGATGGATGCGTGGCGGGATGGAGCTGCTCCGGTTTCGGCTTGAGAATCTGCGTGGAGACGAGGTCTTGCGTACTTTCGACGCGCAGATGGTCGAGTGGGATGGTCTTCGCGGTCGGCGCATGCAGGCTGTGTGCGCTGGCTGCGTCTTCCGCGAGTGCCATGTACGGCTTTCCCACGAGTGCGCGCGCCGCGAGATCATGCACGACGGCGAAAGATGCGCGCTCTTTCGCGTAGAGTACCACGTCCGCTTCGATGCCGTAGGCGGTAAAACTGACGAGGCGTACGGTAGGCGTAGTGCCGCGCATGGCATAGTTCGCGGTGGCTGTGCGGACCGTTTTTACGATGTCCCCTACGGTTTCGCGGATGTCTATGTCCGAGCGAAGCAGGATGCGTAGCTTCGTGAGAGCTTCATTCGTTCGTGGCAATTTCTCCAGTGTCGCGGTATTCAGTACCGAGTTCGGAACCCATAGCTCATTACCCCCACGCTCCATAACCACCGTGTGGCGCCATGTGACGTCCTTCACAGTGCCTTTCACGCCATTAATGGCTATCTTGTCTCCAGGCTTCACCACGTTTCCCGCCATAAGTCCGAATCCTGAGACTATGTTCGATATCGTGGCCTGTAAACCGAGGGAGATGGCCACACCACCTACTCCCAGAGCAGTGACGAGGGAATTTGCCTCGATGCCGAACACGGGCTTGAGCACGATAATCACTGCCAGTACCCAGATGCTCACGCGTGTAATGTTTATATACAGCGATGCGCTCGGAATGGGGGATCGGTCGAGTAAGGCATGGAGTCCGCGTGCCACATAGCGCTGGATAAGCCACGTGACTACGAGTGCGACCACGAAAAACACGATGCGGTCTGTGCGGTTAGACACCCATGAGGTGAGAGGTGCGACGAAAGAAGTAAACGAATCCATGGCATACTTTCTTCATGAACTGATATCTGGACTTCTACTCTATAGGGTCGTGCGTGCGTGTGCTAGAGTGGAGACGAGTTTCATGCGAGAAATTCACAGCATTTTCAGCGCTCTTTCAGAGTGTGGGATGTTTTCGCATGCTACTCGTGTACGGTTTTCCTTACGTTCGCTCTGAGGAATGCCCGAACTTGCAAAGGTCTGTGGCCTCATATATCATTAATAAGTTGTGTGCTCTAGGTGGACCTTACGCTTGTTTATCTAGAAGCACAGAAAGATGTGAGTTTAAACAAGCAGAGGAGTCCATCATGGCAGCTCGTTGCGCAGTATGCGGTAAGGGTCCACAGACCGGTTATAGCGTATCGCATTCGCATATTCGTAATAAGCGTCGCTTCCTGCCTAACCTCCAGGCTGTGCGTACCACTGTAGATGGCGAAAACGTTCGCCTTCGCGTATGCACCTCGTGCCTCAAGGCTGGTAAGGTACAGCGTCGCGTGGCATAGTAGGCCACACATGAGTACACTTCACGCTTCGGCGTGAAGGTCGTGCTTTAGCGAAGACCTCCGGGAGTCATTCCGGGGGTCTTCGTGTATGTGGAGCTGCCTGCGTTGTGTGTAAATCGTCTCACGTAGCTCACGAAAGTCTAGATAATTCATTCCATCTGATGTCTCTCGTGAGACGATTTACACACAACTCGACAGATGAAGCTGCCTTTCAGTAAAAGCGACTCCTGTGAGTATGCTAGAGAGAAGACCCACACCCATGCAAAGAGGACAGGAGACCAGCATGACGGAGACCACCCCAGCAGTCACACTCCAGACAGCCCTGGCGAGCATCCTCACGAATAAGCGGCGCATCAGCGCGCTGAAAAAGCTGGGTGTGATCACGGTAGAGGACGCGCTCCATTACTTTCCTTTCCGCGTGACTGAGCGTATGCCGGTGAAAAACATCGCTGACGTGAAGCTCGGCGAGCCGGTCGTGATCAGTGGCGTCGTGGCCTATACGCGTGAGAGCTCCATCTCCCGCGGCGGCACACGCCTCGAAGTCACCATAGTACCGAATGACGCGGAAGATGGAGACGGTGCGAAGAGCGCGGTGAAATTGACCTACTTCAGCTATAAAAGCTACTACATCAGCTATCTGAAAAGCAGGTTCTACCGCGGCGTGCGGCTCGCGGTGCAGGGCGCGCCGAGCGAGTTCGCGGGGCAGGTGCAGTTCACGCATCCGAAGACGAGCATCGTGCGCGACGAGCAGACGGCCGACCGTACGAGCGGCTACAGCGACACGCTCGAGGAAGCGCTCGACCTGCTGAGCCGTCCGCAGCCGCGCTATCATGCCAATTCTTCCATCTCCTCCGAGCATATCCACGAGACGATAGTAGACCTCCTGCGCGCGCTGACGGGAGCGCATGCACAGAGCGGATCGGACGAGGATGCAGCGTCGGAGACTATTATCGACCGCGACGCGCTCGCCGCCGCTATACCGGACGTCATCCCAGAAAGCGTGCGTGAAGACCGCAAGCTGCTTCATAAAGCGGACGCTCTCCTCGCTATGCACGTGCCGCGCTCCGAAGCGGACTTCGGGAAGGCGCTCGAGACGCTGCGCTATGAGGAAGCGCTCGTCTCCCAGGTGGCCATGGTGCAGATGCGCGAGGATAATGCCTCCGCAGACGCGTACGTCTGCGTGGACGAGGAGGCGATGGTGGAGCGGCTCGTCAGCTCGCTGCCATTCGAGCTGACGGGTGGCCAGCAGGACGTGATTCGCGAGATTACGCGGGATATGACTTCGGGAAAGCCGATGAGCCGGCTGCTACAGGGCGAAGTGGGCTCGGGAAAGACGCTCGTGGCTCTGTGTGCTCTGCTTCAGGCTGTGGGAGCAGGAAAGCAGGCGGTCATCGTAGCGCCGACGCAGGTGCTCGCACAGCAGCATGTGTCCAGTATCACGCATCTGCTCGCAGACGCGGGTCTGGCCAGCGTGCCTGTGGTGCTCCTACAGAGTGGGATGAAGCTCGCCGAGCGTCGCCGAGCTCTGGCCATTCCAGCCTCCGGTGTGCCGTGCATCGTCGTGGCCACGCACGCTGCCTTCTCGCGCTCCTTCCAGGCGCCACATCTCGCGGTGGCTGTCATCGATGAGCAGCATCGCTTCGGCGTGGAGCAGCGTGAAGTGCTGCGTTCCGAGGTAAATGAGGAAGGAAAAGTACCGCACATGCTCGTCATGACGGCTACACCTATCCCGCGCTCAGCTGCCATGACGTGGTTCGGAAACCTCGATATATCGTGGCTTACGGAGCTTCCTGGAGGCCGTCAACCCATCCGGACTGTCCTCGTGCAGGAGGATGATGGTGCGACTATGCGCAAGGTCTTCCTTCATGCGCGCCAGCGCATAGACGCGGGGGAGCGCGTGTACATCGTGTGCGCACGCATCGATGAAGACGAGCAGCCGGACGAGGGAATGGATGCGTTCACCGGAGCGCTTTTCGACCCGCAGACAGGCGAGCCAGTGGAAGCTACTCAGAAGCGTCCACTGCATGCCGTGACTGAGATGGCTCAGCGTCTGCGTGCTCTTCCTCAATTCGACGGGATAGAGATTCAGACGCTGACTGGACGCGATGATGACGAGACGAAGAATGCTGTGATGGAGCGCTTCTCCTCGGGAGATGCGCCTGTACTCGTGTCCACGACGGTCATCGAGGTAGGTGTGGATGTGCCAGAGGCGAGCTGCATGATTATCTTTGATGCGGATCATTACGGACTTTCGCAGCTACATCAGCTGCGTGGGCGCGTGGGGCGTGGCGGGACGAAGTCCTGGGCTTTCCTCGTGCATCATGCCGAGCCAGGAAGTGTGGCTGAGGAACGTCTGAAGGTGATAGAAAGCTCGCTGGATGGAGCCGTCATCGCGCAGGCGGATCTCGAGCTGCGCGGTGCTGGTGATGTGCTGGGTGACTCGCAGTCGGGTCTGGCCACATCCTTTAGGCTGCTGCGCGTGGTACAGGATGCAGACGTGATTATGAAAGCTCGCGATGACGCTGAGGAACTCATGAAGACGGATGCACAGCTGGGCATCTATCCGCAGCTGAGCGGCGCGGCTCTCGACTTTATGCGCGAGACGGCAGAGTATCTGAAGAGCTCCTGAGTGGCGTGGTGCGTTAAAAACGACTAGAATGTATGTCAATTATTTCCCTAGAGCGGATGATAAGGAGACGATACGATAAAACTGAACTGAATGCGTATCTGATTCGTCTAGGTATGTCTACGGTCTTTTTCCTCTGTCTTATGGCTGCTGTGCTGAGCACGTGCGCTACAGAGGCGAGGAGAACGCAGAAAATCTGGTTCATAGCTCTTCTGTGTGCACACTACTGTGGATACCTCAGCCTGGTACTCCTTGGTTCGGGGACGAATATCCCTCTCGCTCAGGTGGGTGTATTTCTTCTTAGTGGAGTGGCTCTTTGTATTCTCAGCGTGGTGAGTATCTGTACTGCGCTACGGAAATGATAGTACAGATATGCTACGTTAGACATATGCGCATTATAGCCGGTAGATTTAAGAATCAGGAGATTAAAACTCCGAAGAATGCATCGACCACGAGGCCGACGACGGATAGGACGAAGGAAGCTATCTTCTCCCATCTCGACGCTACTGGCATGCTCGATGGCGCACGTGTGGTGGATATCTATGCCGGTACGGGAGCACTAGGCTTCGAAGCTCTGAGCCGCGGTGCTCAGTCGGTGACCTTCGTGGAAGCGGATGCGACGATAGCGGCACTCATCGCACAGACTGCCCGAGGTCTCAAGGGGCCAGACGTGCGGCAGGTGGCGGTGAAAATTGTCCGGACAAAAGCAGAAAAATATACCGCGAAGCTGGCGGAAAATGCGGACTCAGCGCCGCGCGCCGACGTAGTCTTTATGGATCCGCCGTACGCTGTGCCGACGGACGCAGTGAACGCGCAGATTCGCGATATGACGGCTGTACTGGCGGATGACGGTGTCATGATGGTGGAGCGGTCTGTGCGCACCGAGGATATCAGCGTGCCGGACGGGTATGAGATCTACCTGCAGAAGGATTACGGCGAAACGGCCGTCTTCTATATCCAGAAAAAGCAGGAGTCCTAGCGGCGGACAGGATGCTCGCCGCTGACCTCCCAGCCGAGCTCCATGAGGAATTTACGGTCCTTCTTATCCAGCGCGCGGCAGTCTAAACGCGCGATGATATCCGGACGGATGGCGCTCGTACGGCGTAGTTCTTCGTCACGGCGGAAACGGTCGATATTCGCATGATGGCCGCTCAGCAAAATCTCCGGCACATCCATACCACGCCACGACGCCGGCTTCGTGTACTGACGGTGCTCGAGTAGGCCTTCTGAGCCCGTGTAGGACTCTTCGACGATGGAGTCATGGTTTCCCATGAAACCATCGAGCAGACGCGTGGTAGCCTCGACCATGACAGAGACCGCCACTTCGCCGCCATTTAAGACATAATCTCCTATGGAATACTCGCGCACGTCAAAGCCCTGAGCCGCGTAGTAGGCTGGCAGACGGCCATCATAGCCTTCATAACGGCCACAGCCGAAGACGAGGTGGTCTGCATGGCTGAGCTCCGTGGCGTCCTTCTGGGTGAAGGTGGGAGCAGAAGGATTCGGGAAGACGAGGATGGCATTCGAGCCACGCTTTTCTGACGTCTGCTCATCTGCCTGTGCGATATCCTCGAGAGGAGGAATGTCCAGCAAGTCGTCCAGGCACTGAGCCCAGACTTCCGGCTTCATGACCATGCCCGCGCCACCGCCCACCGGAGTGTCGTCCACGCTGTGGTGGACGTCGTGCGTCCAGTCGCGCAGATTATGCACGCGAAACTCGAGAAGCCCCTTCTCCTGAGCCTTTCCGAGCAGGCTGAGGTTCAGAACGTCGAAGTATTCAGGAAAGACAGACACGATGTCTATGAGCACGGGGGAGTACCTCTGTATGGTGTGGTGTGTGTGGGCGTCGCGGGGCTTACAGGAAGGGGGGGAAAAAAATTACAGGTCGAGAAGGCCGGCAGGTGGGTCCGTGAGAATGTAGCCTTCGTCCACGTCCACGATAGGCACGATGGCCTCGACGAAAGGAAGAAGAGCAGTCTTACCTGTAGGATGGCCTTCCTCATCGGTGAGCTTCAGCTCGAGGAGGTCCTGCGCGGTATTATTCAGCACTGCAGACACAGTAGCGATGAGATGCGCTTCGACACCGTCATAATCTGCAGCGCGAGCAGCGTCAGGATCATCCACGGCGAGGACTTCGAGGCCCACGAGGTCACTGAGATACCAGCCTTCGTCGTCCCCATCTGCGTCCATATCCTCGTCTGGAGCGTCTTCAGGCGCGTCCTTCGGGATGAATAAGTCTATACCATTTAACTCTTCTGAGGCGTTCCTATCAGTGATGCCTTCGAAGAGGATAATCCAGCGGCTCTTATAATTACGCGACTTCAGGACGACGAACTCGCGGCCGTCGCGCGTGAGAAGAGTGGAGCCGGGAGCGAAACGACGCACAGGGTCATCCGTGAAGAGGCGTACATTCACCTCCCCCTTCAGTCCCTGTGCTCGTCCTATACGACAGACCCTCAGGAGCGTGAGCTGCTGAGGGTCTGCCTGCGTAGAATCAGCGGCGCGCATCGATGATATCCACTCGTACATTATGGTCAGAGATGGCCTGCACCACGGTGCGGATGGCGGATGCCGTCCGGCCCTGGCGGCCGATGACACGACCGATGTCTTCAGGATTCACGCGTACACGAATGTGCTCGCCACGAGCGCTGTCATGAGACTTTACAGAAACATCATCAGGAAAATCCACGATGTTCTTAATCAAATGCTCTACCGCTTCAGTCAGCATGATTACTCAGCCTCTGCTTCTGTCTCTGCTGGAGCTTCAGCAGCTGCTTCTTCTTCAGCCTTAGCCTTCGCAGCAGCTTCGGACTTTGCAGCCTTCAGCTTCTGAGCTTCATTCTCTGCAGCCTCAATGCGAGCAGCTGCATCTGGACCGTCTTCTGCGGTACGCAGAGTACCTTCAGCGCCTGGCAGGCCCTTAAACTTCTGCCAGTCACCGGTAATCTTCAGCAGGTTCAGAACAGGCTCGGATGGCTGTGCGCCGACGCCAAGCCAGTACTGAGCGCGCTCAGAGTCAATCTGAATGAGGGAAGGCTGCTTGTTAGGATCGTAAATACCGATCTCTTCGATAGCCTTACCGTCGCGCTTTACGCGAGAATCTGCGACGACTACGCGGTAGAATGCGTAGAACTTCTTACCGAAACGCTTCAAACGAATCTTAGTTGCCAAGATGGCTCTCCTTGTATCATAAGGGTGTTCATCACGTCATCCGTGTGGGGCACGAATTCAGTGATAAACGTGTACCCCGCGCATAGTGGATGTGAGGGCGCCACCATACGCAGATAACGCTTTCCATCATATACGAATGGCTCGATAACACGCGGCATTAGTTATGGTTTAGCCATATCTCTTTTGTCGTCATCTTAGCATGGCGTTGAATAAGGTTTGTTACTCGGCATGGTGAAACTATTCTATAACGTTTATAATCAAATTCGTAACCTCGGAATCCAATTTCCGCCCACTTCGTTTCATTTGAATTATTGATCCATTCGAAGGTTTCGCTAGCATTAAAAGTGTAGCTAGTGGAGAGAGTGACACCTAGTTGAGCTTTAGCAAAGCTTAAAAATTGGACATCTGCAGAACCATTAACAGTACCACTTGCTGTAATAGTAGTACCTAATGTAGCAGAGTATTTTTGGCCTGGGGATACCCAGCGCCTTCCTAAAGATCCTGAGATAAATATAGGTTTAACAGGCTCTTCTCATTTTTGTGTGTATGGGGTGTGGAGTGTGGTGTGGATGTGTGCTCGGATGGTTTGTGTGAATCCTCCAGAGTGGAGAAGGCTTCTGAGTCGATAGTTTTCTGGCTGTCTAAAGCCTAACGCGATTCCTCGCAGGGTTTCGAGTCTACCGTTAATGGCTTCGGTGGGACCGTTACTGGATTTCGCAAACGTGAAATACGCTAAAACATCGTCACGGCGTTTAGCAAGAGTACGACCAAGAGTAGCAAGTTCCGGGCAGTGTGGGCTGCTCCCTTTCTGAGCGAGAGCATCGATCAGTTCACGCAGAGCGCGACGTGCTTTCTTCCGGTTTTTCTCACGGTAACAGTCAATAATACGCTGGTATACATCATGCGCGAGTTTCAACGAGGGATACGCATCTAAGAGTTTTTTAACTGCGAGGGCTTGTTTGTCGGTACGTAACCATTGGCTTTTTAAAAGGCTTCTACGATGCCGATATAACGGGTCATTTTTTGTTCCTCGCTGGCCTGTTTCTTCGCGTTGGAGTCGGCAGCGTACCTGAGAGACTTTATCAGCTGCGAGTTTAACAACGTGGAACGGGTCCATGACGTCACACGCGTGAGGAAGCTGAGCTGCAGACGCGTTCTTAAAACCTGTAAACGCGTCCATAGCCACGACCTGAATATTATCGCGAAAAGCACGCGACTGGCCAGCAAGCCACGAGCTGACCACATGCTCACTACGCCCCTCTATCATATCGAGCAAGCGCGCACTTTTGCCACTACGCAACCCGGTTAAGTCCACAAGAACAGTCACATAGCGGCTACCCGTAGATGTATGACGCCACACGTGTTCATCAACACCTAAGACTCTCACCCCGTCTAATCGTGTAGGGTCTGTAACCAGAATGCTGTCTGTTGTTTCTAATACAGCCGTATTCACCGTGACCCACGAGCAATACAAATCTAACGCGCACGCGCGTATACTTTTCGATTTCCACGAGATTTCTGCTATAGCCCACCAGATGGCAGCGAACGAGAGTTGACGTCCAGGAGCAGCAACCCTATCGAGGTTTTCACTCCATGTCGACCAGCAATGCACGCACTCATACAAACGAACTCGGATACGCAGTACTACACCACACTGACCTATAGGCGTGTGAGTAATCCACCGTATACGAGAACTACGAATACGGGGCTCGAGACAACCACACACTCCACACGCTCGATCACGCTGAGTTTTCTGGCAATCAATAACCCATAAACCAGCACGCATCCCGCCTCGGATAAATGCTTGACCTAATGCTTCTAACCCTATCTGGTCTAACCCCAGTAGACTATCGACACTACATGGGGTAAACTTCGTAATGGACCGTGCTGATTTTATTATTTTTTTGTTCACATATCACATAAAACAGCACGGTCTCTACAAACCCCAACCCCCACTCCCGTAAACACTCATACACACCAAAATGAGAAGAGCCGTTTAACATTGATAATATTTTCATGAGTTCCTAGTTCGGGACAGGATCGTTCTTGCGCGTGAACTGGTATGGTTCCTATCGTGGATAAAGAAACTAGGAGGAAAGAAATTATTGCGTAGAATATGAAATTCCTTTTTCTGCATGATACTGACATTTTAGCTCTTTCTTCTCGTGTTTTGTGGGAATGTGATTTTGGTAAAAATTTCTAACTCTTACTAGAGAGTTCAGGGATATCGTGCTTTTTGATAGATTCACGTTGATACTCTGTAGTGCGAGTTTTGAAGACGATAGCTATGATCTCTACCTCGTCGTTTGCCTTGACTACAAGTGCTGATGCATCTGGAAACATAGTTCTAGGAAACGAAATGGTTTCACTTGCTTCTGTGGTAGAACCTTTTCCGCATCCTTCTCGCATATACATTTCATGATAATCGAGATGGTTGTTTGATAGTCCTACATGGAAATTAGCTGTCCCATAGCGACATAGGATAGTTACACTGTAGCTCTCGTCATCAGTGATGGAATTATGTGTAAAATTGAGACGTCCTCCTCCTTTCAAGCTGCCTGAAGCTAGCTCGTTCTCGATAGCGTATCCGACATTTGGAGAGTTAAGAAGTTGCTCACGTAGTGTATTGACTGTGAACTCTTTTTTCGGTCTATGTATTTTACCTGTATCAGTACTGCCGTGACTATGCATGGATACTGGATGTCTGTTCCCGCACCCGCTTGCACAAATAAAGAATAAGCAAATAGACATCATTAGACTTATACTTATGCGAATCCTTCTCTGGCTCATCTTCTGTGCCTCCTTTCTAGGAAAGGAAACGCCACTATAATCAACTGTGAAAATAGTGTTAGTAGAGTAACATATCATATAAGATTTGTAATGTCAAATAAATAACGGCGCATCGCCCATACGCGACACGCCGTGAAGATACTGGGATTCTTAGCGATTTTAATGCTTCGCTGCGCGCTGTGCTGCAGCGATGTCATCTGCGATGATACTGTCCACGATGCTGTGCGGGATAAAGGAGCTGTCTGTCTTCAGCTCGTAGTCACCATTCGTGAGCTTCAGGCCATCGGCGCGCGAGAACGTGACGGCGAAAGTGGACTTTCGCGCGTAGCGTGCCACGTGGGCACGCACTCCGGATGGGTGGGTGTAATCCCACTCTTCACTGTACTGTGCTGTGTTTTTCTTCTGTGCCATGGTAGGGGCCTTTCTGATGTCGAGGAGGATAAAAAGTTACTTCCACTGGAGAGTGGAGATGAGTGCTTTATGGTCTGTGCGGGGTATCTGTACAGTCTGGACAGAGGTGGCCACGAGTTCGCGCGTATGGAGGACGTGGTCTATCTCGATAACTGGCGGCATGAGCGCCCACGATGCGGGGAATGTGGTATGAGGGCCAGCGTGTAGCTCGAGTGATGAGTCCAGAAGTCCAGCGTCTACCACGGAACGGAACACAGGGTGGAACGTGCTCGAGTTCAGATCTCCCATCACTACGGTAGGGATACTCGCTGCGGCAGGCCCACTGCCTGCCAGCTCGCCCAGAGTAGCGATGTCACTGTGCCACTGGGCGAGGCTGCGATGAGGAGAATACGGATGAGCAGATACGATGCGCACCTGCTCAGAGCCCACAGATACGGTCATGACAGGAGTGTTCGACCCCATGCCCTCGAGTAGAGCCCCCGATGCCTCAGCCACAGGAAGACGAGACCAGAGCGCATTATATCCGGCATTATCATGATGAGTTTTCTCTCCGAGCTGCTCGTGAGGGAAAACGGTCAGCGCGCCTTCGGAATGAAAACGCTCCACGAAAGAATCATTCACTTCCTGAACGGCGAGAACATCCACGCCGAGAAGTTTCGCCTGGTGGAGTATCGCGCTCGCATCTGCGCGTCCATGCATGACATTCACGGTCATGACGGAAAATTGGCCAGAAAAACCAGACGATACGCTCGTCTGCGCGGACTGACGCGGCGATCCCAGCGCGGACAGGACGGCAGAAGGAAGTGGAAGCCAGAAAGTGAGCGCCCAGAGCAGATGCACGGCGAGCAGCACAGCCGCAGTCCAGAATGCGCCCGGGCGGTGCGACGCGGCGGCCAGAACCGCGAGAACCACGAGCGGGGCGGCCAGAAGCGGGGTTAGCGCATTCAGGTAAGGCAGAGGGTACGTGGCATCCACGGACACGGGCAGGTAGCGCAGCAGCATCCAGACGGCGGTAAGAGCCAGAGCGGTCCAGAGGACAGCAGTGAGAATCATGGGCGACCTCCGGTGAAGCTGAGAGCGTGAGCGCGTGCGCGGATGGGCACGAGACTGAGATGATGCGCGCGGATGGGCACGAGACTGAGAGAATCGCGTCGAACGCGCGGAACCGCGCGATAGTTTTCGCGACGACGGCTTTTGCGACGACGGCTTTCGAGATGACGGCTTTCGCGATGACACGGAAGCCGTCCGAGACGATGCTCGAGAAGCCATTCGCGTGGGCGCTCCAGCACGCTCGAGGAGGTCTGCACGCTGAGAAGCACGTGCTGCCTTCTCGCGTTTCGCGTTCCGTGCGCGCGCTTCGGACGATGATAGCGATGAGGCTCGTGATGACGCTCGTGACGAGGCCCGCCCGCCGGATGAGCCTCGCGAAGCGCCAGAACGCTTAGTTCCGGCCAAGCAGATTTCCTAATCCGCCGAAGCCTTCTGGAAGCTGCGGCATACCGTCCGGCAGACCGCCAGGAAGACCCGCGCCAGCAGCGCCAGCACCCGGCTGCTTCATAAAGGACGCGCCCTGCGCCGCCCCCGCGCCTGATCCAGAAGCGCCGGCCGCACCAGAGCCCTTCCCGGCCAAACGGTCGCGCAAAGCCTGCTCCTCCTGGGCGCGCTTCATAGGATTACCGCTCTTACCCTTCGCCTTCTTCTTCTGCGCGGCCTTCAGCTTCTTCCCCTTGCGGGAGTTTGCTGCAGGAGCGCCCATGCCCATGGCACCGCCAAATCCTGGGATACCGGTGGAACCGCCCATGCGCTTCATCATCTTCGCAGCCTGCTCGAAGCGCTGCAGAAGACCATTCACCTGCGTGACGGTGACGCCCGAACCGTAGGCGATGCGCGCGCGGCGAGAGCCATTAATAATGGAAGGATCACGGCGCTCAGCAGGAGTCATGGAGCGGATGATGGCCTCCGTACGGTCTATCTCGCGCTCGTCGAGCTGCTCGAGCTCCTTACGATGCGCAGCCATGCCAGGAATCATGCCCAGCAGAGACTTCATCGAGCCGAGCTTACGCACCTGCTGCAGCTGCTCGAGGAAGTCATCCAGTCCGAACGTACCTTCGGACATCTTCGCGGCGGCTTCACGCGCCTGCTGCTCGTCAAACTGCTTCTGCGCCTGCTCGATGAGGGTGAGGATATCACCCATGTCCAGAATGCGCGAGGACATGCGGTCTGGGTGGAAGACTTCGAAGTCCTTCAAGCCCTCACCAGTCGAAGAGAAGAGGATAGGCTTACCGGTGACGCTGGCCACGGATAATGCCGCACCACCACGCGCGTCACCATCCACCTTCGAAAGCACCACGCCCGTAAAGTCCACGCCTTCGTCGAAGGCCTTCGCGGTAGTCACCGCATCCTGACCTATCATGGCGTCGATGACGAAGAGAATCTCATCTGGCTGGACAGCGTCGCGGATGCTGCGCGCCTGAGCCATAAGCTCCTCATCGATGCCGAGACGACCCGCCGTATCGATGATGACCGTGTCATACATCTTCTGACGTGCGAAGTCGATGGAATCGCGTGCTACCTGGACTGGGTCGCCCGCGTCCGTGCCAGGGGTAGCCAGACCTGCGGATACGGCTTCTGACGAGACACCGCGTTCTGGAGCGAAGACAGGCACGCCTGCACGCTCACCCACGACCTCGAGCTGGGTTACGGCGTTCGGGCGCTGGAGATCTGCTGCCACGAGCAGCGGCGTGTGTCCCGCATCCTTCAGCCAGTAGCCGAGCTTTCCGGCCAGAGTGGTCTTACCGGCACCCTGCAGACCTGCCAGCATGATGATGGTAGGAGGGTTCTTCGCGAAGTTCAGCGGACGGTCCACGCCCGCGCCGAGGATGGCTGTAAGCTCCTCGTGGACGATGGAGACGACCTGCTGAGCTGGGTTCAGCGCGTCGCTGACTTCCGCTCCGAGTGCGCGCTCGCGGATACGTCCCGTAAAGGCGCGTACCACGTCCACTGCGACGTCCGCGTCCAGCAGTGCGCGGCGTATCTCGCGGATGGTGCCGTCTATGTCTGCTTCCGAGAGCTTTCCCTTCGAGCGCAGGTTCTTAAATGCGCTCGAGAGGCGGTCGGTCAGAGAACTAAATGTAGCCATAAGTCCTTAATCTTTCGTCGCTCGTTCCGTCTCGTCCTTAGGAACGAGTCAGTGTCCATGTCGATCCGTGCGGACCGTCTTCTATAGTAATACCTGCTGCGTTCAGCGCATCGCGGATGGCGTCAGCCTGTGCAAAATCTTTAGATGCGCGTGCCGCTGCTCGTGCGTCCAGCTGCGCGCGCACGAGAGCGTCGAGCGCTGCATGGTCTGCTGAGCTTTCTTCTGTGTCAATTCTTCCACTAGCACCACTCCACTGCGCGTTCAGTGGGTCGAGTCCGAGGACATCGAGCATACTGCGCACGCTGCGCAGAGCGTGTGCCACCTCGTCGAGGTCTGCCGAAGCGAGAGAAGAATTGCCCTCACGAACGGTGCTGAAGATGCTGCCGAGCGCACCAGGAATGTTAAAGTCCTCGTTCATAGCCTTCACGAACTGCTCAGGAAGCTCGTCTGCAGAAGCATCTGCCTCAGGAAGCGCGCGTCCGGCCTGAGAGAGCGCGGCTGACGCGCGCTCGAGGAAGCCGGTGATGCGCTCATACGCAGCCTTCGCCTCATCCAGAGTCTGGTCTCCCCACTCGAGCATCGAACGATACTGAACGCTGCCGAGCGCGAAACGTACCATCCACGGCGTGTAGCCCTCCAGCACGTTCTCCAAGCTCAGGCCGTTACCGAGCGACTTACTCATCTTCTCGCCCTTTTGCGTCACCCACGCCGAATGCATCCACACCTGAGCGAAACCCCAGCCAGCAGCGTGCGACTGTGCCACCTCATTCTCGTGGTGCGGGAAGCGCAGATCCAAACCGCCGCCATGAATGTCAAACTCGTCGCCGAGATACTTATGGCTCATGGCCGAGCACTCGATGTGCCAGCCTGGACGGCCAGGGCCGAACGGTGTATCCCAGCGAGCGCTGAGCGGATCCGTATCCTTCGGAGCCTTCCAGAGAGCGAAGTCGCGCGGAGAGTGCTTATCCTCCGAGAGGTCTGCTGCGTCCACAGGATTATACTTATCCGCGCCGGCTTTATCTACGGATGGGGCGGCGGATTCCGTGGTGGAGGTGGCGTCTGAGGCGGAAAGCGTACCCGTCTCCTGGTGAGTCAGCTCACCATACTGAGGCCAGCTCGGAACGCTAAAGTAGACATTCCCAGAAGGAGTGCCGTCTGGATTCTGCACCACGTATGCGTGACCGCGGGCTATGAGACGCTGAATGAGCTCGACCATCTCTGGAACGTGGCCGGTGGCACGCGGCTCATACGTCGGCGCGAGAACGCCGAGGAGCTCGTACGCATGGGTAAACTCGCGCTCGTAGATGTACGCACGCTGCCACCACTGCTGGCCAGCAGTGGCAGACTTATCGAGAATCTTATCATCGATATCCGTGACATTACGGACGAAGGTGACTTCATAGCCGAGCTTCATGAACCAGCGGCGGATAATGTCGAACGCCACAGCAGCACGTAAATGTCCCACATGAGGGGAACTCTGCACAGTGGCACCACACACATACATACCCACGTGGCCCTCGCGAAGAGGTTCGAACGGGATAATGCTGTGCGTGGCGGTGTTATACACTTTCAGCGCGCCTGCTGCTGGGGATATCGTGTTCGTCATAGAGTCCAGATTATTAGCGTGGAGCGACAGGGGCGCGGGGGAGAAATGCGAGTGGCGGTACACGCTACAGAGAAAAGCATGTACCGCCACTCGCGTGGTGGTTTCTCAGAAACTATGAAAGTTTCACCATAGATTTAGCGAGTCAGTGAGTCATCCTGGTAGGAAATGACATCGAGAGTCTCTTCATCTATAGCTATCGTGTTTCCGTGAAGTTCATACTTAGACAGGTCGATGCTCCAGGTATCTCCAGTCGGCGTATGAATAATAGTCAGACCCGGATGAGGCTTAATGAGATGGCCATTATACATAATGCCTTCTTCAGCCATAGCAGTCTGCGGTATAAGGGACGAGAATATAATCACCCCCATGACCGCAAAGACGCTGAGTGTCTTCTTTTTCATTTTTCTGTTCCTTTCTTTGTTTGTGGATGTGTGTTATGCGTAGCGGTGGACGGATTTGCCGTCAGAACCTTCGCCAAATATGTTTACTGCGCGAGAATGTGGTGGCATAGCGTTCACTGACTTGAGCTTGCCGTGGTACATGAAAGTAATATTCGCCCACTTGTCGCCTGTGGAGAAAGAATCCCTATTCGGCCAGTTTCCTTTCAAAAGACCCGTACCACTAAACTGCATGTCTCCTAGTGCAGTCCCGCTTGTCCAGCACGCGGCATTACTATCTGTGCATCCTCGAGATGCACTAGTACGTGCACTGAAATCTGTATAGTACGAGGTTACTTCGAGAGTCTCTGGGTCGATGGAGATGGTGTCCCCATGAATCTCATACTTCGAGAGATCTATGGTGAATCCATCCTCCTTTTCTCCATGAGTGATGGTAAGTCCTAGATGCGCAGGAATCACTCTGCCGTTATAAGTAACGGTATCTGCTGCAAAGGCGTTCTGTGGAATCATGAACGAGAGTACTACTATAAGTACACTCAGTGTGCTGATTCCTCCCCCTCTATTTTTCATTATTTTCTCCAATCTCCGTGGAGCTGCGATGCTACACGGTTTTTAGTAGTGGTGGTATGGAAAATGGCACTACGTAAGGCTGTGGTGGCAGTCGCTGACACCACGTCTGTGTGTATCCCCGTCGGTGCGAAAGGGATGGAAATCCGGGACTGATATATCTCCGGATGAACCTCATTCTCCATGGCACTATTTTAGCACACATCTCTCTGTAAAAGTGGCATAATTACTATGTATAGAAGGTATACATAGAAGGCGTTTTATAGGAAGAATCTTTACATAGTAGTGCTCCAGAGTGCTCCATGTTCGATACCGGATTTTCCATAAGCTCCGCCTCCGCTGCCCCCCGTAACGCCCCTGTTACGCCCCGCGTGGCAGAATAGATACTATGACTGAATCTTCTACGCCATATGTCCTGATTCTGCAGCACGCTGAATGGGAGCGTCCAGGACGTATCCAGGAGTCGCTCGAAGAAGCGGGCATTCCTACGCGTATCCTGACCATACTCGATCAGAAGAAGCCAGAACTTCCGAAGGCGAGTGAATACTGTGGCCTCGTGGTTATGGGAGGCCCCATGGGGGCACTAGACTTTGACGACTACCCAGGTTTGAAAGCTGAGCATAAGCTCGTGAAGGCTGCCGTAGAGGCGAGCAAGCCAGTGCTGGGTGTGTGCCTCGGCCACCAGATTATAGCCGCAGCTTTAGGTGGAAAGCTGAAGAAGGGAAAAGAGCCAGAGATAGGCTTCGGGCACATAGAGCGAGTGAACCGTCACGAGTATGCTCCCCTCGACTCGGAGGGGATGGATGTGCTTCACTGGCATAATGACGTGATATCGGTGCCGGACGGTGCTACGGTTATAGCGAAGACAGATGTAACGAAAGTGCAGGCTTTCGCGTATGGCTCTGCTCTCGGTCTGCAGTATCATCTCGAAGTGTCTCCAGCTATCCTCGAGCAGTGGCTCAGTACGCCAGCCATGGTAGAAGGACTGAAAAAGTCGCAGATAAAGAAGATTCGTGACGACTTCGCCCAGAAAGATGCCTGCATACACCGCGTGGCAGATGCCACGTTTTCGGCGTTCGCAGCACGCTGTGCGAGTTACGCCCGCGCGCTCGCGAACTAACCCCTCCTGACTATAGACCACCATAGGCCTACCACGAAGAGAAAGAATCCCAGAGGAATATACGTGCCAGTACATGATATAGGCTTAGAACATGTGTCCCTAGACTTCGCCACGAAGACTATTTTTCGTGACGTTACTCTCGGCGTCGTAGAAGGCGACCGTATAGGCATCGTGGGTAAGAACGGAGATGGAAAGTCCACGCTGCTGCACATTCTCACGGGAGCGCAGAGCATCGATGATGGTCGTGTGACGCGCCGCGGTGGTCTGACTCTCGGTATGCTCGATCAGTGGGATAGTCTGGATGACGCTGCCACGGTACGCGAAGCTGCTCTCGAGGGGCGCGAAGAGTACGAGTGGGCAGCAGATGCCACATCACGCGGCATCGTGGAGACTCTTCTTCTGGATATTCCTCTGGATGCCACTGTGGGACAGCTCTCCGGTGGCCAGCGCCGCCGCGTGGATCTCGCACGCCTTCTGCTCAAAGACTGGGACATCCTCGTGCTCGACGAGCCGACGAACCACCTGGATATGCCTACTATTCACTGGCTGGCCGCGCACCTGAAGTCACGCTGGTCAGCAAACTCGGGCGCTCTTCTCGTGGTCACCCACGACCGCTGGTTCCTCGACGAAGTGTGCACGCGCATGTGGGAAGTGCATGACGGTACCATCGACCCCTTCGAAGGCGGATACTCCGCTTACATGATGCAGCGCGTGGAGCGTGAGCGCCAGGCGGATGTGGCAGAGACGAAGCGTCGGAATCTCGCGCGGAAGGAGCTCGCGTGGCTCACTCGTGGTGCACGCGCTCGCTCCACGAAGCAGAAGTTCCACGTGAAGGCTGCGCGTGAACTCATCGCCGATGTGCCAGAACCGCGTAATACCGTGGAGCTTAAGGCCATGGCCACCTCGCGCCTCGGAAAGCAGGTCGTGGACCTCATCGACGTGACTCAGGTGTACGAGCAGAATGCGGATGAGCTGACCCCAGACTCGGTGAGTGTGCAGATCACCGAAGATGATGCGCAGGGTGTTCCTCAGCAGCGCACGGTGACGGGAAAGCGTATTCTGGATAACGTGACGTGGCTCATCGGCCCGGGAGACCGTTTCGGCATCGTGGGTGCGAATGGCGTGGGAAAGTCCACGCTGCTGAAGATTCTCGACGGCACGCTCACGCCGACGGCCGGGCATGTGAACATCGGTAAGACGGTGAAATTCGCCGTTCTCTCGCAGCGTCTCGACGAGCTGGAAGCGCTCGGAAAGTACCGCGTGAAGGAAGTCCTCAGCCGCTATAAGCCGACGTACATCGTGGACGGTAAGGAGACGACCCCGGGTCAGCTCATGGAACGTCTGGGCTTTGAGGCCGCGCAGCTCATGACGCCGGTCGCGGACCTGTCCGGCGGGCAGAAGCGTCGTATGCAGCTGCTGCTGATTCTGCTCGACGAGCCGAACGTGCTCATTATGGATGAGCCTGGCAATGACCTCGATACAGACATGCTGGCCGTTATGGAAGACTTGCTCGACACCTGGCCGGGCACACTGATAGTCGTCTCCCATGATGCGTATCTGCTCGAGCGCGTGACCGACCACCAGTTCGCCATTTTCGACGGAAAGATACGCCACCTTCCAGGCGGTGTAGATGATTACTTCCGCCTGCTCGAGGGCCAGGATGTACCGGATAATCCTATCTCTGGTGGACTCGTGAGTACGGGCAGTGAGTCTGTCCTCTGTGATGCTGGCGTGGAGGAGGATGCCGCTCCACAGCTCAGCGCCGCAGAAGAGAAAGCCAAGCGCATAGCCAAGCATGAAGCGTCCAAGCGCATGAGTGCGATCGAGCGCAAAATGGATAAATTGGCAGACGAAATAAAAAAGATAGACGAGCAGATGGCGGCCGCGGATCCGAGCGACTTCGTGGGCCTCGGAAAGCTGAACGAGCAGCGCGACGCGGTGCAGGCTGAAATCAGCGCTCTCGAAGCGGAATGGCTCGAGAAAAGCGAGATAGTAGAAGGATAAACGACGCGGGGCGCGCACCAGAGGGTACGCGCCCCGCTCGTATGTTTCACGGGAAACTAGCGGCCGCTGATCTCCGAGCCGGCCACTTTATCGCTGAGCGCACGCGGACCGCGCGTGACGGCCACAGACCCCGAGCGCACGAGCTCGAGCACGCCGTATGGCTGCAGCAGGCCGAGCAGGGCGTCTATCTTCCCCGCGGCACCCGTGGCCTCGATGGTCAGCGACTGCGGATGCACGTCCACCACGCGAACGCGGAACAGGTTCACGATCTCGAGGATATCCGAGCGGTTCTGCTCCGTGGCAGCCACCTTAATGAGCACGAGCTCGCGCTCCACGGTATTCTCCGGGTCGAGCTCCACTATCTTCAGCACGTGGAGGAGCTTATTCAGCTGCTTGATGATCTGTTCGAGAGGCTGAGGCTCCACCATGGCCGTCACAGTAATGCGCGAGATGTCTTCGCGCTCGGTAGGGGACACGGACAGGGAGTCGATGTTAAACGAGCGGCGAGCGAACAGGGAGGAGACGCGCGCCAGAACACCAGGGCGGTTTTCTACGAGCACAGAAATGGTGTGACGCGTAGCGCCTGGCTGGAGGGAGAGGTTATTCACGACCATTAGAGATTCGACCTTTCTGCGCGCGCATTCTGAGCGGCTTCTTCAGCTTCTGCCTGGGCGCGCGCATTCTGCGCGGCAGCAGCTTCGCGCTGCATGGCCACGTTCTTCAGCGGCTGCTCGCCGAGGCGGAAGAGGACGTTATCGTTTGAGTTTCCAGCTGGAACCATAGGCCAGACCATAGCATCCTTCCACACGCGGAAGTCGATGAGCACAGTGCGGTCATCGATGGCATTCGCCTGCTCGATGGCTGCTTCTGCCTCCTCTTGTGTGGTAGCGCGCAGGCCTACGCATCCGTAGGCTTCGGCGAGCTTCACGAAGTCAGGCACGTCGAAGAAGCCCTCACCAGGAGTGGCGGATGCATTCCCCGCGTGCTCGTCGCCGTCGTGCAGCATGGTGGCCGAGTAGTGCTGGTCGAAGAAGAGAGTCTGCCACTGGCGGACCATGCCGTAGACCGAATTATTCAGGATGGCTATCTTCACCGGAGTGTTCTCGTGGAAGATGGTGGCCAGTTCCTGGGAGGTCATCTGGAAGGAGCCGTCGCCGTCGATGAGCCAGACAGGCGCTGGGTCTGTGGCTTCGGACGCGGACGGGGCAGATGTGGCGGCGGATACGGACGTGGACGTGTCGGATGCGCTGGCGGAAGAATTGACTTCAGCAGCCTCAGACGCCTCGACGTATGCACGCTCGGACGCCACGCGCGCGCCGAGAGCTGCAGGAAGGCCGAAGCCCATGGTTCCCGCGCCTGCCGAGGACAGCCACGTGCGCGGACGCTCGAAGTCCACGAGCTGGCTGGCCCACATCTGATGCTGACCTACGCCAGCCACCCAGATGGTGCGCGGATCGGCCTGACGGGACAGCTCCTTCACCACCCACTGTGGCGAAAGGCTGCCGTCGGTCGGCTCGTCTTCCGCGCGGGTGTAGTCGGACGGATAGTTCGCACGCAAGTCGTCGAGAAGCGCCCACCAATTCGTCAGATCCACCGAGCCTTCCTCGCTCTGCAGCGCCTGAATCTCCGGTACGAGCTCGTCGAGAACGGTGGCGATGTCACCCACGATAGGCACATCCGGCTCGCGGTTCTTTCCTATCTCGGCAGGGTCGATGTCGATGTGGATAACGCGTGCACGCGGTGCGAACTCGCTGAGCTTACCCGTGACGCGGTCCGAGAAGCGCGCGCCGAGGGCGATGAGCAGGTCGCTGTTCTGCACTGCTCCAGTGCCGGCGATGGATCCGTGCATGCCTATCATACCGAGATTATGCGTATCAGAATCTGGGATGATCCCGCGTGCATTCAGCGTGGTCACTACCGGCATATTCGTGGCGTCCACGAGACGCTGCACCTGCTCGGACGCGCCCGAGCGCATAGCGCCGCCGCCCACATAGAGAACAGGGCGGAAGGACTGCTGAATGAGGCGCGCAGCCTGGCTGAGCACCTTTCCATGCGCGTGCGTGGTCGGCGAGTAGCCTGGAAGAATCATGCGCTGAGGCCACGAGTAGAACATCTCGCCAGTCTGTGCCGAGCGCGTCAAGTCGATGACCACTGGTCCTGGACGGCCCGTGCCCGCTATGTGATACGCCTCGGTGAGTACGCGTGGGATATCCTGCGCATCCGTGACGAGGTACGAATGCTTCGCGATAGGGTACGTGATGCCCACGGTATCCGTCTCCTGGAAGGCATCCGTGCCTATCTGATGCGCCCCCACCTGGCCGGTGATGACCACGAGAGGTACGGAATCCATCTGAGCGTTCATGATGGAGGTGATGGTATTCGTCGCTCCCGGACCCGACGTGACGATGGCCACGCCTGGCTTACCGGTGGCCAGCGCATATCCTTCTGCTGCATGGCCTGCTGCCTGTTCGTGGCGGGTGAGGATGAAACGGAACTTCGTCTCCTCGTTTAACGCGTGGTACACCGGCAGAATGGCGCCACCCGGGATACCGAAGACGTCCGTGACGCCGAGATCTTCGAGCGAGCGGACGAGCGCCTGGGCGCCGGTCATTTTTTCGCCGGTGAGGGCTGCGGCGGGGGCGGTCGCGGCTGACGGGGCTGGGGTGGCGGCGGTCTGCGGGGACTGCGCTGAGATGCCGACGGAAGCGGCGTTCGGCTTCGAGACCGCGCTAAAAGCTTGTAAAGGTGTAGGCAAGGCCATGGGTACCTCTATCTGTCGTGTCTATCGTGTCTATCGTGGGGCGAGAGTCTGCGGTGCCGCTTGTGGCGGCTACTGTGGACTTATCTTAACGTATGTGTGCTGTGACGCGCGCGTCGGTGTCCGCTATGCGGTTTTGTGCTGCGAGCTGTCCGCATCGTGGTCGTTTTTCGTGTGTAGCGTTTTCGTCGGTCTGCGCGGCCTGCTCAGTGTGGTCAGTGTGGTCGGCCTGAGTCTGCGCTGTCTGCAACGCGTGCAGCGTATTCCACGCCACCTCCGCCGCGAGCAGCTGCGCTTTACGTTTCGTGCTTGACTGCCCGCTGCCCAGCGGCTGCGTGGCATCCACGCCGAGCGCCTCGCTGGCCGCGTTCGGCTCGAGCTGCGCGTACGCCGTGAAGACTTGCGCGTAGTCCGGACCGCCCACTTCCATGCGGTAGGTCAGTTCGTTTATGCCCAATTCATGCGCTATCTTCGCGAGTGACGTCTTCCAGTCGAGTGCAGGCCCTTCGTGCGTCACTTTTTCGAGAGTCTCATCGATGAGGCGATGCACTGTGGCGCGAGCTGCCTCTATGCCATGCTCGATGAAGACTGCACCCACGAGGGACTCGAAGATGTCGCAGAGGATAGAGTCTTTATTATTTCCGCCGTCGTCATACTCACCGTGGCCCAGAAGAATCATAGGGCCCACGTGCAGATAATCGCGTGCTATAGGTGCCAAGCACTCCTCCGACACTGCCTTCGCGCGAATCTTCGCCATCTGGCCTTCGCTAAAGTGCGGGTGATTCGCATACAGTGTCTCCGTGACCACGAGCTCGAGCACTGCATCCCCGAGAAACTCGAGGCGCTCATAGCTCGGCGCCCCGGAGTGCTCATGCGTGAAAGAACGGTGGGTCAAGGCTTCGACGAGATGCTCGGGAGTCAGCTCGCTGCCGAGCTTCTCGAAGAGTGCAGCAGCGTGATCATTCGGACGAGGGGTAGGGTGATTCTTACTCATACGTTTCATTCTAGGCAGATGCATAAACGTGCGGGGTGGCGAGGGGCGTGGGATGGGAGTGATGGTGGCGGGGCGGAGCATCGTGGGTGAGATGGGTGAGATAGGCGAGATGGGTGAAATGGGCGCAGTCAGAATTTTGCGAGTTATTCCACTTTTCGTGGCTGCAGTCGTGAAAAGTGGAATAACTCGCAAAATTGAGATGACGGTTGGGGAAGTTCCTGCTACTTTTTGCTATTCGGCGCATTTTGTCCCTTCCCCTAGGCCTAAAATGCGCCGAATAGCAAAAAGTAGCTTCGATGTAAATCGGCTATACTCAAAATTCGACGTATTGGTATTTTTTTGGGCCGTTTTGAGTGCCCAGAAGCGGCTAAATGTGGACAAAAACCGATTACTGATAAAATCCCTCGTCCCCGCCGCGCTCCCACACCACCCACACCACCCACTCCGCACATAAAAAAGAACTCCCGCCACCCGTCGATGGCAGAAGTTCTTTCATAAATTATATTCGCGACACGACGGCTCATACGCCGTCAGTACACCGTCGCGACCGCTCGAAGCCTTCAGTGTTCGAAATCCTCGAAGCACCGGCTTCCCTTCAAGCGACTACTCCGAAAGGGTAGCCTTGATAGCAGAGCGGTAGGTGCGACCACGGAAAGCGCCGCAGTTAGGGCATGCCATGTGTGGCAGTGCTGGTGCGCCGCAGCTTGGGCAGCTGATAGTCGTGGTAGCGGAAGCCTTCCAATTGGAACGGCGAGAGTGCGTGTTAGCACGGGAGGTCTTATACTTTGGCAGTGCCATTTTATTTATCCTCTGTTTCGAATCGAATATTTGCTTAAGCCTTGACGAGTTTAGTATAACCCCTCGTCATTCGCAAGTTCGAGCCTGCGACACGCACTCGCGCGTCTGTGGTGGGGCTATTTCTGCGCGTCTGCGCCGTCCGTACCGTCGTCGTTCGCACCGTCAGCACCGTTCGTGCCGTCGCCGTCCGCACCAGAACCAGAAGTTCCGGCCTCCGCCTCGAGCTGCGCCTTCAGACCTTCAAGCGCTGCCCACTGGATATTCACGACCTCATGCTTATGGTCCGGATTCTCATTCAGATTCAGTCCGCACTGCGGGCACAGACCGAGGCAGTCTTCGCGGTCGAGGGGCTGCAGAGGCAGCGCCTGCGCGAGAGAGTCGCGGATGAGAGCTTCCATATTCAGGTAGATAGACTGTGGATTCAGCGGGTACGTGTCTTCTGTTTCGTCCTGCTCGGCGAGGATGTCCACCTCCTCGTTTGCGCCAGCCCCGGACTTTGACCCGGACCCCGACCCAACTTCGCTTTCATACGTAAAGAAGGTTACCGGAGATGCTGTCAGCGTCTCATGGATAGGCTCGAGGCAGCGCGCGCACTCGCTGTCGAATGGTGCGCTGATGGTTCCCGTGAAGAGAATTCCGTCCGAAAGGGATTCTAGCATGCCGCTGACGGTGACGTCCGTGCCTTCTGGAATGCCCACGAGGTCGTCGCCTATTCCGCTCGGCGCTGGCATGACCTCGTTATCGATGGTCTGCGTTTGCCCGGCTTTCAGCGAAAGCTGGGAGATGGAGATGGACCACGGTGTTTCGTGTTCGCGTGCCATTCGTTCGTCCTTTTTCCTGAAATGAAATGTCTGAGATTTTTACAACTGCGGGTAGTCTTCCGGCGTCAGCTGCGGCAGATCCTGCATGGCCATCTGCTGGCGTTCCTGCAGTACCTGCAGTCCCGTGTTAATGGAGTGGCGCAGTTCCACGAGCTGGTCGTCCAGCGCGCGCATGGAGTCTGCGGTGTAGTCGTTCGCGCCCTTGGTCAGCGCGTTCGCCTTCTCCTGAGCCGTGCGCAGGATATCGCGCGCTTGCAGGGTGGCGAGATTCACCACGTTCTCCTGCCCGGCGAGGATGCGCGCTTGAGCGTTCGCGTCGTTGATAATCTGCACGGACTTCGCCTGCGCGTTATCCACGATGGCGTCTGCTTGGCTCTGCGCGTTTTCGAGCCGTCGTTCGGCTTCGCGCATGAGAGCCGACGCGCGTTCGAGCTGGACAGGCAGGACTTCTTTGAGTTCGCTGAGCAGGCTGTCCAATTCTGCAAATTCTACGCGGACCTGTGTGCGCGACAGGAACACGCTCGGAGAGCTGTCCACGAGGGCTGTGATCTGATCGATGATGTCGTATGCCGTCGTGAACTGGTCTTCTGTGGAGGGAGCCTGAGGCTGCGATGGGGCAGGCTCAGGAATGTAGGCGTTGATAGCAGCCTGCGTCTGAGGATCTACAGGGTCGGCCACCTCGAGGTCGTCCTGCGACTGAGACTGGGGGACATCGTCTATCTCGATGTGGCGGCCGTGCTGCGCTACTTCCGCAGAGCCCGTATTATCATCCTCATACTGAGCATCTGGGTCGTACTCGTAGGCTTCACTCATTATTTCTTCTCCTCAGTTACTGCCTGGATGAGAGCGTCATAGACAGAAGCAGGAACCATGCCGGTGATGTCTCCACCGTGGCGGGCCACGTCTTTTACTATGGAACTCGAGATGTGCTCGCGGATAGGATCTGCAGGAATGAACAGGGTTTCTACTCCTGAAAGCTGGCGGTTCACCAGAGCCATGCCGAGTTCGGCTTCATAATCACCATTCTGGCGAAGTCCCTTGACGATGACGGATGCACCCACGCGAGTGCAGTACTCTGTTATTAAACCATCTGTGCTGGAGACCACCACATTTTCTACTCCGTCGGCTTCGAGGGCGCTTTCTATCATCTTCCGGCGTTCGCTTTCGCTGAACATAGGCTCTTTCGCTGCGTTTACTGCCACGACCACGTGGACTTGCGCGAAAAGCTTCGCGCACCTCTCGATGACGTCGAGATGACCCGCTGTTACGGGGTCAAAAGAGCCAGGACACACTG
This sequence comes from Alloscardovia macacae, assembly GCF_002259705.1. GTDB lineage: Bacteria > Actinomycetota > Actinomycetes > Actinomycetales > Bifidobacteriaceae > Alloscardovia > Alloscardovia macacae. Next base: position 363,058 of record NZ_MWWT01000001.1, read on the forward strand.
CTATAGTCATGCTTCTAGAGTAACGCAACGACTAGAATGGCATGCCTGAATGCGCTACACTAGAGAGGACATATCCAGAAGAAAGGGAAAACATGTACGATGAAGACCAGCCAGGTTTCGCAAATCCTGATTCTGGAACGGGCACATCCACTCTCGAGCGCACTGAGACCATCACTCAGGAAGACTCGAAGCTCGATGATAACAGTAATGCGGACCGCTTCGCTCACTATGTGACGAAAGAGCGCATAGAGCGCTCGCGTATGACAGGAAAGCCAGTGGTGGCACTGTGCGGTAAAGTGTGGGTTCCGAAGTATAAGGCGGATGGATATCCGGTATGCCCGGAATGCAAAAAAATCTATGACGCGATGATGGATTAAAAATGTTCAGGGGCACGCGCGTATCTGACTAGTTCAGTGTAATCACTTCCGTAGGGATGGCTGGCTCGCCATCGCTTAAGGACAGAGCATTCACCGGAAGCTCCTGCAGGGCCTGGACGTGGTAGTCTCGGGCAGCAAAGAGAGCGTCGCGTGTGGTCAGAGACTCATCGATATCACCATGATCGATAGCGGTGATGCTCAGATCCTTCGTCTCCCCGTACGCCGTGTCATCCCAGGCAGCTACGGCCTCAGCAGTACCAGCCAGAACGAGCTCGCCCTGCGCGAGGCCATACTCGTAGGCGCGCAGGCCACGCTTGCGCCAGCCATCGGTGGACTTTCCGAAGCTCTTCTTCGAGACAGGGTGCATCTGGCCATCGGAACCTTCGCGTTCGACGAGCTTATAGACCATAGAGGTGGTCGGGTGACCGGATCCGGTGACGAGGCGCGTGCCTACACCATAGGAATCGACAGGAGCAGTGGCGAGAGCGGCGATGGCATACTCGTCGAGGTCGTTCGTCACGGTGATTTTCGTGCCGGTAGCTCCGAGCGCATCGAGCTGGTGACGAGCCTTCTGTGCCATGGATGCGAGGTCGCCCGAGTCGATGCGGATGCCACCGAGCTGCGGACCGGCCACTTCCACAGCTGTACGAATGGCTTCTTCGACGTTATACGTGTCCGTGAGCAGTGTCGTACCCACACCGAGGGCATGAATCTGAGATTCAAAAGCGTCGCGCTCGCTGTCATGGACGAGAGTGAAGGCATGTGCTGCCGTGCCGATGCACGGGATGCCATAGCGCTGAGCAGCAGCGAGGTTAGCCGTGCTCATGAATCCACCCACGATGGCACTGCGGCTCGCAGCTATGGCTGCTTCTTCGTGGGCGCGGCGGCCTCCCATATCAGCACACGGGCGAGATCCCGCAGCTGAGGTGATGCGCGATGCAGCGGATGCGATAGCGCAGTCAAAGTTCAGGACGCTGAGGATCACAGTTTCCAGGAGCGTGCACTCCGCAAACGTGCCCTCGACCTGGAGGACAGGAGAATTGGCGAAAAACATCTCGCCTTCTCGGTACGCGCGGATAGTGCCAGAAAAGCGGAAATTCTCGAGCCAGGCGATGGTTTCACGCGAAACAATGCCGTTATCGCGCAGGAAGGCGAGGTCCTCGGCGGACGGGCGGAAGTCACGCACGTACTCGAGGATGCGGCCCAGGCCTGCCACGACGCCGTAGCGGCGTCCAGACGGAAGATGACGCGTGAAGACTTCGAAAACGCACGCGCGGTGAGCGGTGCCGTCGCGCAGAGCGGCGTCCACCATCGTGTATTCATACATATCCGTCAGCATGGCAGGAGTAGGCATAAGACTTCCTTCAGGCTCGTTAGCGGGCGCGCTTGAGGCGTGCGGCGCGGTCAGACGTGCCTGTCAGCGGTGTGCGTGCAGGCAGCGCTTTATCTAGTACTACCATGATAAGCGCAAGCACGAAGAAAATGGCCAGGTACATGGCGCAGTTTGTGACGAACTGCTGGAGGCCGAGCTTATCGAGGTTAATGAAGCCATACGGATACGGGCTTCCATCCGCAGAAGGGCCCACGCCATGGAAGACTTTCGCGCGGATGAGGATGAAAGCGAGATAAACAGGGAAGTAAATCATCCACGTGAGAGCGTCGAGCCACTTAAAGCGACGGTGCTCGTCGAAGAGAACGAGGTCTACAGTGGCGAGGATAGGAACGATGACGTGCACCATGGTATTCAGCGCGATGCCGAAGATGTATGTCTGGGTGGCAGGATCATCAGGTGGAAGAACCAGCCAGGCCACGAGTCCGGTGATGATGATGTTCAGGGTGACAGCGCCCTTCAGCCAGGCAGGTGGCTGGATGCCCTTCAGCAGGCTTGCAAAGCCCGCCCAGATGAAAACGAGAGCGATGAGCAGATTCGTCTGATGGGTGAAATACACGAGATTCTGGGTCTGTCCGAGCATCCACGTTTTAGATGTACCTGCCAAAGCGAAAAAAGCGACCGCAAAGCGGAAAAGTGCGACGAAATAAATCATGAAACACAGTGTATCTAAGGGTTAGGGCAAAATCTTCACACCTGTGTGTGGTGAAAGACGGTATGCAAAAAGACAGGTGAAAGAAGAGGAAGAATTGTCATAAATATACAAAACGAGCAGACACGCGGAACACTCTCGAACGCGTTCTATGGGCAGACGAACGGGTAGAATGGAAACTGCCTGAATCAGCGTGCTCGGCTGAGAAAAAAGTAAAACGAGCGAACAGAATATGACAGCATGTCGCTCTTCCGCATACCCATGCCTTATCCATCCTGCGCGACGGGTTAACGCGCGGTGTGGACGCCGTGCTGACGAAAAGAAGATAAGAGGCTAGAGAATTATGACCGAAACGGCTCATACTCACACGACTCGCGCGGATGGGCGAGCGACGGACGAAATCCGTCCCGTGACCATCCAGCGAAATTGGACGGACGCGCCAGAGGGATCCGTGCTCATTCAGTGCGGAAATACGCGCGTTCTATGCACAGCTACATTTACCGAAGGTGTACCGCGCTGGCGACGCGACTCGGGACTCGGCTGGGTGACAGCCGAATATTCCATGCTGCCTCGCGCTACAGCCGAGCGCACGGACCGCGAGTCCATCCGCGGAAAAGTGGGCGGACGCACGCATGAAATCAGCCGCCTCATCGGCCGTGTGCTGCGCGGCGTGGTGGATATGAAGGCGCTGGGTGAAAACCAGATTCAGATAGACTGCGACGTTCTGCAGGCAGACGGCGGCACGCGTACGGCATCTATTACGGGTGCATACGTGGCGCTGGCTGATGCCATCGAGTGGGCGCGGCAGAAGGGACACGTGGCGAAGGATGCGCGTGTGCTCACCGACCAGGTGTCCGCTATTTCTGTGGGCATCATTCATGGCACGCCTATGCTGGATCTGCCATATGTGGAAGATTCGCATGCGCAGACGGATATGAACGTGGCTATGACAGGCTCCGGGCGCTTCATCGAGGTGCAGGGAACGGCGGAAGGTGCTCCGTACTCGCGTGACGAGCTGGGCGTACTGCTGGACCTGGCTGAAAAGGGCAACCGTGAGCTGCAGGCACTGCAGCGCGAGGCTTTGGCGGCGTAGGCTGTAAGCTGTCGGCTCAGGCACGTCGCGTCGCGCTTCAGGCACGTGACGAGCGTAATAAGCGCCATGCGCGTAGAACGATGTGGGTAGAATGGTAGAGAAGAGCCATTCTGCCCGCATTTTTTTATCGCTCCGATTCGGGAGCACACGACGGCGTCATGGTGTGCGGCGGAAGGGCGCGAAAGAATCGGAAAATAAGGAAAAGGAGTGTGAAGGCTATGGAAAACGCCTCTACGAGCGAACAGGCGCAGCGCGCGGCGGACGTGCAGCGCGTGGTCATATCCACTCATAATAGCGGTAAAATTCGCGAAATAGACAGAGTGATCCGAGAAGCTCTCGCCGAGCGTTCTGCTGCCGAGCGTTCTGACCGGTCTGCAGATGCACAGAGCGCGGGTACCGGCGCTGCACGTCCCGCTCGCACCTTCGAATTCGTCACGTCCGGCGAGCTCGGCCTGCCAGATCCCGTGGAAGACGGTACGACCTTTGAGCAGAACGCGCTGCTGAAGGCGCGTGACGCCGCTCGCCGCACCGGACTGCCTGCCATCGCGGACGATTCCGGCCTCATCGTGGACGTCCTCGGCATGGCGCCAGGCATCCTGTCTGCGCGCTGGAGTGGCCGGCATGGCGACGACGCGGCGAATAACGCGCTGCTGCTCGCTCAGCTGGCGGATATTCCGGATGCTGCGCGTGGCGCGCGTTTCCGCTGTGCGGCAGCGCTCGTCGTGCCGGCTGCGCTCGCGGGCACGGACGCGGACGTCGAGGCTGTGGAGGTCCGCGACATGGAAGGCCGCCTGCTGCGTGAGCCGCGCGGCACGAACGGCTTCGGCTATGATCCGCTTTTCGTGCCGAATGATCAGCCGGATGGCGCGTCCGAGCTGACGAGCGCCGAGCTGACGGCCGAGCAGAAGAACGCCATCTCGCACCGCGGGAAGGCGCTGCGTGCGCTGGCGGCCCGCTTTAGCGAGATTCTGCTATAGCGTTTATTTTTTCCAATTCTTCCGTGCAGAACTCCGTGTTTTCCAGAGCGCGGATGTTATCGAGAATTTGCGCTGGCTTCGATGCTCCTATGAGAACCGACGTGATGGCGCTGTCCTGCAGAATCCAGGCCAGCGCCATCTCGGCGAGACTCTGGCCACGCTGCAGGGCGAGGTCGTTCAGTGCGCGAATCTGCTGGATGCGCGTGGCGGTGAGGTCGCTGGCTTTCAGGAAACGTGGGTCGTGTGCTGCGCGGCTATCTGCAGGAATGCCATCCAGGTAGCGATTCGTCAGCTGGCCTTGATCCAGTGGGGAGAAGGTGATGATGCCTTTTCCGAGCTTTTTCGCCGTATCTTTGAGACCATTCTTTTCTATAGTGCGGTCGAAGATATTATAGCGGTTTTGGTTTATGATGAACGGGACATGCAGCTCGTCGAGGAGCGCTGTGGCTTTCTCGAGAGTAGGGCCATCATAGTTCGACAGTCCCACGTAGAGGGCTTTTCCGGATGTGACTGCGTGGGCGAGGGCTCCCATGGTTTCTTCGAGGGGAGTCTCAGGATCCATGCGGTGATGGTAGAAGATATCCACGTACTCCAGGCCGAGGCGAGTGAGAGACTGGTCGAGGCTGGAGAGAAGGTACTTGCGGCTGCCGCCGTCTCCGTACGGGCCTGCCCACATCTCGTAACCAGCCTTCGTGGAGATGATGAGTTCGTCGCGGTGGGCGGTCAGGCTCTTTTTCAGGATGAGGCCGAAGTTTTTCTCGGCTGAGCCTGGCTCGGGGCCGTAATTATTTGCGAGGTCGAAGTGCGTGATGCCGTGGTCGAACGCAGTGAAAATGAGGCTCGTCATGGTCTCATACGGAGTGTTATCCCCGAAATTATGCCACAAGCCGAGGCTGACAGAGGGAAGCTTTAGTCCGCTCGTGCCTGTGCGGCGGTACTGGACGGGGGAGTCTGGGGCGTAGCGGTTCGGGGCTGGAGTGTACACAGAAGTAGGTTCAAACATCGTCGGTTTTCCTTTTTCTTTTTGTGGGGGGCAGTGTGTGTTCTGTAGGGTCTATGGTACACGATGTGGGGATATGGGGCTGTGAGGCGAGTGGCGCGTCGGGCTGTAAATCGTCTCACTTTTTCGGCGTGGGAGGGGCAGGTAAGTTGTTTGTAAATCGTCTCATTCGCGGCGCACGAGACTGGAAAAATCCTAAAAAATGGGTGCGGGTGTGAGATGTTTTACAAACAACACCATGTGCGGGAGCGCATTCGGCCACTTTTGGGCTAAACCCGACACTCTGTCTGAGGAGGTTTAGCACTTTTGGGCTAATCCCGACGCTCAGGCTCACCGCCCATGTGGCCGCACATCGTGAAAGAGGAGTATTTAAGCCATTCTTCTGTTTCAGGCGCCCAGCCGTGGGGAAGGCGTGCGTCGGAATAAGCCCTAAAGTGCGGGAGGGTCGAAAAGCGACTGTCGGAATAAGCCCATAAGTGAGGAAAACCGCCTCACGTCCCAGTATTCAAGCCATTTTCACAAAGTGCGCGAGAAGGGACTCGAACCCTCACTCCGAAGAACAGGAACCTAAATCCTGCGCGTCTACCAATTCCGCCACTCACGCAAAACTTCGAAGGGCGCGCATCCAAGCGCACCGGTAGATATAAAAAAGAGCCGCTTGCCGGAATCGGACCGGCGACCTTCTCATTACGAGTGAGACGCTCTACCAACTGAGCTAAAGCGGCGATACAGGAATGTGCATTCCCGTACGAAAATAATAGTGTAGCATATCCGTGGGATAAGGCAAACCCGCGTGGCGCGAGAATTGACAAACAAAAAAATAACTACACGCGTACGCGCGATGCGAAACGCTGCACGCGCTGAAGAAAAGCCTCACGGCGACGCGGCGTGGATGCGCGCATATAATGCATACTGTCGTGGCGCACGGTCTTTATGCCGCACATGATGCCGAGGATCTGATGACGCAGAACTTTTCCATAATCGGGCTCGAAGAAGCGCGCGAACCAGCCAGGCGTATCGTCCGAGGTGATGATCCACGCTTTCTTTCCTTTGAGAAGGCCTTCCGGAAGAATGCCCTTATAGCGGTATGCGAAGCCCTTGACGAAGACGCGGTCGATGAAGCCCTTCAAAATGGCGGGCATGCCGGACCACCAGATGGGGAAGATGAAAACGAGAAGGTCGCTGTCTGCGATGAGGGCGCGGTACTTTTCGGTGGAAGGATCGTGGATGAGGTCGCGGCGGCGATGCTCGGCATCGAAGCGCAGGATGGGATCGAAGCCTTCCTTATAGAGGTCGAGAGTAGTGATATGGACGGGGGTATCCGCCGACGTGCTGTCCGTGCGCGACGAAAAACCTGCCTGAACAGCTTCGAGGACAGCGTGATTATATCCGCCATCGTGAGGGTAGGCGTACAGGATAGTAACGTTCATGAGAATCTCCTGGAGTGGGAAGTGGGGAAAGCAGAAAAGATGGAGTCGAACACAGAATAAATGCAAACGTTCGCAAATCATGCTCACCGGCCCCACGCTCACACGCGCACGTGTCCGCTTTCCCTACTATCGTATAAGGCAGTACGACAAGGACGTACGCGTTTTTCGCGGGAAACGCGGGTACGGAGGAAACGTAAGACGCCCCCGGCACCTCGGATACGTCAGACCGCGCAAAACGCTATGAACGGTATGAAAGGACTGGCCATGGCCATTAATCCACCTATCGACGCGACGCAGACTCCTGCGTGGGCTGCACTGCAGAAGCACTTCGACCAGTTGCAGGCTGACGGCATTAACCTGCGTCAGTGGTTCGAGCAGGACGCAAACCGCACCGCGAGCCTGAGCTTCGAAGCAGGAGACCTCCACTTCGACCTCTCGAAGAACCTCATTAAGCCAGAGACTCTTCAGCTTTTCGCAGACCTCGCGAAGGATGTGAAGCTCGAGGAGCGCATCCAGCAGCAGTACACCGGTGTGCACATTAATAACACCGAAGACCGCGCCGTGCTCCACACCGCTCTGCGCCGCCCAGCTGAGGATGAAGGCAAGTACATCGTGGACGGTCAGGATACCGTGAAGGATGTGCACGAGGTACTCAGCCGCATCTACGCTTTCGCGAATAAGGTGCGCTCCGGTGAGTGGACTGGCGTGACCGGTAAGAAGATAGACACCGTGGTGAACATCGGTATCGGTGGTTCTGACTTGGGTCCAGTCATGGTGTACGAAGCTCTGAAGGCATATAACGACGCTGGCATCTCCGCTCGCTACGTCTCGAACATCGACCCTAACGACATGGCAGAAAAGCTCAAGGGCATCGACCCAGAGACCACGCTGTTCATCGTCGTGTCGAAGACCTTCACCACCCTCGAGACCCTGACGAATGCACGCTCTGCGCGCACCTGGCTGCTCGAGACCCTGAAGGCAAACGGTGCCATCGACGGTTCGGACGAGAAGAACGCTGAAGCAGTGGCGAAGCACTTCATCGCCGTGTCTACCGCTCTGGATAAGGTCGCTGAGTTCGGCATCGACCCTGAGAACGCTTTCGGCTTCTGGAACTGGGTAGGCGGCCGCTACTCTGTGGACTCCGCTGTCGGTACGTCCATCGCCATCGTCTACGGTCCAGAACGTTTCGAAGACTTCCTGCGCGGCTTCCATGCCATCGACGAGTACTTCGCGACGACTCCTATGGAGCGTAACGTCGTGGCTCTCATGGGTCTGATGAACGTGTGGTATGTGAACTTCTTCGGTGCACACTCCCACGCTGTTCTGCCATATAACCAGTACCTCCACCGTTTCGCTGCATACCTGCAGCAGCTGACCATGGAGTCGAACGGTAAGTCCGTACGTTGGGATGGCACTCCTGTCACCTCGCAGACGGGTGAGATCTTCTGGGGCGAGCCTGGCACGAATGGTCAGCACGCCTTCTATCAGCTCATCCACCAGGGTACGCGCCTGATTCCTGCTGATTTCATCGCTTTTGCGAACACTCCGAACGCGACGAAGGATGGCGAGCAGGATGTGCACGAGCTGTTCCTGGCGAACTACCTGGCTCAGACGAAGGCTCTGGCCTTCGGTAAGACTGCTGAGGAAGTACGCGCTGAGGGTACGGATGAGGCTATCGTTCCAGCTCGCGTCTTCACGGGTAACCGTCCTACCACCTCCATTCTGGGTGACACGCTGTCTCCATTTGCTGTGGGTGAGCTCATCGCTCTGTATGAGCACATCACGCTCGTCGAGGGCACCGTCTGGGGCCTGGATTCGTACGATCAGTGGGGCGTGGAGCTCGGTAAGGTTCTCGCGAAGCAGATCGCTCCTGCTATCTCGCAGGATGATGAGGCTCTGGCTGCTCAGGATCAGTCCACGCAGGCTCTCATTAACTTCTACCGCGCACACCGCCGCTAGGCCGTTCGCGCTGTAAAGAGCTGTCTGCACGTGCTTTTGCGTGCAGACAGCTTTCTTTTTTCTGAAGGTCAATTTCTCCTTCTCTTCTCATCTGTGTGTCGTCCCACGCATGGTATATACTAAACATCAGTTCGTTTATATAACGGCATTTTTTCAACGTAGATGCTTTTCCTTCAGGCTTCTGATTTCAGAGCTACACCGTAGGATATAGTTTTACTATAGGAGAGGTCACACGAGTGGCAAATACGAATCTTAAAGACATGAAGCTCCCAGAATTACGCGAGCTGGCGAAGCAAATGATGCTGCGCGGCACATCGACCATGCGTAAGCCTGAGCTCATCGACGTCATCGAGCGGGCGCGCAGTGGTGGGGATGCGCCTGCAGGCGTGAGTGTGAAGACTGTGAAGCCTAAGAAGGCTGCAGCGAAGAAGACTGAAGCCGCTCCAGCTCCAGCTCCTGCTGAAGAACCAGCGGAAGACGTGGCTGAAGCTGCTCCAGTCGCAGAGCCAGAAGCTCCAGCGCAGATGAATCTTCTGGACATCGAGCTACCTCCAGTAAAGAAAGCGCCAGCTCGGGCGCGAAAGACCCCGGCTGCGGAAGAATTGGGCATTAAGCTGCCGAGCCGTACTGCGCCGAAAGCTGCAGCGAAGCCAGCACTCGACCTCGGCGTGGAGCTGCCACGCCGCGCGCGCAAGCCTCTGCTGACGGAAGAAGAGCAGGCAGAGCGCGAGGCGAGCCGTCATCAGGCGAAGGCAGATCTGAATGACATTCTCTCGGCGCTGCCGGACCGTTCGGAGCGCGAACGCGCTGAAACCATCGCACAGGCTGCAGCACAGCGTGAAGCGCGTGCTGGAGCATCCATGAATGACCGTCGTAACCGCCTGTCGCGTGCAGACCGCATGCGTTTGGACGAGGAGGCAGAGCAGAACGAAAGCCGTGGGCGCGTCAGCGGATACCGTCATGATGACGAGGACGCGGACGAGCGCTACGAGCGCACGTCTCGTCGTGCCAGCTCCCGCTATGATGAGCGCGGCGAGCGTTCCGAGCGCGCAGACCGTACGGAACGTGAGGACTCGCGCGATGCTATGAATGATGACCTCATTCCAGTGGCCGGTGTGGTAGACATCCTCGACTCGTATGCCTTCGTACGTACATCTGGCTACCTGCCAGGTCCGAATGACGTGTATGTGTCCATGGGACAGGTGAAGAAGTATGGCCTGCGTAAGGGGGATGCGGTGCGCGGCTACATTAAGAATGCGCGCGATGACCGTCGTAACCAGCGCCAGAAGTTCGTGCCGCTGCAGTCCATCGAGACCATTAACGGTCTGAGCCTGGATGATGCAGCACAGCGCCCACAGTTCTCGAAGCTCACGCCACTGTATCCACAGGAGCGTCTGAAGATGGAGACGGCGCCGAATAACATCGTGGGGCGCATCATCGACATCGTGTCGCCTATCGGTAAGGGGCAGCGTGGTCTGATCGTCTCGCCTCCGAAGGCGGGTAAGACCATCACCCTGCAGTCCATCGCGAATTCCATCACGGCGAATAATCCGGAAGTCCACCTCATGGTGGTCCTCGTGGACGAACGTCCAGAAGAAGTGACGGATATGGAGCGCACGGTGCAGGGCGAGATTATCTCCTCCACCTTCGACCGCCCAGCTACGGATCACACCATCGTGGCAGAGCTGGCCATCGAGCGCGCGAAGCGTCTCGTGGAGCTTGGTCAGGATGTGGTCGTGCTGCTGGACTCCATGACCCGTCTGGCTCGCGCATATAACATCGCCGCTCCAGCCTCGGGACGCATCCTCTCTGGTGGTGTGGATGCTCAGGCGCTGTATCCTCCGAAGAAGTTCTTCGGTGCTGCTCGTAACATCGAGAATGGTGGCTCGCTTACCATTATCTCCTCTGCGCTTGTGGAGACGGGCTCGAAGATGGATGAAGTGATCTTCGAAGAATTTAAGGGCACCGGTAACATGGAGCTGCGTCTGTCGCGTGAGCTGTCGGAGAAGCGTCTCTTCCCAGCTATCGACATTAATGCATCCTCCACACGTCGTGAAGAGCTCATTACAGATCCGAGCGAGATGCCACTCATCTACCGTCTGCGCCGTGCGCTGGGCGGACTGGAGCCAGAGGCATCGTACCAGCAGCTCGTGGGTCGTCTGAAGAAGACCCAGACGAATGCGGAGTTCTTCCGTATGCTGGCACAGGGGAACTAAGGCTTTTTCCGGGCGCTAGGCGCTAGGCGTAGAGCGAGGGCGGTGTCGCGTGTGGTCTGTGGGGGCTGTGCGTGGCGCCGCTTTTTGCGTGTGGCTGATGGCTGTGGGGGCGGGGGCGGACGTGCGGCGGACGCGTTGCGGACGTGCGGCGGACACGTGCTGCGCGAGAGCTCTCTGATTCGAGCACTCTAGAAAAAACGAGTAAAACGGGCTGTTTGTAGTCACGAATGACCGTTGACTTCGAGATGTAAACACAAGCTTTCTTCGAAAAACCGCAGAATATAGCCAAAAAGCCAGAAAGCCGGACGGTCATTTACGACTACAAACATCCCATTTTCACGAAAAGGACACATAATGATACAGACAGATATTCAGGAACTTGCCGATAATCAGAGCACTCCAGCCCAGGCTATAGAAAGCCTCCGCACGCGCATCGACGAGATCGATGATGAGATCATCCGCCTTCTCGCGCGTCGCTTCGAGGCCACGCACGAGGTGGGCGTGCTGAAGGCGCAGGCGGGCTTTGCGGCGCTCGATGCGAGCCGCGAAGAGCGTCAGCGCACGCGTCTGACTGCTCTCGCACACGACGTTCATCTCGACGAGGACATCGCGCGCGGATACCTCGAGTTCGTGGTGACGGAATCGAAGAAGCGGCATAAGCGCCTGTCTGGAGAGAAGTAGCCTTATCGTGCGCTGGAGTCTGCCGTTTAACCCGCTCGAGAACGCCGAGCAGCGCGCGTACCTGGAAGCTGAGGATTCCGGATTTCAATTCTCCCATTCTTTCACTGAGCAGATAGGAGGACAGCTCGCTGCGGGATTCACGCTGACGGGGCTGTATGAGGATACCTTGAGCTCGGGGCCACTGGCGGAAAAGAACATTCCAGCATTCTTAGCGACGAGAGCGGTAAAGTAAAAGCATCGGCGTGTCGCGCTGGGTAAACGATATACTAGTACGTAGAGATACAAGGTTGTACTAGATGGAGGACACCGACGATGACCGACCAGCCTCGCCAGAGCACACAGGAACCACTGACCGCACGCATTATCGCGGACGACCACTTCGAGCTTTCCGCAGTGCCAGACCGCATCTTCGGCTCGTTCGTAGAGCACCTCGGACGCTGCGTGTACGAAGGAATATACGAGCCAGGACATCCTCGCGCAGATGAGGACGGCTTCCGGGAAGATGTGCTGGAGCTGGTGCGAGAATTGGGAGCGACGACTATCCGCTATCCGGGCGGAAACTTCGTCTCGGGCTACCGGTGGGAGGACGGCGTGGGGCCGCGCGACAGCAGGCCGCGCCGGCTCGACACGGCCTGGCACTCCACGGAAACGAACGAATTCGGACTGCACGAGATGGACGCGTGGCTGAAAAAGCTTAGCGTGGATGGACGGCCGAATGAATTGATGGAAGCGGTGAATCTCGGCACGCGCGGGCTGCAGGAAGCGCTCGACCTCGTCGAATACGCGAACGTGCCGGGCGGCACGCAGCTGTCCGAGCAGCGCCGCGCGAACGGAGCGGACGAACCGCTGAACATCCGCATGTGGTGCCTCGGAAACGAGATGGACGGGCCATGGCAGCTCGGCCATAAAAGCGCAGAGAACTACGGAACGCTCGCCGCGGACGTGGCGCGCGGCATTCGGCAGATCGACCCGAACGTGGAACTCGTCGTGTGCGGATCGAGCGGACATAACATGCCGACCTTTGGACAGTGGGAAGATACGGTGCTGAGCCATACGTATGATCTCGTGGACTTCGTGTCCTGCCATGCGTACTACGAGCCGGCGCGCTACGACGGCGACATGCAGAGTTTCCTCGCGTCCGGCGTGGACATGGACGGCTTTATTAAGGAAGTGGGAGCGCTCATCGACGCGGCGAAAGCGAAGGCGAAGAGCGCGCATGACGTGTACATCAGCTTCGACGAATGGAACGTGTGGTATCAGAGCGCTCAGCCGAGCGTCGTGCCGGCGGGCATAGGCAACTGGCCGGTGGCGCCGCACCTGCTCGAAGACGTGTACACGGCGGCGGACGCGGTGGTCTTCGGCGACCTGCTCATCACGTTGCTGAAGAACGCGGACCGTGTGAAGTCCGCCTCGCTCGCACAGCTCGTGAACGTCATCGCTCCTATCATGACTCAGCGTGGAGGCGACGCGTGGCGTCAGACCACGTTCTACCCGTTCTCGCTGACCGCGCGTCTGGCGAAGGGCGGCACCGTCCTCGCGCCGAAGCAGACGTCCACGCTGATACAGGCGAAGGCGTACGGGGATGTCGAGTCTGTCAATTCTGTCGTTATCAAGCGTGAGGACGGCTCGTACGCCGTCTTCCTCACGAACCGCTCGCTGGATACGGCGGCGGATGTAGAAATCGTGGTACCGTCTGACTTTGCGGGCTCATCCGGGTTCAGCGAAGTCGAGGCGACCACCCTGCACGATGATGATCTCTCTGCCGCGAACACAGTAGAGAATCAGGATCGTGTCACACCTGCGCGTAATGATACGGCGCGGCTCATCAGTGGCGGAAGTGCTGGTGATGAGTCTGCATCCGAATCCGGTGGGGCCGGGGAATCTGGTGTGTCCGGAGCAACGCGCGTGAAAGTCACCCTCCCAGCGGTCTCGTGGACTGCTGTGGTGGTGAGGTAAGATAGAACCATGTCCAAACGAGTCACCATCACCCAGGTCGCCGCGGCCGCAGGCGTGTCCATCAAGACTGTGTCGAACGTGCTGAATGATACGGGGAATATGCGCCCTCAGACGCGCGCTCGCGTGCGCCGGGTGATGGATGAGCTCGGATATCAGGTGAATCTCGCCGCGCGGACTATGCGTACGGGCGCGACGAAGCTGCTGGGCCTCGGCATCGCGGACTTTTCGCAGCCGTTTAGCGCGTATTTGACGGATAATATCATTCAAGCGGCACGCGCTCGCGGCTATGGTGTGGTGACGAGCACGTACGGCTTCCATCATCAGAGTGCGGAGAGCATTCTGCCGGAGACGCATAAGCTGCCTGCGGATGGCTGGATTTTCTTTTTGGGAGACCGCGCTGCGGAAGATTCGCCAATTTTCTCTCAGTCGTACCCGGTCGTCTTCGCGTCAGAATTTGACGCCTTCGGGAAAGTGGACAGCGTGACCATGCCGAGCTACGAGATGACGAAGGATGTGGTGACTCGTCTCATTCGTTCCGGCAAGCAGCGCATCGCCTTTGCGGGAGCACCTCTGCGCTCCGAGGACGAATCCGAGTCAGACTATCTCGCGCGCATCGACGCCTCGTGCTTTGGTACAGTGGATATGCGCACGAAGGGATACTGTGATGCGCTTCGGGAAAACGGGCGGACAGTAGATACCCGCGTTATTCGTGACTGCATGTTCATAGATCATAAGAATGGCGCCGAGCTCGCCGCGCACCTTCTCGAAGACATCGACGCGGGGCATCTCGAACTGCCTGACGCTATCGTCTGCGCGAATGACGCAGTCGCTTTCGGCGTCATTCACGCGCTCGCCTCACGCGGAGTGCGCATTCCTGAAGACGTGGCCATCGTAGGTTTTGATAATGTCCCTGAAGCCCAGTACTCGAACCCTACGCTCACCACCATTAATCCGCATGTGGATGACTTTGCGCGCGCAGCAGTGGACTTTCTCATCGAGCGCATCGAAGGGTATAAAGGGCCTGTGCGCAGGTACTCGACCACATGTGACCTGCAGATACGCCAGTCCGCACTACTGGAGCTGTAAGGCATAAAAAGATGGCTGAGCCTTTCCAGACTCAGCCATTTTTCTTTACTCGCGCTACTCGCCCTACTCGCGCACGAGCTGAATGTAGTTCTTATAATCCTTCCGGCGCGAACGGCGGTACAGGACGAAGCGATGCCCTATGGTCTGCACCACAGCAGCGCCCGTATTCTCCGCGAGCTCAGCCGCCGCTTCCTTCGCAGTGAGCAGGGAACCTTCCTGAAGCTGGCCCTTAATGAGCTCATGATCATTCAGCAGGTCATTCGTCTGCGCGAGAACCGTCTCCGTGATGTTATTCTTCCCTATGAGCAGGAGCGGGCTGAGCTGATGAGCCATACCGCGCAACTGCTTAATCTGCGGTTTCGTTAAATCTACCATACCTCTTATCTTACGGTATGAGCCGTACCGGGAAATTGACGGTCATCCACGCTAAACTAAGCCCTGTGAAAACTACGAGAGAGACGAGAAACGCGGGCCTTCTGCGTACGAAATCCATAGAATCCGCACTTGAGCAGACCCATGCCGAGGGCAGGTCGCTCAAGCGCGAACTCGGCGTGTGGGATCTGGCCACGATGGCTGTGGCGGTGGCCGTGGGAGCGGGCATCTTTTCCATCGGCGCGCAGACCATCGCCTTCCACGCGGGGCCGGCGGCTATCATCAGCTTCCTCATCGCGGGCGCGGTATGCACGGGTGTGGCGCTGTGTTATGCGGAGTTTGCATCCATGGTTCCGGCGGCGGGATCAGCGTACACCTTCACGTATACCACGCTCGGCGAATTCGTGGCGTGGATCATCGGCTGGGATCTTATCCTCGAGATGCTCATGGCCGGCTCGGTCGTCGCGAAGTACTGGGGCGTGTACCTCGGGGACTTCTTGCGGCTCGTGGGACTGCCAGTGAGCACGAGCGTGCGGCTCGGAGGCTCGGGTGGTCTAACCGTGGACCTCGCGCCGTTCGTGGTCGTGGCCTTCTTTACCGTCCTGCTCATCCTCGGTACGAAGCTGTCGAGCCGCGTGGATTCGGTGCTGACCGTCATTAAAGTGGGCGTGGTCCTCTTCATCATCGTCGTGGGCTTCTTCTACTTTAATCCGGGACATTTCGTGCCGTTTATTCCAGACGCGACGAGCGCTCAGACTGCGGGTGCTGCGGCTGATGCGGGTGCTGCAGGAGCAGGCGCGGTATCCTCGGCCCTCGTCACCCTCGAGCAACCCCTGTTCCAATGGCTCTCCGGCGCCCCAGCCACCATGTATGGCGTGGCCGGCATCTTCTCGGGTACCGCTCTCGTCTTCTTCGCCTTCCTCGGATTTGATGTAGTGGCCACGGCCTCGGAAGAGGCGAAAGATCCGAAGCGCACTATTCCGCGCGGCATTACGCTGGGCCTCGGCATCGTCATCGCGCTGTACATTCTCGTGGCCATCGTCACATCCGGCATGGTCTCGTATAAGGATCTCGCGAAGCAAGCGAGCCCGTCCCTGTCCACGGCCTTCGAGCTCGTGGGGGCGAACTGGGCTGCCACCATCATTTCCTTCGGCATCGTCATAGGCCTGACTACCGTAGTCATGGTACTGCTTCTGGGCCTGACCCGCGTCATCTTCGCCATGAGCCGCGACGGCCTGCTGCCTCACGGCCTCTCGAAGACGAACGCGCGCGGCATTCCGGTGGGTCTTCAGCTCGCCGTCGGCGCCGGGATAGCGGTCATCGCTTCCACGCTGGACGTGGGGATTCTCGCGGATATGGTGAACATCGGTACGCTTTCGGCATTCGTCCTCGTCTGCGTGGGCGTGCCCATCATGCGCCGGCGTCGCCCGGACCTCGACCGCGCTTTCCGCGTTCCGGGCAGTCCGTGGCTGCCCGTGCTGATAGCCTGCGCCTGCCTGTTCGTTATGGTCAATCTTTCCGTCCTCACCTGGATTCGCTTCCTCGTGTGGCTGGCCGCAGGCATAGTCCTCTACTTCGCCTACTCATACCGGCATTCGAAGCTGAACTAGGCGAGGAGCTGTGTGATGGGCCGTGGAATGAGCGGCCCATCACACGTAGAGACATTTAATATCCACGTTTTCTGTCGAAACTATGGACGAGTTCGAGAAGTTCAGCTGGTACGGTAACGACGTCTATAGTGTCGCCGTCAGTATCGAAGAACTCCACATCAAACGCTTCGGTGTAATCCGACACTATTGCTCCTCGTGTTCCAAGGCGGATACCATCAAAATCTTTGAGCAATTTCACGGAATCGTATTCTTTCATATTAGCCACCTCGCTTTAGATAGAGAGCATATATACAAATCCTACCACCACTGCATAAATAACCACCTGGTGTCCGAGGTAGATGGCCAGGGAATGACGCCCCATCCATTCGAGTCCTCGGCCGAGAGGGGTGGGGGCGTGGTGGGAGAAAATTGGCAGGAAGGATGAAGAGCAGCGGTACGCGCACAGGCCGGCCAGCATGACGAAGACGTGCGGCACGAGCGGGTAGTAGTCTGAGGAGACGAAGCCGGCGGGCGGGAAGCCGAGCAGGGCGGTGAAGGAGTTTGCGTACAGCCAGGACTGAGCGCCGCCGGACTGCACGTCATGGAAGACGACGAACGCGGCCAGGCTCAGCACTCCGAGCAGAGCCATCCACGCCGGATGCAGCGTGCGCGTCCACGCGTGGACGAGGGCGAGCAGAAGCATGCCGAAGCCGATGAGCGTGAGCACGCCGAAACGTACAGGCTCGTCCGCAATGGCTAGAAATGTGACGAGGGAGATGACTTCTCCGAGCGCGATGAGCTCTACGCCACGACGCAGGGGGTAGCGGCCGAGCGGGAAGCAGAAGCCGGCGAGGAAGATGAAGGTGAAGCCTATGGCCTGCTGCCACGTGTGGATGGCGGGGGTGAACAGGAGGGCGGGAGTGAGGGCTCCTGCGCTGTTCTGGGGTATGGTCTGCGGAACAGTCTGAACTACGTCCCAGAGCGTGTGGTAGGCGATCATATTCACGAGGGCGAAGCCGCGCAGGGCGTCGAGAAGGTGGTAGCGCATGGGGTGTGGGGTGCTTTCGGTGTGGGGTGTGGGGTGGGTGTGTGAGGGACTGGGCTACGCTGACTGATTTTTGTGACTTTTTTGCGAGTTATTCCATTTTCCTCGATGAGGAAGGCTCAAAGTGGAATAACTCGCAAAAAAGAGCCACGTCGTCGTCTGCACTTACAGCAGTGCCGCTTCCCATTCGGCCACTTTAAACCCCACAGCCACGAAGTTCCCCTCGGCATCCAGTATGAGAGGACGCTTGCACAGCATACCGTCGGTGCTCAGCAGATCGATGGCCTTCGTCTGGACCTCAGCCGGACTCAGCGTCTTCTCCCAGTCATCCAGCTGAGCCTTCACATTCTGAGAGCGGTACGCCATGCCCGACGTGTTAAAGAATCGGCGGATGCTCAGACCGCTGGTAGGAATCCAGCGCGAGAGCTCATCTGACGAAGGATTCTCCTCGATGATGCTACGCCAGTGATACTCGATGCCGTGCTCATCCAGCCAGGCGAGAGCCTTCGCACAGGTGGAGCAGCGTGGATGGCACAGAACAGTAAGAGGAGCGGAAGCAGTCATGGGACATCATCCTTTCGAGGAAAAGAAAATTTATGCAAACACAGTCTGGATAAGAACCATATACAGGATAGTCCCCACAGCCATACTCACCAGCATATTCCGCCAGCGCAGATGCACAGCGACAAGCGCCGCCAGCGAAATCAGCTCAGGGGCACCATACGGAGCGCTGAGTACAGGAGTGGAACGCAGCGAGTACACGACGAGCATACCCATCACCGCCAGAGGCAGCGCCTTGCCTAGGTAGAGAATAAACGGGGGAACGGGCTTATTCTCCGGGAAAACGAGGAACGGCAGGAAGCGCGTGCACATCGTGCCGAGAGCGGCTGCGGCTATCATCAGCAGGCTCTGGAGAAGAGTCATGGTCATGAGAGGAGGTCCTTCGAAGAAGAGGAAGAATTGGCAGAAGAAGCAGAAGACGCAGAACGCCGCCAGTACAGGACGCTGAAGATGGCGAGCATCCCCAGCATGGTCGGAATGAGGAAGGCGTTCGGGCCGAAGACGAGCAGGCAGCCGAGCGATACGAGCACGCCGATGGCCGCGGACGAATGACGGCGCGTCTTCAGCCATTCGTCGAGGAAGATGGTCACGAACATGGCCGTGAGCACGAAATCGATACCGCGCGTGCTGAACGGTAGACTCGCGCCGATGAGCGAGCCGAACAGCGAACTGAGTACCCAGTAGCCGTGGCTGAAGAAGGTGACGAAAAAGTATACCCACCCGCGGCTCGCACCTCGCGCAGCGTCGCGCTCGCTGATCTCGAGCGAGGAATTAACCGCAAAGGTCTCATCGGTCAGACCGAAAATGAGATACCACTTTTTCGGGCCGGTGCCGCGGTATTTCGTGAGCATCGCGAGGCCGTAAAAAAGAAAGCGCGCGTTCACCATGAGTGCCATGAGGAAGGCGAGAAGCGGGTTAAAGACGCTGAGCAGAAGGTCTACCGTGACGAATTCGAGCGATCCGGCGAAGATAACCGTGGCCATGAGCGCGGTATACCAGTGCGGGAAGCCTTTCGACTCCATGAGCAGGCCGTACGACAGTCCGAGGAAAAACCACGCGAAAGCGATGGGCAGAGTAAGCGGAAACGCCGCGCGGGCACTGCTCAGGATAGATGTGCGCGTGTCGTGTCTCGGTATATGGTCGCTTTTTTCTGTCAATTTCTCCTCATCTTTCAGTCTGTCTCTGCTGGCGGTGTGGGCGACACGCCGGAAAAGGTCGGGAAAATTCCGAAAATATACGGCGTGTCGCGGGCGTTTTCTATGCCGTCACTATCTTAGCGGGAGGTGGGTAAGTGGGGGGGGGTATTAGTAGAATAGCGTACTAGGAAGTTGGGTACATTCTGCTAATGATTTAGCGGTTAACCATATACAGCATAACTAAAAAATATAAACTTACAGAGGTTCAAAGAGGAAGAAGAGAGAGGACCGATATGAGTGTACGAAAAGCGTACACAAAAATAGTGCTATCCATACTCGCTGTGCTCTGCTTTATATTTAGCTCAGGAGCTATCAGCGCTGTAGGAGGAACTACGCGTGCTTATGCAGATGATGCCGTGGCGAATACGACGCACACGGTGAATTTCTGGCGTAACAGGAATACGGCAGATGAATATAAAGTCACGTGTGTGATTCAGTCTGGGCAGTTTATACCTGGTGTGGGCCAGGGCACTGACGTAGCCACGTACGCGCCGCTTGGTAAAGATGACGCAGGAAAGGATACATACTGCGTTCAGCCGAATGTGTGGGGTCCGAACTTCGGACGAAAGGATGCACTCGAGATTTTCGGCATGGTCCTCGGCGGAAGCCGTTTTAGCGCATGGAATACAGCGCGAGATGGCTCTGGCACGTATTACCGCGGCCAGCAGGTGCTCACGGATAGTGATTCGGCGGAGATAGATCTTTACGAGCAGTGGGCGAGCGCTCAGAGCTTGCTGGATGGAGCCAAAGATTTCGCGACGCAGAAGCCACAGGTGTGGATAGAGAATAGTCTCGACCATCAGACGGATGCCACGGCGCTGAATGTGTGGCAGGCGGGCTCTTTACACTACCGTGCGACGCTGGACTTTAGCCAGAACCGGAATACGCTGTCCACGCTGTGGGGGCGTATCGACCGTGTAACCGATTATAAGGGCTTTATTAAGGCGAAGATAGACTCGAAGTATACGTTCGACAAGCCGCTTGACATCGTGTTCGCATCCACATGGCTCGTGCCGAATCAAGAAGAAATGCAGAAGGCTGTATATTCTGGTGTGACTGTCACTCAGGTGGATGTGACGAATACTCTCGATGGTAAGCCAGAAAAAGCCTGGAAGTTTACCTATCCTGCTTCCTATGTGGGTCAGGAGACGCAGACTATAAATGTGAACGGTACAGACCGCACGTTTAATGTCATTAATATTCCTGTGACCATGATCTCGAAGGCTGAGATGTATAAGCTCAGCTTCGATGACTTCATGCGCCCTATGGAACTGAGCGTGGCGGATGACTATGCACGTGGTCTGAATGCTGTGATTAGTGAAGAGCAGTATAATGCCATAGCGGTGAGCGACGACCCGTACCTGCGTGTGGGTGGCGAGATAGACATGGAGATTAATGGTAACTCCGTGCGTAACGATCCGAATGATACGACGAACGCATATACCCATTACAGTAACCAGAATCCACAGGCGAACTGGCAGGTAGCGCGTCTCTTCCCATCCTCGCAGCTGGATGTAGCTCTCTATGACATCCAGACAGGAGAAAAGCTTACCGCTGCTAGCCCTATCACGAATACCGTGACGAATGCGGCACCTCAGGGGGACTCCGCACTCTACGGTCCGAAGGGTGCTGCTATGAGTCAGAATGCTGGTGGAGGGTATTCTGTAGCGGGAGACCAGAGCGCGTCTACGTTCTGGCGCTCGCGCGGTCGTTCGAAGCAGCCAGTCTATACGAGCGCGGATCCGAATGATCCTTTTAATACTGCGGATACGTGGAAGGTGACTCCTCCAGACATTCCTGGATACATGTATGTGAAGGCTATGCTTCCATCCACGCAGCCGACGAGTACGACGGGCGTATCCGAAAGCTTCGTCCCATGCCCTACCTCGGGCGCAGGATGCCGCGATGCTTCGGAGGCAGATCTGGAAGGCTCCTATGACTTCCGTACTCCGCAGGAACGCACACTCTTCTATGCGCGCCTTGGTTCCATAGGAACGAAGGTGTGGATAGATGCGAATCGCGATGGTGTGTACCAGGATGGTGAAACCGTCGTCCCAGATACGAAGGTGGAGCTGCTCTATCCAGATGGAACTCCAGCGCTGAATACTTCTGGCCAGCCTATTACGGCGACGACGGATGCTCAGGGGAACTATGAGCTGACGAACATCATTCCGAATGAATTCGCTGGAGCTGGACACGAGACGTACATGGTACGTTTCACGCTACCGAGCGGATACTCGGTGACCCGTATAGGCGATGCGACGACCGGGATAAACAGTACATCTGACCGGCAGGGGTATGTGCGTGACGTGGTCGTGGGGCCTGGCCAGCATAACCCTACAGTGAACCTCGGTATGTATGCATCCACGTCCATCACGGTGACGAAGAAGTGGGATGACCGCGCGAATGTGGCTTCTGAGCGGCCTGAGAGCATTCATGTGAAGCTCATGAATGCTGCCGACGTAGATGCTGAGACGCATACGGCGAAGGATGGTGCGCAGCCTGTGGCAGAAGCTGACATGTCCGCTGCTGCTGATGGAACGTGGTCCCATACGTTCACGGATATTCCTACACATGATGCGAGCGGTGCTCAGCTCTCCTATACGGTTCTCGAAGATCCCGTGGCTGGATATGAGGCCGGGGCGTATTCCGGAGATGCTGCGAGTGGCTTCACCATCACGAATGCGAAGCGTTTCATAGATATTCCTGTGCGGAAGGTGTGGCTGGACGCTCAGGGTGCTGTGGATACTTCGAATACGAATCCTGTGACTGTGGAGCTGTGGAAGAATGGTGTGGCTACGGGCCGGACTGTGGAACTGAATGCTTCGAATAACTTCACCGGGCGCTTTACTAATGTGGCTGTCGATCCTGGCTCGAATGCAGATGAAGTGTACTCTGTGCGCGAATCCGGTGCTAACGGTTCGCTTATCTCTGTGAATGGCGCTCTATATATGGTGGATGATAACGACGGAAAGGTGACGGATGCTGCTGGCGTGACCATCACGAACATGCGGCTCACGACGGATAACCCAGTGACTCCAGATCCAGACCGTCCAGTAGCTGAGCGTCTGAACATTCCTGTACAGAAAGTATGGGATGATCGCGATAACGTAGCTGCTGGTCGTCCTGCGAGCGTGACCGTGCATCTGCTGGCGAATGGTACTGAGGTGGCTAGTACTGAGCTGAATGCTGCTGGCTCCTGGAAGCACGTCTTCGAAAACCAGCCAGTAGTGGATGCTTCTGGTGCGCGCATTACGTATAGCGTGACGGAAGATGCTGTAGCTGGGTATGAATCTCCTTCGTATACTGGGAATGAACGTGACGGCTTTACAGTAACGAATGCGAAGCGTTTCCTGGATATTCCTGTGCGGAAGGTGTGGCTGGATGCTCAGGGTGCTGTGGATGCGTCGAATACGAACCCGGTGACTGTGGAGCTGATGAAGAAAGATACGGCTACGGGCGTGACTGTGGCGACGGGGCAGACTCTCGTACTCAATCCTGCGAATAACTTCACGGGGCGCTTCACGAACGTGCCTGTGGATCCGGGAACGGATGCAGATAAGGTGTACACGGTTCAGGAAGTGGGCGTAACGGATTCTGTTATCTCTGTGGATGGTAAGCAGTATGCCTCTGATGTGCAGGGGAGTGCCATGGCTGCAGATGGTTTTACTGTGAGGAATATGCAGCTCGCCCCGAATACGCCTGTGACACCTGATCCAGACCAGCCTGTGGCTGAGCGTCTGAACATTCCTGTGCAGAAAGTATGGGATGACCGTAATAATGCAGATAAGGCACGTCCAGAAAGTATCACGGTTCATCTTTATGCGAATGGTACCGAGGTAGCTTCTGCTCAGCTGAATGAAGCAGGTGAGTGGAGGAACATCTTCCAGAATCAGCCTGTCGTAGATGCTCGCGGCGAGCGGATTCGCTATGCTGTGGTAGAAGATGCCGTAGAAGGATATAATGCTCCAGAATATGCAGGTAACGAGCGTGATGGCTTCACTGTGACGAATACGAAACCTGCGGGTACGGTCACCGTCCCAGGTGAGCCAGGAGATCCTGAAAATCCGAGAGATACTCCGAAGGATAAGCCAGGTGAGCCAGGAACTACCGTCCCAGTGACGAAGACGCCTTCGTCTCCATCGTCTCGCGCTGCACGTGGTAAGCAGAATCTCGCGAAGACCGGTGCAGAAGTCTCTGTGGCTGTTACGGGTATGGCTTTGTGTGCTGTTCTCGGGGCAGGAGCAGTACTACTGCGAAAGCGTGGAACTGCGTCTAGAGCATAGGGTAGAGAAAGAGAGTCCCAAAGAGCCCACAGAAGGCTAGAGGGGGCGTGGCAGAGAACGTATCTCAGGTTCTTAGCCACGCCTCTTTCGTATGCTGTCATTCAGGTGAGTTCGCGGAGATGATACTAGTTTTAGTACGTCCCCTTAGCCCTTGTACTATAAGGCCTTAAGGATGTTTTAAGCCGCACATAATGGCCTATAACGGCTCATCATTTCGCGCCATGGCTTGTGTATGCGAGTGGAAAGCGCGGGATATACGCGGGATATACGCGGGATATACGAAAGGGGTCTGTGTGGTGTTCACACAGACCCCTGAACTGACGCGTTCCCGCCTCGAGTACTTGCTTGCTTTTTAGTCTTCGTTCGTGCGGCGCATGAGGATCATGCTGCCGCCGAGGACGATGAGTACTGCTGCTGTCGTGGCGAATCCTACGATGTCAGAGCCAGTCTTTGCGAGGCTTGCTCCGGAGGAGGTAGAGACAGCCTTTGCAGAATTCTGAGCGCCGTTATCTGCTGGCACTACGCATCGTGCTACGCCGCTGATGGTGTAGTTGATGGTGACGCTCAGACCGTTTGGATAGGCCTTCGTGCCTGGCTTGTAGGTGACGGTTAGTGGGTACGTGCCGTCCTTGGTGAAGTTAACCTTGCTGGTGTCTATCTTCAGATCAGACTTTTTCCAGGAGATTTCTGCGCCGTCGTCCCCGCGTATATGCGTGATAGCGGCGAGAATCGTCTCATCGGAGTAGACGCATGGGTTTATGGACAGCTTGTTCTTATCCACGTCGATTCCCGCCTGGGACTTCGTCCATTGCGCGTAGAGCTTCACGTCTGCCTTTACATCCGTGAGTTCGGAGCCGAGTGCATGCGCGGTGCCGGACCCGTCAGCCGCGGTATTCCATCCCGAAAGCAGATATCCCTCGCGAGACAGCTCAGTTCCACGAGACAGCTTTACTGTTCCGCTCTTATCTGCGGTATACTGCACCTTTTGAGATGGTACAGTTCCCGTTCCCCTGTTCGCATCGTACGAGACTGTCGCTGCGCACTGTGCTACGCCGCTGAGCGTGTAGTTGACGGTGACACTCAGTCCGTTCGGGTATGCTGGAGTTCCGCGCGTATACGTAACGGTCACCGGATACGTTCCGTCCTTACTGAAGTCCACCTTACTGCTGTCTACCTTCAGGTCAGACTTCTGCCACATCAGCTCGGCGCCGTCGTCCCCGCGTATATGCGAGACGGTGTTCAGGATCGTCTCATCCGAGTAGGTGCATGGATTTTCTTTGGTCAATTTCCCCTCATCCACACCTATCTCCGCCTGAGACTTGGTCCACTGCGCATAGAGCTTCACATCAGCCTTCACACCGGTAAGCTGGGAACCCAGCGCGTGAGTCGTGCCACTTCCATCAGCAGCGGTATTCCAGGAGCTGAGCGTATAGCCTTCGCGAGAAAGCTGCTCGCCGGATGCGAGAGTAGCCTCACCTGGCTTATCATCCGTATACGTGACTTTCTGGGAAGGCACAGTACCCTGACCAGCGTTTGCATCATAGGAGACTGTCGCCGTTTCTTCTGGTGGGCAGGAAGTAGCATTCTGGGCAGTGATGTACAGGCGCGTCTTCGAAGAGGTAGAAAGCTGCGTACGTGAGCCATCTGCATTCGCACTGTAATAGCGGTAGGTGATGGTGTATTTTCCTGGCTTTGAGGTGTCTGGAGCAGATACTTCGTTACCCTGAGCATCGGTGTACGTTATGTCTATGAGCTTCTTCTGCGCATCATTATTGAGCGGATCATTTATCTGAGCGCCATTATATGGGCGAACCCAGCTAATGCCCTGTGCAGGATTAAATGTATCTCCCACAGTCATGCAGATATTCTGTGCAGTGGACAGGTAGTGCCACAGCTCGATGTATGCGAATGGGTGACCAGATTTGATGACGTCAGAGTTCTCAGCACCGCGAATCACCAGAGTCTTAGAATCCGTCGTGTGATACGTATAACGGTCGAGATACCAGCCGTTTGTGGACCAGCCTGTGCCGTCATATGCCTTCTTCACCTTAGCAAGATTAATAGTGTAGTATCCTCCACGAGTATACGCTAGAGTACCATTCGCTATCATGTCCGCTACGTTCATGTACTGTGCAGAGCCAGCATTCTTATAGCTAAAGTCGCTCGCATCGAGTCCGACGATGTTATTCGGAATCTGTGGAACATCAGTAAAGGTATAATCGTAGCTCGTGCTCGGAGATATAGCATTATTCGTCGTATAAACGAAGTCGAGAGTCTTATCCTTCAGTGGCTCGTACTTATCCCAGTATGGGTTGTATGGTGCAGAATCCGTCTTCGCGAAACGCAGTCCGGCGGTAGAGGTACCCCAGTTAGCATATGTTCCCCATGGTGCTATAACCAGAGAGTTACCGATGTTATTAGTCAGTGAAACTGGGCTGCTCGTAGCCTTGAGATCCAGTTCATCAGCATTCGTCAGAGCCAGAGGGATAGTGACAGTAAGCTTCTGACCAGCGGTCAGAGATCCATGCAGATACATGTAGTACACGTTTGGCATGGTCTCGCCGTACTGGGCCTTATACTGTGCGGCCTTCGCATAGCTTCCTGGATTAGACGTATTCGAGTATTCAGTCGCAGCCTGGACAGCGGCAGCATTCGCACCGCTGAAGGTAGGTTCGCCCGTGAACTGTACATGGGGCATTCCAGTGCCCTGGTTTGCTGAAGGAGTCACGATGTCATATTGAAGAATCGGCACATCTTTTTCAGCAGTCAGCTCTATGACGGCATTAAAGTGATAGTATCCATCTGCACCCTTCGTCATCTGGTCGAGATTCAGTACAGAATCTGGGACGGCAGGGCTAGAACTGGAGTAGTTCGAGGTGTAGGTCTGTCCATCGCTACCCTGAGCAGTGAAGTACATGGTATGTTCGAAACTATTCGAGTTATCCGCAGGAATAGATGTAACCGTCTGACGGTTTGGGGTATCTCCGTTCGTCATTACTTCCGTATACGCAGCATGCGCGGGGCTCACAGGCATAAGAGCATTCACTCCTACGAATCCTGCAAGGAGAAGAGCGCATGAGAGTATGACGGACAGCAGGCTTTTACGAGTCCGAGTCATAAGAACTTTTCTTTCTCAAATAAAATTGTCTCTTTCCATAAAAAATTTTAACAGGGGGTCTAACGAAAAGCGTTTGTTTGTTTTGAGGAAGGCGAGTCGTGTCAGAGGATGTGTGCAGACTGGGTGATACTAGTGAAAGTAATGAATATACGCCGCACGGGGAAAGTCTAGGGATAGACTTTCCCCAGTGTGCATAATGAAAGGACGAATGATAAGCGCCCTATCAGTCATAGCCAACTCACCAAAAGTCTTAGCATGCATCACATAGTGGCGAGAAGTAGCACGCTATGTCCTGACACACTCTATTCTACGTGCAGACATAGAATGACAAAGAGCCTCACGCTTGGGACAGTCATCTCAGGCGTGAGGCTCTTTTCTCCTATCAGAAAACATTATTACGTCTTTGTCATCTCCTCGCTTAGGCCAGCACCAGTCACGGGGCACAGTGCCTCTCGCAAACCAAACTTAAGCGATAATGTTAGTCCCTATATGCCAGATGGGGAAAGTACACGAAGCACTTCCCCCATCTTACATAGTAAACAAGGAGGGATGTAGCAATAGACACCCCATCAGTCATAGCCAACTCGCCAAAAGTCTTAGCATGCATTACATAGTGACGAGAAGTAGCACGCTATAATCTGACAAGCTCTATTATACGTGCAGACATAGAAGGGAAGGGCCTCACGCTTGGGACAGTCATCTCAGGCGTGAGGCCCTATTTCCTCGCTGTAGTATTACTTCTTCTTCGCCGGCGCTTCGCCCAGTTCAGAAGCAGTCACGACGACGCTATCCGCATCCTCGCCATCCTGAGCACCATCAGAAGCAGACGCAGCCACGAGCTGAACATCGCCCGTCACACGTCCAGCCTCCCAGATGTCTGCGGCAGCTGCACGGACGGCATCCATGCCTGCTGGAGACAGAGCTAAGGTGGCAGAAAGAATTGGCGTCTTCATGGAGACCTTCGCCTCAGACTTAATCTTACGCAGAGCAGCCAGAGCGCGACCAGCCCAGAGCAGGACGTCTGCATCCGCATCCGCAGCGGCAGCGCGGTACAGGTCCGCGGTCGGCCAGGCGGTGCGGTGGACGGATCCCTCGCCAGCGTGCATCCAGGAGTACACCTCTTCCGTGGCATACGGCAGATACGGAGCGAGCAGACGCGCGAACGCATCCAGTCCCAGGCCCAGCGTCGTGCGCGCAGACAGGACATCCGCCTCAGATGGCTCAGCGCCCGTGGCGTCCGCGGTACCGTACGCGCGGTTCTTCGCCAGCTCGATGTAATCGTCGCAGAACTGCCAGAAGAAGGTCTCTATGGTGTCCAGTGCGCGCGCGTGGTCGTAGTCGTTCAGAGCAGCCGTAGCCGTCTCGACGACGGACGCCAGCTGCGCCATGACCGAGCGGTCCAGAGGATTCACCACATCAGCAGCATTCCACTGCGCTTCAGCAGCCGAACCTACGTGATGGTTCTCGTCCTCGCGGCCGATGGCCAGCGCGAACTTCGTCGCATTCAGCAGCTTAATGGCCAGGCGGCGGCCTATCTTCATCTCGCCTATCTCATAGGCAGCATCCGTGCCGAGGCGAGCCGAAGCAGCCCAGTAGCGCACTGCATCCGCGCCGAACTTCTCGATAGGCTCGGACGGAACGACCACATTACCCTTCGACTTACTCATCTTCTTATGATCAGGGTCGAGAATCCAGCCGGACAGGCCCGTGTGTGCCCATGGCAGCACGCCATTTTCGAGGTGCGCGCGCACCACAGAGCTGAACAGCCACGTGCGGATGATGTCCTGACCCTGCGGACGCAGATCCATAGGGAAGGTGGCCTTAAAGAGTGCTTCGTTCTCCTCGCCCGGCTCAGCCCACTTCGTCACGATCTGTGGGGTGAGAGAGGAGGTAGCCCAGGTATCCATGATGTCCTTTTCGGCTGTGAAGCCGCCAGGCACGTCACGCTGATCCTCAGTGTATCCAGCCGGGGTATCCACGCTCGGATCTACTGGCAGAATGTCTTCTGCAGGAGTCAGCGGGTGCTCGTAGTCCACCTCGCCCGACTCGTCGATAGGGTACCACAGTGGGAATGGGACGCCGAAGAAGCGCTGGCGAGAGATGAGCCAGTCACCACTCAGGCCGTTCACCCAGTTCTCGTAGCGCACGCGCATGAAGTCTGGATGGAAGTCCAGCTCCTTACCGCGCTGAATGAGCTCAGCGTTCAGCGCGCGGTCCGTGCCGCCGTTCGAGAGATACCACTGGCGCGAGGTGACGATCTCCAGAGGCTTGTCGCCCTTCTCGTAGAAGTTCGTCATACGCTTCGTCGGCGTAGGCTCGCCAGCGAGGTCACCAGACTCGCGCAAAGCGTCCACGATGATCTTACGTGCAGAGAAGGTGGTCTTACCCGCTATCTCGTCGAAGAGAGCACGGCCAGACTCGGACTCTATCCACTCTGGAGTGGTGAGCGTAAGGCGGCCGTTTCGCTGGATGATGGACCGCGTAGGCAGCTGCAGGTCGCGCCACCACTGGACGTCCGTCATGTCACCGAAGGTGCAGCACATGGCTATGCCCGCGCCCTTATCCATCTCGGCTGCTGTGTGCGCGATGACTGGCACCTTCACACCGAACAGAGGCGAGTACACGTGCTTTCCGAAGTACTTCTGGTAGCGCTTGTCATCGGGATGCGCGATGAGAGCCACACAGGCTGGCAGCAGCTCTGGGCGCGTGGTCTCGATGTAGAGTGGCTCTGTGCCCTCGGACCCATCCTCGTTTTCGAGGTGGAAGGCCACCTTATGGTAGAAGCCGTCATACTCGCGGCTTTCGAGCTCAGCCTGAGCCACTGCAGTCTGGAAGGTTACGTCCCACAGGCCTGGAGCTTCCTTCTGGTACGCCTGGCCGCGTGCGAGGTTACGCAGGAAGGCCTTCTGTGCCACGCGACGAGGATGCTCGCCGATGGTGTGGTACGTCTGCTTCCAGTCCACCGACAGACCCAGCGTGCGCCACAGCTTTTCGAAGAGCTTTTCGTCTTCGCTCGTCAGGCGTTCGCACAGCTCGATGAAGTTCTGGCGAGACACCGGCACCTGGTCTTTCGCCTGGATCTTCTTACCGTCCGTGCCTTCGAATGGTGGCTTAAAGTCTGGGTCATACTTCAGCGAGGTGTCTACGCGCACGCCGAAGTAGTTCTGCACGCGACGTTCGGTAGGCAGGCCGTTATCATCCCAGCCCATCGGGTAGAACACGTCGAAGCCGTTCATGCGCTTGAAGCGAGCGATGACGTCCGTGTGCGTGTACGAGAAGACGTGGCCCACGTGCAGGCTACCGGAGACGGTAGGAGGTGGGGTGTCTATGGAGTACACGGCCTTACGGTCGCGTGTGCCCTGGAATGCGTACGTTTGCTCGTCTTCCCACGTGGCGCCCCACTTCTCCTCGAGACCCTCGACGCCGGCTTTATCCGGCAGCGCGGTCAGGTGTGCGGACACGCTCAATTCGTGTGCTTGTGCTTCATTAGTCATGCTCACGAGTTTACGTGCCGAACGCGACACGCAGGCGAGAGCTGTGCGGGCTGTGACGCGGACGCGCGGGATGTCGTCTTCTACACTCTGGAAATTTTTGTGAAGATGGCGCGTTTGTAGTCACGTTTGACCGTTTTTTTCGAACGCGTTCGAATAGTCAATCCGCATTATTCCGCCGTTTTCAGCTCATGCCAGATGACCTGACCACGGTCATTCATGACTACAAACTGCCCGTTTTGCGGAAAATTTCTGTAGTGCTCGGCGCAGTACGAGGGATGCTCTTACTTCTTCACGATCCCGCTCAGGCTCACATGGCTATCGGCCAGCTCTCCCGACCCCGGCGCTCCACTCACACCAGCGCGAGCAGCCACGAGAGGCTGCTCTTCATACAGCCACAGTACAGGCGTATCCTCAGCGAGGAAGGAGCCGAGCGTGCGCGCGGCCTCAGCATATGCAGAATCAGTAGGAGCGGCAGCAAGAGCTGCACGGTCCGTCTCGGCGGTATCACTCGAGTACTGGAGGAGATTATTCGGGTCCGCTACGTTACTGACATCATGGCTGTCTGGATAGTCGAGAAGAGCCATGTCGAAGTTTTTCTTTTCCAGCACTTCTGAAGTCCACTGGTCATCTGCTACAGCGCGTACAGTAATGCGTCCTCCCAGCGCGCTCATCTGCTGAGCGAGGAGGTTCGGCAGAGCATCGCCCGCACTTTGTTTATACACGAGCGTCATATTTCGCGCGTATCCGAAGAAGCTGAGGAGCTGACGCGCCTGCTGGATACTGTACGGGTAGGATGCTGTGTAGTCCTCATATCCCGGGTCGAGGCTCGCTATAGGCCCTGCTATAGGCATGGCGCTCACGCCCAGCGTGCTCAGGAGAGTGTTCTTATCGAGCATGGCGCGGTAAGCCTGGCGGATGTGGGTGTCGGAGAAGAGCGAGTCTGCGCTGTTATTCAGTGCGACGGCCCATCGCCGTGTGCTCGCCGTCTGCGTGATGGTGACGTTCTGTAGCTGGCTGAGCTTGGTGCGCGCAGCGACGAGATTCGGCGTGGCAGGGGAGTTCGCTAGAGGAAGAATGAGGTCAATTTTCCCGCTTTCGAGGTCGTTCACTGCCGTGCTCGCATCCGTGTAGGCGGTCATGTGCACGGTAGACGAGCCCTGCACGTCGCCGCGCCACGAGCGAGGATTCACCGTGAGGGTCAGAGACTTTCCTGCTTCGAAATTACTGACTTCGTACGGTCCCGAGCCCACAGAGGTATCCGCTTGAGAATCATAGACCACGCCAGCACGTGTGCTCAGCGACCATAGGAGCGCTGGGTCTGGCTGGGAGAGCGCGAGTGTGACGGTCTCATTCGCTCCATGCACGTTCGTGATGCGTGAAAGGCGTTCGGAGCCCGCATATTTTTTCTGAATAATTTGCTGGAGGGAATAGACCACGTCATCCGCGTTTAATTCATCCCCATTCGAGAAGTGCATACCTGTGCGAAGAGTGAAGGTGTACGTTTTTCCATCCTCAGAGATGGTCCATTTTTCAGCAAGCCCATTCGTATCTGGCACATTTTTTGCATTTCGCCCCACCAAGGTGTCATAGACGTTCCCGAGAAGAGCCTGATCGAGAGCAGCATCTTCAGCACTGGACGCGTGTTTCGTCATATCGACAGAGGCCAGAGGAACAGCAGTAGCCACGTTCAGCGTGGTGCCATTACCTTCGGCAGAGCGTGTTCCTGGAATGTGGATACGCTGAGTCATCACAGCCCATACTCCTGCCACGATAAGGCTGAGTGCCAGGAGCGTGGCGACGAAGATAATGCCAGGGTTTATGCGCTTTTTCTGGGTACTCGAATGCTTCATACGAGCCATTTTACGCTAGGCGGTATAGAGACCGTAGCTCGGGCAGCTTTCGCGTAGCGGGCAGACCTCGCATTTCGGCTTTCGCGCGGTGCAGGTGGAGCGTCCGAAGAGGATGAGACGGTCGGATACATTCTTCCATTCGGAGGGCTCAAAGTACTGTGTCACTTCGTGCTCGATGTGCACGGGATCCGGCTTCGTGGTGCGCCAGTCCGTGCGCCAGCGCAGGCGCTTCGTCAGACGTATGACGTGCGTGTCTACCGGAAAGCCCGGCGCGTTAAACGCGTGCCCGAGGACCACATTCGCTGTTTTACGTCCTACACCCGGGAGTGCGACTAATTCTTCCATAGTGGAGGGAACCTGGCCAGAAAAATTGGCCACTAAAGCAGCAGATATCTCTACCGCATGCTGCGCCTTAACACGGTAAAAGCCTATCGTGTGGATTATCTCAGAGACGACCGCCACGTTCGCGCGGGCCATAGCCTGAGGCGTCGGAAAAAGCGCGAACAGTTCGGGCGTCACCGTATTTACGCGGGCGTCGGTGGTCTGAGCGCTCAGCATCGTGGCGATGAGCAGCTCGAACTCATTACGAAAGTTCAGCCCGGGCTTCGGATCGGGGATCTCATGGCATAAAATCTCGTACTCCGTAGCTATGCGCGCACGGCGCTGAGCGGCGGTCTCACGAGCGGTCATCAGCATCACCTTCCTGAGGAGGGTCGAAACGGTAGCCGACGTTCCTCACCGTGCCGATGACGGACTCAAACTCGACGCCCAGCTTTGCGCGCAGACGGCGCACATGCACGTCTACCGTACGCGTACCGCCATAATAATCATATCCCCACACTTCCTGCAGCAGCTGCGTGCGGGTAAAGGCGCGGCCAGGATGCATGACGAGGTACTTCAGCAGCTCGAACTCTTTATATGCGAGGTCGAGCGGCTCTCCGCGCAGCGTGGCCGTATATCCCACGGTATCCACCTCGAGCGCGCCGCAGGTAATCATGCCTTCCTGAGCCTCGTCTGCAGAGTCGTCCTGCGGGGCAGGGTCTTCGGAGCGGGAGCCGTCAGTGAAATTCGACTGCTTGAGTCCACCGTCAGCGATGACGCGGATGCGCGTCTCCACTTCAGCAGGGCTTGCGGTATTTACTACAAACTCAGCGGCCTGCCACTGGCCATTAAAGGCGAGGCAGCCCCCTTCGCTGAGGATGACGATGAGCGGAAACTGTACGCCCGAAGCCGCGGCCATGGAGCAGAACGTCTTCGCACCTGCTACGTCATCACGTGCGTCGAGGAACGCGATGGTAGTATCCGGAATGCGTACGAGGGAGGAGGTATCTGCGGGCAGGACACGCACACGATGCTGCAGCAGGGCGAGGGCAGGCAGGACGGATGCGGGATCCGTGGCATTCGTGATAAGAGTGAGGTCGCTCATATCTTTCCTTCCTGTGAGCCGTGCGCGGTATTCTGTTCTGCTGATCGGCGAGGTCTGCGGTGTGCAGGTGTACACGTACTATAAATATTAGTCAATAATACTAGTGGTTTAGTACGAACTCGTGTATGCGCGGAGTGTAATCACACATGCCGCACGCATATGCGAGGAGCCTGGAGGGCGAGATGAGTGAGTCCATGAGTAAGTCAGGAATATGGCGGACGGTTCATGTGGCGGTGGCCAGCGCCATCAGTGCTCTGGTTATGCCGCTTCTCGCGCTGACGGTGGCCTTCCTCGGGGACGAATGGTATGAGGCAGGCTTCGAGGACGTGGAGTTCTGGGTGATGGCCGTCATCGTAGTGGTGGCTGTGGGCATCTTCGCTTATCTTTTCCCAGCAGAGCGCTACACGCCTACGCCTCGAGCCTCGCGCATAGCTGCCGTGGCTGCGGCTGCAGCGGGTGGTTTTGCCGGCGTCATGACGTCCACGGCAGAGCACTTCGGTATCGCGCTTTTCCTCATGATGACAGCGCTCATCGCCGGTGGATTCCTCTACGAAATGCTGCGCGAAAAGCGAGAGAACCTCATTCGCTCACTGTCCTTCATCATTTTTATGGGAACGCTGGGGCTGGTGTGCTCGGGATGGATGACCACAAGTCTGGCTGTGGATTATCTCCTACCTCATCCGCGCATTACTGTGGCCGCTGCTATCTTCGTGGTGCTGGGTGTGGTGGCTATTAGCGCGTGTGTGGCGCTGTGGTCGCGCGATGCGCAAACAGAGACGGAGAAAGATTCTGCAGTCAAGAGCGAGGCTGGAGAGGACAGCGAGGGTGTGGTGTACGCTTCGCCGGTCTGGGGATATAGTGGAGTGGCAGCGCTTCTCAGCGGCATCTTCCCCCTGGTCATCGTGCTGATGTTCGGCGTGTGGGAGTCGCTGTAAACGCT
This sequence comes from Alloscardovia macacae, assembly GCF_002259705.1. Taxonomy (GTDB): domain Bacteria; phylum Actinomycetota; class Actinomycetes; order Actinomycetales; family Bifidobacteriaceae; genus Alloscardovia; species Alloscardovia macacae. Next base: position 397,752 of record NZ_MWWT01000001.1, read on the forward strand.
CGGACGCGCCGGAGCTCCGGTGCGCACGCGTAGACGAAAAAAAGGACCGCATGCCGTGCTCAGGTGCAGGGCATGCGGTCCTTGTATGGACGCGTAAAACTCGCGACTACTCAGCGTCTGCGAGGCGCTGGCGAGCAGCGACGATTTCTTCCTCGGCCTTCGCTGCAGAAGTCCAGTAGGATCCTGGGAGTACTTCCTTGCCTGGCTCTAGAGCCTTATACTGGTTAAAGAAGTGCTCGATTTCCTTCTTATGGAACTCGTTCACATCGTCGATGTCCTTAATGTCGTCGAAGCGAGGATCTGCTGGAACGCACAGAACCTTATCATCTCCACCGGCTTCGTCGACCATGTGGTACAGGCCTACGGCGCGGCACTCGACCACGCAGCCTGGGAAGACAGAGTTCGGAATCATGACGAGAGCGTCGAGTGGGTCACCATCTTCGCCCAGAGTGTTCTCGATGTAACCGTAATCATCTGGGTAGCCCATGGAGGTGAACAGTGTGCGGTCCAGCTTAATGCGACCAGTCTCGTGGTCCACTTCGTACTTGTTCTTCGATCCGCGTGGGATCTCCACCAGAACATCAAATGTTTCTGCCATATTTTTCTCCTCTACAGAGATGTGACGTAATCCTTCGACGCGCTCGCTGAGGCTCATGTCTCAGTGCGACCACGTACTGCCTCTAAGCTTACTGGTGGGAGGGTATAAGACGAGCTGACGCGGGCAGTTATTCACACGACAGGGGGGTTATCCACATAGGTTCGACACGGTTGTCCACATCTGCCAACAATCGAAAAATAAGTAGGCATTCCGATGCGTTTTAGGGCAGTCTGGAAGAGAGGAATAATTGCCTTTCGAAAACTCTAAGAGAAGAGAGAAAACGATGAATAAACGCATACACGCAGTCGGCGCCCTCCTCGCGCTCCTGCTCGCCTGCCTGTTCGTGCTGCCGGGCGCACTGCCGCAGGCCAGCGCCAAGCCGACGAGCGGCACTCTGAAGCGTCCTGACCGCAGTACGTACATGATGGTACCGGGCTTCCGTGGGTACGCGCTCGGGCCCATAGCCATAGCGGATAACGGTGACCGTATGTACTGCCATGAGTGGGGTGTGACCGAATCGATGACGTACACGAACTCCACCCCGCTGCCGGACAGCGCAGACACACGAGCAGCCGGATACCTTATCCAGAAGTACCAGCACTCGCCGGACGCGCTCATCCAGGCCGCGCTCGCGCTGAACATGCATGACCACTTCGACCTCGCCTCGTCGCGTCCTGCCTGGGATAAAGACAGGCCTACCGTTATCGCGAAACTTCCTCAGGTGCTCGCCACAGCGCAGGAACTCTGGGCTGAGGGGCAGGCGCATGCGGTGGCTGGTACACAGGTATCCGTGCAGTACGCGCAGGCGCAGCGCCGCGGACAGGTGAGCGTGCGCGTAACGAATGCATCGGGAACTTCGGTAGAAGGCGTGCCCGTGAAGGTACAGCTCAGCGGTCCGGCGCTCTTCGACTCCACACATACGGCATCTGCTACGGTGACGAGCGGGCGCGACGCTGTAACGCTCAGCTGGACGGCGACGGGCGAGGGAGAGGTAAGCGTCACGCAGCAGCTGTCCGTGCAGACACTGGATGACATCGAAAGCGCACAGAACTTCGTGCGGCTCGGCGACGCGAAAGAGGTGAGCTTTGAGGGAGTACGGTTCCACGTGAAGAAGGCTTTTAGGCCAATTCTTTCGACCCATGTCCCTGGTCTCACTCTCGAAGCAGGATCCCTGCCTTCGGATACCGTGCATACAGCTGTAGCTCCGGGAGATGCGTGGGAAGAGGGAGTGACGCTGAATGCGCGCGGATACTTCTTCGCTGGTCTGAGTCATGAAGCTGTCTCGAGTCTGCTGAACCGCGGTGTGACTGCCGTAAAGCCGGGGGAAAAAGCTGCAGACTATCTCCAGAGGCTGGAGGACGCTGGACTGACGCCTGTGGCTACAGCGCAGGTGGATGTGAGTGAAGCGGATGCAGAATATGATGTAGTAGCACGCGACTTCGCTTCCTCTGCGCAGCGCTATGAACTCAGTGAGTCTGATAGGTTCTCCTCATGGGTGTGGACCATAGCTGCAGCTGACCAGAGCTCGGAGGCTCGGGGGTGGATAGACGGTGATGCCATCTCGGGACTGCTCGATGTGAAAGAAAGTATCTCCACGAGACGTCACCTCATGGTGGACTCGACGGTGACCGAGCACTCTGCTTTTCTTCATGAAGCGCTGACAGATAGGATAACGGTTTCGGGATATCCTTCGGACCACGGTGCTTTCGCGGGGAATGCGGAGTTCGGCTGGACAGCAGATACAGCGCTCGCTCAGGTGAGTGTGTACTGGTCGAAAGAGAAGCCATCGCGGGAGGCTGTACCCGAGCTTGATGACGAGCATGAGCTGCTAGGAACGTGGGACTATGCCGCGGTGAATGGTGTCATCGCTGTGGGAGGTGGAAAGCCGGATGCTCATGGTAAGCCTGTCCATATCTATGCACAGAAGCAGGGATACTATGCCTTCGTCTATAGCTTCGCGGGAGATGACCGGGTCATGCCAGTGCAGAGTGCCTGGAATGACGAGTGGGAGTATACGCATGTGATGGATGTGCCGGTGCGGGTGGAGATTAACACACATGTCTCGGATACGCATGTGGATCATGGCGAAGATTTTCACGATGTGGCGCGCATTACGGGAGATGTGCCGGAAGGTGCCTATGTGACCTTTGACGCCTATGATGCGGTGGAATCCTCTTCTGATATGGGCTCTAGTGAGCTGCTGACGCGAGGAGAGCGTGTGCCTGTGCGTGGCAGTGACCGGGATGCTGATGGTTCGTATGTGGTGGAAAGCCCTGCAGTTCATACCGAGTCGGGTGGCACCGTGTACTGGAAAGCTACAGTGTGGAATCCGGGAGGAGAGGTGCTGGCTTCGCATGGTCTGGGAGTGCCAGGGGAGAGCACGGAGGTGACGCCTCCGCCAGCGCCAGAGGTGCCTCCTGTGCCTGCTGAACCAGAACCGAAACCGGAGCCTCCTACTCCGCCTACGCCATCTGAACCTCCGGTACTGGCGAAGACGGGTGTGAGCATAGGCTTTATCCCACTCGTGGGGATGTGCGCGAGTGGGGGAGCGTTCTTTATCCTCTGTGCGTATGCGGTGGATAAGGTAAGGAGGGATAACGCACAAGCGTAGAGGGGGAGAACGCAGGCCAGAGATCTCAGAACAGGGATCCCAGAACGGAGAGCGCACAAAATTCCGCACAAACGAACATAAAAATGTGTACGAATGTGAGGTAATTCCGTTAGGAATACTGTGCGCTCTGCGGTATACTGGAAGAGGTTCTGAGCACGGAAGCGAAGAACGTATACATCTCTATGTAGAGAGGGTCTACAGTAAAGGAGGTCGCGATGAAGGCGATCGTAGCTACGCAGGATAAGAAGGCAGCAGTAGTAGAAAAGGAGCTGCGTCCACTCGAGTACGGTGAGGCACTCCTGGATATGGAATGCTGCGGTGTGTGCCATACGGATATGCATGTGATGCACCAGGACTTTGGTGATAAGACAGGCGTAGTCCTCGGACACGAGGGAATAGGTCGTGTGAAGGAAGTAGCTGATGGTGTCACCACTCTGAAAGTGGGAGACCGCGTCTCTGTAGCATGGTTCTTTAAGGGCTGTGGCCACTGTGAGTACTGCACGACGGGCCGTGAGACTCTGTGCCGTTCCGTGCTGAATGCAGGGTACACTGCAGACGGTGGCATGGCTCAGGAGTGCATCGTTCCAGCAGACTATGCTGTAAAGGTTCCTGAAGGTCTCGACTCCATGGCTGCGAGCTCCATTACCTGCGCTGGTGTGACCTGCTATAAGGCCATTAAGGAGTCTGGTGTACATCCAGGTGAATGGATTCTCATCTCCGGCCTCGGTGGACTCGGAAACCTCGCACTTCAGTATGCGAAGAACGTCTTCCAGGCACACGTCATCGCAGTGGATATAAATGATGAACAGCTCGAGTTCGCGAAGAAGTTCGGTGCTGACCTGTGCGTGAATCCTCTGAAGGAAGACGTAGGTGAGGTAGTGCAGCGTGAATGCGGTGGCGCTCATGGTGCCGTCGTGACGGCAGTAGGGAAGAGCGCATTTAATGGTGCTGTAGATGCCCTGCGTGCTGGTGGTACGCTGGCGGCTGTGGGCCTTCCTACAGAGTCGATGGATCTGAGCATTCCTCGACTCGTTCTCGACGGCATTCGCGTGGTCGGCTCTCTCGTAGGAACGCGTAAAGACCTCGAAGAAGCCTTCCAGTTTGGCGCTGAAGGAAAGGTAGTGCCACAGTGCCAGTCCCGCCCTATGGAGGATATTAATGATATCTTCGCAGAGATGGAGGCTGGAAAGATTCGCGGCCGCATGGTTATAGATCTGAAGCACTAAATTATATTCTGATGAGGAGGGACTACTCAGACGAGTAGTCCCTCCTCCTGTATGTGATACTCGCTACCTATTCTCCAGTGCTCCCTCAGTAGCCGCTCTTTCTTTCCCATACATTTCCGGTATAAACCGCTCCTGGTCGTGAAGCTTATCCCAGATGACGGCATGCCCCGCCTCGAAGCTCTTCGCCACATCGAGAATCCGCTGGTTTGAGGAACCGCGGAATTGAAGCAAAGAATCATGTAGACTGCTGATGTACCGCCCATCGACGAGGATGTCTATCCTGTGCAGAAGCTCGAGCTTATCCGGAGTCTCTCCCTCGCGCATAAGCTCTTCCCACGTATATCCGGTCCATGCCCAGATGTCCTTAGATGACCCAAACTCCGAACGAATGCGCTCAGTGAGACGCAGTAGCATGGGAGTGTTCAGCAGGGGCTCTCCGCCGAGAAGAGTAATACCTTGCACATAGTCGAGGCTGAGATCCGAGATAATCTGGTCTTCGAGAGCCTGTGTGTATTCGTGTCCGGCTTTAAAGTCCCAGATGGAGGAGTTATAGCAGTCGTGGCAGTGGAAGGGGCAGCCACTTACATAAAGCGAACAGCGGATTCCTTCGCCATCGGTGACGATGAAGCGCTTATAGTCTGCCACGATGTTCTTCGAGAGCCTGCGGCCATCCCACTGGCCGGCGCGAGGATTATTCGCGAGATCTGTCGGTATGCTCGGTCCACGCCCTGTCTCGCCGCGCGCAAAGTCGCGGTGTGCGCTTGTCCGCCTTTTTACTCCCGTTTTTTTAAATTCATCTGCCATGCTGATAAGCTTCCTCTCTGAAAAAACGAGCGGGCTTGGAGAGTTCCCCTCGTCCAAGCCCACGACATCATTCATAAACGCTTACTTCGCGTCATCCCACCATTCACGCACAGTGCCGTCCGCGAGGGTCACGTGCCCAGTCTCGCCAGCCATGTGCTTGACGCGGTGGGCTATCTCCTCGTGGCGGCCGTGCGCCATAGGGCGCTGGACAGGGTTACCGAGGTAGCCGCACGTGCGCTTGGTGACGTTACACGTGTTCGGGTCGCTGTTCCCGCACTCTGGGCAGGTAAAGCCTGTCTCCGTAGGCTGGAAGTCCCCTTCGAAACCACACTTAAAGCAGTGGTCTATAGGTGTGTTCGTGCCGAGGTAGCCTATGCCTATGTTATGAGCGTAGTCCCACACGGCTTCCAGTGCCTTCGGGTTCGACTGAAGGCTCGGGAACTCGCAGTAGTTTATGAAGCCACCGTTCGCCAGGTATGGGAAGTCGCGCTCGTAGGAGAGCTTTTCCATAGGCGTAGGGCGCAGCCACACTGGGTAGTGGAAGGAGTTCGTGTAGAAGTCGTGGTCGGTCACGCCATCCACCACGCCGAACTGCTCCTTATCCAGGCGTGCGAAGCGGTCAGTGAGAGACTCTGCTGGAGTGGAGTAGACGGAGTAGTGGTATCCTTCGGCATTATCCCACTCCACGCACAGGTTATGCATGCGACGCACTATCTCGAGAGCGAACTCCTTACCGTTCTCATCCCAGCTGTGGTCCTGCATCCAGTCCTTACCGTAGAACATGGCCACAGTCTCATACAGGCCTATGTATCCCAGCGAGATGGTGGCACGTGAGCGGTTAAAGAGCTGGTCCACGTTATCCCCAGGCTTGAGGCGTCCGAAAGCACCATGCTGGAAGAGGGTAGGAGCGTTTATAGGTGTGGCTTCCTTACAGCGCTTAATGCGGAACTGCAGAGCTTCGTGTGCTATGGCCATGCGCTGGTCGAAGAGCTTCCAGAAGCGCTTCTTATCCCCATGCGACTCGAGTGCGATGCGTGGGATGTTCACCGTAACCACGCCGAGGTTCAGGCGAGAGTCCTCCACATCCTTACCGGTGTCTGGATCCGTCCAGCCATTCAGGAAGGAGCGGCAGCCCATCGGAGCCTTAAACGATCCAGTAATCTTCACGATGTTCTCATAGAAGACCACGTCTGGGTACATGCGCTTGGTAGCGCACTCGAGAGCCAGCTGCTTCAAGTCATAGTTTGGCTCGTTATCACGCGAGTTCACGCCATGCTTCACAGTGAAGACAAGCTTCGGGAAGATGGCGGTGTGACGGTCCTTACCTAAGCCCCGAATGCGCACGAGCAGGATGGCACGCTGAATCTCGCGTGCGAACCAGTCCTGGCCGAGTCCGAATCCCACGGTCACGAATGGCGTCTGACCGTTACTGATGCGGTTCGAGTTTATCTGATACTCCATGGTCTGCATGGCGTCATAGATGTTCTTGCGTGTGAGAATCTTCGCATACACTTCGCGAATCTGCTCGAGCTCGTCTGCGTCCTCGTGGAACGGTGTATCCATAGGCAGAGGCTCGCGGTTTTCGAAGTGCAGCCAGTCTGCTTCACGCTTCTTAAACTCCTCGATGGCATGCTGGGCTACATCCAGAGGCTCGCCGTCGGGGAAGACCACGCGTGCCATCTCCATGTTCTTCGCATAGTCGAGTTTTGCGTACGGTGCGAGCATCTCGTCTGCGCGGTTCACCGTCTGGCCGCCATACTGCGAGCCCGCTATGTCCTTAATAATCTGCGTAATCTGCGTAGCAGCGGTACCGATGGACTTCGGAGAGTCCATCATGGCGTTCCCGAGGATGAATCCGTGCGCGAGCATGTTCCCGAAGTCTGGCAGAGAGCAGTTCGTCATCGGCGTGAATGGGCTGTAATCCGCGTCGTGGAAGTGGATGTCTCCCTTAATGTGCGCGTTCGCCACTTCTGGAGGCAGCATGCTCATGGCACTGGCCTTTGAGACGGCTCCGGCGAGCAGGTCGCGCTGGGTGGCGTAGACGTTCGAGTCCTTGTTCGCGTTTTCGCGCATGATGGTTTCGTCACGGTTTATGAACTTCTTAATGGCTTCGTTCACGTCGCTCGCCTTCGCGCGCGCGATGTCCTTATTCAGACGCCAGGTCGTGTACGCCTGCGCTATCTCGTACAGGTGATTATTTATGAGAGTGTGTTCCACTGCGTTCTGGATGTCATCGATGCGCACGTTCCCCGTATAGCGGCCTGTAATGACGCTTTCCACGGTAGACGTCATGTCCTCGATGCGGCGTTCATTCTGGGAGTCCAATTCTTCCCCTACTGCGTGAAACGCTGCTTCGATGGCATGAATGATGTTCATGCGGTCGAAAGGAACCACGCGTCCGTCGCGCTTTTCTACCTGAAGTCCCTTCGTCTGTACAGCCGTCGCAGTAGCCATAATCTCCACGTCATCCCCTCTAGATATCCCTCGTGATGAAGCCCTTTCATCACATCACCGTGAAAATATAGTAGGACTACCGTACGACTATATCTGGAGTACATTTTCCGTATAAATACTATATATAGTGTTTTTCGCCTTTGTGAGCGAATGTGGATAACTCGCCCTTTTGGCGCAAATCGGCGCGTGTCCACGTGGATGAAATCGTGGATAAAAAAACACGCCCACTAAATAGTGGGCGTGTCGAAGGAGAAGGGAAAATTGACCTTACTCGTGCGAAAGCTCGTCGTTATACTTCGCGTCCTTCGTCTCCTTAGACAGAACGAGGGATACGAGCGTGAGAGCCGCCGCCACAGCGAGGTAGACGCCTACCATCCACGTGCTGCCGCCAGCCGCACGCCACAGCGCCACCGCGATGATAGGAGCGAGAGCCGCACCCAGGATGGAGCTGATGTTATACGCGATAGCCGAACCGGTGTAGCGCACGTTCGTCGGGAACATCTCAGGCAGGAACGCACCCATAGGACCGAAAGTAATACCCATGAAGATGAAGCCCACGATGAGGAAGGCTTCAGCAGCCCAGACGCTCGCCGGCGTGCCGTGACCGAAGTCGAGGAACAGCGGGAAGAGGAAGCCGAGGATGATGATGCCCACGGTCACCCAGATGAGCAGCGTACGGCGGCCCACCTTATCTGCCCATGGACCGGACAGCAGGGTGAAGATGGCGAAGAAGATGACGCCTATGATCTGCATGAGCACGAACTGCGTGTACGGAATGCCCAGGCCGTTCTTCTCGGTCGGCGTGGTGCCGAAGCTCAGGATCCACGTGGTGGTCAGGTAGAACAGCACATAGGTAGCCAGCATAGCGAAAGTACCGAGCACCACTTCCTTAAAGTGGTAACGGAAAGTATCTGCCAGAGGAGACTTCACGACCTTATCCTGCTCCACAGCCTTCTTAAAGGTCTCGGATTCGTTCAGCTTTACGCGCACCCACATGCCTACGGCCACCATAAGAGCCGAGAAAATGAACGGAATACGCCAGCCCCAGCTCAGGAATGCTTCGGACTGCAGTACAGAGCTCGTCGGGTGAGGCAGCGCGAAGTTAATGATGAGGAACAGACCATTCGCGATGATGAAGCCGATAGGAGCGCCGAGCTGTGGGAAAGTACCATACAGTGCGCGCTTATCTTCAGGAGCGTTCTCCGTGGCTACGAGAGCTGCACCGGACCATTCGCCGCCGAGTGCGAAGCCCTGCGTCAGGCGCAGAATGAGCAGGAAGAATGGCGCCCACAGGCCTATCTGATGGTAGGTCGGCAGGAAACCGATGATGAAGGTGGCTATACCCATGGTCAGCAAGGAGATGACCAGAGTGGTCTTACGGCCGAGGCGGTCGCCCAGGTGGCCGAAGAAGATGGCGCCGAGTGGACGCGCCACCATCGCTGCGCCGAAGACAGCGAAGGAGCTCAGGAGGCTCACGGTGTCATTCCCCTTAGGGAAGAACAGGCTCGGGAAGACGAGCGCTGCTGCCGTCGCGTAGACGTAGAAGTCGTAGAATTCGATGGTCGTACCCACCAGGGAGGCTGCTATGACCTGGCCTGGGGTGTTATAACTGGATTTCTTCGCGGACGCGGTGTGCGCGGTGTGCGCGGTGTTCGCAGTGTTCGCGGGGGACGATGGTGCCTCTGACATGATGGCCCCTTTTCTGTCTCTTCTCAAGTTTCACTCTATCTAAACGAAAAGAGCAGCCTCGGATGTTTTGCATCCTCGCTGCTCTGTATGGTTATGAATTATGGCATATGGGAGACGCGCGCGGCGAAAGTGTCCACTACGTGAGAAAGGCGTGCGGGAAGAGGCTGCGTTTTTCTGCTATACTGAATGTCAATTTCCCCTGTACTTTCAGGGGTCTCATGGAAAGGGAGAGATAATGAAAGATTTTCACGATTTTCTCGATGACACGATGCAGGACAGCATGGGGCAGGCTCTGACGAAGAAGTCCACCATGTACCTCTTCGCTTTTATCTCGGCTGTATGCAGCCTTCTGGTGGCGTGCTTGTCTCCGAAGAAGAATACGGCGAGCGTCGCTCTGGGTGCAGTGGGTGCCACTCTCTGGGGTGTGCTCGCTTACACATCTTTCGTTCAGGAAAAGGATGAAGCGGACGCTCTGTACGAGCTCGCGAGTGTGGCGGATGAGGCTGCGGGGGAGTAGACCTCGTTCTCGTTAAAACCTGTAAAAAAACTTGGCCAATGGTTATGCCCATTTTCTGCCTGACAGAGACGGAAAAATGGCTCAAACCATTGGTCAAGTTTTTCAGTGAGCGGGGCGCTTACTTCTTACTGCGCGTCCAGAATATCCACCACGAAGACGAGAGTGGAGTTTGCCGGGATGTTATTCTGCGCAGTGCTACCGTAGCCGAGGTCTGGTGGGATGATGAGCAGAACCTGCGAGCCTACCTTCTGGCCGGTCAGGCCCTGCGTCCAGCCCTTGACTACCTGCTGGAGGCTGAAGGTGGCGCTGGAGCCGCGAGACCACGAGCTGTCGAATGGCTTTGAGGCATCGCCTCCGAGGACCCAGCCCTTATACTGCACAGTAACCGTGCTGTTCTGCGTCACATCTGCGCCGGTGCCCTGGAGAAGAGTCTGGACCTTGAGCTGACCGTCTGACTTATAATCCTTCAGATCGGTAGCGTCGATGTTTGGCTCGCCATCCTTCGCGAGGGTGATCTTCGGCAGGCTCGAGTCGATGCCGTCCACAGCCTTACCATCTGCTCGGGTAGGGATGGTCTTTGCGCTGACGATGGTCAGGCCCATGATGTAGGCGGTGACCTCATTCTCAGAGTTTGAGGAGTTCGACGAGCTGGAGCTCGACGACTGTGAAGACGACGTGGAGGATTTCGAACCTTCCGAGGTGACGCCGATGGCCACGGTGGAGTTTACCTTCATGGACTTGAAAAGCTTATAGAATGCTGGCTGGAGGTTCTTTTCAGAAAGCGTGGTCGTGCAGTCTGCCGCAGTCTCCCAGGTGGAGCTGACCTCTTTACCCGTCTTCGGGTCGAGGACTATCTGCTGAATGCACAGCTTCTGGCCGTCCTTCAGCTCTGCTCCGTCACCCGTCTGAAGCATTTCATACGAATTATTCGTCACCTTAAAAGGTGTGGTGAAAGTAATAGTAGGCTTCTGGCCGAGTGCGCCTTCCGCCTTCAGTCCCGTCATCTGCGTGAAGGTGATGTCATTCGACGAGGATGAGGACGAGGAGGATGACGAGCCGCACGCTGCCGTAGTAAGAACGAGCGCGGTGCTCATGAGAAGCGCGCCAGCTGTGCGCGCGAGTGTACGTGGTATATGCATACGTCTCACTTTACCCACTGAGCCGGTCAAGCGCGAGCACAGAATGTGCAGGAATAACACAGGAATGTCAGAAAATGGCTTTTTTAAGGTCCTCCATGTAAAATGGTGTGGTTATAGAAAAGAAATTTCTGAGGGTGCGCCCCCAGATGCGAACGCAGATCAGCGGCTCGCGTGTTATGACAGTTGACTAGATACGCACGCGAGCTCGGATCAAGGAGTCTGACATGCCTGAAACGTCTGAAGCACACGAAGAAGAGGGGAGCCCACTGAAGAAGTGGGATCGGCGCAGGATTATGCGCTGGATAGTGATGCCACTCGCCGCTGTTCTGGCCGTGGCAGCACTCGTCATGGGTGTGCTGAATCTGACCATCCTGCGCCCGGCGCGTGTGGTGTCTGCTTCGGCAGGAACGTCCACGAATTATGTGGTCCTAGATGCGGGCGTGGCGAATCTCGTCAGTTCGGAAGTATCCGTGACAGCCACTATTAAGGAATCGGCTGAGCAGCGCTCACAGGCTCGCTCGGGAGATGATAATTCCGCTCAGCGCATGATGTGCGTGGTCGCAGGATCCACCACAGATGTGGATGCGTGGATGGCTGCACAGGCTGTGGCGTACACGCGCGTGACAGGTCTGAGCAGCTGGACGAGCCTGTCCACGCAGAATGTGGCGAAGACGGGAACGGCAGCGAAGGACCAGGTTCAGCTTAGTGATTCGGACCTGTGGGCTCTGAGTAATTGTGCTGAGCGTACGGCCACACTCCGTATTACTGGCGCTCAGCCGTATGAAAAGGTCATCGCTTACAGCCCGAGTGGAGTGAGCAGCGTGCGGGTGAACTGGAACCGCACGAACATGCCGAATACCGCCATCCCATGGTTCAGCTGGGCAGCAGTCTTCATCGTGGTGGCGGTCCTCGCCATGACGTGGCTGTCTGGAGAAGATCCATTCGGCGCACAGCGCAGGAAAAGGAAGCGTGAAGAGCAGCTCGCTGCTCTCGAGGCTCGTGGTATCGATACGGGCATGATTCCGAGCCTTGACGAACCGTACGTGCCGTACCAGAAGAAGAGTAAGTCGGGCATTACGCACCGCACGCGTACGAATGGTCTGTTCGGTGGTCTGTTCGGTAAGAAAGAGACCACCCCAGAGGACTCCACTCAGAAGGATACGCCGAAGCCTACGGTGGTCGATCCGAGCTCGGTGAATCTCGTGGCCTCCACGGGTGCTGGTGCCACAGACAGCGCATGGTCGCCGTCCGTGATTAATCGCACAGATTCACAGGCACAGTCCGAGCACACTGGCACGCTGACCGGCCAGGAGCTGCTGGAATACCTCGCACGTCTGGCGGTGGAAGGCCGCTCGGACACTGCGGAAGATACGGCTGAAGACACGGCGGAAGAGATGAGCGAAGAGAGCGGAAAGATTGACACTTCCGAAAAGGACGATGCACATGAATAAAAACCTCGCAGTACGCGCCGTAGCGGGCCTCGCCGCCGTTTCCGCGCTCGTTTCGCTCGCCGCATGCACGCCGTCGCCGCAAGCGCAGGCAGACCCGGACGGCGCTCCCGTCGTCACCACGGATCAGGAGCAGAAGATTCGCCAGAACGTGCTGAAAGCGATTAAAGCCGCGGACGATGCGCGCGACACGAAGGCGCTGGCCGCACGCATGTCTGGTCCGGCGCTCACCGTGCGTGAAAGCCAGCTGAAGATAGCGCAGAGCACGAATAAGCTGGACTCGAGCGCCACTATCCCAGACTCGCTGAGCCAAAGCATCGTGAGCACGTCGAAGACCTGGCCGCGCGACCTCTTCGCCATCACCACGGTCACGGACCAGCAGCAGTCGCAGCGTCTGCTCGTGCTCGACCAGGAGAAAGCGACGAGTAATTATAAGATTTGGGGTCTCGTGCGCCTCTTCTCGGGCGTGCAGATGCCGAAGTTCGCCGTGGCGACCATAGGCTCCGAGCAGGGGGATGCGAATACGTCCGGTTTGCTTCTTACTCCTGCGCAGGCGGCTCAGCAGTACGCGGACGTGCTTGAGAAGGGCTCGAACAGTTCGAACGCGAACCGTTTCGCGGACGATTCGTTCCGTCAGCAGCTGGCTACGCTTACCGAGAGCGTGCAGAGTGCTATCGCGCAGAACGAGGGCTCTCAGACGCAGACGTACAGCGCGGATACGAAGAATATGAAGGTCATCCGGACGGCTGATGGCGGCGCTCTGGCCGTCGTAGCCATTACGTCCGTGTGGACGCGTACGGCTGGGTCGAACCGCAAGTCGCTGCCTGCTTCGGAGAGCGAGACCGCGCTGTTCGGGAACGCGCAGTCCACGAGTACGCTCGAAGTGACGTATATGAACGAGGTCGCGCTGTACATTCCGGCGTCCGGCTCGAGTGAGCAGATACGCGCGGTAGGCGCGGAACGTCAGCCAATTTCCGTGGTAGCGAAGTAGTCGCAGTCATTCAGGGGAAACGTATAAAGGAGGAAGCGCATGGCACAGGATGCATACCGTCCCAGCTTTTCGCTGGCAGGGGCAGTAGATCTCGAATCGCTCAAGCATAAAGCAGAAGCCCAGATGGGTGAAGAGGGGGGAGCTCCAGCAGCAGGTGGCTACGTCATCGACGTGACCGAGGCGAGCTTCGAAGCCATGGTGAACTCCTCGAACACCTTCCCTGTGCTTCTGCTCGTGTGGATGCAGGATGATCAGCGTTTCTTCGACGTGGCGCGTGCTCTGGCTCGCATGGTTACTGCTCTGAATGGTGGGATGCAGCTGGCGCGCATCGACGGTGCGTCGAATCCGCAGATAGTGCAGGCGCTGCGCGTGCAGGGGGTGCCAGCGCTATTTGCTCTCGTGGGTGGCCGGCCTATCCCTCTGCTCCAGGGCATGCCGTCTGAGGCGGAGCTCACGCAGCTCGAGGAGACGCTCCTACCACAGGTCGTGGCTATGGCTCAGCAGTCTGGGGTAACCGGCACAGCGCCGTTCGTGGGGGATTCGTCTGCGGATGCGTCTGGTGCTACTGACGAGGCCGCCGGACCAGCTGAGCCAGCCATTCCAGCCGGGCACGAGACTGCCCACGCACTGGCGGCCGCTGGACAGTATGACCAGGCTGCTGCCGAGTACGCCAAGCTCGTGGAGCGTGACCCTCATGATGCCGAGGCAGCACGACAGCGTGCTCTGTGCTTGCTGCTGGCTCGAAACGGCCAGTCGGATGTGCGCGTGGTGCGCGCTGCGGCGGCAGAGCGCGTGGACGACGTGCAGGCGCAGCTCGATGTGGCTGATGTGGATATGATAGGCGGGCAGATATCTGATGCGTTCGGGCGTCTTCTGGACTTTATCGCTGTGCCAGCACACCGCGAGCATCTCGCTGTGGTGCGTGAACGTCTCGTAGAGTACTTCGCTATTCCTGAAGCGAGCGATCCACGGCTGAAGGCTGCGCGGCAGAGGCTGATGACGCTGATGTACTAGTGGCTGCGGAGCTGCCCGGGGGGTGTAGCGGCGCTGCGCGCGGTAGGACGCGCTCGTGCGGGCTTGTGCGGGCGAGACGTGAGTTATGTGTAAGTCATCTCACGTCTCGCTCTTTTTTATGCCTTTTCGCGTACTTTCGAGAGCGAAAATGAGATGACTTACACAGAACTGGCTCGAGGGGGATGGGAGGTGGATATGGAGAGGCCGAGGAGGGGATGTGAAAAGACAAGTTGTTTGTAAATCGTCTCATTTTTACCCTCTCCATCCCGGCGAAGAAGCAAAAAATGAGACGATTTACAAACAACTGGCCGTGAGTTTCCTTGAAACTGCACTCAGAGAGGCGAAGTGCGCCCAGCCCGGCCCTGCCCCAGCCGAAGCCGGCCCTGCCCCTACTCCTCCTCGCGGCGATTCTCTCCGAAGCTGTCGAGGAAGAGTGGCCCCACTTCCTCGAGCTCAGCAGCGAAGTCATCCTTCCATGCGCTAAATGGCTTTCCGGCGAGTCCGTCGTTCGAGAAGCGCGCCTGGTCAGTGATTTCCGTGGTGCAGAAGGATGGAATGACGAGATTCGTCACAGGATTATGGCGCTCCACCTCAGCTACGATGAGTGGATAATTATCCGCGCCAAAGAGGTCTATCTTCCAGCCATCTTCGCCCTGCCAGATGCTGTAGCGGTTCTTAATAATCGCCTTTCCACCGCGGAAGACGAGCTCCGCAGCTACGTCGGGATCTATAGAGTTCTCCAGCTCATAGCGTGTACCGCCCACGGCTGGGCCCTTCGCTGTGAGCGTGGCTTCAGTAAAGCTATCGCGGTAGCGGGCGAGGACAGAAATGGGATCGGTATCCTCAGCCATGTCGAGGCGCACATTTTTCGCGTTCAAACGTACACGCAGAGCGTAGTTATCCTGGTGCACGTAATAGCTCTGGACGATGAGCGTAGGAGCCTCGTCAGCCAGAATCTCCGACGGAATGCTCTCACAGAAGAAGCGGCGTTCGTATTCGAAATGATCGAAGTGGTCGAGCTGATCGAGAGAATCCATGGCTACCTCCAGTAGTGGTACATACACCTGTACCACGATTTTAACATGCGCGGGTATGCGTGTTTCCGCTCCACTTGTTATAATCGTGGACGATGGGTCTGTAGCTCAGCGGATGAGAGCATCTGTTTCCGGTACAGAAGGTCGAGAGTTCGAATCTCTTCAGGCCCACTTTTGGTCAGGTGCTTCCCGTAGTGCTTCCCGTAGCAGTGCCCGCAGCCTTCCCGCACAGCAGTGTACGACGCTTTTAGTACTCTTATATTCCATAGATAATACTCCTTCTATCGAGGACATGAGTAGAACGTTATGGAAGAATTGACAGAAGAACAGACCGAAAAGAGCGAAAACGCCAGCGGAATGAATACCGTGGAACGCGCGGAACTCCTGCTGAAGCAGGACGAAACCATAGCCGAGCGCATCGCGGGCGGAGCGAGCCTCGACGAGGCCATCGACCCGTCGAACGAGCAGTACGGGCCGCACGCGCACCCGGAGCAGGTGCAGATGCGCGTGGCGAAGCGTTCGCTCATGCTGCAGAACGGGGTCGATCCGTACCCAGCCGAGCTGCCTGTCACGCATACCATTCAGCAGGTACGCGAGGCGTACGAGGGGAAGCTCGAAGCCGGGCAGGAGACGGACGACGTGGTAGCGCTGGCCGGTCGCGTCATCTTCCTGAGGAACGGCGGCGGCCTGTGCTTCGTGCAGCTCGAAGCCGGCGACGGCACACCTATCCAGGGTATGCTTTCGAAGAAGGAGATCGGTGCAGACAGTCTGAAGGAATTTAAGCAGCTCGTGGATCTCGGGGACTTCCTCTTCCTCAAGGGCCGCGTCATCTCCTCGAAGACCGGAGAGCTCTCCATCTTCGCCAGCGAGTGGAAGATCGCGACGAAGGCGCTGCGCCCTCTGCCAGCGCTGCATAAGGAGCTGAACGAGGAACAGCGCACGCGTAAGCCATACCTCGGGATGATCGTGGATGATGCGATGCGTAAGATGGTGCGAAACCGCGCATCTGTGGTCTCCTCGCTGCGCCGGAACTTCGAGTCCCGCGGATACATCGAGGCGGAAACGCCTATGCTCCAGACGCTGCGCGGTGGTGCTACAGCGCGTCCGTTCACCACGCATATTAATGCTTTCGACATGGGCCTGTATCTGCGCATCGCTCCAGAACTTTTCCTCAAGCGTATGCTCGTAGGCGGCATAGACCGTGTCTTCGAGATAAACCGCGCGTTCCGTAACGAGGGTGCAGATGCCACGCACGCACCAGAATTTACCACCATCGAAGCGTACGAAGCGTATGCTACGTATGACACCATGGCCACGATCACGCAGTCGCTCATCCAGCAGGCAGCTCTGGACACCTTCGGCTCCACCACGGTGACGCTGGCAGATGGAACGGAGTATGACCTCGGCGGCCAGTGGCGCGAGCTGGACATGTATGAGTCGCTGTCTGAAAAGCTCGGTGAGGAAGTCACGCCGGCCACGTCCGTCCAGACCCTGCAGGCCTTTGCGGATAAGCTGGGCGTGGAGCATGAAAAGGTGGAAAACCACGGTAAGCTCGTGGAAAACCTCTGGGATCACTTCTATACCGAGGACCCGCATCAGCTCTGGGAGCCTACTTTCGTGCGCGACTTCCCTGTGGAGACTTCGCCGCTGACGAAGTCGCACCGCTCGAAGCCGGGCCAGGTGGAGAAGTGGGATCTGTACATCCGCGGTTTCGAGCTGGGGACGGCATACTCGGAGCTGAATGATCCTGTCGTCCAGCGTCAGCGCTTCGTGGAGCAGGCGAAGATGGGTATGGCGGGCGACGACGAGGCTATGGACATCGACGAGGACTTCATCGAGGCTCTCGGCGTGGGCATGCCTCCTGCGGGCGGCATGGGCATGGGATTAGACCGTCTGCTCATCGCGCTGACGGGCGCTACTATCCGCGAGACCATTACGTTCCCGCTGGTGAAGCCGCTGAGTATGTAAGGTAGGTTTACGAACGTCGCAGACTTTCGCACGAACGTCGCAGACTTTCGCACGTCGTGCGGCTGCCTCGGGAACTGCTCGCACGTCGTGCGGACGTCACGCACAAGGAGGGCTCGCATGCGCACACTTCGGCTTTTGATCCTCGGATCGCGCCCGCGCACGTGGGCCCTTTCTGTATGCCCCGTGCTCGTGGCGCTGCTGTGCGCGAGCATGGATTCGTATCTGCTCGGCACGACCTTCTGGTCCGGCTCTGTGCGAGTGCCGCTGGAGGCGCTACTGTGCGTGGTGGTAGCGCTGAGCCTGCAGATTTCTGCCAATTTTTCGAATGATTACATCGATGGCATCCGCAGCGTAGACCGCTTGCGTGGGGACGGTGCGCCGGTGCGGATGAACGCAGCGGGCGGCATAGCGCAGCCTCTCGCTCTGCGTGCTGCCCTCGCTACCTCACTATTCGGCGTGGTCGCCGGCGTAGCGGCCGTGTGTCTCAGCCGGCAGTACTGGCTGCTGGGTGTGGGTGCGCTGTGCGTGCTCGCGGCGTGGGGATACTCGAGCTGGGCGAGTGCGCGTGGACTCGGCGAGCTTCTGGCTTTCCTCTTCTTCGGGCCTGTGGTCGTACTCTGCGTGGAGGCGCTCATACTGTCGGGTGGGGGCGGCTCGGCCCACGTAGGGCCGTGGGCGCTCCTGGGCAGTGTGCAGTGTGGCGTGCTTGCGGCGAGCGTGCTACTCGTGAATAATCTGCGTGACGAGTATAGCGACCGCGCTGCTGGGAAACGCACGCTCGTCGTACGCTGGGGAGGCGCTTTCGGGCGCTGGCTGCTGGCTGCGTGGCTCGGCTGTGTGCTCGTGCTTTCCTGGGGGCAATTCTTCGTGGCTCTTTTCACGCTGTCGTTCCGCGTGAACGTGTGGCTTTCCTTGGCTGACGTGCTCGTGCTTGCTGCTCTGAATGCGGTGACTATCTGGGGACTGCTGCACGTGTGGCGAGCTGTGAAGCGTCCAGCTTTCTACGCCCGAGTCTTTTCCTCGGTGAATCTTCTCATGATTCTTCTGACTCTCCACACGGCTGCGGTGTGGCTCGTCGCGAACGCGCTTTAAACTAGTGAGTATGACTTACAAGTTAGTACTGCTCCGTCATGGACAGAGCGCATGGAATAAGACTAACCAGTTTACTGGTTGGGTAGATGTACCCCTGACCGAACAGGGTGTGGAAGAAGCGAAGCGTGGTGGCGAGCTGCTGAAGGAGAAGAACGTTCTCCCAGACATCGTCTTCACGTCTCTGCTGCGCCGCGCTATTAACACCGCGAACATCGCACTGGATGCTGCAGACCGCCTGTGGATTCCAGTAGAGCGTAACTGGCGCCTGAACGAGCGTCACTACGGTGCTCTTCAGGGTAAGAATAAGACCGAGATTCGTGAAGAATACGGTGACGAGAAGTTCATGATCTGGCGTCGCTCCTACGGCACTCCACCTCCTGAGATCGATCCAAACGACGAGTACTCGCAGAATAATGACCCACGTTACGCAGGTGCAGAAGTCCCAGAGACCGAAGCTCTCTCGAACGTGGTCACTCGCGTAACCCCATACTGGGAAGAGACCATTAAGCCACAGCTGAAGGCTGGTAAGACAGTCCTCATCGCTGCTCATGGTAACTCTCTGCGTGCCATCGTGAAGATGCTCGACGGTCTGAGCGAAGAGGAGATAGCTAAGGTGAACATTCCTACCGCTATCCCACTGCTCTACGAACTGGATGAGAACTTCAAGCCTATCAAGCCTCGTGGTGAATACCTCGATCCAGAGGCAGCAGCTGCAGGTGCTGCAGCAGTGGCGAACCAGGGTAAGTAGTTTTCATCGGTTTTCTATAAAGCTGAATACAAAAAGGGCGAGTTCCTCGTGTGAGGGCTCGCCTTTTGTATGCTCTCGGCGAAAAGTAGTAATAAAAAAATTGACAACTAACTCCCGCTCCTTTAAGCTGTAACTATAAACATTACAGCTTAAAGGAGTATGTGCATGAAGATAGCAGTAGTAGCAGCAAACGGTAAGGCCGGACAGCTCATCGTGAAGGAAGCAGTGGAGCGTGGTCTGGACGTTACGGCCATCGTACGCAGCGCGAACAAAACTGTAGCGCAGAACGTTCTCGTGAAGGACACTTTCGACCTGACGGCAGACGACCTGCGCGGCTTTGATGTGGTCGTGGACGCTCTCGGCGCATGGGGGCCGAATGCATCGGATATTTATAAGGCTACCGAGCATCTGACTGCAGTGCTGAAGGGAACGGACACGCGTCTGATCGTCGTGGGTGGTGCGGGAAGCCTGTATGTGGATGACACGCACACGAAGACTGTTCTGGATATGGCAGTAGGCTTCCCAGAAGAAGCCATGGCCGTGGTGAAGGCGCATGCACACGCGCTCGCGGGGCTGCGCGAGGTGCGCGACGTGAAGTGGACGTATGTGAGCCCAGCAGCGGAGTTTGAAGCAGACGGTGCGCGTACGGGCGAGTACCAGATCGGCGGCGACCAGATGCTTCTGAATGCTGAGGGTAAGAGCGTCATCTCGTACGCCGACTATGCCATCGCTGTGGTGGATGAAGCTGAGTCTGGCGCACACGTGCAGCAGCGCATCAGCGTGGTGAGCAAGTAAGCGGTAGACTAGCGTATATGCAGATAAGTAGTCGGTTTACCATAGCTGTGCACGCGCTCGCGTACATCGATCTTTTTGAGTCGCAGATGCGCGTGACGAGTGCTGTGCTCGCGCAGAGTATTCGCGTGAATCCTGTCATCATCCGCGGTGTCCTGTCTGACCTGAAGGCGGCGGGCATCGTGGATGCGCGCAAGGGCAGCGGTGGCACGTGGCTGGTTCGGCCGTTAAGCGCAGTGACGCTGTATGACGTGTTTGCGGCGGTGGATCCGGTGGGAGGGGCTTCGGGTTCGGAGCTCTTCCACTTCCACGAGAATCCGGCACCGCAGTGCGTCGTGGGTGGAAATATCCACACTGCGCTGGATGATAAGCTCCAGGCTGCGCAGGACGCCATGGAAGAGCAGCTCCGGGCTGTGACGCTGGATACGGTGGTGGCAGACCTCGTGGGGGCGGCGCGCTCGCGCGGGCAGGAGGTGCCTGAGGTGGGGAGTGCTGCTGCGTGAGGAAGGCGCTCGTCGGCACTCTGAGTTTTTCGTCCAATTTTAGTGTTTTGTAGTCAGTTCTGACCGCGTGGCTGAGCTTCGTGTGGGGACAAGAACCGCAGTATTTAGCCGTTTTTCATTTCGAACACGTTCGAGAAAACGGTCAAAACTGACTACAAACTCGCCATCTTCACAGAACATACATGAAGGGCTTCGGAATTCTCTCCGAAGCCCTTCATTGCGCAGACATTATGTGGCTTATGCGCGCATACGCCGGTATGCTACCACGCCTATGCCCAGAGCGCTGAGAGCTGCGGCAGCAGCACCCAGAGCGAGAACATTCGAACCAGTCTTCGCTAGAGGCTGGGAGTTCTTTTCGGAGGTTTGCTCGGTCGGAGTAGTCGTGGTGGTGGTCGTGGTATCTGTGTTATACGAGGTGCCGGTATTTACGTTCGAGAGCGCGGTGACCGTGTCAGCGAGAGGATTTCCATCCTCATCCACGTAGTGGACGACCACAGAGCCTACCTTATGGGTGTAGTAATGCGTCGTATTCGTAGGAATAACGAGGTCGTTATAGAGCGGATTTGCGAGGCTTCGCGTGCCATTCGTCTCCGGAGTAGATGTGGAGACATAGAGGCTCTTGCCCGCCTCAGTGGATGAGTAGGGGCGCACATTCAGGTTATTATATCCATTAAAGCCGAGTCGGATAGTGTAGCCATCCTTATCCCAGATGGTCACCTGATGACCGAATCCCTCGACGGGCTGGGTAGCCAGTGCTTTTATCTGAGCTGCTTCGTCGGCAGTGATAAAGTCTTCGCCTGTGCTCGTGGTACTCGTGAGGACATCCGTATTCGTATTTACGGAATTTGATGCCATGGCATTCGTGCGCAGGACTTCGATGAAGCCTGTGGTACTCGTATCCTCATAGTTTTGTGTGCCAGTATATGTGGGATCTGCCACGTAGAGGGACTTGACCACAGTTCCATCAGACTGAATGGTACGCAGAATCTTGATAAAGAAGCGCTGGGTATCTGAAGCGGGGCGGTCGAGAGCTGTGCCTTCTTCTGTGTTTGCTAGTGTGGTTACCGAGCGCGTATACGTGTAATCGCTGAACTCACGCGGATTCGATGGAGTAGAGGTCTGCCCGGCGCCATCCATCATCTCATAGGTAGCCAGAGTTTTTCCATCTTCTGTGGCATAGGTGGTAGTGGACACCTGTGGCTTTGAGAGATTTGTGCTACCTACAGTATAAGGTCCGAGCTGGCCACCATACATCCAGGAAGCAGATATGCTGCCATACGTGGTATCGCTGGCGGTAGCAGTGCTATAGGTGAGAGTAATCGGTGTATTTGCGACGCCTGTAGTGATAGTAGGGAACGCGGTGACGAGTCCCGTTAAGGATGCACTCGACCCTGGTGTCAAAGTATGAGATTCCACCACGGAATTATCCGAAATGCGGACGAGCTCCGCGAGAACATTTTCATCCGAACGGTCCGTATTCATGGATAAACGCAGGAAGTACTGCTGAGCTATGGCTGATCCATTCGACATGCCAGCAAAAGCGAAATATCCCAGTCCGAGATAGGACACGGTATACATGCCCTCTGCAGAAGTAGGAGACCAAGAATCCACATGCATAGGCTCGCTCAGCTTGGCGCCATTCGGGTCGCTCATATCCGGGGAGACGCTCTGCGTGGTGTCTACGAGAGTGCCGATACCTTCGCCTACATTCAGGCTAGAAGCATCGGCGGCGTGAGCGGGAAGAAGACTGACCACAGCGCATGCTGCAGCGAGTACTCCCACAGTAGCAGCGGTCAGAGTACGGCGTACTCGGCGAGAAAGAAACATACGGTAATCCTTAAAAGATAAATGTATCTGGATGCAGAAAGTTCCCCTCTTCCTGGAACTTCACTCGCGCCACTGTAGAGATGAAATCTGAAAAAGAGCTAAAAATTGGCACAGAATATGCGAAAAGGCCTTCCCGCACGCGGCGAGAAGGCCTGGATAAGCGTGAAACTACGCTCTACGCATACGGCGCCACGCTACAGCAGCCATGCCGAGCGCACTCAGAGTGAGAGCAGCGGCAGACAGCGTCAGCACATCCGAACCCGTGCGAGCCAGAGTCGTGGCAGAAGCAGGCGCGAAAACGTGCGTCACGTTCCCCACGGCATCCGTATCTGTGCGCACGAAACGGTATCCTGCAAAGCTCGAAGCCGGCAGAGTGCCGTTCTCGCGAGCGCGCAGAACGGTGCCATCCGTGGTCACCCAGATGGTGGTCTTCGTAGTAGGAACCGTCGTCACCTTACGGTAGATGTACGTCACATGCGTGGTGCCTTCCACGACTTTACCCGTCGCGTTATTATCCTTCACGCGAACGTACTCGTACTTCTCTCCGTTAAAGGAAATGGTAGATGGACGGTGGTCCTCATCCGTGTTATAGGTCAGGCCTGTGTTTACGTTATCCTCGTCCGTCTGGTCGGCAGCGATGGTATTCCCGTCTTCATCTACGTAGTGGACCACGACCGAGCCCTTCTTATGGGTGTAGTAGTGGATTACTTCACCGTGGAAAGTAACGTCATTCCACAGCTGGATATTCGTGCTACCATTCTGGCCGGTACCGCCATTACCATACAGGCCGATGAGCGAGAGGTAGAGGCTCTTTCCCGCAGTGAGGTTCCACACTGGGGCAGCAGTCTTATTATTCGCCCCATTAAAACCGAGACGCACTTCCTTACCATCCTGGCTCCACACCGTTACCTGAGCATTCGCAGAGCCATTCCCATCTGCAGTGGACTGCTTCGCCAGAGCTTCTACCTGTTCCGCTTCAGATTCGGTGATGAACTCTTCGCCCGAAGCAGTCTTCTGGCCTGTGACGAGGTGAAGCTCAGTATTTACGGTATTCGGTGCCATCACATTCGTCTCGAGGACCTTAATGAAGCCGGTCGTGCTTGCGTCCGTGTAGTTCACTTCGCCCGTGTAGGTAGGATCCTGAACATAGACAGACTTTACAGTAGAACCATCTGCAGCGACGATACGGTAGAGGCGCTTCATCTTATAGAGTGGGGACTGCACATCCAGCTGCTCCGTATTCAGGTCCTTCGTACCATTTATTACCGTGCGCGTATAGGTGTAATCCGAAAACTCACGCTTTTCGGATGGAGTAGCAGACTGGCGAGCGCCCGTCATGAGAGAGTAGGATGCGAGCGTGTCTCCGCCCTCCGTCTTATACAGAGTGTTAAAGAGGTATGGCTTTCCTACGATGGAGTTATTCACTTCGTAGAGAGTGCCAGCGACGTTATACTGCAGCTTCAGGTTACCGTACTGATCATCATTCGCACCAGAGGTATCGTAGAAGACGTTTATATCTCCTGTGGTGAGCGTCGTGCTGCCGAGAGTGAGCTGTGGGTATGCCGTCTTAAACTCAGTCAGAGAGGTGCGCTCTCCTGGCTGAACGTCATGAGACTCGACCACAGTATTATCTGAGGACCTTACGAACTCTACGCGTACCCAGTGGACGGAGGCGTCGCGTGGCATGGACAGGCGGACATAATACGAGTCGAAGATAGACGTCCCCTGGCTAAAGCCCGACTGCATGAACCAGTTCAGTGGAGCGTAGTTAAAGGTATACATATCTGTATCCGTAATAGGCTGCCAGGATGGCAGACGTGCTGGCAGCTCTTCGATGGCAGCTCCATTCGCATCCGACATAGCTGGCGTAGCTGTCTGGGACTCATCTATGAGGACTCCAGCGCCCTCACCTATCTTCAGGTTCTTCGTCGCATCCTGAATCTTCTGGTGCAGTTCAGTGGTAGGAGTCACAGCAGCATGAGCTGCATTCTGAGGAGCGAGTGTAAGCGCTCCTGTAGTCACGAGTGTGAGTGCTGCCAGGCTGACGAGAGTAGCACGAGCAGCATGCTTTACTCGCGAGGTGCGCGAGGTGCGCGAGGTGCGCGAAAGGCGCAAAAGGCGCGAAAGGCGCGCAGAAAAAGCGGTAAGTAGAGCCATTCTTCCTTCTTATCTCTTATGGTCGAACTTATCGTGTCGGTATGTATGTTTTTCAGTTCCAGAAGAGTTCATTCTAGCATAGTGGATGGCATTTTCCTTGGGGGAGCGAGACGGTGTGGCGAGTATGAATTCAGAATGAATGACTCATGAATCACGAATGAATATAAACTGAACAGAATCTGGAGGAAACTCGATATAGCCCCCTGCTGGTAAAATAAAAAACACGAAAAGAAGAGCTCATAAAACGTAGAATTAAGAACGCTACGGATGCGTTTCTTTGATGAAATCCCGAGCAGTAGTGAAGAATGTGCTGGCGGGAGAATTGACGGGTTACTACGCGCTAGCCAGAACTCTGACGCACGCATAACGGATGCGAGGCAGAAGCAGAACGAGCGAGCGCCAGAAAGATATAGAAAATCATGAAGTTTGAAGAACTGGGCCTGAGCCCACAGATTTTGCGTGCCGTACAGGATATGGGATTCGAGGAAGCCTCGCCTATCCAGGCAGCCGCCATCCCGGTCGTCATGAGCGGCCGCGATATGATAGGCCAGGCGCAGACCGGAACCGGTAAGACCGCATCCTTCGGCATCCCAGTCCTCGAAAAGGTGGATCCGAAGGACTACAGCACACAGGTGCTCATCCTCGCTCCTACACGAGAGCTGGCCATCCAGTCCTCCGAAGAGCTGCACCGCCTTTCGAAGTACATGCACGGCGTAAAAATCGTGCCTATTTACGGCGGTGCAGATATGGCTCGTCAGATTCGCGCGCTGAAGGACGGCGTGCAGATCATCATCGGTACGCCAGGGCGCGTTATGGACCATCTGCGTCGCGGTACGCTCACCACAGAGCACATCCACACCATCGTGCTCGATGAAGCCGATGAGATGCTGAACATGGGCTTTAGGGAAGACATCGAAGCTATCCTCGACCAGATGCCGGAGGAAGGCCGCCAGATGGTGCTCTTCTCGGCCACCATGGCGAAGCCTATTATGGACATCACCACGAAGTACCAGAAGGATGCCGAGCTGGTGAAGGTGGCGCAGACTGAGCTGACCGTGCCGAACATCGACCAGTATTACTATGACGTGCGCCGTAAAGATAAGACGGACGTGCTCACACGACTGCTGGATTACTACTCGCCGAAGCTGTCCCTCGTCTTCTGTAATACGAAGTCCATGGTGGACGAGCTCGCCGAGACTCTGCAGTCGCGCGGATACGCGGCGGAGGGCCTGCATGGGGACATGAAGCAGTCTGCCCGCGACCGCGTGATGAAGCGGTTCCGCTCGGGGAAGGTCGAGGTGCTCATCGCGACGGACGTGGCGGCGCGCGGTATCGACGTGGATGACGTCGAAGCTGTGTTCAATTATGACATTCCTCGCGAAGTGGAATACTACGTTCACCGCATCGGCCGTACCGGCCGTGCGGGTCGTGCAGGGCGTGCCTTCAGCTTCGTGCGCGGTAAGGAAGTCTATAAGCTGCGTGACATCCAGCGCTACTGCAAGACGAAGATAGTGGCGCAGCACATTCCTACTCTGGCGGACGTGCAGGCCATGAAGACCGAAAAGGTTATGGATGATGTCCTCAGCGTGGTGGAAGCTGGTGGCCTGCATGAGATGATAGACATCATCGAGACGCAGATAAACACCTCAGACTACACGGCCATGGACATCGCTGCAGCCTTCCTGAAGAAGGCTCTCGAAGGTGCCAGCGACATGAGCGCACAGAACGCGGATGGCGTGGACACGCTGACTGCTTTTGATAAGCGGGGTGAGGATCCTGGATTCGATCTGGCTGGCGAGCGACCGAACCGTAAGAAGCGCCGCGAGCGGGAGTTCGGCGAGGGGCATGACGGCTCTCGGGGCGAGGGCGGACGCGGTCGCGACGGCGGGCGTGATGGGCGTGACGGTGGACGCGGCTCACGCAAGCATAACCTTCATAAGGAAGACGTGGAAGTGGGCATGACCCGCTTTAAGATAAGCCTCGGAAAGAAGCATGGCATTCGCCCGAATGACGTGGTGCGCATCATCTCCAGTGAAGCACACATCCCTGGCCGCGCCATCGGAGCTATCGAGCTGAATGATAATACCAGCTACGTGGAGCTGCCGTCCGAGCTGTCCTCTCTCGTGCTGAAGTCCATGAAGAAGGTAAAGTTTAAGGGAAAGAAGCTCGGTCTCGAGCTGGCCTTTACGAAAAAGAAGAAGAAGTAAGGGTAAGTCAGTCAGTACGTAAGCGCCGGGAACTTTACCCCGAATTGTGACCATATTTTGTCTCAGATAGGAGCCGAAATGGTCACAATTCGGGGTAAAGTTTTATGACCATCGTAGGAGCTGCACGTTTTCATGACATCGGACAAACTTACGCTCAAGATTTAGCCATTTTCTCCTTCTGATAGGGCGAAAAATGGCTAAATCTTTAGCGTAAGTTTGTTATCTGCTGTCGAAGGAGCGTGAATCGGAGAGGAAGCGCGCACTCCTACTGCAAAAAATGCGACTTTTCTAGAAGTTCATCGATTTGCTGAGCCTGAGCAGCCCATTTTTTCGACAAACTTCTAGAAAAGTCGCATTTTTTAAAAAATCTCAGCAGCCCGACCGACCAGCCCAGCCCGCCCCAGCTCAGCCCAGCCAGACCCAGCAGATCGCCAGCCTAGTCCCCGTCGCTATCCACGCCGATGAAGCGGGACGGATCCTTCGACGGGTCAAAGCCAGAGACCATGTATACGAGACGGCGGCCGATGGACACGCTGTGGTCTCCGATGCGCTCGTAGTACCGGCTCAGCAGTACGGAATCGATGGTCTGATCCGTGGTGGCCGTCCACTCGTCCGAACGCGCGATGGTATACACACTTTCGAAAAGCTTATCCATGGTGTCATCACTGAGGATGAGGCGCTGTGCAGCCTTTTCGTCATGCGACGTCATAAGGTCAGACAGGGTAGAGGTGGTCTTTTCCGCGAAGTCCTGCATCTGGAGGAAGATGTCCTTCACCTGAGGAGCCAGCGGCGAGTCCGGGTACGTGCTACGTGCGGTTTCAGCTATGTGGCGTGCGAGGTCGCCTATGCGTTCGAGCAGCGAGGCGATGCTCATGGTAGAGACGACGATGCGCAGATCCGTAGCTACAGGACTCTGCTTCGCCAGTAAGATAACGCACTGGTTATTAATGGAATGCTCGAGAGCATCGATGTGCGCATCCCCGTCGATAACGTCCTGCGCGAGCTCGATGTTCCCCTCGAACAGTGCCCTGCCAGCATCCTCGACAGCGTCGTGCACAGCTGCTGCCATGGAGGTGAGATCCTCCGCGACCTGCTGTAATTCCTCGTTAAATATAGCGCGCATGAGTGCTCCTGTTCGGTTTAGCGTTCCTCGTACCGTGTGCTTCCATTTTACGGGTAGCCCGTGTCATTCGGATAGCGCGTGTGGGAAAATGAGAGTATGCATCTAGATCTCACGTTTGTGCTGTCCCTCGTGGTCATCACTGTGCTTACGCTCGCGCTCGCCGGATGGCTTCTGTCCGTTCTGTGGCGTTTATTTATGCCAATTTTCCAGAACCGGGGCCTATGGCGCGCTGCGCGCTCCCTTACGTGGCGCATGCAGTACTCACGGCGCCGGCGCATAAAGAAACGGTTCGATGTCCTCGAAGATGACGATGAGGACGAGGATGAGGACGACGAGCTGGATTCCTCTACCCTGCGGGTGCTCACCGCGCTGGATGCGGCCACCATCGTGGTAGATGGGGATGATGAAGTAGAGCGTGCTTCTGCGTCCGCCTACCGCTGGAGCCTCGTGAAGAATGATGAGATAGCGAATGACCAGATAGCCGAAGCTATACAGAAAACGCGACAGGGAGAAGGTCGCCAGAAGTTCGACATCGTCACGTATACAGCAGATGACCTCGTGAAGGATAGTGAAGAGGATACGCATGTGACAGCTCGGCCACACTGGCTGAGCGTAACGGTGAGCATGATTAGCGAGCGTAGAGCAGTAGTGCTTATCTCAGACCAGAGCGAAGCGAAGCGCTTCGCACAAACTCGTGATGACTTCGTTACGAATGTGGCTGAGCAGCTCCTCGAACCTGCGGACAGTCTCGCGAGCATAGGGCAGGCATGGTCACAGTCCACGAATGAGGTGGCGGCGCGTGACGGTAAAGTTATCTCCACGCAGGCTCGGCACATGCATAAGCTCGTGTCTGACCTTCTGCTTCTCATCCAGGCTCAGGAGAAAGTGACTCCATCTGAGGAAAACAGGCTCGACCTCGGTGCATTGGTACGTCGTGTGGTGGATAGCATGACGCCAGACCGTGGCGTACGTATCCATGTGCGTGCCAGAGACGGTGTGCTGGTGAACGGCAGCGCGGTGCAGATAGAGGCGGCAGTGGGGAAATTGACCTCAAATGCAGTGCGCTACTCGAAGAAAAACGGCGTCGTAACGGTGGTCGTAGATACTGCGCGCGACGAGAACTATGCGGCCATCCGCGTCATCGACACAGGGCTGGGCATACGGCCGGACGAGCAGGAGCACATCTTCGAACGCTTCTACCGGGGAAGCATCCAGCCGAACGATGCGGTCGCGCGAAACGAGGATGCCGTGGGCCTGGGCCTCGCCATCGTGAAGCACGTGGCGCTGACGCATCGCGGAACGGTGAGCGTGTGGAGCGCGCCGGGGCAGGGCAGCACGTTCAGCCTCTTCCTGCCGAAAGCGACGAAATAAGCTGATCGACAGCTTACTGCTGCATGAGGGCGAGCAGACGATACAGGTGGCGGTTATACAGCTCCCACACGAGGCCGGAAATGCCGAAAATAAGCCCCCAGATGCAGATCATAAACTCGCGGTGGAAGCTACCATGCAGGAAAAACATGGCTGCGAAAGCGATGGAAGGGATAAGCCACAGAAGCGTGCCCACCAGAAAAATGACATGAAGATCCACTTGCTCGGCCTGCGGCGTCTCGCGGCGCTGCTCAGGATCATAAATCGGTGCTATCTTCATGTCATTTACTCTAGAACTATCGGGGGACTCGGGGGCTGGGGCTCGTGGCTGGGCTCGGGGACGCGCGCGCAAAGAAGCCTATGCACGCAGTTGCGCCACTACGGCGTCGATGCAGTCGGTCAGTGCTACCACGTCTGTCGTGTCCACGGATGGGAAGACTCCCACGCGCAGCTGATTTCTTCCGAGACCTCGGTATCCTGCCACATCCACGATGCCATTCGCGCGCAGGGCGGCGAGGACGTCTGCGGCAGGCAGCTCATCAGTCAGATCGATGGTGACCACCACGCTCGAGCGCGCTTCACGATCCGCGACGAAGGGGTGGGCGAACGTGCTCGCCTCTGCCCACTCGTAGAGGACGTTCGCGGACGCTGCGCAGCGTGCGGCGGCCCATTCTAAGCCTCCATTCTTCAGCAGCCAGTCTATCTGGTTTTTCATGAGCAGAAGTGTGGCTATGGCAGGAGTGTTTAGGGTCTGATGCTTACGCGAATTCGCCACGGCCTTCGTAAACGAGAGGAACGGCGGAATCCAGCGGCCGGAGCTTTCTGAAGGGTGGAGTTTCGCGTGAGCGTCTGCCTGAGCGTCTGCCTGAGCGTCTGCCTGAGCTTCGATGCGCTCAGCGCGCTCTATGGCACGTGGCGATGCGAGCGCCACCCACAAGCCTCCATCTGCACCAAATCCTTTCTGCGGGGAGAAGTAGTACACGTCTACTTCACGTGGGTCGATAATGGTGCCGGCTGCTGCAGACGTGCCGTCCACGATGGTGAGAGCATCTGGTCGCGTGGCACTATGCACGCGACGCACTGGAGTCAGTACGCCTGTGGAC
Organism: Alloscardovia macacae; assembly: GCF_002259705.1. Classification (GTDB taxonomy): domain Bacteria; phylum Actinomycetota; class Actinomycetes; order Actinomycetales; family Bifidobacteriaceae; genus Alloscardovia; species Alloscardovia macacae. The sequence continues at coordinate 428,165 of NZ_MWWT01000001.1, forward strand.
GTTTCGTTATGTGCCCAGGCGAAGACATCTGCATCTGCTGCCTCACCTGTAGCTTCAGGAAGTCGGTAGCGTCCTGGCTCTGTCTCGAAGAGCACAGGAGCCTCGAGGAATGGAGCACGAGCAGCACTATCGGCGAACTTTTTACTAAATGAGCCATACACGCCGAAAGCAGCTTTCCTCTCTATGAGGCACGCGCAGGCCATGTCCCAGAAGGCGCTCGCGCCACCGTTTCCGAGGACTACGTCGTAGTCATCTGGAAGATGGTAGAGCTCGCGAATGCCCTGCTGAATGCTCGCTACCACGTCTTTTATAGGAGCCTGACGGTGAGATGTCCCCATGAGCTGCGCGCCTTCGCCCGTGAGATACTCAAGCTGCTCGTGGCGGATTTTACTCGGGCCAGAGCCGAAGCGACCATCCGATGGAAGGAGGTCGAAGGGCAGCAGGTCGAGCGGCAGCGGGTCGAGTGGGAGCGGCTGAATGCCGGCGGAGTCACTCATATGTGCACTTTTTTCAGTCATGTATCATAATATACTTATTTTTTCGCCGGTCGGGTAATTTTATCCCATATTTTCCCCGTCATTTCGCGCTTTACCCGATATATACGGGAGAACCGCCGTGGACATCTGGTTGCGAGCGTTCTGAGACACGCGTAGAATAGTGCGAGTCCGAAAACTTTTTGAGGAGTGATTTTTATGAAGCACGCAGCGCCTAAGTCGGCTTCGGCCCACAGACGCACTGCACGACATGGAGTAGGAGTTTTCACGCCGGGTGTCCCCGTGGAAAGTCTGAATGAAGCAGTAAAACGCGAAGTGAACGCAATGCCGCGTACACGCCGCGAACGCCGCGAATATGCTCGCGCATATGCACGTAAAAACCGATTTACTATGTCTGGCGCAGTAACCCTCCTGTTCGGCACCGTGGGTACAGCAGTCGTGGCCACAGCGCTGAGCACAAATACGAATCTTTTCGACCGCACTATGGCTGTGGCCATGGCAGCAGATACAGGAACGCTGTCCACGGATTCCACAAATGCCACCGCTTCAGCCACGAGTACGGATTCTGCGGATGCATCCGCAGTCTCTCGCTCCTCTGAGCGTTCTGCGACGAGGGATGCGAATGGCGTGGCGAACGCATCCCTGACGCAGGAAACCGCTTCGGTGAGCACCTCTGCAGCAGTGGAGTGGAATGCGGAAGATGGTGCTACAGCTATCGACGTGAGTAACCTGACGAAGAGCGACCATCCTACGGGAGACACGGGCAACGCCTACCCATTCTCGGAGTGCACATGGTGGGCGTACACTCGCCGCCATCAGCTGGGTCTTCCGGTAGGCTCTTACTTCGGTAATGGTGCGCAGTGGGCGAAGTCTGCGCGTGCTCTCGGATACCAGGTGGACCATACGCCAGAGGTGGGCGCGATTATGGTCTTCCAGCCTGGTGAGGAAGGCGCTGCAGCGTATTACGGTCACGTGGCCATAGTGGAGAAGATAAATCCTGATGGTTCTGTGGTGACGTCGGAATCCGGCTCCATTATGCAGGGGAAGACGTATACGCGCACTATCTCGAACCCAGAACGTTTCGAGTTCATCCACGATTAGCTCTCTCTTTGCGAACGTGTGAAAAGCCCCGGACTGTGAACGGTCTGGGGCTTTTATTTTTCGCCCGCCGTGTCGCGCGCTAGAATGGGCAGTACGAGATACGCTCGAACGAGGAGGTTCTTATGGCACGGTATGATAAGGCTATCTTAGTAGGCGTGGATGGCTCGGACGCCGCATATAAGGCGGTCTGGTGGGCTGCCAATTACGCACATCACGCGGGATTAACCCTACACATCGTCAGCGCATACACGCTGCCGAGTTATTCCGCGGTGTCGTTTGATAATACATTCACTGTCTCGGGCGATGATGCAACCTCGCGTCAGGATGCGCAGGAAATCCTCGGACGCGCGAAGGCCATAGCCACGAAACAGGGCGTCGAAGCGACCACACTCATCGTCACGGGAGAGCCGTCCGCAGTCTTTATAGAATTGTCCAGAAACTATAACCTCGTGGTCATAGGAAACCGCGGGAAAGGCGGACTCGCCGAACGTCTGCTCGGCACGACGTCGTCCAGCCTGCCGGCGTACGCGTACTGCCCTATCGTGGTGGTGCCGTACACGGATGATGCGGGGAATAAAGTGCATCTGCATAACCAGATTACACACGTGGTCGTGAACTCGGACGAATCAAAGTGGGGTCTCAAAGCTCTCGACATCGCCGCCGAATTCGCGCACAGCTGGGGAGCGCAGCTGAAGGTCATCAGCGCGGTTCCCGCACTCAGTAATCTCGACGAATCCGAAATGGCTAGTGTACTCGAGTCCTATGCGGATGACCTGCACACGCGTCTCGCCCCGCTGCGCGTCCAGTACCCGAACCTTGCCATCGACGAACAGGTGGCTGTGGGCACGTCTGTCCACGCGCTTGAGGCGACTCTTCCGGACACGGATATCGTGGTGGTGGGCTCGCGCGGTCGCGGAGGCCTGACGGGTCTGCTCTTCGGTTCGGTCAGCCAGGCGCTGCTGCAGCATTCGGATAAGCCGGTGTATGTGGTGCCGCGCCGTTACGTGCAGGCTGCGGAGAGCGAGCTGGATACCATTCCAGATTCGCCGAGCGAGGTGGCCACGAAGCCGCTGAGCGACATCGGCGGCGTGGAGTCTGTGACGGTGCAGCAGGCGGAGGATTCCGAGCTGCAGAGCATCGAGGAGACTATCGACCCGCGGTAGTGCGGTTTTTGGGTTCTGTGCGGGGAGTGGCTGCGTGTGCGGCTGCTCCCCGTTTTTGCGTGGGGTGGGGTGCTCCGGGCGGGAGGAGTGAGCTTTTCGGGACGTTCAGGCGTGGAGCTGCCTGCTAGGCTGGGATGAGAATGGCTTTTTTCTGCCAATTTTCCGTGTGAGCGTACGGGGCGGGAGTGAGGAAGCGTTCCGAGAAGCTCACTCCTCGCTGGGAGGAGGGGTTTCGAGAGGTAGTGGTCTGGCGACGCGGGTGGGTATGTGATGGTTGTGTGGTGAATGCGCAGTTGTGGGCTAATTCGGACGTGTGTTCTGGAGCGGTCTGGCAGTTTGGGGCTAATTCCGACGCGGGTGCCGCCGTGCGCTGTGTTCCGCGAACGGAGAACCCCATATTTACGCCATTGCGTCTCCCGGGCGTCTGACCGCGTGGAGAGCTCTCGTCGGAATTGGCCCTAAAGTGCAGAACAGCAGAAAAGCGGGCGTCGGTTTTAGCCCTAAACTGCTCTCCGCGCGCAGACAAAAAGGGCGCTCAGCTGCAGCAGCCGAACGCCCCTCGAAGCCTCGCGAAACTAAAGCTCTAGTGGCGGATCTCCACGTCCATGCGGACCGGGGTCTCCTGCGTGTACGTGTGCATGACGGTGCAGCCCTTCTCGATGTGGCGGCGCACGCGCTCAGCCAGCTTCTGCGCGGCGGCCTCGTCGAGCCCTGCCTCGAGAGCGTCCACGACCACCTGCTCGCTGAAGCTCAGGTAGCGGTCCTCGTCAGCGTCATACGCGGCGTCTACCACGATGCGCGCGCCCTTACCCTCGCCGAGCGCAGACTCGACGGCGAACTGGCTGGACAGCGCGGCGCATGCTGCGAGCGCGACCTTGCTTAGATCTCCCGGCGAGAACAGACCCTTATCCGAGCCGCGGCCGAACTTGATGTGTGCGCCGTCATCGCTGAACGCGTCCCACGAACCGTCCTTGTTACGTTCTACCCACAAGCGTGCCATAGTATCTCCTTTATGCGTCGTGTGCTGTGTGCATTCACCTTCTAGAATACCGTCTGGCGCGGTTTTATTCCTGGCCGCGTCGCGTTTTTGCGGTGAGCGTATGGCGCTGTGTTTTTTCGGCCAATTTTCCCTCGTCCGTACTAGCCCTTCGCGCTGAGCGAGCTTCGCCTGCCTCGCGTGCTACTCTCATAACTATGGCACTTACACAGCATGAACTCGATGACATCCGCGCGCGCATCCCGGAGCGCCCAGACACAGACATTCCTATGCCGTATGAGGATACCGTACGAGACATCCTCCTGAACGGATCACTGAAGTCGGACCGCACGGGCACGGGCACAGTCTCCGTCTTCGGACGTCAGATGCGTTTCGACCTGAGCGAGTCTTTCCCGCTTTTGACGACGAAGCGGGTGTTCTTTAAGGGCATAGCGTACGAGCTGCTCTGGTTCCTGAAGGGCTCGCAGAACATTCACTGGCTGCAGGAGCATAATGTGCACATCTGGGATGAGTGGGCGGATGAGAATGGTGACCTCGGCCCGGTCTACGGTGTCCAGTGGCGTAGCTGGCCAGCTCCTACGGCCGATGACCCGGAGCATACCATCGATCAGATATCGAACGTGCTCGAACAGCTGAAGACGAATCCAGACTCGCGCCGTATGCTCGTGACCGCGTGGAATCCTGCAGAAGTGGAGAATATGGCGCTGCCTCCATGCCACTCGCTCTTCCAGTTCTACGTGGCGGATGGGAAGCTGTCCTGCCAGCTTTACCAGCGCTCGGCAGATATGTTCCTCGGCGTACCGTTTAACATCGCGTCGTACGCGCTGCTCACGCTCATGATGGCGCAGCAGGCGGGTCTCGAGCCGGGCGAATTCGTCTGGACGGGTGGAGACTGCCACATTTATGATAATCACATGGAGCAGGTGCTCGAGCAGCTGGGACGCACGCCATATCCATATCCGCAGATGCGCGTGAGGAAGGCGCCGTCGCTTTTCGAGTATGATTACTCGGACTTCACTATAGAGAACTACGAGTACCATCCCACCATTAAGGCGCCGGTGGCTGTATAGGTAGCTGTATAGGTGGCTGTATAAACGCTGCATCGCATAGACATGACATCGAGTGGGTAGATATTCAGAGTTTTGCCCACTCGATTTGTTACACTAGAGCGCATACGATACGACACAGGATACCCACGCGTATCTAAGGAGAGTACAGACATGGAGCACGATAGTAGTCGCACTGGCTACCACCAACCTCAGCCCGCCTCGGCCGGGCATAACTTCCGCAGTTTCGCGGAGGACGCCGAGGAACAGTGGGATGATGACATCATCGAAGAATCGACTCACACCACACATCCACGCATTAAGCTCATCTGGGCTCAGGCGTATGACCAGGACGGCCGTCCAGGAGCCATAGGGCTTCAGGGGCAGATGCCGTGGCATCTTCGCGAGGATATGAAGCATTTTAAGGACTGCACCATCACGCATCCGGTCATTATGGGCCGTAGGACGTGGGAGTCGCTGGATCCGAAGTTCCGTCCTCTGAAGAACAGGGATAACTACGTTATCTCGAGGAATCCTGAGTTTACCGCCCTCGGAGCCATCGTCATGCCGTCGCTGGACGAAGCCATAGACCTCGCCTCTGAGCCTGCCATCCCGGATGATGGCGTGCGCAGGGACGAGATATGGATTATCGGCGGAGGCCAGCTCTACGCGGAGGCACTCCAGTTCGCGGACGAGATCTACATTACGGACATCGATGCACGCGTGCAGGCAGACACCTACGCTCCAGACATGCAGGCACACATCGAGCGCGGCCTGTTTACGGAAGAAATTCTGCGCGACTGGACCGCTCCGGAGGACCCGACGAGCGGGATCGCGCGCTACCGCATTCGCGTTCTGAAGCACGCGTAAGGCGCGAGTCACGACCACACACGAGGAGACACACATGTACACCATTATGACCGTCTGCACGGGGAATATCTGCCGCTCGCCTATGGCGGAGATAGTTCTGCGCAAGTATGTGGAGGACGCGGGGCTCGCAGACCGCGTCCAGGTGAAGTCCTCTGCTGTCTCCTCGGAAGAGCATGGGAATCCCATAGACCGTCGTGCGCAGCGTGCTCTGCGCGCTCGCGGCTATGAGCTGCCAGCGCATCACTTCGCCCACCGCATTACGCGCGACGAGATAGACGAGACAGATCTGTTCCTGCCTATGACGGCCTCACATAAGAGCGCGCTTCTGCGCCAGATTCCGTCGAGTGATGCCTCTGAGGTGCACATGTACCGCAGCTTCGACCCGAAGCTTCCTGCGGTGAGTGCTGCGCAGGAGTCGCGCATCGACCTCGTGGATCCGTGGTATGGCGGCCCGGAGGACTTCGAGATAGCGCTCGACCAGATAGAAGAGGTCGCTCCGTACATCGTGGACTGGGTGAGCACTCAGCTCGACGAGTAAGCTCGGGGCAGGCGAGAGGTGAATCCGTTCCTTCCTGAGGGCGAATATATTCCAGACGCGGAGCCGTACATTTTCGGCGACCGCGTCTACATCTATGGCTCGCATGACCAGTTCGGCGCTCCCATCTTCTGCACGGGAGACTACATGGCGTGGTCAGCGCCCGTGGAGAGCTTCGAAAAGCCGGGTGCATGGCGCTGTGATGGCGTGCTGTATAGAAAGACGCAGGATCCGCTGAATACGCTGGGTCTGCGGCTTCTTTTCGCTCCGGACGTCTGCCAGGGGCCAGATGGGCGTTTTTACCTCTACTATGCGTTCGATTTTATGGGCATTATGGGCGTGGCCGTGGCGGACGAGCCTGCTGGTCCGTTTGAATTTTACGGCCACGTACGACACGCCGACGGCACGCTGTGGGGACGCCGTGCTGGGGACTCGTTTCCGTTCGACCCGGCTGTCCTCGTAGATGGCGGCCGCGTGTACCTCTATTCCGGCTTTTATACGCCCGTTTCGCGCGTTCTGACAGGCTTTCATCAGCTCAATTTTCCCGGAGGCGTGGTCGTGGAACTCAGCGACGATATGCTCACGCTGAAAGGGGAGGAAGAATTGGCCTTTCCGAGGGAAGACGGCGAATTCTTCGAAGCCAGCTCTATCCGGAAGATAGGCGCATACTATTACTTCGTCTACTCCTCGCAGCGTAACCATGAACTCAAATACGCGGTCAGCAGCAGGCCGAACGGCGGGTTCGAGTACGCGGGCACGCTCGTGAGTATAGGAAATGTGGGCCTGCACGGCATTACGGACGAGCGACACGCGGATAATTACCTGGGAAATACGCACGGCGGACTGCTCCAGCGCGGCGAGGATTTTTACATCTTCTACCACCGCCAGACGAACCGCACGTCGTACGCGCGCCAGGCCTGCGCGGAAAAGCTCACGTACACGCGAGACGCGCGTGGCATGCTCCACTTCCAGCAGGCGGAAATAACGACACGCGGAGCAGATGACGCCCCGCTCACGCTCGGCGTGTCTGCAGAGACGTCTCTCAAGGCGTACACGGCGAGTACGCTGTGGGCGGGTGGGCACGAGACGCTGCGCTACGACGCGCCTATGACCCGTGCTGAGCGGGCGAAACATCCGTACTTCACGCAGGAGCGCGGAGAAGACGGCGTGTCGGGTATCGCGGTTCGTCAGTACATAGCGAATATGACAGATGGCGCGACATGCGGATTTACGTACGTCTCCACGGCGTGTCTCGAAGAGCTTAGCCGAGTGAGTGTGCGAGCGCGTGCTCGGCGTGGCGCGGTGGGAGAACTCGTCGTGTCTGTACAGGCGCGAGGGCAGGCGCGAGGGCAGCGACGGGAGAGCCAGCGTGCGGTTCTCGCCCGGATTCCAGTGAGTGGAAGAGGTACGCGTGGTTTTGTCATGAAGCCGCAGTGGGCGGTGTATGAGGCGGCTGCTTTTGCTCTGGAGCGTAAGGAAATCGGCGCGGATGAGGTAGCGCTATATGTGACGTACGAGGGGACGGGTGCTGTGGATTTGCTCGATATGTGCGGCACGTGTGGCGAATGAAAAAAAACGAGTAAAATAGTATGTACTCATAAGCCATCGTGGGCTGAACGAGAATACTCGGGCGGTGATGCAGGATGTGGACGGTAGTGCGGAACGCGTGTACAGCCATGTGGCGCTACATCATGCGTAACTCATGTTTTTGGGCAGTGGTGACAGTCATCGTCATGTGGATGGCATTCTTTATGACGATGGTGGGAGCGCATACGGTGTCTCTTCATCCGAATACTGCAGAGAATAACCATCTCTGGGACGTTCGCATATTCGTGGTGTATGGTCTCGGATGCATAATCTCCACCGCTTCACGAGTGCCTCTGCAGAGGAGCAGAGGCAGGACACAGAAAGAAAAGAAAGAGAGGAGATAACAGATGCGTAACATCACTCTATTTTTCACGCGTCCACGTACCTGGGCGTGTATAAGTGCTCTCGCCGGATGGCTCATACTCGGCATAGTTCGTTCGCAGGCGCAGATGTTCGAGCTGGTGAGTCTTAGTGCTGAAATGCGAGCCTACTGGTCGAAGATGGTCATCCTCGTGCCGTTTTTCCTCACGACTCTCATCGCCTGCATCTGCGCTATGGCTGATACGCGCGTACGCGCTGGCGTGAGAGTGGGATTTAGTGTGGGGCTCGTCGCGCAGTATTGTGCGCTTCTCAGCCTCCTACTCTACACCGGTAGTTCGCAGATTCCCCTAGCGGAAGTGGGTCTTTTCCTTCTCGGAGGCTGTGTGGCTCTCCTGCTCGGGATAGTCATGGTGTGTCAGAAGTAAGGAATGCACGAGAAAGGGTGGAGAGAATCTAGTAGTCTCTCCACCCTTTCTGAGAAGAACGCCGCGTTACTGCTGCTTGGTCAGCTCGTCGAAGCGCTCCTGCGTGATGAAGTTCGCTTTCACCACCTCAGTGAGATTACTCTTCTCGAGAGTGAGCGGGTCGAGCAGCTTCGACTTCACGTCCACCACACCGTTATTCATGCTGCCGTTCAGGCCGGAGACGTCCTTACCCTCGGCGAGCTGGACGACCATCTCGTACACGGCGTCCGCGAGCTTCGCTACATCCTTAAACACGGTCATGGACTGCAGATCCTGGCTGATGTTCGCCACGGCTATTTCGTTCGCGTCCTGGCCTGTGATGACTGGCCAGCTGTCCGTTCCCGGCTTCATGTCTGGGCGCTTGGTTTGGATGGCGTTAATGACGCCCTGAGCGAGGTCATCGTTTGGTGTGAGCACTGCGTCCAATTTTTCCCCATGCGCATAGCTCGAGTCCAGAATGGATTCCATGTCCGTCTGAGTCTGTGCGGTCTTCCAGGACATCACGGAGATGGACTGCCACTTGTCGAGAGTGAAGTTACCATCGACGCCACCACCGTGGTTCGAGATGCTCTTCAAGACTCCACTCTTAAAGTATGGCTGGAGAAGCTCCCATGCACCCTTAAAGAAGAACTTCGCATTATTATCATCTGGAGAGCCAGTGAAGACTTCCATGTTAAATGGTCCCTTCGCGCCCTTTTCGAGACCGAGCTTATCGATGATGTACTTCGCCTGGAGCACGCCTACCTGCTCGAGCTGGAAGGTAGCGTAGTAATCCACGGCTTCCGTGTTCATGATGAGGCGGTCATACGCGATCACCTTCGCACCGGCCTCGTGAGCCTTTTCTACAGCTGGTCCTACAGAGGTGCCGTCCTTTGCTGCCACCACGATGATCTTCGCGTTATTATTCACCATGTTTTCTATGTCTGCATTCTGCTGTGACGGCTTATCATCCGCATAGGAGAGGATGACCTTATAGCCAGCCTTTTCCAGCTTCGTGCGCAGGTTCTTACCATCCTTATTCCAGCGTTCCATGGATTTCGTCGGCATGGATATGCCTATGGTGGCACCCTTTTCCATAGCTCCCGAGGAGGATCCTCCTGCAGATCCCGAGCGGGTGGCAGAGCAGGCTCCGAGGCCTACGAGTAATGCTGCTGAAGCGATCATAGCTACGGTGGTGTGTGCTACGCGCGAGAAAACTTTCATCGTGGTCATATTCACTTCTCCTTCAAAGTTACGTATGAGCGTATGCTGCGCGGCGTATGGGCTTAAGTACCGCAGCTCTGAGGGTGGGGCAGGGCGGCTCCGCTGTGCCGAACTCCCAGGGCTTGCTTAGAGTCTAACACAAAAAATCGAGTTAGTTAAACGAACGAACTAACTAAAGGTGCGCGACACGCCGAAGAAAAGAGTGCTGAGCCCTTGTAAATAAAGGACTCAGCAAGGGTAGAGAAAAAATTGGCAGACAAAAATAGATGTAATACTTGCGGTTACAGCAAAAGGAAAACCCATAACGAATACACAGAAGGCACTCGCGCTCATCTCCATTTTCGCGTCCGGCGATGCACAGGCAGCACGCGAGCTTCTCGCAGACGGATACATTCAGCATAATCTCGCGTATGACACGGGTGCAGACGCATTCGTGGGTGCGGTAGAATACCTGGCATCCGCTCCAGTGAAGACTACGGTACAGAACGTCCGTGCATTCGAGGATGGCGATAAGGTCGTGCTGCAGACGGTGTATAACTTCGCTGGCGCTGGCGAGCAGGTGGCATTCGATGTCTTCCGCTTCGATGAGAACGGAAAGATAGCGGAGCACTGGGATAACCTCGCTGCGCTTGCTCCTGCAAATCCTTCAGGTCATACGCAGATAGACAGCCCAGTGGAGGCGGCTGACCTCGAGAAGACGGAAGAAAATCGTGCAGTAGTACAGAACTTCCTTCATGACGTCATGCAGGGTATCTCCATGGTGTATGACACCGTCCACCAGGTACTGGCGCAGGGAAATATGGTTCTGGCCATCTCGGAAGGATCCTTCGGCGGCGCTCCTACCTCGTACTATGACCTGTGGCGCGTGGAAGACGGGAAGATAGCTGAGCACTGGGATGTTATGGAGACCATCGCAGATAAGGCGACCTGGCAGAACGAGAACGGTAAGTTCTAAGCTCTCAGTTCTGGGGACATATGCGAGAAGGGGCTCTCCGTGAGGAGATCCCCTTCTTTAACCAGTGGCTCCGACCGGCGTCGATCCGGTGACCTTACGATTTTCAGTCGCACGCTCTACCAACTGAGCTACAGAGCCATATTATGTTATTTTGAGAAAAGAAAACCCGGTAGAACCGGGTTCTTTTTCCAGCGACTCCGACCGGACTTGAACCGGCGACCTCCGCCGTGACAGGGCGGCGCTCTAACCAACTGAGCTACGGAGCCACAATCGCTTGCAATCTCTTGCGGCGACGAGATATAACTATAGAGCACTTTTCACTAGCGCGCAAGTCGGGTACGAAAAAAGCCCTAGAAACCGCATGATTTCTAGGGCTTTACGGCGTGTCGTCTTCGGCCTTATAGGGCCTTATAAGGCGCTTAGTTCTTCTGCTCCCAGTTCTCCACGTCGATGTGATGCGCAGGATTTGCCTGCCATGCCTTCCATGCGGACTCCACGATGTCGTGAACGTCATACTGTGCATGCCAGCCCATCTCGGTGTTAATGCGCTCTGGGGAACCGATGAGGTGCGGTGGGTCGCCAGCGCGGCGAGGCTGGATGGTCTCTACGAATGGCAGACCAGAGACCTTCTTAATCTCATCGACTATCTGGCGCACGGACGTACCAGTGCCGGTGCCCACGTTAAAGGCATCGTACTTGCGCTCGTCGCGGTCGAGGTAGTTCATCGCTGCGATGTGCGCGTCAGCCAGGTCGGACACGTGGATGTAATCGCGCACGCAGGTGCCGTCGTCGGTAGGGTAGTCGTCGCCGAAGATAGCGGGGGCGAGACCACGCTGGAGGCGGTCAAGCACCATAGGTACGAGGTTCAGCACAGCTGGATCTTCCAGCTCTACAGGACCGCAGCCAGCGACATTGAAATAACGCAGTGCGCAGAAACGCAGGCCGTATGCGTGTGCTGCAGCGCGGCCCATCCACTCGCCGAACAGCTTCGTCTGGCCGTATGGGTTAATAGGCACCATAGGCTGAACGTCTTCTGGAACGACGTCTACAGGAGGCTCGCCATACGTCGCGGCGGAGCTCGAGAAGACTATCTTCTGTACGTCGGCGTCCTTCATGGCCTGCAGAACGTTCAAAAGTCCGTTAATGTTCTGCTGGTAGTACCACAGTGGCTTTTCTACGGACTCGCCCACCTGCTTACGTGCGGCGAAGTGAATGACGGCGTCGACGTCTTCGTCGCGCATAATCTGAGCGAGGCGCTCATCTGCACCTGGTGCAGACACGTCCATGCCATACAGGCGTGCGCCTTCGATGCGCGTGGACTTTCCGTAGCTCAGGTCATCAGCTACGACTACGCGCTTACCTGCTTCGTGGAGGGCGTGGACGACGTGAGCGCCGATGTATCCGCAGCCTCCGGTAACAAGAACAGTCATGTTACTCCTTTAATCGCGAGGATTCCCTAGTGTCACGCGCTGTGCACTTTTGTGCGCAGATGTGCGTTCGTGACACTTTTATTATAGCGCGGAATGTGTATGATGAGAGTGGAATAGGCGATTTTTTAGTTAGTTCCTCGTACTTTTTCTGTGTGGATGCGTGCGCGCGTGCGTGAACATATGTGCGTGAGCGTGCGCGTCAGTATCCCGAGAGCTGTACGTGGCGCGCGAGATGACGCGAAACGAGGAGAACATATATGGAACAGGAACCACAGGGGCAGGAGGCACGCCGCCGCGCGGTCGTCTCTTTCGTGCGCCGCTCATCGAAGCTCGACCCGCGCATGGAGCGCGCGTGGGAGAAGTACTCGGGGGAGTACTTGCTCGAGCTCGATAAAGGCGGCCATGAGCTCGGAGTAAGCGCGGATGTGCGGCTGAGTCGGGAGTTCCTCGCATCGGTCTGGGGTGAGGGCTTTCGGGCTGACGGACGTATTATCGTGGAGATAGGCACAGGTCAGGGTGAGAACATCGTGGCTGCTGCGGCCGCTCATTCGGAGGATAATTTCCTCGGGCTCGAGGTGTATACGCCAGGTGTGGCGCACGCTCTGCTGATGGCAGGAAAGCAGGAGCTGCATAATCTGCGCATGGTGCAGGTGAATGCTCCGGAGCTTCTTCAGGCCTTCGAGCCGGGCGTGCTCGACGAGGTCTGGACCTTCTTCCCGGATCCGTGGCCGAAGACGAAGCATCATAAGCGCCGCATCGTGCAGGATGCGCTGGCGTCTGCTGTGCATGCTGCGCTGAAGGATGGCGGCGTCTGGCGCATCGCTACGGACATCGATGATTATGCTCTGCATGTGCACGAGGTCATGGATGTGCGCGCGGACTTCGAGAACGCGGGTGAGCTGACGGTGAGCCTAGCCACGGAGCACGTGAGCAAGGGGACTGCTGAGATGGCGGCTCAGCTTCCGCATGCGGACTTTACGGAGTCTGCGCGTTTCGAGGGGCGCGTGCTCACGAATTTCGAGAATAAGGGGATAGCTGCTGGCCGCGTTATTCATGACATGACATACCGCGCTGTGCAGGCTTAAGGTCAATTCTTCCGCACCTTTCACCGGCGTGTCGCTCGCGCATTTGTCGCGCGCGACACGCCGAAGTGCTCGAAGGCTTGCGCTGATGAGGGCTTTCCCGTAATATATACCAAGTCAGCCCCCGTCGTCTAATGGTTAGGACATCAGACTTTCACTCTGACAACGAGAGTTCGATTCTCTCCGGGGGTACGACTCAAAGGCTCCAGCTTCTGCTGGAGCCTTTTTCGTTATCTTGCGGAAAAGGAAAAGCCCCGTTCATACGAACGGGGCCCAGCGCATCTCATCATTCCTTACGCGTGGAATTCACCGCGGTCGAAGGCGGCGCGGAATTCTTCCTCGGTAGGAACACGACCATAGGTGTCTTCAAAGGAGCGTGTCCATTCATCGGTCGATGGAATGGTATCGTGTATATCTTCTGCTGGAGCCTCATCTGTAGCCACAGTTTCTGGGGATACTGGAGGAACTGGCATAGATGATATGCGCACGGATGCTTTCTGCTCCTGAGAGCGCAGGATGAATGCTGTGACAGTGCAGGCGAGTACCGCTAGTCCCAGTACTTGGGCGAAGATGAGTCCCACTCCTGCACTAAAACCAGATCCCAGTCCCTGAGAGTTCGCCTGAGAAACTGCCAGAATCATCATGAGAATAGGGAAGGCGCCCGTAATAGTGGCGATGACCAGTGTCGTAAAGCGCAGAGATGTTTTTCCAGCGAAGCGCACCGCTGCACCGAAGCCGATGGTCAGAGCGAGCAGGCCGATGAAAAGATGAACATCGGTAATAGGGGAGCCACCCAGCTGCTGGCTCATGCTCATAATCTCAAAACCGTTCAGATTCCTCTTAAAGAATCCCATGTCGAAGCTGTAGTAGGGCATGAAGAGGCTGAAGAACATGATGATAGCAGCGGTGAATGCGCCGAAGATGAGGAAGTCCTGGCGCTCGCCGACGGACAGAGAGGTAAAGTTCTTCGCCTCATTCATCGTGGTATTCACGGTAGCCTGTGTGAAAGTACGGGCAGAGTTCAGTGCAGCCTGTACCGAGTCTGAGGATGCTTCGAATGCAGGAGCTGCTGAATCTGCTGGATTTACTGGGGGTGCCGGCATGGCAGGGGCGGCAGGTGCTGGGGCTGGAGTAGCCGCAGCTACCTCGCCAGCTGCGAGAGCGGCCTGGTAGTCTTCGAGGGATGGCTTATGGCCATTCAAAGCTACGAACTGGTTATGCCAGTCCTGAGCAGACAGTGGTGTGGTCGTCATAAAAGTATCTTTCTGTGAGAGGGGCTGTGCGGATTAGTCGAGGTGAGCGCGCTTGCGGTAGCTCTTCCAGAGGAGCTCTGGAGTGTCTACTCTAAAGATGGAGCACCATGCGCCATACACGTGGTACATGGTATTCAGCAGAGGGTAGAGACGCAGAAGCGTGCGCTCTGGATATCCTCCGCGACTGTGGCCAGGATGAGCATTAAACGTGGTCTGGAAGCGCTGCATATATGCACGGAAAGAATCATGTGCCGTGCCCATGCGGCGCGCGCTCGCTCCGGTGACCATCTCGGTGCAGTACTGAGTCTTCAGACCCTGTTCGAACAGGTGCAGGCTGCAGTCGATGTCCTCATGGAAGACGTCCTCCACGTCGGCGCAGACTACGGGGCGTATAGCCTCCCATGCGCTCTTACGCATGGCCATGTTCGAGCCGAAGAGCAGCGGCATGCCATCTGCACTGTACTGCTTTTCGCGCACGAGGCTGTCGAAGAACTGGCCTACTGGGGGAAGTGGCATGTCATAGTAGCACACAGGTCCCGTAGCGCCAGCTACGTCAGGATGAGAGTCGAAGAAGAGGGTGGCAGCTTCTACCCAGTTCGGCTTAATCATGCAGTCTGCATCGATACGTGCCAGGATGTCACCCGTGGCCATGTCGAGTCCGAAGTTACGCGTAGGGATGAGTCCCTGCGCAGCGGTCTGACGCGTGAGAATCACGTGCGACTCAGGATGCTCGTCGATGAATTTCTGGACGAGCTCACGCGTGTTATCCGTGGAATTATTATCCACCACGATAATCTCGTGAGCAGGCATGGTCTGTGTGGTCGCGTTTCGTAAGCAGGCGAGAACGCGGCGTGATTCGTTCCATGTAGGAATAACTATAGACACTGTAGACATGAAGAATAGTGTAGTCGCGACGGTCTATAAGATGCTCGAGGGAAAGAAAACGACACGGTTGTGCCCGAGTGGAATAATATCAGATATGACACACGAGACAGCTCGAGAGAATCCAGCCATAGAGGAAAAATTGGCAGAAAAAGCGCAGACTAGCGTGCGCACGCGTTCTCGCGCCCACGCGCAGAACGAGCACGCGCACGTCCATAACGTGCAGGGCGAAGTAGCAGACCTCGCGTCCATCTTCCCGAGGAAAGGGGACAGCCGCCGTCCGCCGGAATGGTATACGCGCGCGCTGCTCTACGCGTTCATAGCCATCGCGCTCGGATACTTTGTGTGGCAGGCCTTTGATGCCGTTCAGGGAGTCATTCTGAACATCGTCATCTCGCTGTTCATCGCCTTCGCTATCGAGCCTATCGTCAAATGGCTCATCTCGAAGGGGTGGAAGCGGAATCTGTCCACGGGACTGACGCTGCTGTTCCTTTTCATTCTCATCAGCATCTTCATCGCTGTCTTCGGAAACCTCATGGTTCAGCAGATCGTCTCCATCGTGTCCGGCCTACCAGACTTATATGCTCAGCTGACCGAGTTCGTGAAGAAACAGTTTAACTACACACTTCCGCAGATGAATGCGCTGAGCGGAACCATCCTCGCGAACATTCGTACAGACAGCATAGGAAGTTTCGCGGGGCAGGCACTGAGCACTGCGAGCTCGGCCTTCAGCGCTATGCTCGACCTGCTGACCATCGTGCTCGTCACGTATTACATGAGCGCGTACGGACCGAACATGCGTAAAGTCATCTGCCATTACATGCCGGCTGAGTCGCAGAAGCGTTTCCTCGTCACGTGGACTGTCGTGCAGGACCAGATATCTGGCTTCCTGTATTCGCGCATCGTGCTCGCGCTCGTGAATGCCGCATGCCTGTCTGTCTTCATGATCATCCTCCACGTGCCGAACTGGCTGCCTCTCGCACTCGCCTGCGGTATTATCTCGCAGTTCGTGCCGATGATTGGTACGTACATCGGCGGCGCGCTGCCGGCGGTCTTCGCGTGGGGGACGAACGGCCTGCAGACCGGTATCTACGTCATCATCTTCATCATCATCTATCAGCAGATAGAGAATAACGTCATTAGTCCTATGATTACACGCTCGACGATGGATCTGAATCCGGCCATCGCGCTGCTGGGCGTCTTCGCGTTTTCGGCTATCTGGGGAGCTCTGGGAGGCTTCTTGGCTTTGCCAATTATCGCGAGTATTCAGGCGCTTCTCAGTACGTATCTCAAGCGCTATGACCTGGTGGATTCGGAACTGCTCGATGATCCGAAGCCGCAGAACTCCTCCGTACTGGCGCGCAGCGTGCAGGGCGCTGGGGAAAAGATATCCGAAACGATGATGGTGCCACTGCGTGGCTCGAATACTCAGTCGCGGCATGTAACGGCAGAAGACCTTCGTCGCTTCCGTGAATCGGTGGAGGGGACGGGAGCTCTGCCGAAGGCGGAGGAAAGCGTGCTGGAGTATCTCGAGAGCGAGGATGACGAGAATGCGGAGCCTGACGAGAACGCACAGCGCGTTCCATCCTCTGCTGCGCCTATAGCTCCAGCGAAGCCAGCGCGTCCGCGTAAGCGCCTTACTGGGGACATGCCAGAAAGAGAGGAGAAGAACTAGATGAACGGTCTTCTTTTCTTCCTCGACATTCTCATCACCATCATCGGTTTTATCACCATGATTTACCAGATTATGGTGGTGGTCGTGGGCATGCTCGCGAAGCCTACAGTGTATCCGGATGTGCCTCAGGACAGGCGCTACGCGGTCCTCATCTCTGCACGAAATGAAGAGGCAGTCATCGGAAACCTCGTGCGCTCCATCCAGAATCAGACGTATCCGAGTGAACTCGTAGACGTATGGCTCGTCGCGGATAATTGCACGGATAAGACCGCACAGGTGGTGCGCGACATGGGCTGCCACGTCGTAGAGCGCTTTAATAAGCAGCAGGTAGGAAAGGGCTACGCACTGCAGTACCTGCTGCGAAAGATGATGGCGGACGGCGAAGCGCAGAAGTATGATGCCTTCTTCATCTTTGATGCGGATAATTTGCTGGATAAGAACTACATCGCAGAGATGAATAAAGCTCGCCAGGCCGGCTTCGAAGTGCTCACTAGCTACCGGAATTCGGTGAATACGGGCCAGAACTGGATCTCTTCGGGCGCAGCACTGTGGTTCGTGCGTGAGTCGCGCTTCCTGAATACCACACGTTCTGCACTCGGTACCTCATGCCATGTGGGTGGAACGGGCTTTATGTTCTCCAGGCGTATTATGGAGCGAAACGATGGGTGGAAGTTCCATCTGCTCACTGAAGACATGGAGTTCACCATGGACTGCATTCTGCACGGAGACCGCATCGGATTCTGCGGATCTGCCATGTTCTATGACGAGCAGCCCGTGGACTTTAAGACTAGCTGGGACCAGCGTGTGCGCTGGTCGAAGGGCTTCCTTCAGGTCTTCCGCTACTACAGTAAAGTCATGGCCCAGTGGGGTATTAAAGAGCGTGATTTTTCTGCCATAGATGTGACACTCATGGTGTGCCCGTTCATGGTCATATCCGTGGTGCGCTTCCTTCTCGGCATTATTTATGCAGCACTGGGATATATCTCCTGGTATTCCATCATTCAGGGCTTTAGCAGCTGGGGTACATCCATCCTCGGATTCCTTATCGGCATGATGGTCCTCGCGCTTGTATCCGGTTTTGTGGAGCGAGATAAGCTGAATATTACTATGAAAGAGCTTCTCGTCTACACGCTCAGCTTCCCTGTGTATATGGCCAGCTATGTGCCTATCTCTTTCGTGGCCATCTTTGCGAAGTCCCAGTGGAAGCCTATAGCGCACGCGGGTGGCCAGGCTGCGGCAGACATTATGGCGAATGAGGGAGTCGTAGAAAAAGGAGCAGGGAGAGCAGTAAGAGCAGGAGAATCTGCGGAAGAAGCAGTAGGAGGAGTGCAGACACATGCCTAAAGAGTCCATGTCTTCGCATCTTCGCCGAGCACTCGTCGTAGGCATCAGTGCCGTCGTGACGCTGTGCCTCGCGGCTTCAGTAGTAGCAGCTGACGCGTGGGGTTTGCTAAACGCAAGCCCATGGAGCACTATACGTCGTGTGTATGCACAGGGGCGTGTAGCTGCTCTGCACCCGTCCCATGCGGTGCGATCAATGGATGTGTCCCAGCTTACTGTGGGGAAAATAAAGTCCGAAAAGATAGACACGCAGTCGGCGAGAGCTCTCATAGATCAGCTTGCTTCGAGCGTGGGTGTGGGAAATGCTGTATCCGTAGCTGTAGCAGATGTATCGGGGAAAATAGTAGCAGCTCAGAATGAAAAGACTGCCGTGGAACCAGCATCCACGATGAAAACGCTCACGGCTTTCGCGTCTTCTGTAACCCTGAATATGCAGGATACGCTGAAGACGACTGTAAAGCTGGATAAGGATACGAGCACACTCACCCTCGTGGGTGGGGGAGATATCCTGCTGAAAAATGCAGAGAGCGATCCGAACCATGTGAATGGTCGCGCAGGGCTGGTTACACTCGCGCAGCAGACTGCTGGAGTTCTGAGCTCGCGAGGTATTACGCAGGTGAGCCTCCGGTTCGATAATGGGCTCTTTAATGGAGACACTCTTCCGGCAGACTTGAACGCGAGCTCGAATGTGAACCAGGCATACCGAAATCTTATCCAGACGACGACCATGGCTGTGGACGAAGCGCGTGAGTGGGGTGGAGCGCCACCGCAGAATCCGGATGGGGAAGGACAGTGGCTTCCTGAACGCAGCATCACGCCGGCGTATGATACCGCTGCTATGTTCGCGCAGGCTCTGCATGCACAGGGCATAACGGTGGATACGTCTAGCCTCGCACATGAGGCTGCGAGCAGTAAGGCTTTCGATGTAGCATCTGTGCAGTCTGCGCCGCTGTGGCAAATACTCGGCCTCATGCTGACGAATTCGGATAATTCGCTCGCTCAGCTTTTCGGTCGCCTCCTCGCTCTCCATGAGAAGAAGGAGAACTCGTATAAAGGTGCGACTGAGGCAGTACTGAGTGTTCTTAAACAGTATGGCGTTCCTACAGATGGACTTGCTATAGCAGACACGTCTGGGCTTGAGCCGGGTTCGCGCCTGACCGTACAGACGCTCGTGCATGTGCAGTCCGCGTTCCTGAATACGAAGAGCGTGACCTGGCCGGCGGAAGTGGGACTGCCCGTCTCGCAGCTCAGCGGTACGCTGGCCGCTCGAGATTTCGGTGCGGAAGCGCGCGGCCTCGTGCGTGCTAAGACCGGTACGCTCGACACCGTGACAGCGCTGGCAGGAAACGTCTCGCGTCTGAACGGTTCGGCGCTCATTTTCGCTGTGGTCGTGAACGGTTCGGACATGGATGCGGCGAAAGCTGCTGTCAATTCTTTCGTTAAGGGGCTGGTTCAGCTATGACAGCGCTCGTAAAACGTGCTCAGAATATTCTGCGAAAAAGCTGCGGAGAGAATCCGGGGCTCCTGCTCGTGGCCTGTTCTGGCGGGAGAGATTCGCTCGCGCTCGCCGCTGTTTCACGGGAAACATACCACCATGTGGGAGCGCTTATCATAAACCACCAGCTTCAGGACGGCTCGCGTGAAGTGGCTGAAGAGGCTGCTCGCATCTGCCGCGAGCGCGGCTTAGACCCTGTACAGATAGTGGATATCCAGGTAGAGCGCACGCGCTCAGGGCTCGAAGCCGACGCTCGTGATGCCCGCTACGACGCGCTGAGTCGAGTATCGAGAAAGATGGGCGCTAGTGCGGTTCTCGTGGCACACACGCAGGATGATGTGGCTGAAACCATTCTCATGAAGCTCCTGCGTGGAGCTGGCGTGAATGCTTTAAACGGCATAGCATCCCGTGTAGAACATGATGGTGTGCCGTTCCTGCGCCCGTTCCTGAGCTTGAGCCGAGCAGATACGACGCAGATATGCGAGCAGCTCAGTCTTACGTACTGGGATGATCCGACGAATGGGGACTCAGTAGCGCCGGGAGAGCTTCTTCCCGAGGACTTCCCCCTGCGTTCGAAGATACGTCATGATGTGCTGCCTCTTCTCAGCACAGTGACACACAGAGATGCTGTGGAAGTCCTGGCCGGCAGCGTGGACGAGGCTCGTGAAGATTTAGAAATAATTGACACAGCTGTAGCAGAAGCATACAGCGCCTGTACGCGCGAAAAAGACGGGCGCCTCGAACTGAAGATCCGCGCGCTGAACGCGCAGCTGCCAGCCGTGCAGCGTCGCGTCATCGCGCGGTTTATCGCGGAAAATGGGCAGACGCCTACGCGTGCCATGATTCAGGCGGTCGCACAGCTTCGAGCAGCCGACGAAAAGAAGAAAACGGTCCAGCTGAAAGCGGGCCTGGCCGCGTATAAAATGTATAACGTCATTCAGTTATGGAAAGATAGTGATTATGCAAATTTCTGACGTACGTGAAGACATCGATCACGAGCTGATCTCTCGTGAAGACATTCAGACGAAGATAAACGACGTAGCAGCACAGGTATCTGTGGACTATGCGGATAAGGATCCTGTATTCCTCGCCGTGCTGAAGGGAGCCGTGAACACCATGGCTGTCTTCTCGCAGGCGGTGAGCATCCCAGCGCAGATAGAATTCATGACGCTGTCCTCGTATGGTGCGGGCACGGCATCCAGTGGGCAGATTAAGGTCATCCAGGATGTGCGCTGTGACGTGAAGGGTCGAAACATTCTCATCGTGGAAGACATCATCGATTCGGGATACACGCTGGACTGGCTCGTGCGCGAGCTGAAGAGCCGTGGCGCTGCTTCCGTAGAAGTCTTCGCGCTGCTCGAAAAGCCAGCGCGCCGCGTGGTGGATGTGGATGTGAAGTATAAGGGCTTTACCATTCCGGATGAATTCGTCGTGGGCTTCGGACTGGATTATGACGAAAAGTATCGTAATCTGGATTCTATCGCTGTGCTGAAGCCTGAGGTTTACGAAGGCGAGTAGACTCGGGGCGCGCAGTAAGGCGGCTGGAAGGCGAGAGGAAAGAAAGCGAGGAAAACGCACGCAGAGCGCGTGGAGGTTTTCTTCGCTTTTCTACAATTCTTCCTCCACTTTCAGTTTTTCTTCAGCCGCACGCTAAGCTCCCCAGAATGCGCACATCTGAACGTGTATCATGGCGTACACAGACATAAACGAAAATCATCACACGTATACACATGCACATGACTTTAAGGGTCAGTGCACGAAGGTGAGGAATGTATGGCCCATACCACTACTTTAGCCGCGGAAGGCTCTGAGGGCGCGGTGATGCTCGACGGCATCCCGTCCGCTCCGACGCCGCCGTCCGCTCCTTCGGCGCCATCGCCGAACGGCTCGGGCTCCGGATCGGGCTCCGGAAGCTCGAACGGTGGATCCAGCTCCGGTCCGCGCAGACCGCTCCCGCCGTCTGGCTCGAACGACCCGAATAACCCATTTAATTCTGACGGACAGAACGGGCAGAACGGTCCACAGCAGAACCCACTGTGGTGGCAGCGTCCATGGCTATGGATGGCTCTCATAGCAGCACTGCTCGTGGGCGTGTTCTTCTTCGTGAATCAGTCGGACGTGCAGTCTATAGATACGAAGGATGGATTCTCGCTCATAGAAAGCGGAAAAGCTGAATATGTGGAGATTACGGATAACTACCAGTCTGTGAAGCTCACCCTGAAGGATGACTTTACGAAGAAGGATCCGAAGTCCACTGACCCGAATGCGAAGGAAAAGAACTACGGAAAGAAAGTCCAGTTCTACTTCTCCACGGTTCAGCGCGATGACCTGAATAAGCTGCTGAATGACGCGAAGATTACGAATGGGTATAACGTCACCATTCAGTTCAGTAATCCGTGGATGAGTATTCTCTCGTCACTCCTTCCTATAATCCTGCTCATGGGCATGATGTGGTGGGTCATGTCGCGCATCGGAGATGGAGCCGGCGGTGGAATGCTCGGCCTTCCTGGTGGAAACCGTAACAAGCGCCTGCAGGAAGCAGACATCCCGAAGACGAAGTTCGCTGACGTGGCGGGTGAAGAAGCAGCCGTAACGGAAGTGGAAGAGATTAAGGACTTCCTGAAGGATCCTACGAAGTACCGTAAGCTGGGCGCGCGCATCCCTCACGGCCTGCTGCTCTACGGTCCTCCGGGAACGGGTAAGACGCTCATCGCCCGCGCTATAGCAGGTGAAGCAGGCGTACCGTTCTACTCCATGGCGGGCTCGGACTTCGAAGAAGTCTTCGTGGGCCTGGGTGCCTCGCGCGTGCGTGAGCTCTTCGAAGAAGCGAAGAAGAATGCACCGGCTATCATCTTTATCGATGAAATCGATGCGATGGGGCGCCGCCGCTCCTCCGCTGCCTCGAATGGTAGTGGCGCTGGCGAGCAGACTCTGAATGCTCTGCTTGTAGAGATGGATGGCTTCGATACAGATACGAACGTGATCATCATCGCAGCAACGAACCGTCCAGATGTGCTGGATTCTGCGCTCACACGTCCAGGTCGCTTCGACCGCCAGGTGGCTGTAGAAGCTCCAGACTTGAAGGGCCGCGAAGACATTCTAAAGGTACATGCGAAGGGGAAGCCATTCGCTCCTGATGTGGACCTGCATCGCATCGCTGTGCTCACCCCTGGATTTACGGGTGCAGACCTCGCGAATGTGCTGAATGAGGCTGCTCTGCTGACCGCACGTGAAGATGCGGAACTCATCGACGCACGCGCTATCGATGAAGCTGTGGACCGCGTCATGAGTGGTCCACGCCGCCGCAGTAATGGCATGGCTCTCGAAGAGCTGCGAAATACCGCATACCATGAGGGTGGTCATGCTATGGTGGCTGCGGCTCTGCATCACACTGACCCGGTAACGAAGGTGACCATCCTGCCGCGTGGTCGTGCGCTCGGCTACACGGCAGTGATGCCTACGGAAGACCGCTTTAGCCAGTCTCGAAATGAGCTTCTGGACCAGATGGCGTATGCCATGGGTGGCCGTGTGGCCGAAGAAGTCGTCTTCCATGATCCTACGACCGGTGCGTCGAACGACATCGAGAAGGCGACGAATATCGCTCGCCGTATGGTGGTGGAGTTCGGCTTCTCGGATAAGCTCGGCGCTATTAAGTGGAACGACGAGTCGAACGACGGCGGCATGGACAGCCTGCAGCCGCGTAAGTACTCGGAGCGTACCGCGCAGATCATCGATGACGAGGTTCTTCAGCTCGTGGAGACCGCGCATCAGGAAGCGTATGACATCGTCATGCAGAATCGCGCGGTTTTGGATGAGCTCGTTCGTCAACTTCTCGAAAAGGAGACACTCGATGCGAAAGAATTGGCTGCTATCTTCGCTCCACTGAAGAAGGCTCCAGAACGTACCCAGTGGCTCTCTGCCTCGGACCGCGTCGTCTCGGACCTGCCACCAGTGGAGATTCCGAAGAATCTGCGCAGCTCTGTAGCGGTGGATGCGACTTCGGGAGCTCAGGAGGATGCTGAAGCTTCTACAGAAGGTGTCTCGGTACCATCGGATGATTCAGCTGAACCGCAGGAAGAAGCGCCATCGCATGACTAGAGGCGAATATAACGAGGAAGGCGTACGTAAAGCCGTGCGCCTTTTCCTCGAATCCATAGGGGAAGATCCAGACCGGGAAGGTCTTCTCGATACTCCCGACCGCATAGCACGTGCAGGTAGAGAGCTTTTTTCTGGTTTGTCTCAAGATCCGAAGGAAGTGCTCGCGAAACGCTTTACAGTGGACACGGAGGAGATGGTTCTCGTGCGGGACATCGAGCTTTACTCGGTGTGCGAGCATCATCTTCTCCCGTTCCACGGGGTGGCACATATCGGGTATATTCCTAGCGGTCATGAGGTGACCGGGCTCTCGAAGCTGGCGCGACTGGTCGATGTGTATGCGCGGCGTCCGCAAGTTCAGGAACGCCTCACCCAGCAGATAGCAGATGCGCTCGTGAATGAACTGCATGCGAAAGGCGTCATCGTCGTGACAGACTGTGAGCATCTGTGCATGTCTATGCGCGGGGTAAAAAAGTCCCAGGCGAGGACTCTCACTTCTGCAGTACGTGGCGTCATGAGAGAGAGCACTACACGCGCAGAAGCTATGCAGCTCATCCTTCAGCCGCGAGGCTAGAAGGTAGGGAAAATCGCTAGCGCGAGGAAGTAAAAAGAGAGAAGAGGGAAGGGAAAAGGGAGATTATGAGTCGTCAGGATATAAACGCTACACTGAAAAACCGTGAGCGGACACTCGTGATGGGCGTGCTAAATATTACTGAGGATTCCTTCTCTGATGGTGGGCGGTATCTCGAGCCAGAGGCAGCTCTGGCTCACGCGCGTGAGATGGTCGCGCAGGGGGCAGACATCCTCGACATCGGGGCAGAATCCACCAGACCTGGAGCAGTACGCGTGCCTGAAGAGGTAGAGAAGGAGCGCATTCTCGGTGCTGTGACTCATCTCGTGCGCGAATTCCCTGACCTCCCTTTAAGCATCGATACGACGCGTGCGAGTGTGGCACGTGCTGCTCTCGAAGCCGGTGCGCACATCATTAATGACGTCTCGGGAGGTAAGCTCGACCCTGAGCTTCCACGCGTGGTAGCCCAGTACCCAGACTGTCTCTACATCGTCCAGCACTGGCGGACGTGGCTCGGACAGGATGGGTCTGCACAGAGTGAAAAGACCACGACACACTATGCGAATGGTGTGGTGGATGATACGTATGAAGAACTCCAGTCCCAGGTCCTCGCCGTTCGTGCTGCAGGAGTACAGCCAGGCCAGATCATCATCGACCCAGGTCTCGGTTTTTCGAAACCGACCATAGACCATAATGTTCCTCTTATACTGAATACTGAGCACCTTAGCCATATGGGATATCCTGTGCTTATAGGAGCATCGCGTAAGCGTTTCGTCGCTGCCATGATCCGGGAAGCTGGACAGGAGGACAGTGAAGAAACGCGCGATATGATGACGGCATCCCTGAGCGTTATAGCAGCGGAACGGGGAGCGTGGGCAGTACGGGTACATGACGTAGCGCGAAACCGCCTCGCTATAGAAGTGGCCCAGCAGGTGCGTGCATCGAAAAATCAGCTTCTGGACCGCCTGTCCGACCAGCTGTCTCAGACCATGAACATCCCGAACATGAGCGCAGACATCAGCATAGACATCTAAGCATCTGAGCGTAGAAAAGGATAAGCAGATGGATTACATTACTCTTACAGGAGTGAGCGCCCTCGGAACACATGGAGTCCTGGACTTCGAGCATACGGACCCCCAGCCATTTGTGGTAGATGCGACCCTTTATCTCGACCTCAGTGACGCATCGCGCAGTGACGACCTAGCAGATACCGTCAGCTACGCACAGATAGCAGACCGTATCGTATCCGTTATCCAGGGCGAGCACTGTGACCTCATCGAACGCCTCGCTCAGCGCATCGCAGACAGCATTCTGCTCTTGTGGCGCGTACAGCGTACAGTGGTGACGGTCCATAAGCCGAAAGCTCCCATCGAACAGGACTTCGGGGATGTGAGCGTGACCATCGAGCGCGAACAGCCGAGCGGAGCGAGCTACGGAGACGAGAAAATTGACACTCCTACGAAAGCCTCGCAAGCAGCTGCCGAACAGACAGAACAGACAGAACAGGTACAAGACCCGCCCGAACTGCACACGGCCATCCTCGCGCTCGGGGGGAACGTGGGAGACGTGAGCCTGGCTATGCGCGAAGCTATCGTGAGCCTCGACGCGCTGCCGGGAAATCAGATTACCGGTATCTCCGCGCTGTATAGAACTGCGCCGTGGGGCGTGCCGGGCGCTGAGCCAGTGCCAGACTTTTATAACGCGGTCGTCGAGCTGAGTACGCCGCTGAGCGCACGCGAGCTGCTCGAGCACATCCACACGATAGAAGCCGAGCATGGACGCACGCGCGACGTGCACTGGGACTCACGCACACTGGACATTGATATCATAGACTTTAACGGAACAGTCAGCGCAGATCCGGATCTGACTCTTCCCCATCCGCGTGCCTGGCAGCGCGCTTTCGTTCTGCGGCCGTGGCTGGATGTTCAGCCGAACGCGCAGCTGGTGGGGGAGCATGAGGGGGCCGTAGCTGAGCTCGCCCAGCGCGCACCAGACGCGCACGCGGTGCAGCTCGAATCCCTGGACTGGATACTGCAGACGGGACGCACGAAGGAGGATGGACAGCGATGAAAGCTCAGCGCACCCCGTGGTGGCACTACGTGACACTGCTCATAGCCGGCCTGCTCGTCGGTCTCATAGCGGCCTCGTGGGCGTCTCGCCATTCGAGCGCTATGATGAGCGCGCCGTGGTATCTCACGGCATCCATCATCGGCGTGGGATTCGTGGTCCTGTGGTCGGCGTGGCAGGTGCGGCGCTTCGTAGATGGGAAGATCACGAAGATGGCGCCGGAACGCAGCGTAAACACTCTCGTTTTCGCGAAGGCACTGGGGCTGGCTGCAGCCGCGCTCGCAGGGTGGTATCTGGGGATTTTCGCCATCGTCATTCAGCATGCAGAAGTGGAGTACTTTGCTACTGTGGCGTGGCAGACGTCCGTGGCTGCTGTAGCGTGTGGAATCGATGTGGGGTTCGGTGCGCTCGGCGAGTTCTGGTGTCTCATGCCGCCAGATGGAGAGAAGAGAGACTCCGGGAAGTAAGACCACGCATACGTAACGTAAGGATTTGAGACATGACACATTTCGAACTTCGCATTCCGGTACAGGAGGCGAGTACGCGACCGGATAAAGCGCGGGACATCCAGCTGTGGATCTCGCGCGTGCCTGCGGGCAAGCGCACGCCCGTCTGGGAGCTCTCGCACACGTATACGGCGCACGAGCAGTATCCACTCGGCGCGGACCGTTTCGCGACGAACCGGAGGAATCTGTTCCTCGACGTGCTCTCTCTGCTCGATGCGGGTGCACGCGTGGAGGATGCGTCTGATGCTGTGCGCGTGAGCGAGATTCCTGAGCCTGGCGAGGAGCATACGGACGAGCAGGCACAGGACTATACGGTGGCCACGCTCAAGACTCTCGCTCAGCGTGCGGCTCGCGTCGCCGCTGATGGTTCGGGGAATGCTCGCCGTTTTAAGGATGCGCGTGCGCTGTGGCAGAAGCTGTCCGCGCATGTGGACGCCGCGCTGAAGGCGGGGCTGACTGAGCCGGTGACGAATGTGCGCAAAACGCATAATTGGAAGAAAAATCAGCCGTTTAAGGACGTGTCTGCGCATCCGGACGCATGGTACGTGCTGAACGTCTACGCGCGCTCGAATCCGAAGAAGGATGCGTTCCTGGCCGTCCGGACGCTCGGCGAGCTGTGGGCGTACGTGGCCGAGCGCGACGCGCAGGATGCCGCTACACTTAGCCGCGTCGAGCAGCAGCGCGCGGCGGCGGAAGCGAATCTCGACTATCCGACCTTCGGCGAGCTCGCGCAGCTGACCGGCGACGCGAATATGCTCGTCTTCCCGGATGACGCGAGCCTCGTGTCCTGGATTCGCGAGACTGCAGGCAGCGCGGACGAGCTCGCGCGCGAGACGCCGGTGGAAGCGCACGTTCCGCCGAGCGTGCTGGACGAGGACGACCCGGCGTACATGCCGCGCGTCTCGACCGGCACTGCTCTGCATCTGGCGAACGTTCTGGATAAGTAAAGCTAAGGCCAATTCTCGCACTGGAGAATTGGCCTTAGTCCTACAGAACGCGGGCGGTGAGCACCGTCACCGACGCAGCCGGGAGACTCAGCGTATGTGAGGCGCCCGTCTCGGCCGGCGCGTCCACTTGGTAGGAGCGGACGGCATCTGGACTCTCCGGCGTATTACAGCTGTGCGGGTCATCCGCTTCGAGACGGCGCACGCTGACCACATCCACCGGCGAGGCGAAGAGCAGCTCCACATCCGTGGCCGCATCCATGGATGCATTCACGAGGTCCACGGTGATAACGCCATCCTTCTCTGACGCGAAAGTATACACGCCCGTCTCTTTATCCTGGCGTGGGATGCTCAGCGCGCGAGCCCCGCGATGTGCCTGATACATCATGAAGACGTCATAATTCGGCGTGATGACCATATCCTCACCCTCGGTGAGGATGAGCGAATTCAGAACGTTCACCGTCTGCGCGTTACATGCCATGGTGAGCACATCACAGTGGCGCTGGAGCAGGTCGAGTGTCAGAGCCGTGGTAATGGCATCGCGCATGGTCACCTGCTGCTTGAGGGCAGGCTGAGCAGTGAAGGCACTGTAATGCCAGTTACCCCATTCGCCGAGGACGAGATCCACATGGGTGAGCTTCGAGTCGAGCGGGCCTTCCGGCTCAGGAACGCGCTGTATACTGCTGCGTACGAGTGCGGCCTGCTCCACGATGAGATCTTCGAGCTCGAGACAGCCGGAGATGACGCGATTCCAGCCCTCGCGCGTGAACTCAGTAGGCGTGTCTGCAGGGTCAGAGACATTCCAATTATAAAAATGCATGTCATACCCGTGGATAGGCGGCTGACGGTACTCGCTCAAGGATGTGAAGAAGTCCTCAGTCCACTTCACGCTTTCGCGTGGCTTATTCGAGTCGGGGCCACTGGCGATGGCATACATAGGGCTCGTCTCGAAGACACTCTGGGTAAACTTCGGCATAGCGCTGGCGAAGCGACGGTACTCATCCATGTACGTCTGTGGGGTCATAGTACCGCCTCCGGCCCACACTTCGTTCCCTATACCCCAGTACTTCACGTTATACGGCTCTGGATGGCCGTTTGCTGCGCGCAGACGAGACAGAGTCGTGTCCTCGGCGCGGTTACAGTACTCCATCCAGTCCTTCATCTCCTGAACCGTGCCGGAGAGGAGATTTATATTTATCCACGGTTCAGCGCCTATCATCTCGCACAGCTGGAGAAACTCGTCCGTGCCGAACTGGTTATCTTCGCGCTCGAAAGTACCGAAATTCTCATTAAAGGTGACGGGACGCTCCTCTCGTGGACCGATGCCGTCGCGCCAGTGGTACATGTCCGCATAGCATCCGCCTGGCCAGCGCAGCACAGGAGGCTTGAGCTGCTTCAAGGCATCGAGGACATCATTACGGTATCCCTTCGTGTTCGGGATAGGGCTGTCTTCGCCCACCCAGATGCCTTCATTAATGCAGGTGCCGAGGTACTCGATAAACTGGCCGTGGAGCTTCGGACTGATGGTGCCGATGCGCTGGGCGGGATCGATGAATATGGTCATAATGTGCTCCTTTGCAGAGGGGTGTGAGAGTAAGTGTAGCACATGTGTGTGAACGTTCACATGAGGACTTCGCGGCGATGCGTCGAGCACTCTGAGTTTTTCTGTGAGAATGGCGAGTTTGTCGTCACGAATGACTGTCTCGAGATGTGAGAAACGGCGGAATCTCGCGGTTTCTGTGTATCAAACGTTCGCTGGAGACGGTCATTCGTGACTACAAATGGACGAAAAACGGGAAAATTGGCCTACGCCTGAGCAGGAACGCGGATCATAGCCTCCTGTGCCATGGCGGCGACGAGCTCCCCGGACGCGCTGTAGACGCGGGCGTGTGCGAGTCCGCGACCATGCGCGGCCACAGGAGTGTCCTGCACGTACAGGTGCCACGTGTTCATGTCCACATTCTGATACCACCACATGGAGTGGTCGAGGCTCGCGAAACTCATGCCCGGAGCGCTGAAATCCAGCTGCGCGCGGCGGACGATAGGCTCCATCATGATCTGGTCGCAGCCGAGGGCGAGGAGCGCGCGATGCAGCGTCTGCCCGGCGAGCGTATCCGCGGACGGCGCCGTGCCGTCGAGCTTCATCCAGACGAGCTGACGGCCGGACGGTTCGCCCGTCTGCGGTGCGCCCAGAATGACGGACGGCGTGACGTGCCGGATGTCGAATGCGGACTTATGCGCGTAGTAGTCCGCGAACGGCGAGTGCTGGGCGAGCGGCGTCATGAGCTGCTGTGCGCTGGGCAATTCTTCCGGATCTGGCACGTTCTCAGGCATAACGTCGGCGTACTCGAAGCCGCTCTGACCAGGTTCCTGGAAGCTCGCGATGGCGGTAAGTATGGCACCATGACTCTGGGTGACATTCACGCGGCGGCTCGAAAACGAGCGACCATCCCTCAGGTTCTCCACGTGGAATGTCACATCCTGATGAATATCTCCAGGGCTGATGAAGTAGCCATGAAGAGAGTGGGGGAGTCTGTCTGGCGTGGTGAGGCTTGCTGCCATAACAGACTGGGCGAGAACCTGTCCGCCATAGACGCGACCAGTGGGGAAGTAGAGGGATGGAGCAGTGAAGGTGCTTTCTTCGGAAGGCTGTGCAGCGAGGTCTAGGACGCTCAGAAGGTTTTCGAGAGGAGTAGAAGTCATGGGTATTAGTGTAGTGCATGTGGGGCGACGAGGTGGAGTGCGCGAACGGCATATGCGCACGTGGCCTGTGAAAGCTGAGGAAGAATTGGCCACAAGCGTAAGAATTATGAATGCTGACGAATGATGCACGCCCTCGTGTAAAATGAATACGCGAACGCCCGCCGATATACGCGAAGAGGGGAGAGCCATGCGCGTAGCTGTCATAGACGATGTCCCGCAGGAAGCGGACGCCACGCGGGCATTAGTCGAGCGCGCGGCCGGCGCTGACTCGGACCTGAGCGCGCATGCAGACGCCGAAACGGCAGACATCACGCTCTTCTCCTCCGGCTCGGAATTTCTCGATACATACCCGCGCGGACACGGCTTCGACGTCATCTTCCTGGACATCGAAATGCCCGGCCTCGACGGCATGGAGACCGCGCGCAAAATCCGCGAGTATGACACGAACGCCATCATCATCTTCACCACACGCATGGCGCAGTACGCCGTGGCGGGATACGCGGTGGATGCTATCAGTTATCTCGTCAAGCCCATCGCGCAGCCGGAATTCGCGCTCGCGTGGCGTAAAGTCCAGCGCATTCTCAGCTCGCGCACGTCTCTCCAGGTGCCCATCGAATCCACCACGGGCACTATCTTCCTGAACTCCGACGATATCCTCTATGTGGACGTGCGGTCTCACATGCTGTACTACCATACGACGCGCGGCACGTATACCGCGTGGAAGAGTCTCACAGCAGCAGCAGAGGAACTGAAAGATTACGATTTCGCGGTCATCAGCCGCTATGTCATGGTGAACATCGCACACGTGACGAAGATAGACACCTCGACCGGGGACATCGACGTGGAGGGGGAGATCTTCCGCGTGTCGCGCTCGAAGAAGAAGGACGTGGCACAGCGGCTGCTGGACTTCCATGCGCGTGGATAGCGCGGGGAGATAGAGAATCATGGATTTTTCCTACATTACATTCCCCTTTGAAACGCTTCTGGCGGTGCTCCTCGTCTCGAGCCATCAGAAACTGAAGTACGGCTGGCCTCCGCGCATTAAAGCAGGCATCACCTTCGGACTCGTTACGCTGCTCTACTTCGTTCTGGGACTGAGCGCGAACCAGTCGGGATACACCATCGACACGGTGGAGATGCTGTATCTGCCCTTCATCTGCATTCTGTATCTCGGATTCGCGGCCGCGCTCGCCGTCATCGTGCAGCAGCTCTATGATGTGACTCCTGTCGAAGCGCTGGTGACTATGGTGATGGGCTATGGTCTGCAGCACCTCTCGGTGGGGATAGTGAATACGTTTTTGCGTGCGGTTCCGCTGCAGACGCTGGGATCTGGTCTGGGTTCTGGTCTGGGTGGGGCCGGAAGCATGGCTGCAGTGGGCGAACTCGCCGCAGATACTGCACGTATCCTCATTATGGCTGTCTGCTATGCCATCGCGTACCACTGGCTCACTCCGCGCTTCCACATTCACGTGGAAGCTGTGCAGCAGTCCATGCGCTGGGTGTGGCTCAGTGTCTTCATCCTGAGCTCGGCCATCGTCTTTAACATGGTGCTGACCATCGAAGTGACGTCGCACGCGGGAGGCGCTGCGGCGTCTTCGCTCGGCGCTATGGGCACGGGCGGTCTGGCTGCACTCGGTATGACGGGTCCGGTCGTTCCACTCGCTGTGGAATACAGCTTCCGCATTATGGACTTCCTGTGCACGCTCCTCGGAATGTCTGTGCTTCTCCTCGTCTCCACGCGCGACCAGCTGATGAGTGACCTCGACATGCTGACGCATCTGAATGAAGCGAAAGTGCAGCATTACGATATGAGCCGTGAGAATATGGAACTCGTGAATGCGAAATTCCACGATGTGAGAAAGAGTCTCGCTTCGGTGCGCGCCACCATCCAGAATCTCGACGGGCTGTCCGGCGTGGATAGCGATGCGCTGAACGTTCCAGCTGAATCGCTCAAGTCCATGCAGGAGCTGGAAAACGCCATCCGCATTTACGACTCCATCTTCCAGACGGGCGACGACTTCATCGACTCCGTTCTGACCGAAAAGAGCCTGTACTGCAGCGCGCACAGCATCCGTTTTAACGCGATGGTAGACGGCCGCGCGTTCAGCTTCCTCGAGCCGGCAGACGTGGCCGCGCTTTTCGGGAACATCATCGATAACGCCATCGAGGCTGTGGAGAGCTCGAGTCTTCCGGACGAGCAGCGCGTCATCGAGCTGAGCGCTCACGTATCCGGCGGGTATGCCGTTTTATCCTCGTCCAATTTTTACACTGGCTCAGTGACCATATCCAGTGAAACGGGCCTGCCCGTCAGCGCAAAGACAGACTCCAGATTCCACGGCTATGGCATGAAGTCCATAGCTGCGGTGGTGCAGGAGCGCGGAGGCCAGGTGAACGTCCAGGCAGATAATGACGCGCACATCTTCGAGATTCGCGTGGTGCTGCCTGTGGAGTAGGACGTGGGGGATGTGTGCTACTCTAAGAGCACACGAGAACACGATGGAGGTGTGCACATGAAGGACTATGTGCTAAATAATGGTGTAAAAATCCCGTCCATAGGCTTTGGAACATTCCTCGCGAAGGATGGTGAAGAGACCTACCGCGCGGTGCGCGCAGCGCTCGATGCGGGATACCGTCACATCGACACCGCTGCCATTTATGGAAATGAAGTGAGCGTGGGGCGCGCGCTCGCCGATAGCGGTGTGGCGCGTGAGGATATCTTCGTCACCACAAAGCTGTGGAATGATAACCACACAGCTGAGCAGGCACACGCAGCGCTCGACGAGTCTCTCACGAAGCTCGGCCTCGACTATGTGGATCTTTACCTCGTCCACTGGCCGAACCCATCGTCCGTCCGCTCTGAACGTGGTGCAGACGGCTGGAAAGAACGGAACGCTGCCGTCTGGTCTGCCATGGAGGCGGATCTCGACGCAGGAAAGACACGTGCCCTCGGCGTGAGTAACTTTATGAAGCACCACCTCGATGAGCTTTTGAAGACTGCACGCGTGACTCCTGCAGTGAATCAGATACGCCTCGCCCCAGGGGTCTACCAGACTGAAGCTATAGAGGCGAGCCGTGCGCACGGTATTCTTCTCGAAGCATGGGGTCCTCTCGGTCAGGGTGAGCTGTTCGCGAACGAGACGGTGCGTGCCATGGCGGATAAGTACGGGAAGACTGTGGCTCAGCTGGCTGTGGCGTGGAGCCTGCAGAACGGCTTCCTTCCACTGCCGAAGTCGGTGACGCCAGAGCGCATCGCGAGTAATCTCGACGCGCTGGACGTGACGCTCAGTGCAGAAGACATGGAGACGCTGAAGAACCTGCCTGTACAGCAGGGTGCAGATGACCCGGATGTGGTCAGCTGGTAAGTGCGAGCTGGTAAAGCGAAGGGGTTTCGGATAGTCACATCAGACTATCCGAAACCCCTTCGCTTGCGTTTTACGCGCGAGAACTTACGCCACTCTACACGCGCGTGAGCTTGCGGTGGATGCGGTGAGGCTTCGAAGCTTCTTCACCGAGGCGTGCCACCTTATTCTCCTGGTACGCCTGGAAGTTACCTTCGAACCAGAACCAGCGTGCTGGATTCTCGTCGTCACCTTCCCATGCGAGGATGTGCGTGGCCACGCGGTCGAGGAACCAGCGGTCGTGGGAGACGACCACAGCGCAGCCTGGGAATGCTTCGAGAGCATTTTCGAGGCTTTCGAGAGTCTCCACGTCCAGGTCGTTCGTCGGTTCATCGAGCAGAAGGAGGTTTCCACCCTGCTTCAAGGTCAGAGCCAGGTTCAAGCGGTTACGCTCACCACCGGAGAGCACACCCGTCAGCTTCTGCTGGTCCGCGCCCTTAAAGCCGAAGCTCGCCACATAGGCGCGGGTAGGTACTTCCACTCCGCCCACTTCGATGAAGTCGAGTCCGTCCGATACAGCTTCCCACAGGTTCTTCTGAGGATCCAGTCCAGCGCGGTTCTGATCCACATACGAGATGGATACCGTCTCACCCACCTTCAGCTCGCCGCCGGAGAGCTCTTCGAGCCCCACGATGGTCTTAAAGAGGGTGGACTTACCCACGCCGTTCGGACCGATGACGCCCACGATACCATTACGTGGCAGAGAGAAGCTCAGGTCGTCGATGAGCACACGGTCACCGAACGCCTTATGAATGTGGTTCGCTTCCAGAACTGTGGAGCCCAGACGTGGCCCAGGTGGGATCTGAATCTCGGAGAAGTCCAGCTTCTTCGAGTTACGTGCTTCCTGCTCCATCTGGTCATAGCGTTCCAGACGAGCCTTATTCTTCGCCTGGCGGCCCTTCGGGGAGGTACGTACCCAGTCCAGCTCGCTCTTGAGGCGCTTAGCCAGCTTCGCATCCTTCTGGCCCTGGACCTCCAGACGCTTCGCCTTCGTCTCGAGGTAGGTCGTGTAGTTACCCTTATATGGGAAGAGCTGACCACGGTCCACTTCGCAGATCCACTCCGCCACGTTATCGAGGAAGTAGCGGTCGTGGGTGACGGCGAGGACAGCACCAGGGTAGTTGTGGAGGAATTGCTCAAGCCACAGGATGGACTCAGCGTCCAGATGGTTCGTCGGTTCGTCGAGCAGAAGCAGGTCTGGAGCTTCCAGCAGCAGCTTACACAGCGCCACGCGGCGGCGCTCACCGCCGGACAGCACGCTCACGGACGCATCCGGGTCCGGGCACTGCAGTGCATCCATAGCCTGCTCTATCTGGTTATCCAGATCCCACGCGTTCTTTGCGTCTATCTCTTCCTGCAGTGTGCCCATCTCGGCCATAAGCGCGTCGAAATCTGCATCCGGATCTGCCATCTCGATGCCTATCTCGTTAAAACGCTTAATCTTCGCATACAGGTCACCGTAGGCCAGGCGCACGTTCTCGATAACCGTCTTATCCTCATCCAGAGGTGGCTCCTGCTGCAGAATGCCCACGGTATATCCCGGGGTTAGACCTGCTTCACCGTTCGACAGCTCGGTGGTGCCCGCCATGATCTTCAGCAGGGTAGACTTACCCATACCGTTCGGTCCCACCACGCCTATCTTCGCGCCAGGCAGGAAGCTCAGGGTCACGTTATCGAGGATGACACGGTCGCCGAAAGCCTTGCGAGCGTTAATCATCTGATAAATAAACTCAGCCATGTTTTCCTATTCGTTCTTTTAGTCAGTGTGCGCTCGAAAAATGCGCATATTCCTCTTTATTTTCGCATAAAAGACCGACAGTGCGGGGTGGGGCTGCTCCCGGGACGCGCTATAAATTTTATCTATTATGCCGAGGGTGATTTTCCGCGTTTTAGTCGTGCTTTCCTCCCTGTGCTCACGATACACTAGAGAGGTACTTGTGAATTAATGAGAGAAAAAGAAATAAGAGTTTATGAATCTTTCTAAAAATCTGAAGAAAATAGCCATCGCGGCTGTGGCCGGCGCTTCGGCAGTGCTGCTCGCCGCATGTGGTGGAATTGGCAGTCAGCAGAACGCATCCGAGGCATCCGCGCAGGCGAACCCAGACGCCGTCATCACGGTAAACAGTGTGGAGCCTACGGGCGAGCTGCTTCCGGGAAACGTCTCGGACACCGCGAGCTGGAAGATAGCCACGCAGCTGTTCGACGGCCTGGTCACCTTTACGAATAAGGGCGAGCTCGTCATGGACGAAGCCGAATCCATCACGCCGAACGAGGATGCGTCCGTCTATACCATCAAGCTGAAGAGCGGGCTGAAGTTCTCCGACGGCGAGGCCATCACCGCGAAGACCTACGCGCGCTCGTGGTCGTACGCGGCGAACGCGACGAACGCTCAGGTGGGCGCGTCCATCTTCTCGACGATTAAGGGCTACGACGAGCTGCAGCAGGACGGCGTGGATGCGAACGCACAGCTGTCCGGCCTGCGCGTGGTGGACGACCAGACGCTCGAAGTGACGCTGAACGCGCCAGATTCCTCCTTCTCGTATAAGGTGGGCGACGTGGCGTTCCTGCCTATCCCATCCGTGGCATATAAGGATATCCACGGTTTCGGAAAGAATCCTACCGTCTCGAACGGCCCGTACGTGCTCGACGCGTGGAACATCGGTAAGGACATCAAGCTGAAGAAGAATCCGCAGTATTCGGGCGTGCGCGCTCCGAAGAACGCTGGCATAGACTTCGTGGTCTACGATTCGCTCGACACCGCATACTCGGACCTGCAGGGCGGAAACCTCGACGTTCTGGACACCATTCCTACGTCTGCTCTCGGCACGTATATGACCGAGTCGAGCATTCAGGCCTTCTCGGACAGCTCGTCCGCGTTTAAGTCCATCACCATTCCGCAGAACCTCGCACACTTCTCGGGTGAGGAGGGCGCGCTGCGTCGTCAGGCTATCTCTTATGCCATCGACCGCGACGGCGTCATTCAGAAGATTCTGTCCGGCGCG
This sequence comes from Alloscardovia macacae, assembly GCF_002259705.1. Taxonomy (GTDB): domain Bacteria; phylum Actinomycetota; class Actinomycetes; order Actinomycetales; family Bifidobacteriaceae; genus Alloscardovia; species Alloscardovia macacae. The sequence continues at coordinate 465,345 of NZ_MWWT01000001.1, forward strand.
GCTACTCCTGCTACGGACTTCCTGGCTCCGGTAATCGCCGGGTATTCGAAGGATTTGAGCGGTTCGGACGTTCTGAAGTACGACGCCGCGAAGGCGAAGCAGCTCTGGGCACAGGCGGATGCCATTTCGCCATGGAGCGGTACGTTCAGCATCGGCTATAACGCGGACGGCCCGTATAAGGCTTGGGTGGATGCTGTGGCCAATTCTATCGCTAACTCCCTCGGCATCGAAGCGACTGGAAATCCGTATCCTACGAGTAAGGACTTCGCTTCTGCGGTAAACCAACGCCAGGTGGGTGGGGCATTCCGCTCTGGACTGCAGTCGGACTATCCACATCCAGAAGGCTACCTCTTCCAGGCGTATGATTCTGCTTCTGCAGATGGTAAGGGTCTGAATAATGGTGACTATAAGTCTGCTGAGTTTGATGGGCTCATGGATAAGGCTGCTGCGCAGACCTCGCTGAACGACGCGATAAAGACCTACCAGCAGTCCGAAGAGCTTCTGCTCAAGGATCTGCCAGTGATTCCACTTTGGTATGATAACGTCTCCGCAGGGGCGACCAAGCAGATGAAGACCGTGAAGTTTAACTACATGGGTCTGCCGTCGTACTACGAGCTGGAGAAGAGCAAGTAAAGTACTGGCGAAGGCCGAGCTTTCGGCTCGGCCGCACGCGCGCACACCCTCACGCCCTCGGGAAAATACACGACACAGCTCACGACACAGAGCCTGAGCCGTGTGGATATTTTCCCGAGGGTTTGTTACACTAAAACACGTGACTTCACAGACATGGCTGTATCCCTCTATCTGTGGTGCAAGTCATACGGATGGGACTGTAGCTCAGTCGGTTAGAGCAAACGACTCATAATCGTTCGGTCCAGGGTTCAAGTCCCTGCAGTCCTACCATGGAGAAACGGCTTAAGCTAAGGCTTAGGTCGTTTTTCATATATTATTCCCATTTCGCTCCCAGAGTACCGCGCTTGCATCGCAGGCACTCGTCTGCTATTTTGCGTATAATAGTCTCGGATATCCGGTTCACGCGTGGCACAGGGCTAGGCGACCCGGTTTCCTTTACATCCATAGGAGATACATTATGAAGCAGGGTATTCATCCTGAATATGTAGCGACTGAAGTGGTCTGCTCGTGCGGTAACACTTTCGTCACTCGTTCTACCGTAAAGAGCGGTCATATCACCGCTGATGTGTGCGCTAAGTGCCACCCATTCTACACTGGTAAGCAGAAGATTCTGGATACCGGTGGTCGTGTGGCTCGCTTCGAAGCACGCTACGGTAAGAAGAACTAGCTCTTGTATCAAGCGTCGGCAGGTACGGCTTTACGCAGTAGTGTAAGGCCGTTTCGGCTGGCGCTTTTTCTGTTAGAGGGAAAATTGACCCACTAACGCATATATATACTCACGAAACGTAAGAAAGGTGCACACCAGTGGCATCTACCCAATTCCCAGCAGCAGCTCTCGCGCTCGAGGAATATAACGACATCGAAACTCAGATGAGCCAGCCTGATGTGGCATCGAACCCAGATAAAATGCGCAAGCTCGGCCGGCGTCACGCGGAACTCGGGCAGATAGTGTCCGTCTACCAGCAGTATCTGGACATTCAGGAAAACCTCGAAGCCGCACAGGAGCTGGCCAGCGAGGACCCAGATTTCGCTGAAGAGGCACAGCGTCTCGAGGCAGAACTGCCAGACGTGGAAGAAAAGCTGCGCGTGGCACTCATCCCACGCGACCCTGATGATGCGTCGGATACCATTATGGAGATCAAAGCCGGCGCAGGCGGCGAGGAAGCGGCACTCTTCGCAGGCGACCTCCTGCGCATGTACATGCGTTATGCGGAAAAGCGCGGCTGGTCGTATGAGATTCAGTCGCAGAACGGTACTGAACTCGGCGGCGTGAAGGACGTGCAGATAGCCTTCCGCGCGAAGGGTACCGTGGCTCCAGCAGACGGCGTGTGGGCGAGCCTGAAGTACGAGGGCGGCGTGCACCGCGTGCAGCGCATCCCAGTAACCGAGTCTCAGGGCCGTATCCAGACCTCGGCTGCAGGCGTTATCGTCTTCCCAGAAGCGGAAGAGGATAACGATGAGATCGAGATCGATCAGAAGGATCTGAAGATAGACATCTTCATGTCTTCCGGTCCTGGCGGCCAGTCCGTGAACACCACGTACTCAGCTGTGCGCATGACGCATATCCCTACGGGCATCGTGGTCTCCATGCAGGATGAGAAGTCGCAGATTCAGAACCGTGCAGCTGCACTGCGCGTACTGAAGTCGCGCCTGCTGGCTATGAAGCACGAAGAGGAAGCGGCGGCAGCTGCGGATATGCGCCACTCGCAGGTGCGTACTCTGGACCGTTCGGAGCGCATCCGTACGTATAATTTCCCAGAAAACCGCATCGTGGACCACCGCACGAATTATAAGGCGTATAACCTCGATGCTGTGCTCGACGGTGACCTCCAGGCCGTCATCGACTCAGACATTCAGGCGGATGAGGCCGAGCGTCTCGCCAGCCAGAACGGCGAGAAGTAAGGAAACTTGGTTCTCGTGACAGGGGAGGCTCCAGAAGAGCTGGTTTTTCACTCTGACATGCGTGTGCGCACTGTTCTTCAGCAGTGCGCACACGCGCTGTATGAGGCTGGAGTGGGATCTGTGGCTGGCTCGGATGCAGATGCGCAGGCAGTGGCTGCGCATGAGGCACGTGTGCTTTTCGCGGAGGCGTTCGGTCTTACGTCGTCGGATGTGCAGGCGGCTGTGCTCATGGATAAGCGTGTGGAGGAGCTGGGCTGGGCTGTGGGCGCGGGTGTAGGCGCGAGGGCGACGGAGGCTGCTACTTCCGCACGCATGGGCGAGTCCCTAAAGTTTTTTGCAGAATGGACCGGTCGGCGTGCCCGCCGTGAGCCTCTCCAGCACATCGTGGGACATGCACCTTTCCGCTACCTCGACCTGAAAGTGGGGCCGGGGGTGTTCGTCCCTCGCCCTGAGACGGAACTACTCGTGGATGAGGCTCTGGAGTATGCGAAATATGTGCGCGCTCGCCGTGCGCAGGAGGATGAGGGCGACGAGTGCGATGAGGGTGTCGAAGGCGCCGAAGGCGCCGAAAAGGCACGGCCACTGCGCATCGTGGACCTGTGTGCGGGCTCAGGCGCTCTCGGACTCGCTGCCGCTACGGAGATTCCAGGCTCAGAAGTCTGGGCTGTGGAGCTATCCGAGACCGCCTATGCGTATACACAGAAGAATGCGGATCTCGTGCGTGGTGCGCATCCGGATATGGCCATGTATTACGAAGTCATCCGAGCAGATGCCACGAGCCCGGATACTCTGAAGACGTTTGACGGTACAGTGGATATCCTCCTGAGTAACCCTCCCTATATTCCGCAGAAAGACATCCCGGAACAGATAGAAGCACGTGAGTATGATCCAGCTCTCGCACTCTATGGTGCGAGCGAGGATGGGATGAAAATCCCTGCAGCCATCATCCACAGAGCATCTATGCTCCTGAGGACCGGTGGCTTGCTCCTCATGGAGCACGACTGGCAGCAGGGGGAGGCCACGCGTGCGGTGGCAGGGGAGTGCGGCTTCGAGCAGGTACAGACGAAGAAGGACTTCGCGGGGAAAGACCGGTATCTGTATGCGGTGAAGAGCTCTTAGACACGCCCACCCTCACATCCGCGTGTCGCTGCACGGCGTGTCGCGCGCGGCTTTGCACACGGAGCCCGTGTACGCACTCGCACATTCCGCGAAAGCGTTCCACGTGCCAGATACCAGCGTGATCGGTAGATTATACACGAAAATTGTTACGACATCTATGTCTAGCCCCCGTAAAATGCGCTATAATAAAGCTAAGAGACGCTTTACGAAAAAACACAAAACATCGAAGGCGATGAGGGTTATGATACCGGTAACGAGATTATACACAGAAATGTTCTGTGACTTATACGGAACGATATTCGACATCCGTACAGACGAGGAGAGCCCCGTCGTCTGGGAAGAGATGTGCCGCTACATGAACGAGCGCGGCGCACGCTTCCCGGATGGGCATGAGCTCTTCGAGCAGTATAAAGAACTGATGGCGCAGGCGCAGAAAGCTGGCGAGGAAGCTCGCGGGCCGTTCGTCGAGGTAGACTTCGTGCCCGTGTGGAGCAGGCTTTACGGGCGCGGTCGTGCGCTCGTAGATGAGACGACGGCGTATGAGACGTCCACCTACTTCCACCAGATCAGCACTATTCTGCTCGAGCCGTATCCTAAGGCGCGAGAATTTCTCATCGTGCTCAGACGCAAAGGCATTCGTCCTGTCCTCGTCTCGAACGCGCAGGCATCCTACACGCGTCCAGACCTCTACGAGCACAGACTGACGGGTCTTTTCGACCGCATCTTCCTGTCCTCAGATTACGGCATCAAGAAGCCAGATAAGCGCTTCTTCGACGCTGCGCTCGAAGGCTGCCGCACGGAACGCTCGCACGTGGTGTACCTCGGAAATGAGATAGGCTGTGACATCTTGGGGGCTACGAAAGCCGGTCTGGATGCCATCTATCTGCACACGCCGCTGTCCGTGCCGGGAGATCCTGAGACTCATCCTGCTGCTGTGCTGAGTGTGGATGGGCCGGATTATGACGCGGTCCTGTCCTGGCTGTGTGACGAGGACGTGATGATGGTGGGAGATGGCACGGATGCGCGCATCGTTCCGCGCGAGGAGTGACTGACGACGAGACTGTAGACATGCTAGTATGGTGTGTGCAGGGGAGTTTCCTGCGCACACCATACTACGCAGACGGTTTCTCTAAGGAGGGGGCATCATGGTCCGCTCGAAGCTCGCACAGATACGGCAGGCTGTGTACGAGAAGTATCATCCGCTGACTCCACGTGTAGTGCTGGAATGCTTAGGTTTAGCGGCGTTTGAGGCCATCGGTCTCTTTATTTTCTATGCGTATCTTATCCATGGAGGACGCTTCGGTGAGACGCTCGTTTCGTGGACCACGTGGATGTGGATTATCTGCTTAGACGCGATAGGCTGCTCCACGTGGCTGCATTCCGAGCTGAAAAGATAAGTTTTTTGTCTTTTCGTGAGGTCAATTCTCCCTTTCCCGGGCTACACTAGCCTCATGAAGAGAATGATATCGCGCAGGACACTCGCACTGACCGTGCTTCTGTGTGCAGTGCTGTCCATGGTAGGTGCGGCACTTATGCCCGATGCGGATGCAGTGGTAACGAGCACGACGAATGTGCTCGTGGCATCGGCGTGGGGACTAGAGATAGCATCATGGGCAGGGACACCCATCCTCGCGTGGTTCGTCAGTGCACGCGTCTGGAGAATTCGCCAGGTATCAGCTCAAGGAGGACGTTCTCCATCTCTGCTCACTGGCCAGTATATAGGCGTCCTCACGCTGCTCGCGCTCGCCTGCGAAGCTCCCTATGATTATATTCGTTCAGGACAGTGGTGGGACGCGCGCTCGCAGAATCCTCTCTGGGCGGTGGTCATAGCTCTCGTGACGCTTCTCGTCTGGGATGCTGTGGAAGCATATGGGCCGAACGCGAAGCGTGCCACGCGTCTCGCAGTAGTGCTCACAGCTCTCGTCTGGGCAGTGGCATTCCGCGTGGCTGTATCGGTTACTCTTCTTACGCTTCTTCTTCTCCTCTGGCCTGTGGACTATACTATGCGCTGGAAAAAGTTCGCACTCGGCCGTCAGGCGGCATTCGTTCTCGCGTCGTTCGGTGCAGGAGGAACTCCGCTGATAGGAACGTGGCTCGTCGGTCATACGAAAAGTCATATGAAAAGCCATACGAAAATGCGCGCTACACGCACGAGCCAGTGGTTCCTGTGGTGGGCGTACCCACTTCTGCTCGTCGTGGGGATTCTTATCCGTATGGCCGTCTATACGTGGGTTATACCGCGGTTCGCGTAGTGCGATAGTGAAAAAGAAGGAAGAATTGACAGAAAAAAAGTATGGAATCCAGCCTGTCACAGACGAAACGCTGCGGATAGCTGAAGAGCTCATCCGCGCGGGCGAGGTCGTCGTCATCCCTACGGACACGGTGTACGGCGTCGTCGCAGACCCAGCGAAAGAGCAGGCCGTGGAAAAAATATTCCAGGTGAAGCACCGTCCGCATGAAAAAACGGTGCAGATTCTCGCCGCGAGCATGGAAGACACAGAAAAATTCGGCGTGCGCGTGCCGGATGCTCTCGTGCCAGTAGAAAAGGCGTTCATGCCGGGAGCTGTGAGCGTCATAGCGCGCGTGAATGACCAGCAGGACCAGCAGGAGCAGCAGACAGAGCGCCTCGCCACGGTACGCACGGAAGCGGACGGGAGCCTCACGCAAGCCGTCCGTCTACCGGATAACGAGGTGAGCCTGAGAATCCTGAGCGCTCTCGGGCCACTCGCTGCATCCAGCGCGAACCTGAGCGGGCAGGAAGCTGCTGCGAACGCGCAGGATGCGTACGCTCAGCTGGGAGATACGGTCGCTCTGTACCTCGACGGCGGGCCGACTCCCGGACCTGTGGCCAGCACAGTGGTGGCGTGGGATGAGGACTCTCAGCAGCCTATATTCCTGCGCGAAGGCGTCGTGCCATCTGCGAAGATACGCGCTGCTCTGGCGTAGAGTACTGGCATAGAGTACTGGCGCAGAGTACTGGCATAGAGTACGTCTGCTTAAGCGGAACGAGGCCGCCTGCTAGAGCGCGCGTGCTAGAGCGAGCCTGCTAGAACGCGTCTACTAGAGTACGCGTGCTAGCATAGAAGCACTATGAGAATCTACCTCTTCATCGCAGCTCTGGCCGGGGCAGTCACGTGGTTTATGACGCCCGTCATCCGTCAGCTCGCCTTCCGTATAGGCGCAGTGGGCGAGGTTCGCGCGCGCGACGTGCACACCGTGCCCACGCCTCGCATAGGAGGACTCGCCATGCTTAGCGGCGTGGCTGTGGCCTTCCTCATAGCCAGCAGAACGCCATGGGTAGAGAACCTTTTCGAAGAGTCCCACCAGCTGTGGGCAGTGCTCGTGGGGGCCATCCTCATCAGCCTCGTGGGTGTGGCTGATGACCTCTGGGACCTCGACTGGATGCTGAAGATGTCCGGACAGCTTCTCATATCCTTGCTCGTCTCCTGGGGAGGAGTGCGCATCGTCTCGCTGCCACTCGGGAACCTGTATTCTGTATCCACGAGCTGGTCCATAGCCATTTCGGCATTCCTGCTCGTCGCGTCCATTAATGCGGTGAACTTCGTGGACGGCCTGGACGGCCTGGCCTCGGGCATCGTAGCCATAGGAGGCATCGCTTTCGCTATTTATTCGTATATGCTCGCGCGCTCTACGGCGAACTTCGCGTCTGTGGCGCTCATCATCGACGTGGTTATAGTGGGCGTGTGCGTGGGCTTCCTCCTGCATAACTGGCATCCGGCGAGCATTTTTATGGGGGATTCTGGCTCCATGCTGCTGGGTTTTATGGTTACGTGTGCGTCCATAGTCATGACTGGCCGGCTCGACCCGAACGCGCATCATGTGAACGTATACCTGCCTGTCTTTATCCCTATTCTTCTGCCTATCCTCGTGCTGTTCCTGCCTGTCCTGGACATGGTTCTGGCCATTACGCGCCGCGTGAGTAAAGGTCTGTCGCCTATGCATCCGGACCGTATGCATCTGCATCATCGCATGCTGCGTATAGGCCATTCCGTGCGCTGGGCTGTGGGGATACTCTGGAGCTGGGCGGCACTGATATCCTTCTCCTCTGTACTGCTGCTGTTCTTTAGGATGCGGTACGTTTTCGCGTTCTTTGTGTGCGCGGCTGCTGTGCTGACCGTAGTGACGCTTTTCCCGTACTACCGCACTCGCTTTGCTGAGATCCGCGCTCAGCGTGCGCAGGAGGAGGAGGCTGCATGATGGCTGAATCTGCCGGATATACGATAGGCCGCGCGTTCACGCGTGCATGGTGGGTGACGGCTTTGGTCCATCTCGTGGTGCTCGGCGCTTCTGCCTGGTCTGGCTGGAGCATGGCCGGCTGGCTCGGGCTGTCTTCTGCTGGTGCTGGCTGGCTGCTCGCCGTTCTTTTTTCTGAGGTCAATTCTGCCATTATGGCCCTGCTCGACCACTTCCGCGTGCGCGCTCAGCAGTACCTCGTCCTGATGATGCAGCTGTGGGGTGCGAAGCTTCTCGTGGTCGTAGTGCTCGGTGGCCTGTACCTGCGCTTCGCCCCGTATCATCTCACCGTCTTCTGCTTCGTTCTCGTCTTTACGACACTCGTGGCCACGGTGAAAAACGGGATTATTAGTGCCTTTGCGAGGATACTGTAGGGGGAGTGTCTGCACACCCGTCTCAGCGCTCGTCTCAGCGCGACGCGAAACGGGGTGAAAGTCTAAGCGGGCGCATAGAGTAGTGCTATGGCTCAAGAAACATATAAACCACTTCCTAATCCATTTGAGAAGCTTGGTCTCGCATATGACGACGTATTGCTTCTTCCGAATGAGACTGATGTGATTCCTTCTGAGGTGGACACCACGACCCATCTGACGAAGAACATCACCATGAAGTCTCCAGTTCTTTCCGCCGCCATGGATACCGTGACCGAATCCGAGATGGCCATAGCTATGGCTCGGAATGGCGGAATAGGCGTTATCCATCGTAACCTCAGCATCGAGGATCAGGCGAAGCAGGTGGACACTGTAAAGCGCTCCGAGTCTGGCATGATCTCTGATCCTGTGACGGTGAATCCAGAAGCGACGCTTACCGACCTCGACCGCCTGTGTGGCCAGTATCGTGTCTCCGGTCTGCCAGTGGTGGACCATGATGACCGTCTGCTCGGCATCGTGACGAACCGTGACATGCGTTTCGTAGATCCTGCTGAGTTTGATACCCTGCGAGTGAAGGACGTGATGACCAGCGAAGGGCTGATCACAGGTCCTTCTAACATATCGAAGGATGATGCGCATAAGCTCCTGGCGAAGTATAAGGTGGAGAAGCTTCCACTCGTGGACGAGTCCGGTCACCTCACCGGCCTCATCACGGTAAAAGACTTCGTGAAGACTGAGCAGTATCCGAACGCCACGAAGGACGACCAGGGCCGTCTGCGCGTAGCAGCAGCTGTGGGCTTCTTCGGAGATGCATGGCAGCGCTGCACCGCGCTGGCAGAAGCAGGCGTGGATGTGCTCGTGGTGGACACCGCTCACGGCCACGCGAAGCTCATGCTGGATATGATTAAGCGCCTGAAGGCAGATCCTGCTTTTAAGAACATAGACATCATCGGCGGTAACATCGCGACGCGTGAGGGTGCGCAGGCGCTAATCGACGCTGGCGTGGACGCTGTGAAGGTGGGCGTGGGCCCAGGCTCCATCTGCACCACACGCGTGGTGGCAGGTGTGGGCGTACCACAGCTGACCGCAGTGTACGAAGCATCTCTGGCAGCTCGCGAAGCGGGCATTCCAGTGGTGGCAGACGGTGGTATCCACTACTCTGGTGACATCGCGAAGGCTCTCGTTGCTGGTGCATCCACCGTCATGCTCGGCGGCCTGCTCGCAGGAACCGAAGAAGCACCTGGCGAAAAGGTACTCCTGCACGGTAAGCAGTATAAGGTCTACCGTGGCATGGGATCTATGGGCGCCATGGCTCCACGTGGTAAGAAGAGCTACTCGAAGGACCGCTACTTCCAGGCAGACGTGACGAGTAACGATAAGGTGGTACCAGAAGGCGTAGAAGGCGAAGTGCCATACCGCGGTCCACTGAACTACGTGCTCTATGAACTGGTCGGAGGACTCCACCAGTCCATGTTCTACACGGGTGCACGCACCATCCCAGAGCTGCAGGAAAAGGGCAAGTTCATCCGCATCACGGATGCTGCTCTGCGTGAGTCTCATCCTCATGACATCGTCATGACGAAGGAAGCTCCGAACTACTCTGGATTTCATGAGTAGGTAGAGTTCTACGGACGAGGTGAGGCGAAGGCCGCGCTTTTCTGCTCGAGTACGAGCGGGGGAGCGTGGCCTTTTGTGTAGTGTGCGCACGGGGACGAGTGACGGGATGGCGTGTCTCAGAGGCCTCGGCTATACGGCGAGCGGCGTATAATGGAAAAGTACAGAGAAGTACGTAAAAGGAGTGGATATGCTCGCGTTAGAAGGCGATAATCTTGTGAATTACGCAGTAGGGCTCGACCTCGGTAACGGTTCTGTAGGATGGTGTGCTCTAAATGAGTCATATCGGCTTATTCGGGCGAAGGGTAAAGAGCTCATCGGAGCGAGACTTTTTAATCCTGCGAATACTGCGGAAGATAGGCGAATGCGCCGCACTATGCGTCGTCGTCTGTCTCGCAGACGCTGGCGTCTGCGTATGCTGGATGGTCTGTTTATGGATGCTTTGAGCAGTGTGGATTCGAACTTCCTGGTGCGCAGAAAGTACTCGTGGGTGCATAAGAAGGATCAGCAGAATCATGAAAACTGGTATGCTGGCGTACTTTTCGACTCGCAGGCTGCAGATAAAGAATTTTATGCGAAGTATCCTACCATCTATCACCTGCGTAAGGCTCTGATGGAGGACACATCGAAGCATGACATCCGCGAGGTGTATCTCGCTGTTCATCATATCCTTAAGTACAGGGGTAACTTCCTTACGGAAGGAGACCTGAACACGGATGATGTCTTCGATGATGCAGAGTTCATGGAGCTACTGAATCAGATCCTTAGCGATGCTCTTCGTGCGGAAGAAGAATCCGAGTGTGTCTCCGCGCGTACTGGCACTGTATACTCGGATATTTTGAATAATTCCCGTATGAATCGTACTGGGCGAGCAGAAGCTGCTGCAGATGCTGTGGATATTCTTGAGGGAGATTCGAAGCTCATTACGAAGATTCTGAAGGCAGTCTTTAAAGCCATCGTGGGGAATGCCGTAGACCTCGTGCAGATTTTTAACCTCACGGATGTGGATAAGGAGATAGCGAAAGAGCTGAAGAAGCTGAATTTTACGAGTGCTACGTATGATGATGACGTCCAGAACATTTTTGGCCTCGGAGTGCTGTCGGATGAGCAGACCGAGCTCGTCACGAAACTGTATGAATTCTACTCGAAGCTCGTTTTGAAGCGTATTCTCGGCTCCTACACCACATTCTCCGATGCGCAGATATCCTCGTATGAGGCGCATAAGCAGAATCTCGCGTACTTTACCGCGCTCGCTGCTCAGCGGAATGTAGAGAAGAAAGCATTCTCGCGGATGTATGAGGGGCTTCTCAGTTCGAGCGAGGAGACCCGCAAGGCAGCGAAGAAAGAGTTCGCTACGTTGCTTGCTGCCGTTCCTGAAGATGCTCAGAGGAAGGACTTCGAGAATGCTCTCGAAGAAGACCGTCTCTTCCCGAAGCAGCGCACGAGTGATAATGGCGTCGTGCCGTATCAGGTTCATCTCCAGGAACTCCATAAGATTCTGCAGAACCAGGGACAGTATTATCCGTTCCTGCTGGATACTTATGAAGTAGAAGGACAGCAGCTGAATAAGATAGAAGGTCTGCTGAAGTTCCGTGTACCGTATTATGTCGGTCCGCTCGTGTCTCCAGAGGATATGCAGGCGAATGGAGATAATGCTGAGAATCACTGGATGGTTCGGAAAGAGGGGCGTCGAGAAGCTATCACTCCATGGAACTTTAACGAGATAGTGGATAAAGATGCCTCGGGGCGGAAGTTCATTACGCGTCTGACTGGCTCGGATACTTTCCTCTTTGGTGAGTCGACTCTTCCACAGCATTCGCTCCTGTATGAAGAGTACATGGTGCTCAGTGAGCTGAATAATGTGCGTATGTCTGCTCGCGTGGCGAATCATTATGAGGATAAGAAGCGCGAGCGTCTGCGTTATGAGGAGAAGCAGATTCTGCTGAATGAGCTCTTTAAGACGAAGAAGAGTGTCACGAAGAAAGCAGCAGAGCAGTGTCTCATGAAGCATGGTATGGAAGATGTGCATCTCTTCGGGCTTGCAGATGAGAAGAAGTTCGTCAGCTCTCTGAGCACGTATCACGACCTCAGTTCTGTGCTTGGTCGCGCTTTCGTCGATGACCCGATGAACCGTGACCTTCTCGAGCAGATAGTGGAACTTCAGACAGTCTTCGAGGACCGTGGTCCGCTGAAGCATCAGCTCTCCCTCCTTGACTCCCTGACAGATGAGCAGATAGATAAGCTGAGTCAGAAGCACTACACCGGATGGGGGCGCCTGTCGAAGAAGCTTCTGGGTACGTCTTTTGTACGTAGGCAGCTCTTCTCGCTCGGTGAGATTATGGCTGCAGAACATACCATTATGGATGTGATGCGTGCTGAGTCGGTTAATCTCATGGAGATTATCCGTAAGCCAGAAACTGGTGCTCAGGAATGGATAGATGAGCAGAATAAGGGCTTGAACCTCAGCTCTGATCCTGAAGAGCGGCTGGGGGAGCTTATAGGCGACCTTGCGGTATCCCCGAAGGTGAAGCGCGGTGTCTACCAAGCTATCCGAGTAATCGATGATATCACGTGTGCAGTGGGGAATCCTCCACAGCGTATCTTCCTCGAGATGGCAGATGAAGTACAGGCCACCGGTCGTACATCGTCACGAAAGAATCATCTCGACGAGCTCTTTAAGAGCAGTTCTCTGAAGAAGGAGTTTGATGAAATCGCGAAACGCCTGATGAAGGAGACGAAAGACTCTGTCCAGAACGATAAGCTCTATCTGTACTATATTCAGCTCGGAAAAGATATGTATACAGGCGAGGAGATAGAAATCGATAGGCTTCAGGACTATGACGTCGACCACATCGTTCCTCAGGCTCTGACGAAGGATGATTCGCTGGATAATCGCGTGCTCGTCAAGCGTACGGCGAATGCCCGTAAGTCTGACTCGACTCTGTACACGACGGAGCTCGTTCAGACCATGTACCATCACTGGGCATTCCTCCATGACCACAAGTTCATCAGCGACAAGAAGTTCCGTGCTCTGACGCGTACGGATGACTACTCGCAGATGGAAAAGGACCGTTTCGTGAACCGCTCGCTCGTGGATACGCGCCAGATTATGGCGAACGTGTCTACCGTTCTGCGTGCGTACTACGAGCAGGACGTTGAGGTGTATACGCTGAATTCCGAGATTACGCACGACATGCGCAGCTACCTCGGATATGCGCAGAAGAGCCGCGAGATAAACGACTATCATCATGCACAGGATGCGTTATGCATCGCTTCTGCTGGTCAATTCATGGTGAACAGACAGTTCATGGAGAAAGGATCGGTCTCTGACGGTGTAGGACATTCCTATAATGTCTATCTGAATGACTACATCTCTCAGAAGCGGACCGAAGCGGAAGAAAAGGGCATGCGCTATGTTCGTGCCTTCGGCTTCGTGGTAGGATCCATGCGCTCTGTAAATGAGGATAACCGTGTGAATCCTCGCACGGGCGAAATAGTGTGGGACGAGTCTGATGCTGACTACCTTCGTCACGTCATGGCATATAAGAAGATGCTCGTGACGAAGAGAGTAGGAGACGTGAAGACTCACGCACTCTATAATGAGTCTCGATACGGGCGTGAGAAGACCACAGCAAAGACCATAGCTTTCGATAAAAAGCGCATGGCTACAGAGCTGTATGGCGGATTCGGTAGTCCATCGACGTCTTCTATGATGCTTGTGTATGTGAAGGGTAAAGCTCGCCTCGTTTCCATTACAGAAGCAGAACAGTCTGCTTTACGGCTGAGTGGTCAAGAAGCTCTTCCTCAGATACTTGATGCGCATGGGGTGAAGGGAGCTACGGTACTGCTCGACGAGATTATGCCGGGACAGCTACTCAAATATTCTGCTTCGTTGGTAACTATACCGTCAGCAGGAGAACTAAATAATGCTATACAACTATGGCTTCCGCAGAACGTGTATGCCGTGATCGATACTATCGTGAAGGCATCGAGCGAGGACGCATGTGCTGTACGGATACAGAAACTTCATGAAGATGAAGTGGACGTAGATGCTGAAGTCCGTTCTGCATTTGAGATGCTTCTACAGATCATAGATGCATACTTCCCACTGTATTCTGTACAGGGAAAGAAGGGCGCAAATCCGCTGGAACTCTTCATGGATCTCGAATTCACTGAGAAGCAGAAGGCTCTGAAGGGATTCCTGACAGGCACGCATGCTGGAGCGGGACGTGCCGATTTGAAGAATATCGGTCTATCTGGAATGTGGGGGCGTAAACAGATGACAGGTGAGTTGCAGGATATAGATGAATTCATCTTCCAGTCTCCTACGGGTCTTTTCGAGACTCGTATGTCCGTGGCTGAGCTGAAGAGAAGGGCAGGAGTGAAGTAGAAAATAGATGGTAGATACACTAATCCCTCTGAGGAGAGGGATTAGTGTAAAAGCCTTAAGGCTGGACTTAAAGTCCGAGGAAGCTCGACCGAGGTCTTGCTTTATTTCGATGTATGTCTAACGGATCAATGATTTAGACCTTTAGGACTGCGACCAAACAATCCTACGACTAGTATAACACAACTATGCGAAGGGAAGTACACAATGTCGTGGCGAAATGTCTTTGTGAGTAAGCACTCAAAGATATCGACGAAGATGAATCATTTGGTCATTCTGACGGATGATGATTCCTACCAGATACCGTTATCTGACATAGGAAACGTTATCATCGATACGACGCGTGCAGCCATAACCACATATGCTGTGGCTGAATGCATGGAAAAGAAAATAAAGATAGTGTTCTGCGACGCCCGGGGTATACCAGTAGGAGAGACGGTACCGTATGCAGTGCATGGTAATCGTGTGGTGAATATCCGCACACAGATGAATTGGCAGAAAAGCAAGCGTGATACTCTCTGGCGGACGATAGTCCAGGAAAAGATAGCGCATCAGGCGATACTCCTTAAAGACATCGAATGCGCGGACTGGGGAAGCGTGTACGCGCTCGCGGAAGAAGTACAGGAAGGAGATCCGAAAAATAAGGAAGCTGTGGCCGCACACATGTATTTTCCGCGCATCTTCACGTATGAATTTACGCGGTCGGACAGCTCCCATCCGATAAACGCTATGCTGAACTATGGGTATGCAGTTCTGCTCTCGGAAACGTGCCGGCACATCAGTGCTCTCGGATACCTCACTGAAATAGGCGTGCATCATGAGAGCGAGAAAAACCCGTATAATCTCGCATCGGATCTGATGGAACCGTTCCGGCCATTCGTGGATAGGGCAGTTTACGGGATGGACGTGAAGGAGCTGAATCCGAAGACGAAAGTGGAGCTTGTGAATCTTCTCCTCGAGGAGGAGCCGGGACTTCCGGGAAAACTGAGCAGGTCGATAGAATGCTTCGTACAGAGCTGTCTGCGCTATCTTGCAGAGGAGAATTGCGCGCTGCCATCACTGGGATTCTACTCATGAGGTACAGAGTCATGCGTGTGATAGTATTTTTCGATCTGCCGACGAAGACGGATGCTGAGCGGAAGATATACAGGCTCTTTCGTAGGTCCTTGCTTAAAGAAGGCTTTCTGATGATTCAGGAATCCGTGTATGTGCGGATAGCGACGAATCATGAGTCGGCGAGGTTTATAGAGAATCGGGTGGGAAGCCTTTCTCCTGATGTGGGGACGGTGCAGTCTCTCATCGTGACAGAAAAGCAATATGCGAGTATGAAGTTTCTCAGCGGTGAACCGAGTGGAGATATACGAAACCTCGATACGGGGACGGTGGTCATATGATATCCGTGGTGAGTATGCCTCCTCTCGAACCTTTTGAGCTGGGTGAAGGGCTGAATGTACTCAGCGTGTACAGTGCGCAGATACTTTTTAATCTTACGCAACTTCTGAAAGGGGATATGGAGAAGGGGAGTCTCTTCGATGAGAAGGGAAAACTCTGCGAGAAGGTGAGTGGTCAGATTCTGTTCATAGGGGATGTGGCAGGAGAGTATAGCTTTTCTGACTGGTTCATGAAGACAGCTCTGACAAAAATGCTGCTGAACTTTGATAGCGAGCAGCTCAAGATACTGCATGATGCTTTCGAAATGGGGTATTCCGTATTCGACGCTATAGCGCTGGATAGGATGCTGCCAGTGACAGTGTCGGGGGAATTTGATCCGAAAGCGATTCTCAGTATCTATAAGCCGACACTCGCCGTGCCGAATCCAGAAAACTTCTATGATGTACTACAGGCAGTGATAGACACTGCAGGAGCTCTGAACGAAAAACGGATGCTCGTGATGGTACATATAACTGAATATAGTACACAGGAGCAATTAGAATACCTTAGTAAAGACATTAAGAGGCAAAACCTACAGGTTCTATCTCTCGAACGGACTGACCATCTGTTCCGATTCGGCGAATCAGGCATAGGAAGAAGCTGGTACATTGACGAAGACTTTGTTCAATTCTCATGAATCGTTCAGGAAACGTTAAGGCTATCTGTTTCGGATGTCTGACGGATCAATGAGGTAGACCACCACTCTCGTGTCTACACTGCTTGCCACGTCGTTTCGGATGTCTGACGGATCAATGAGGTAGACCACCATACTGGATGAAGCAGATGTCCATGTATGGTTTCGGATGTCTGACGGATCAATGAGGTAGACCACAGTCTCGTCAGCGTCCGAACGGTTTCCGCAGTTTCGGATGTCTGACGGATCAATGAGGTAGACCACCTGCTGTGATTGATTTTCATCATTATAAAAGTTTCGGATGTCTGACGGATCAATGAGGTAGACCACAACGGGGGAGGAGAGCATAATTAATGCGGTGTTTCGGATGTCTGACGGATCAATGAGGTAGACCACAATCTCGGGTAAAAAAATTGTAGGGTTGCGGTTTCGGATGTCTGACGGATCAATGAGGTAGACCACTTAGACGCTTCCAGCGCGCACTATCTTTATGTTTCGGATGTCTGACGGATCAATGAGGTAGACCACCATCAGCCCACCACGAATAGCTAAACTTGTGTTTCGGATGTCTGACGGATCAATGAGGTAGACCACA
>NZ_MWWT01000010.1 GCF_002259705.1 Alloscardovia macacae
CTGATTTGAATGGTCTTGAGTTCACTGTGTATGGTGGTCAGATGACTGGCGAGTCGGTGAATATTCCGCAGCTTACTATGACTTATAATGGTGGGCAAGCTACGAATACGATGGGTCGTCAGATTTATGGTCAGACAGCTGCTCAGGTTCAGGATGCTGCTCAGCAGGCGCCTTTGTGGAAGGGTAAGCGGCAGCCTGTGCTGACTGCGAACAAGAATATTAGTTCGTCAGATGCAGTGCTGTATTCGAGTACTGGTGCTATGGATTTGTTTATGTCTGTGGTCGAGCCTCGTGGGTATGAGCAGGGCACGGATAAGGTGTATATTCCTGATTTTTCGAAGCGTATTCAGCTGTCGGATTCTGCGAAGGCTGCTGGTTGGTCTATCGAAGACTTTACGGTGACGGGGCTTCCTGCTGGTGTGGCGTATGATTCTCAGACGGATACGATTCAGGGTTCCATTATCGGTGGTTTGGATAATTCTGGTAATAATTCTATCGAGTATGGTTTCCAGGGTGCTGAGGTGAACTTTACTGCGAAGAATTCTCAGACGGGTGTCGAGCAGAAGTTTGCTTTTGGTAAGTCTTCTCAGGCTATTATCGCTTTCCAGTATAAGGATACGAAGGCTCCTACTCTGGATGGTATTTCTGGTAAGACCACGACTGTGGATTTGAATGGTACAGTGAATCTGTATACGGGGTATAACGATAATGGTGGTACTCACGCTGGTAGGCGTAATGGTGCGAATGTTCCGCTTCAGTTGGTCGATGCTCAGGGTAATCCTTTGGGTCGTACTGCTACTGTGCGTAATAAGCTGGATGCTGCTGTTATCGGTATGGCTGGTCAGGTGACTACTACGGGCGGTAATGCTGCTGTGGGTAGTATCGCGGATACGACTATTCCTGGACTGTCGTTTACGGGTAATGTGTCTGTTCCTGCTGCTGATCGTTCGGGTAAGGCTGTGGCTTCTGGCTTTGATACTGCTTTGACGGGTACTGCTTCGCAGGAAGGTATTTATGTGGTTCCTGTGTTCGCGAAGGATTCTAACGCGCCAAGCCACGATTATAATATTAATGGTAATGAGGCGCATGGGTATACGACTGTGGTGGTTAAGCCGCAGATTGTGGTGAAGAATGTGCATGCGTATGCTACTGAGATTCCTGTGTCTATTAGTTCTCATGCTACGACTGCGACGATTCAGACTCCTGACGGGTCGGTGACGAACTTGAAGGCTGTGAATGGTTCTTGGCTGGTGGATGCTGGTACGACGAATTCTGCTGTGAAGGAAGGCGATACTGTCGGTACTGTGGGCCAGGAGTTTAATCTGAAGGTGACGTCGGATGCGACGGCGAAGGCTGACGTGGATAATATTAAGGCGCAGGCGTTTGTCGAGGATGCGTCGGTGATGTTGTATCGTAATAAGGTCGAGTTGACCGATATTCATGGTACGAAGGTGACGGCTTCGTTTAATGCTCAGTCTGGTCAGTGGGAGCTTCCATCTGATTATCGTGAGGTTGTGAATGGTGATACGACTACGTATCGTCATATTTTGACGAATGCTTTGGCGAATGGTGATACGGAGTTTGGTATTTATGAGTATCATCGTACGCGTAATGCTGCTGGTGAAGCTACTGCGGTGAGCACTGAGGATATCGCGAAGACTACTGTTCCTCGCGAGCAGACTTCTAGTCAGCAGGGCATGACGGTGTTGCTGAAGTATAGTAAGGCTACGGATACGTGGACTGCGTCGGATGGGTCGTCTGTGACGGATTCGAAGGCGGATGGTCAGTGGCATATTACGCCTGCGTCGGAGTTTGATCCTATTACTCTTCCTACTATCGCGTCGTCGGATGATAAGGCGACTGTGGTGAATGATGCTCCTACTTCCTCGTCTACCTCGTATGAGGCTATTCAGGGTCAGTCGGTGAATACTATTCATCAGCCTGCTGCTGGTGTGAATATCGTGGATACGGAGGATGATTCGACGACTCCGCATAAGAATACGAAGATTACGAGTGTTCTTGTCGTGTATCCAGATGGGACGACGAAGCAGGAAACGTTTAATATTAAGGGTGCGAACTGGGTCGAGCAGGGGTCTGCGTCGTCTGATTTACGTTTGTTTAAGCTGGATCAGACTGGCGAGTATAAGGTTACAGTGAATGCTATTGATTCGAATGGTAACCTGGTGACTGCTGATTCGGATACGGCTACGGGTGTGAACGCGGGCGATAATACTGCGACGACGAGCACGACGTATACGATTACGGTCAAGGCGTCGTCCACGACTCCGATTGTCGTGTTTGAAGGCGACAAGATCGACAGCACGACGGTGAATGATAATGTGACTCCTGCTAATGTAGCAGGTTACACGTCTGCGAAGAAGGATCCATCGGATGTTCCGTCCACGGATGGTCAGGCTGGTAAGACACTATCTGCGAAGACGAGCGTGACATATACTCCGACCTCTGGTGACGCGTACACGGAAGAAGTGTCTGTTCCTGTGATTGTTCTACCTCGGGCGAAGAGCACAGTTACTGTGTCTGTGGGCACATCGGATGATGTTCTCAAGGGTATCGTGAAGACGGAAGCAGATCGTGTTCTCGCGTCTGATGATTTTAAGAAGTCTCTGCCAGAGGGTGCTACCGTGACATCTTCTGATATTACTGAGGCGATTGCTGCTGGGTTGACTGCTCAGGCTGGCGAGAATCGTGGTACTGTGAATGTTCCAGTCACCTATACGCTCAACGGTCAGACCTACACGGCTACCGTTCCAGTAACGGTAAACGTAGTAGCGAAGTCTACGACTACTCCGACTTATGTGTTTGATGGCGACAAAGTGCAGAATGATGATGTCAAGAAGCATGTCACACCTCAGAAGGTGGATGGATTCACCGCAAAGGTAGAAGACACAACTGATCTGCCAAACACATCTGGTCAGGCAGGTAAGACACTCTCCTCGTCCACGACTATCACGTATACGAATGACGCGACTGGTCAGGAGTTCAAGGAATCTGTGGATGTGCCTGTCATAGTTCTTCCGAAGACGAGTGGTGAGGTCACGGTGTCGAAGGGCACGTCGGATGATACGGTCAAGTCTGTGGTTAAGAGCGAGGCTGAGCGTGCTGTCAAGCAGAAGTCGTTCACTGACCTGCTACCAGCTGGTGCGAAGGTCGTCGCGACTGACGTGACCGAGGCTATCGCGAAGGACCTGACGGCTGAAGCTGGCCAGAACCGTGGTATCGTGAACGTGCCAGTCACCTACACTGTAGGCGACGAAACCTTTACGACCACTGTTCCAGTCACAGTAAACGTCGTGGATAACGCATCGTCTACTCCACTGGTCGTCTTCGAGGGCGACGAAGTAAAGAAGAGCGACATCACTTCGAAGGTAACCCCACAGGATGTGGACGGCTACACGTCTACGACCACTGTGGATGGGGATACTCCAGACACGAAGGGTCAGGGTGGTCAGACACTGAATACGACCACGACCGTCACCTACACCGACGAGACGACCGGCCGTACCTTTAGTGAGAAGGTCACCGTTCCAGTGGTTGTTCTGCCGAAGGCATCCAGCCAGGTCACCGTATCTCAGGGTACGTCGGACGATGAACTCAAGGCTGTAGTGAAGAGTGAAGCAGACCGCATCCTCACCTCCAGCGAGTTCACCTCCAGGCTCCCACAGGGTGCTACCGTCGTCTCCTCGGATATTACCGAGGCGATTAAGACGGGCATTACCGCTGAGCCAGGTCAGAACCGCGGTATCGTGAACGTTCCAGTCGCCTATACGCTCAACGGTCAGACCTACACGGCTACCGTTCCTGTAACGGTGAATGTGGTGGCGAAGCCTGTTCCTACACAGGGTAAGACGTTCTTCCGTGATCCTCAGGGTAAGGAACTTATCCCGAGCGTGAATGGAAAGACCGACCCTATCAGCATTAAGGGCTACAAGTTCGTGCGCACTATCGTAGAAAATGGAAACACCATCCATATCTACGAGCCAGTCACACCGACAAACGCTCTGGCGAAGACGGGTACAGCTATCGTCACTATCCTCGTGGTAGCTCTCGTGGCCGTGGCTGCTGGTGTGGCATTCGTCGTGATCCGCAAGCGTAACGCTGGCGACCATAAGGAATAACACACAGCTAGATTAAAAGGTGGGGTACCTCTCTAACAGAGAGGTACCCCACCTTTTATGTTTTTTACTCCATACCTATCTCAGCTGCATGATCGCGTAGTCTGATGATGTCCGCGACGGTAGGCTTCCATCCTTCTATCATATTCGTACTAACGGCATACCACACAGCTCTGAACGGCTGGGGAGAAGTAAAGTGCACGCCCATGATAGTAAGGGCATCCTCATCCACATCGAGAGTGACGCTAGCCATTTTACTCCGCCACAGCTATGGCATCTATCTCCACCACAGCACCTGGCTTCGGAATCACATTCGAGCCGAAGGCCACGCGCGCCGGCTTCACAGCCCGAGCGCCATCGCCCTCATCACCGTCTTCAGAGCCACCGAAGTACTGCGCATACACACCATTTATCTCCGCGAAGTCAGAGGCATTCTGCATGTAGATGGTGGCACGCACCACCTTATCCATGCTCGAGCCAGCTGCTTCGAGGATGGCAGAGATGTTTTTCATGGCCTGATGCGTCTGCAGCGCCGCGCTCTTTCCTGCCAGTTCTCCTGTAGCGGGATCTATGCCGAGCTGACCGGATACGAAGACGAAACCATTCGCCTTCACTGCCTGGCTGTATGCGCCGAGAGCCTGCGGTGCCTGTGGTGTGCTTACTTCTTCTATCATCGTACGTCCTCCTAGAGCTGATGATTCGTCGTGGTCCTTCACCAGAATACAGCAGAGGGAGGCCCCTCGACCTCCCTCTGCCAGACTTCGCGTCCGCGAAGAATCAGCCTCTTACGACCGCAGCATGATCTCCTTCAGAGCAGACTCCACTTCTGCAGGAATGCGCAGGCCCACGCTATGCTCAGCGCTGTCCCCATGCAGCCCATACTCGTAGTCGAAGCGCTGTGCACCGAGGGCTGCGAGCTCAGCAGGATCGTTACTCTGTGCCACGCGGTAGACAGCTTCCTTCATGTTATACGCTATCTGCGTGCCCAGAAGCATCTTACGCGTATCTTCTGCCACAGGGTTCGGCGCAGGCTGGGCACCGCCCTCCACGGTCACGACCACACGGACATCCTGCGCCACAGACGCAGCACTCAGCGTATACGAGGCGCTCATAGTATCCTCGTCATACGCATACGCGACCACCTGCACACCAGAGCCAGCACCATCAGCGCCCGCGCCCTCCACACGAACGCCATCCGCACCCAGATCAGCCACGCCGCGCAGGGTCACCGTCCACTCGCGCGCCTGAGGCACAGCTGCCACAGCAGCCGCATCGCCAGACACCGCCGAGATAACCAGTTCCGTACCGTTCCACGTGAAACGTGTCCGCGCCACACGCCCTTCTCGCGCATCCTCGAAGGAACCATTATCCTCCACGAGCGTGAACTCATGTGCTTCCCCAGCGGAATCTGGGAAGACTACCACTTCGAAAGCCGATGGATTCGCTACAGAGTTAATTGACTGTCCTTCTCCCAGCTGAGCGAGCGGCAGAATGGTGCCCGCCTGAGCGAAGAGCGGCTGACGGTCCAGCGCACGCCATGCCTCGAACTTACGCCCAGAGCCGCCATTACCCTCACCATAGCCTATGCCCGCCGTCTGAATGTCGCGCGAAACGTAGCGGCGTCCCGAGAAGACGTCGAACCATTCGCCAGCAGGCAGCCAAACGTCTGCCTTCGCCTTCGCCACACTCTTATCGGACGGCGAGATGATAGGCGCCATGACGAGGTTCGGACCGAACCAGAACTCCTGCGGAACCTCGTACGCGCCCGCAGACTCCGGAGCGTTCCAGTACATCGGCTGCACGAGCGGCTCGCCTTCCGTATGCGCACGGTAGTTCATGGTATGCAGGAACGGAATGAGGCGGTGACGCAGCTGCAGCGCCTGCACCATAGCGTCGCGCACCTCGCGGCGGAAGTTCCACGGCTCCTTACTCGTAAACGCGGAATTCGACGAATGCAGACGATTAATAGGACTGAAGACGCCATACTGGTACCAGCGCGCCTCGAGCTCGTCGTCGCGGTAGCCCATCATGTGGCCGCCGATGTCGTGGCTCCACCAGCCAAAACCGATGTTCGACGCCGTCGCAGTAAACTCTGGCTGGAACTGCAGCGACTCCCACGACACGATGCTATCTCCCGAGAAGCCCACTGGATAGCGGTGCGAGCCAGGTCCCGCGTAGCGCGAGAAGGTCAGAGGCCATTTGCCGTCGCGAGCCGAGTCGATGTAGTGGACGTGGTTCAGCATCCACAGCGGATCGAGGCCAGGCTGACGCGTCACGCCACCCTGCTGCCAGTCGAGCCACCAGAAGTCCACGCCTTCATCCTCGAGCTCGTGATGCATGTCGAAGTAGCCGTTCATGAAGGCTGGCGAAGTGAGGTCGAACTCCACCGCCTCGTCCGTCGCCGGGTCGATGCCCACCTTTGTCGCGAGCTCCGCGTATGGCTTTTCGTAGCCGCGCACGCCGTCGCGTGGATGCACGTTCAGCGTATTCTTCAGGCCGCGCTTATCCAGCTCGTGCAGGAACTGCACGTGATCCGGGAAGAGATCCTCGTTCCACGTGTACCCCGTCCAGCCGTAGCCGTACTTCGGGTCGATGTTCGTGATGTGCCAGTCCATGTCGATGACGGCCGTGGTGAACGGAATGCCTTCCTTCTTAAAGCGGTCGTGCAGCTTCAGGTACTCGTCCTGGGTGTAGGCGAAGTAGCGGCTCCACCAGTTACCCAGAGCCCAGCGCGGCAGCAGCGGCTGCGGACCGGTGAGCGCGTAGAAGTCATGGATAGCGCGCTTATATTCGTGCGCGTAGCCGAAGAAGTAGAAATCCGTTTCCGGCTTTGCGCCTGCTCCGTCTGCGCCTGCTCCATCTGCTCCGTTTGCTCCGGCGTGAGCGCGCGAGACCACGCGCCAGCCGCCCGCGTTAATGTTCGCCTGACCGAAGACCGCCTTCGGATCCGCGCCCTCGTAGGAGACCACGTTCGAGCGCGAATCGTCCAGTATGGCCCAACCATCGCGCGAGATGATGCCTTCTTCCAGCTCAGTCCGGCCGTTTATCGTGTCGAGCGTACGCGTCGTTCCGCGCAGGTTCCCCGGCGCCGCGTCCCCGTAATGCCACGTATTAAACTGCGACGTGGTCAGGTGCTTCACCACCACGCTCAGGCCTTCCTTGCTGAACGGCTTCTGGTCGTACGTCACGTAGAGCTCGCCCGTGTCGAGGATGATGCGCCCGTCACGCTCCTCCACCTTCAGCTGTATGTCATCTACCGGCGCCACGTTTCGGTTCGCGACCACCTGAGTAGGGCGGTCTTCGAAGACGCCCGTATCCGACCACTCGAAGCGCAGCAGCGCGTTCGTAATGACGCCGATGCGCCAATTTTCGCCCTGCACGACCCGCGCCGCGTCCATCTTCGGGCTGAGCATGCGCTCATATTCCGCGTATGCGCCGTTTCCTGCTGCCATGTGCCTGCTCCTTTGCTCTTTTCTTTCTGTCAATTTTTCCGTGTCCTGGACTCCATTATGCCGTAACGGAATGACAACGTTCGCATTCTGCTGTACTTCCCAGTATACCGCGGTCTGCGCGAGACATGCCGGGGTGCGGAGGCGGTGCGGAATGCAACGTTTGCAAAAGGGGGCAGGCGCGCGGTGCGGGCGCACTTTTCACCACCCTTCGCGAGGAGTGAGCTTTTCAGGACGCTCACCCCTCCATTCAGCCACATTCCCTGATCCAAAACCCAGCATTTAAGCCAATCCTATTTTCCCCTACAGTGCCTCCGCGTCACGAAAAGCTCACTCCTCACCGTTCCTACCACTTTAGGGCTCATCCCGACGCCCGTTCACAGGACCGCCTGTCACTTTAGGGCTAATCCCGACACCACCCCCACCTCGACCCAGCCGAACCACGAACAGAACCCACATTAAAGCCGATCCTCATCCCCACACCCACACCAGTCCGACAAAGCCGCGTCGGAATTAGCCCAAAACTGAAAAACGCCATGTCGACTTTAGCCCAAAAGTGCACGAAAGCACCCCGCACCCACTCGCACCCCACGCCAGCAGTTATCCACACCACCCACGAAAAAAGCGAGTTTATAGTCACGAATGACCGCGAAATCGCCTACTTATCCACAGTAAACGTTTACCACACGGTCATTCGTGACTACAAACTCGCAGTTTTGCGGAAAATTTTCTCATTGCGCAAGGAGAGACTCTGGACGAGCTCAAGCCCAGCCCAGCCCCCTACTTCGAGCTACCCGTCGCGATGCCCGCGATGAACTGCTTCTGGAAGATAACATACACCACGATCACAGGCACGATGGCCAGAGATGTCGCAGCAAAGAGCCCACCGTAGTCCGTACCGTACTGCCCATTGAAAGCCTTCAGCCCCACTGCCAGCAGCTGCTTGGTCTCATCCGTAATCATGAGGAATGGCCACAGATAGTCTTCCCAGTTCCACAGGAAGGTGAAGATGGCCAGCGCCGCTATGGTATTATGACTCAGCGGCAGGATGAGGCTGTGGAAGATGCGCGTATCACTCGCGCCATCCAGTCGCGCTGCTTCGATGAGCTCATCGGAGATTCCCGAGATGGACTGGCGGAACAGGAAGATGCCGAAGCCAGAAACCATTCCAGGAATAATAAGAGCCCGGTACGTATCCAGCCAGCCAAACTGCACCATCATCTCATACTGAGGGATAATAGTCACTGCCCAAGGAATCATCATGGTACTCATCACGATGCCAAAGAGCAGATTACGCCCGAAGAAGCGCATCTTCGCGAAAACGAATCCCAGCAGCGCAGAGGTATAGATGATGATGACCGTCTTCGTGACCGCCACGAACACAGAGTTAGCGAAGAGTCGGAAGAAATTGAAATTCTCCTGAATGCTCACGTAATTCGCGAGCGTACTCGGCGCGGGGAAAAGCCCGCCGTTTATCTTCACGATCTCGCTGTTCGGCGCAAACGAGGACACGAACATCCACAAGAACGGAACGATGGTCACGAGCGCTACTGCGAAAAGGAATACTGTCAGAACCGCGGACCATACGCGGCGCGCCACCCGAGAGTTACGAGGGTTACGAGAATTACGAAACACTTTCATTATGCCAGTCCTTCCGTGTCACCCGAAATCTTAAACATGATGAGCGTGAGCACGCCCGTAAAGAGGAACAGCACCACAGCCTGCGCGGACGCCACACCGAAATTATTCTTATTAAACGCCTGATCGAAAATGAGGTAGCTGATGGTATACGTGGAGGTACCAGGACCGCCTTCCGTCATGACGAGGAATTGCACGTACGCCTGCAGGTAGCTGATCATGGACGTAATGACGATGAACAGAGTCGTGGACTTCAGCAGTGGCAGAGTGATTCTAAAGAATGTCTGCACGCTGTTCGCACCGTCGATGGACGCCGCCTCATATACGTCGCGCGGCAGATTCATAATGCCAGCGAGGTACAGCACCGTCGCATACCCGAAGTCTTTCCAGATGGTCATAATGATGACCGCCGGCATAGCCCAGTGCGAGTCATGCAGCCAGTTCACATTAATGCCCAGCACCTTATCCACCATGCCGAACTGCGGATCAAACATCCACAGCCACACGAAGCTCACCGCCACGAGCGGCGTAATGGTAGGCATGTAGAAGAGTCCGCGCAGCGTATCTTTCGCATAGACCAGCTTCGAGCTCAGCAGAAGTGCGAGGCCGAGTCCCAGCACCACGCGAAAGACGGTAGACCAGCCGAGGAAGACGCCCGTATTCGCCATGGACGTCCAGAACAGCTTATCCGTAAGAATGTCTTTATAGTTCTCGAAGCCCACCCAGTCGTACGTTTCGTTCAGCGGATTCCAGTTATGCAGGCTTCCCGCGAACGCTTTATAGATAGGATAAGCCAGGAAGATGGCGAAGTAGACCACGAGGAAGGTCACGGCCATGTTCCGTAAGGTGAAGATGCGCGAGACTACTGTCCGCGCGGTGCTGCGTGTACTCATTTTCTCTCTCCATACTGTGCGAGCGCGGGGCGGAGTTTTCGTCTTTTCGGCGCCAATTCTTCCGCCCCTTTCACTCGGTCTGTCTACGAGGTACTACTTATGCTCGCTGAAGAACTCGTACTTGGATTCTGCAGACTGGAAGTCAGATCCCTTCATGTCCTTCTCCATGGTGGCCTGGCCTTCCTTCAGCGCGTCGTCGATGGACATGCCATTCTGCATGACGTTCTCGAAGGCTACCTTTCCGGACGTCTCCACGGTGGCTGGAGTAGCTCCCGGCCAGATGAGGCGGTTCACGCGAGGCTGAATGGCCTTCATCACTGGGTTCTTCAGGATGTCTGCATCGTTCTGCAGATTCGCCTTCGCTGGGAAGGAGTTCAGGCCTTCTACTGCCTTGCGAATGTAGGTGTCGTTCGCGAGGAGATACTTCACGAAGTCCTGAGCTACTGCCTGCTGCTGCTTCGACTGGTTCTTATTCACGCCCGGGGTGGACTCGCCGTTATAGCGATCATAGGCGAATGGAGTCTGGTCTGCTGCGCTGAAGGTAGGAGTAGCGAAGACACCGTAGTCGATGTCTGGGTACTTTTCCTTCATGGTTCCCTCGAGCCAGCCCCATGCATAGACCATGGCAGTCTGGCCCTGACCGAAGGAGTCCGAGTACTCGTTACCGAAGTCCACAGAGCCCACCTTATCCTTGTCATAGAGGTCCTTAAGGAACTGCATGTTCTCCTTCGTGGTGGCGTTATCGAAGTTTGCCTTCTTTCCATCCGCACTGAAGAGCAGCGTCCCCTTCTGGTAGTTCAGACCCTGGTAGAGGCCCGAGTATGCTCCGTTAAAGTTAAATCCTGCCTGGGTGATCTTATCTCCATCACGCTTTGTGAGCTTCTTCGCCACCTCACGGAACTGATCCCACGTGGTAGGAATGTCCGCATCCGTCAGACCCGCATCCTTCCACATGGTCTTGTTATAGTAGATGTTTCCTGTGTTAATCACAGAGTCGATGTACTTTACTTTTCCATTCGCATCTTCGTGCGCTGCTGCTGTAGGATAGTCTGCCTCGAGCTGAGCCTTATCGACATCATAGTCTGCAGCATACGGGCGGATAAGTGCGTCATACGAGTTATGGATGTTAAAGATGGCTGGGCCATTCTTTCCCTTGAGCTGCAGTGGCAGCTTCGTCCAGTAATCATCCCACGTCTGCTTCTTTACCTTAATAGTGACGTTCGGGTACATCTTCGAATAATCCTTCGCCAGCTGGTAGACCGGGTCCACCCCACCGTCGGACCAGGTCCAGTACTCGAGGGAGATAGGCTTTCCATCGTTCACGAGGTGATTCGGGTCATACTTCACATTCGTTCCGATGACTTCGAGACCCTTATCCTTCTTCGTGTCGGTCGTACCGCTGGCAGCTCCTGCGCCGCATGCACCCAGCATCGCTAAAATGCTAACGGTTGCAATTCCTACCGTGCTTACCTTCTTCCACTGCATATTTCTCTCCTTACTGCTGTGTAAGTGCTATACCCTAGCAAGCACTACTATACACCGTTTTCTAGCGATACACAGCAGTTTTTTCGAAGTTTATTCGAAATGATGTAAACGTTTACATTTTAAGCCATTTTCGTGATATCATTTTTTGAGATACGGCGTGTCGCGCAGGCGCGATGTGCCCCGAAACGAAGAAGATAAATATATGAAAACGAGTATTACTGATGTAGCCGCCGAAGCAGGCGTATCCACCGCGACGGTCTCGCGCGTCTTTTCCCACCCCGAGCGGGTCTCCGAGAAGACTCAGCAGAAAGTTCTCGACGCCGCGAAGAAGCTGAACTTTTACATCTCACGTTCCGCTGCCGTCCTCAAATCCGGCCAAACGAAGCGCATCGCCCTTCTCGTCGGCTCCGCCCAGATAGACTGGTTTACTGGCCTCATCATCGAAGGGCTGAACCACGTCTTCCGCGACGCGCGCTATGACCTCGTCCTCTACCCCATCACCACGCTGGATGAGCGCCGCGAGTTTTTCGATACTTTACCTCTTCGCGGAAATGTAGACGCTGTCATCGTCTCGTCGTTCGCTATTAGCCCTGACGAAGTCTCTCGTCTGCAGGAGGCTCACATGCCAGTCGTGGGCATTAACGTGCTCGACACCACCGGCTTTACCGCCTCCGTCAGCATCGACGACTTTGAGGGCACGGCACTCGGCTTGCATTACCTCGCCCAGCTCGGCCATCAGCACATCGCCTTCTGCTATGAAAACTTCGGTGAGGGCCTGCACTTTAGCTCCACGTCTCGCCTCGACGGCTTCGTCCAGGCCTGCGAGCGCGAAGGCATCACATATTCGCTCATCCATTTTTCGCCAGACGACGCTGTTTTCGACGCCGTCTACTCCGCCCTGTCCGCGCCGGAACATGCTGGCGCGACCGCGCTTTTCTTCCACCGCGACTACACCGCCCTCGCCTTCTGCGTGCGTTTTCGCGAGATGGGGATGCGTATACCGGCTGAGCTGTCTGTTCTGGGATATGACAATTCTATCTTTGCGGACGTAGTAGGCCTCTCGACCATCAAGCAGCGCCCACGAGAGATGGCCATTCAAGCCGCTGAGAAAACGCTTCGTCTCCTCGAAGGCGACGAAAGTGCCGCCACACACGACGTCGCACCTGTCCAGCTCATCGTGCGCTCGACGACGGGTGCTCCGCGCGAGTAGGGCCTGAGTGCATTCTCTCTGGAGCCACTTGTGGGCCGATAGCGTGCACAAGTGGCGCTGATTCAAGCCCGTCTCGGGAGGAGTGAGCTTTTCAGGACGCTCACCCCTCCATTCAGCAGCACTCCCCGATCAAAAACCCAGCATTTAAGCCAACCCTATTTTCTCCTACAGTGCCTCCGCGTCACAAAAAGCTCACTCCTCACCGTTCCTACCACTTTAGGGCTAATCCCGACGTGTGCTACGTCGCTGTCCGGCTTATCTGCACCCACCCCACGCCCGCACAGTTATCCACACCACCCACGAAAAAAGCGAGTTTGTAGTCACGAATGACCGCGAAATCGCCTACTTATCCACAGTAAACGTTTACCACACGGTCATTCGTGACTACAAACTCGCAGTTTTGTGGAAAATTTTCTCATTGCGCGAGAAAGATCCGAGAGAGGTCTGTCAGCGCCTACTCCTCGAGACCCTCCTCATCCTCGCCATCCGTTATCTCGATGACGAGCCCGCCGGCCGCTCCTACAGGCAGGAACCGTCCGCGCACAGACTGCACAGGACGAGCAGGCCGCGCAGGCCGCACGCGATAGCGCACGAGTGCCCCGCCTCCCTGCTCCTGCTCCTGACTCTGACCCTCATCCGAACCCGAACCAGACGCCTCATCCATCAGCCCTGCCGCACGCGCCATAGCCCGCGCGCGCTCACGGTTCGAGCGCAGCACTTCCACCACTTCACCATCCATGCCAGCCGCGAAGATGCTCGCGCCAGCCGGCTGCTTCATGCGGCGAATCTGCCTGCGCAGCTGCCTATTCTCCTCCATCAGCTCGAGGATGTGCGCCACACCGGACAAATTCACGCCCTCATCCTGAATGAGATGCTGCGAGGCCATAATGCGGTCTATATCGCGCAGCGTATAGCGCCTCGATCC
This sequence comes from Alloscardovia macacae, assembly GCF_002259705.1. Lineage (GTDB taxonomy): Bacteria > Actinomycetota > Actinomycetes > Actinomycetales > Bifidobacteriaceae > Alloscardovia > Alloscardovia macacae. The sequence continues at coordinate 13,734 of NZ_MWWT01000010.1, forward strand.
GCCTTCCGTACGCGAGGCCACCACGAGCCCCACACGGTCGTACTGGCGCAGGGTCTGCGGGTGAATGAGCACGAGTTGCGCGGTCTGCGTGACGTTAAACACCGGCTCGTCCACGCTAAATCCGGATGCATCCGCCCCGTCGAGGTCCATGCGCCCCTCCACGATGGCTTTCGCGCACGCCGCGTACGCTTGCCGCGTCTCCATATCCATGCGTGCCATGCTCGCGCCTCCTTACTCGCGCTCGGCTGCGAGCTGCTCGCCGAACGCGCTCGTCGCCTCGTCGAACGCTTTGAGTGCTTTCTTCTGTCCTAAGGTCAATTTCCCCGGAACTTTCACCATCACTCGCAGAACGTAGTCCCCCACGTTCTTACCAGACTTCACGCCATGCTTTTTCACACGCACTTCGCCTCCCGAGCCCGTGCCCGCAGGAATCTTAACCTCCACGCTATCGCCGAAGTAATCCTTCACAGACAGCTTCGTGCCGAGAGCCGCTTCCGCCACGGTGACGGGAATCTCACGAACGATGTCCTTCCCTTCGAGCGAGTATGTCTCATCAGCCTTCACATGAACAGTGAGGTACAGGTCACCGTGTGCACCACCATTCACGCCCGGCTTTCCTTTACCGGAGATGCGGATCTTCTGTCCATCATTAATTCCAGCCGGTACCTTCGCTTTGAAGGACTCGCCATTCACTTTCAGCGAGACGGTCGCGCCACTGACAGCCTTCGCGAAGCTCAGCGTCACAGACGAGCGACGGTCTTCACCCTTGACTGGTTCCGGCTGTGGCTCGTACGGATTCTGAGGCTGAGCCCCGCCGAAACCGCCACCAAAACCGCCGAAGCCAGACGCACGGCGAGGCTGACCATATGCTGCCGAGGCCTGCGCGAAGAGGTCGTCGAGGTTTATACCGCCTGCTGCACCACCGCCCATGCGGCCGCCAAACATGGAGCTGAACATATCATCATATGCCCCGCCACCTGCACTCGAACCGCCAGCGAAGCGCGCTCCACCCGCGCCAAAGGAGCGGATGGCATCATACTTCTGCCGCTCGCTCTTATTACTGAGCACTTCGTACGCTTCGGAGATCTCCTTAAACTTCTCCTCTGCCTTCGCGTCTCCTTGGTTAGAGTCCGGATGGTATTTGCGTGCGAGCTTGCGGAATGCCTTCGAAATCTCTTTATCATCCGCGTCTTTAGAGACTCCCAGCACTGCGTAGAAGTCTTTTCCTAGCCAGTCTTGTTCAGCCATGACTCCTCCTTATAGTATGGAAATGGCGGCCGACCCTGCCGACCGCCATTTCGCATCGTATTCTGACTTAGTCCTGAGGCACTGCCACGACCACGCGTGCTGCGCGGATGATGCGGTCACCTATCTTATAGCCTGCTTCTACCACAGTATCCACAGTCTCTTCGGTAACGTCTGCATCCGGCTTACGCAGGATTCCTTCGTGCCGAGTAGGATCGAAGGCTTCTCCAGCCTCGCCAAACTTCTCCACACCAAACTTCTCGAAGGTCTTATCGATCTTCGCGGCCACAGCAGCAAACGAATCGTCTATCTCGCTGTTCTGGCGAATGCGGTCGATGTCATCGAGGGCTGGAAGCAGAGCGGTGAGAACATCCACCACACCATGCTCGCGGTGCTTATCCTGCTCCTTCGCCGTACGATTACGGAAGTTCACGAAGGCTGCACGCTCACGCTGGAGAGCGTCGAGATACTCTGCTGCTTCAGCCTTTGCCTTACCCAGCGGGGTCAGCGAGTCGTCCTCAGCGTCAGCAGGAGCTTCTGCATCCGCCGGCTCCTCAGTAACCTTGGCAGGCTCAGCTGGAGTAGCCTCAGGCTCAGAGGCTGCGGCCTGCTCAGCGAGCTTATCCGCATCCTCCATGCCATCCAGGTAGTCTTCAGTGTTAAACTCAGCCATTTTATTCCTTATCGTCATCCACTACTTCAGCATCGACGACGTCATCACCATCAGCCGAAGTGGAGGAAGAATTGGCAGAACCAGCAGAAGCGGAAGCAGCGCCGTCAGCAGGCTGCTGAGCGTACAGAGCCTCGCCTATCTTCTGCGCGGCCGTCATCAGCTCGGACTGCGCGGTCTTCACGGCCTCGATGTCCTCGCCCTTCAGAGCCTCCTTCAGAGCGTTCACCTTCGCGGTCACGTCAGAGGCGACCTCGTCGGAAAGCTTCTCCTTATTCTCGGACACGAGCTTCTCGGTCTGGTACGCGAAGGCCTCAGCCTGGTTACGCGTATCCACGTCCTCGCGGCGCTTCTTATCTTCCTCTTCGTGCGCCTGAGCTTCCTTCACCATGCGGTCTATCTCGTCCTTATCGAGGCCGGAACCACCGGAGATAGTCACCGACTGCTCCTTACCCGTGCCCTTATCCTTAGCGGAGACGTGGACGATGCCGTTTGCATCGATATCGAAGGTCACCTCGATCTGAGGAACGCCGTGTGGAGCTGGAGCGATGCCGCCGAGCTCGAAGGTGCCCAGAGGCTTGTTATCGCGGGCGAATTCACGCTCACCCTGGTAGACCTGGATGAGTACGGAAGGCTGATTATCTTCTGCGGTGGAGAAGACTTCGCTGCGCTTCGTAGGAATAGCGGTGTTACGCTCGATGAGCTTCGTCATAATGCCGCCCTTCGTCTCGATACCGAGGCTCAGAGGGGTCACGTCGATGAGCAGAACGTCCTTACGGTCGCCCTTGATCACGCCCGACTGCACAGCAGCGCCCACTGCCACGACCTCATCTGGGTTCACAGACTTATTCGCTTCGCGGCCGCCAGTGAGTTCCTTCACGAGCTCCTGCACAGCAGGCATACGAGTGGAGCCACCCACGAGCACCACGTGGTCTATCTGAGACACGGAGATGCCCGAGTCTGCGAGTACAGCGTTAAATGGCTTGCGCGTGCGCTCGAGCAGGTCCGAAGTCATCTCTTCGAACTTTGCGCGCGTCAGCGTCTCATCCAGGTGAACTGGAGTTCCATCTGGAGCCATGGCCAGGTACTGCTGAGAGATGGTGGTGGACATGGAGGAGCTCAGCTCCTTCTTCGCCTGCTCTGCAGCTTCCTTCAGGCGGCGGGTAGCTATCTTATCCTTCGAGACGTCCACGCCGTACTTGTTCTTTACTTCCGTGACGATCCAGTCGATGATGGCCTGATCCCAGTCATCACCACCGAGGCGGTTATCACCATTCGTGGCCTGCACCTGGATGGTAGCGAAGCCATCTTCGTCATCCTTACCGATCTCCAGCAGGGAGACGTCGAAGGTACCGCCACCGAGGTCGAAGACGAGGATGCGCTCGTCTTCCTTACCCTTTTCGAGGCCGTACGCCAGCGCTGCTGCGGTAGGCTCGTTAATAATGCGCAGGACGTTCAAGCCTGCGATGGTGCCTGCATCCTTCGTAGCCTGACGCTGTGCGTCGTTAAAGTACGCTGGGCAGGTGATGACAGCGTCGGTGACTGGCTCGCCGAGGTAAGCTTCAGCGTCACGCTTCAGCTTCATGAGAATCTGTGCGGAAATCTCCTGTGGCGTCCATTCCTTATCGTCTATCTTCACAGTCCAGTCCGTGCCCATGTGGCGCTTCACGGACGAGATAGTGCGGTCCACGTTCGTGACCGCCTGGCGCTTTGCTACTTCGCCGACGATGATTTCGCCGGACTTGCTGAAAGCGACGACCGATGGCGTCGTGCGCGAACCTTCTGCGTTCACGATAACCGTCGGCTGACCGCCCTCGAGTGTAGCGATGCAGGAGTTCGTGGTACCTAAATCTATGCCTACTGCGCGACCCATAATGTATGTCCTTTCTGTGCGCGTTCTGCGTGTGTACGTGTACGTATGTACGTATGTACGCTTCATTCTGACGTTTCTAAAGTTGAGCTGCTGAATATCAACTTTTCAACTTTCTAAACTTGAGTCTACCTCACTCAACTTTTATTTGGCAAATTTATTCCCGGGCGTTTCACACTTTTTTCGCATGGGGGGTGGGGAGAAAAGACCCGAAAGATTTAGCCGGTCGTCTACTTTTTGCTAAACGGCGTATTTTGAGAGTCGCAGACCTCCTAAAATGCGCCGTTTAGCAAAAAGTACTCTATCCGCATAGCACACGAGACTTCCCACCCCGAAAATACATCGTGGGTGTGAAGTCATTCAGACTCCACACCCACGAAAGAAAACGGAAGAATTGACCTTAAAGCCTACTCTTCACGACGCTTCACGCCAGCCATGCTCACACCCAGCATCAGCGCCACAAGCGAGGACGCAGCCAGCGCCTCTACGCTCACACCCGTCTTCGCCAGACGCGTGCTATACATGGCCGTGCGAGCAGGCACAGGCTTACCGTCCGCGCCCACAGCCATACCAGCCACAGTCACGCTACCAGCAGCACCCTGACGAGCAGCCTCTTCCGCAGCCTTCTGAGCAGCAGCGCGATCCGCGATAGCCTGTCGATGCGAGGCAGCCTCAGAACGGAAGGCTGCAGCCTGAGCCAGCAGACCCTGCCACTTCGCATACGCCGCATCATACACGCCCTGCGCCGCAGTCACATCCGCGTGCGCAGCATCCGCAGCCGTATGCGCTGCCGTCGCAGCCAGTAAGAGAGCGTCCTTCTGTGCAGCAAGAGCCTGCACCGACGCGATACGCGCCTGAGAAGCCGCCACTACACCAGCAGCGTCATCGATACGCTTCTGCACAGCAGCCTGCGCATCCTGAGCCTTCTTCACATCCGCCTGAGCAGCCGTCACAGCCTGCTGAGCCGACGCATACGCTGCATCCGCCTGCTTCTGTACACCCTGAGCCTGAGCCAGCTTCGCATTCGCAGCATCCAGAGCCTTCTGCGAAGCGTCCAGCTTCGCCTGAGCCTGAGCCAGCAAAGCAGTAGCATTCTGCACATCAGACACGTGTGCAGTCGCTACAGCCGACGCAGCCTGAGCATCCTTCACCTTCTGCTGTGCCTGAGCATACGCATCCGCAGACTTCTTCGCCGCATCCTGAGCCGCGGTGAGAGCCTCCTGAGCATCCGTCACAGCCTTATCCGCAGCCGTCTTCTTCGCCTGCGCATCCGCGAGCTTTGTCTGCGCATCCGCGAGAGCCTGCTTCTGCGCGTCGGTAGGCTGTGGGTTATGAACTGCGGCGTAATACTGATTTACCGCGGATATGAAGTCAGAGACGGAGAGCTGGGCATCTGATGGGTCTGAAGCACCAGCAAAACCACTCCTGCTAGTATACCAGTTACCATTCATATACTGAGTGGCAGCCAAAGCAAATGCCTTATGTGATGCACGCACTAAATTAGTGTAGTGCCCGTCCGTTCCTTTAGGATTTTTAGGCTGTCCTACCCAGTTGCCGTCATATCGGTATTGCTCGTAGGAAGGATTCTCCTTCACATAGTCGTCAAAATTCTTCTTTTCCCCTGTATACCAACCGTCAAATGTATTTCTTGCCAACTCCTCATCAGAAGAATATGAAACGGTTCCAACAGGGAATCCTGAATTTGCTTCCGCATGAAGATTTTCCAAAGCGTGAGTGGTATTCTTATCCATCTTGCTTGAAGATGCATGGGAATTATTCAGCACAGCCCACTTCAGATTCCATATCTCATCTACCAGCGTAGCGAGATCCACCTTCAGTTCAGACTGGCCTTCGCTAGCACGCAAACGGTTCACATATGGGTACATGGCCAGAGACTTCTTCAGCATCTCGAGCGAACCCGGATCATTCGGATCAGCGTAGTTCAGATTAATACCCTTTGTCTTACTCTCCTCCACATAATCCTTCGCACGCTGTATCAGCGTGTTCGCCGTCGCCTCATCTATCTTCTTGTTATCACGAAGATACTCCAGCAGACCGATAACGCCCGAATCTATCTTATTCTGATCCACCTTCGACGCATCATCCACCACCTTCTTCGCCGCATCCACAGCAGCCTGAGCAGACGTCACATCATCCGACGCAGTCTTCGCATCCACCTCAGCCTTCGTCACAGCAGACTGAGCACCAGGCACAGCAGCAGCATCCGTTTCAGACTTACTCTTCGCAGCATCTGCAGCACTCACAGCAGCATCCGCAGCAGCTTTCGCCTCATCCGCCTTCTTCTGCGCATCAGCCACAGTCTCGGACGTATTCGCGCGAGCCTCATCCCGAGCTTTCGTATCCGCAGCCACCGTAGCCGCAGCAGCGTCCACATCCTTCTGAGCAGAAGCCGTATCCGAAGCCGCCTTATCCGCAGCCGACTTCTTCCCGTCAGCATCCTTCTGCGCATCAGCCACAGCATCCGTAGCCTTCGTCACAGCAGCATCCGTAGCTACCTTTTCCGCCTTCGCCGCATCAGAATCCTTCTGAGCCGACGCTATCTTCGCATTCTCATCCTTCACGATGGTCGATGCATTCGTCGCATCAGACACCTTCGAGTCTGCATCCTTCGCTGCAGCATCCGCATCAGCAGCCTTCTTCGCCGCATCGTCTCGTGCCACCGCCGCTGGATCCACCTCGTTCGCCTTCACGTCCGAGGCATCTTTTTCTGCTGCGTCAGCGGAAGCGTCTGCCTTCTTCGCTGCAGCCTCATCCTTCTCGTCCTGAGTAGGCTCGGCTGGCTGAGCTTCTGTCCTCGTTTCCGCTACGACAGGATTTTCCGGCTGGTCCGCTGGCTGTTCAGCCTCAGCCCCGAGCGCGGTACCCACCGTCCCGAATGCCACTGCAGCCGTCGCTACAGACACGCCGGCTACGCTCATACCCACGATACGTGCTGCCGAGTTTTCCTTTTCTTCTCCATGCTTTCCGCGATTCGTTCGCATAATATACCTCTATTTCTCGTTATGCTTTGTTTCTGTTTATTCGGACGACTTTCTGTCCGCACCGTGCTTCATATGGCCAATTCTTCCTCTACTTGCTCCTCTCTCCCCGGGGACAGTGGGCTGGCATCTTTCGGGAATCCAGCCCACGTATCCGAGTATTCGCGTAGAGTAGCGGACTGTCTAGCGACGACGCATCGTCACCATCACAGCACCAGAAGCTATGACCATCAGCATGACCACGCTCAGAGCAGCCACATTTACGCCAGTCTGTGCGAGCTTGCGCGACCCCGCCTTCACAGCCTTACCTGCAGACTTACCAGCAGTCTTTACCTGCTTCTCATCCTTCTTCTCGGCAGAAGGCTGATTCTCAGGCTTCACGTCTGGGCCTGTTTCAGGCTTATTCGCAGGATTCGTCGGAGGAGTCACAGGAACGTCCGGCACCTCCGCCGCAGGGCGGAAGGACGCCACACTACAGATAGGAGGATACTGACCATCAGCAGGAATCGTTCCATTAATCATGTGATTCAGGATAATGTCATTCGCGCATTCGTAACCAGGCTCCGTCCTGCTAAAAGCGACATGCTGAGCACCTTCTACAGTAAGCTCCGTACCAAAAAGAGCCTTCGCGAGAACTTCGCCATTTTCATAGGCAGTTGCCGGGTCGTTACGCGTAGACACCACAAGCACATTCGGGAGATTCTCTATAGGAGTACCCGCCGCAAGGCTACCAGCGAATGGCCATGCATCACAGATATACAGGTTCCCTATATCGTGATACTGAGCGCCTGGATCCGTAAATGGAGAAACCGCATAATACATCTTGTTAACCTGAATATAATTCGCTACAGACGCCCCTGCTGGATTCGCATGATCCGCACAGGAAATCGTATTAAATGGCGCTCTTCCGTAACCGCCTGTAGATCGAGCATTATCATAGAGACGAGTAAAGCCAGAATCTACTTTGCCCTCATGTATTTGCTGAAGACCATACGCTACAGTAGGCCATGAATTCTGCGAGTACATACCTCCCTCTAACGCAGTAACAGCTGTGTCAAAACTTAAACTCATCGTAAAGCTGTAAGATTTACCAGGGAAGAGGACTTCCTTAAGAGGATGAGTAGTCAGCGGACGCAAGATATTCTGCACCTGCTGTGTAGCAAGACTAGTAGTATCGTCAGCTAAATCACCCTCATGCGGCTGAACATCATCGAGAAGCAAAGGGCATACTGCTACCTCATCACTGGAAATGCCTCCATCAGTAATTTCTTTCCACGACTTTGTATTTCCCTTCAGACTATAGCACCATTGAGCAAATTTCTCATACGTAGCCTGGAATTCCTTACCCTGCGAAAGATAATGTGCATTTAATTCTCTCAGCTTTTCATCGCTGAGATTTGGCGTCTTGTCAGCTTGTGTAGGCGCAGTGCTTTCGAACGGATTCAGAGCACCGTCCAGAGTAAATCTACCCACATTCTGAGGGAAGTTCTGTGCATATACATACCCCAGACGGGTACCGTAGGATAGTCCTATAAAGTTCAGCTTTTCTTCACCGAGAACACTACGAAGTACATCCATATCCCGAGCAGCATTTGTGGTCCCTACATTGCGAAGGAAAAGCTCACGCTTTGCTGCATCAAAACCTAAAGCCTTACCGGTATATTCGAAGCACGAATTCACATACTTCTTCGTCCCGTTAATATTAGATTCTGTTTCTTTCGCTATATCAGTGGTATATAGAGAGGGATCTCCAGCGGTGACATCTCTCCATTCCTTCGTAGCACACTGAGAGAACGGCAGAGACTGCCCCACTCCTCGCGGATCGATACCTACGAGATCATAATTCTCATTAAGCTTCTTCATCTGTTCAGACCATCGCATCATATTCTGCACATAGGAAGCAGCTGAACCGCCTGGACCACCGTTATTAAAAACTATGGCCCCTTTCCGCTGACTTGTAGCAGGGAATGCGGTCACATATAATGCGATATTTCCAGCACTCGTGTTCGAGTAGTCGATAGGCACTACGAGATATCCGCTATATTCCGTGGTACCTTCATCAGTTTTTTTATCTGTAAGCTTCTGCGCATAGTAAGCTTCGAGCCCCGCAGGTACAGTACCAGTAGCCGCTCCTCCAGACAGAGGCTCGCCTATGCGGTAGTTCCCATCAGCTTGCTTGAAGGCCTCTGCATAATACTGAATCTGCTTCTTCAAATCCTCATCACTAATAGGATCCGGAGCCGTAGGATCGGTAGTGGTGGTCTCCGTTGTCGTAGGAGTCTCCGCCGGAGGCGTATCATTATCAGCAGCATGTGCAGGTAGTACAGCGAAAAGCGACAGCGCCATCGCTGAGGCGAGCATAGCACTCGCCAGTCGTGTGGTCAGCTTGGTAGCCATAGTGATTTCTCCCTATTTCACTCTTTGTTCCCCATTTCCTTGATACCCCCCCCCCCGAGACTCTTTTTGGGGTCTAATGGTCGTTGTAACACTCTGGATGGGAGAGTATCGGTATGGGGACTGGCCAGAATCGTTGGGTTTCCTAAGGAGTGACATATCCGTCTCGTTTAGCGATGTATTTCGCTCGGCGTGTCGAGTACGTACGTTTAATGTGTTATGAAGGATTAAATTACACGCAAGCCGCACTCTCTGCAGGAGTCTGCAGGAGTATCGAAACATACGTAGACGATCACGCTATTCCAGGACATGAGGAAGGCGATGTGATGTGTGAAGCGAAGAACCAGAGTGCTATCGCTACCCCGCTAGAACGCACGATCAGCCCTCAGCCGCCTCACACATTCCACTCCATCACCACGCGATCCGCGTGATGCCAGCCGAGTACGCAGAAGTGAGCGGTGTCGAGCTTAAAATGGCGTGCACAGTCTACAGGCAGTCCTAGCCACACAGTCGTCAAAATCCGCAGAATATGCGCATGCGCCACACAGAGCACATCCTCACCCGCTTCGAGCGCAGGCAGCGCAGCCTGAATCACCCCGGTCACACGTTCAGCAGCCTGTTCGGCGGACTCGCCCACACCAGAGACCACCCGCATAGGCCCGACGCCATCCACATCTTCCACGCGCTCCCCCCGCAGCGAAGCAGGCAAAGCAAGAGGCCCCGTGTCCCACACATTCCAGCTCTCCACACCGAGAGCCTCAGCCACCTCGAAGCGCGTGCGCCCTTCTGCTGGACCGTAGTCGAACTCCATGAGCCCCGGCTCGCTTCGAAATTCCGTAAAACCAGCCAGACGAGCCGTCGTCTGAGCTCGCACCAGCGGCGAGACGAAAATCCGCTCCGGCGACAGCGACTCTCCCCGAAACACCCCGAAAGCCCGAAGCCGCTCTCCAGCCGCCCGAGCCTGCTCCTCACCCACAGCCGTCAGAGGTATATTCGTGCGCCCTGTATACTGTCCACTTTCGCTCCACGCCGTCTGCCCGTGGCGCAGCATCAGGAGGCGTCCGCGCTGACGTCCGTCCTTAGTCTTATGTTCGTTCATACTTTGTATAGTATCCACACTATGCGATAATGCGTATATGGACACTCAGCATACGATAGACCAGCTTCACCGCGCAGACGAACGCATTAACGCCCAGCGAAACAGAATCAAAGCCGACCCGGATGATGCGTTCGATAAGCTCGTGAAGTTCGCCGTACCATCGGCGGCCGGCCTGCTCGCGGGAAAATTGGCCGAAATGGTCTGGAAGCGCGTCCGAGGAGAACGCGAGAACGACATCCTCGCCTCCATGGTCTTCGCGGCGCTGTCCGCGGCGCTCGGCTCGCTCATCACGAGCCTGGCCACGCGCGGCTCGGAAGGCCTGGTCAGCGCTCGCCATAAGCGTAACGCGTAAGGAGCGCGTATGCTGGGAGCATGACGTTACTGCATAATGACACGATAGATACGCTCCTGAATCGCCGCACTATCCGCTCGTGGACGGATGAGGCGCTTTCTGAGGATGAACTCGAAACTCTCGAAACGGTGGCTCAGCGCGCGGCCACCAGCCAGTATTTGAATGGCTGGTCTGCGCTGCGCATTACGGATCCGGCTGTGGCAGCTGAGCTCGCGCGCATAGGCAATCAGCCATACATCGCCCAGGCTCCGGCCCTCTACATCTTCATCATCGACGCGTACAGGAATCTGCGCATCGCGCGCGAGGCGGGCGTTCCTGAGGCGGATATGACGTTCGATGCGGATTACATTTTTACGCAGAGCCAGAATGACGCCGTTCTCGCCCTCCATGCTATGGAAACTGCCGCTGAGTCGCTGGGTCTGGGCACCGTCATCCTCGGATCCATTCTGAACGACGTTCCGGCTGTCATCTCACTGCTCGGGCTTCCGGAGAAGACTTTCCCTGTTCTCGGGCTGGCTGTGGGGCATCCGGCGCAGACACCTGCTCTGAAGCCGCGTATGCCGCGTGAGCTGCAGATTTTCGAGAACACGTATCCTGCTGCGAGCGAGGGCGCGTCGGGCGAGGGCGCCGCGCCGTCCATGCACGAGGCGCTCGCTGGGTTCGACGCCGAGGTCGCGCAGTATTACGATCTGCGCTTCCCAGATCAGCCGGTGAAGGCGTTTACTGAGCAGATCGCGGCGACTTCCACGGACACCGGGCGTCTGGCGAAGGCGTTCGGCGAGCCGGCGCGTGCGCAGGGCTTCACGGGGCGCGGGCTCTAGGCTGCAGGCCGAGCTTCAGGACGGCGCGGACACAGCATCCGCGCCGTTCCTTCCTCGTTCTGAGCAATAGAGAAATTTTTGCGATATGTGGCCGTTTGTAGTCACGAATGACAGCTTTTTTCGAACGCGTTCGAGAAGCAGAACCGCGGAATTCCGCCGTTTTTCTATTTTTCGGCGAGCGGTGAGACGGTCATTCGTGACTACAAACGGCCACTTTTTCATAAAATTGTCAGAGTGCGGATACCGCTGCCGCCGACCGCGCCCGAAGCACCCGAAAGCCTAATGGTTCCGCGGCTTAAACCCGCGCTTTCGAGACAGAATAGGCTTTCCGGACCACGAACGGCTCTCTCGGCGCGAACCGGACCGCGCGTGTCCGTTCCCGCGTCCAGAACCCGACCGCGAGCCCGCCGTTCCGAGCGCGTCCTCGACGGGCGGCCGACTCGTCAAATGCCACGTGTGGCAGTATTCGCACTGATACACCCAGAGCTGCACGCCGCGCTGAACGTAGCTGCTGCGCGCGCCCTCGAGCGCCTGCGCTTTCGTCGTATACATGATTTTGCTCGTGGAGGCGCAGCGTTTCGGGGTGAAGTGGTACATGCTTGGTATCCTACCGCGTGAACGAAACATTCCCCGCTCCTTTCGTCAGAGAAAAGACCCGAGAAAATTCACAGAACGCAAAAGAAAACGCGGAATACCTCAAACGCCCCCTTGCCCCCAGCGGACTAAAAACCTCTTTCGACGCACTATGAGCAAGCTCACATTTCACGCATCCAGCAGACTTTCAGGAAACTTCGAGCAGACCTAAACCCAGCCTAAAGCTCACCCTCAGACAGCCCCTGTTAGATAGAAATCACTCACGAACGAAAGGAGCGTACATGACTACCGAGTACAGCACCACGCGCACCTCCGCGTACACCGCACATATAACGGACTCCCTCGGTATAACAGTCTCACCAGCAGGCATACAGTCCGGCTCGAACCGACTCGACGTAGACTTCGTCATCCCCGTCTATAACGAGGAGAAGGATCTCGAACGTGCTGTGACCACGCTGAGCATGTATCTATCCGGACTTCGAGACGCGTTCGGCACGACGCTACACGAAACGCACGCGGCGAGTTTCACGTGGAACATCCTCATCGCAGATAACGCGAGCACGGACTCCACCTGGGACATAGCCTGCACGCTCGTTCAGCGTGACAGCGCTCATGTGCGCGCCATCCGTCTGGACCGTAAAGGCCGCGGATTCGCACTGAAGACTGCGTGGCTCACCTCGCCGGCGCGCGTTCTGGCGTACATGGACGTGGACCTGTCCACCGGACTCGAACACATCGACTCGCTCGTAGGACCGCTCCTTGCCAGCGAAGCAGATGTCTCGCTCGGTTCGCGTCTCCGTGCAGACTCCACCACGACCCGCTCAGCCAAGCGCGAGTTCATCTCCCGGACATATAACCTGCTATTGCGCACATACTCCGGCGCCCGCTTCAGCGATGCACAGTGCGGCTTCAAAGCCATCCGCGCGGACACGTTCCGCACGCTCCTGCCCGCGCTCGAGGATAACGAATGGTTCTTCGACACCGAGCTCCTCCTGCTCGCTCAGGCGCACGGCTTCCGCCTGCACGAGGTGGGCGTGCGCTGGATAGAAGATCCGCATACGTCTGTACATATCCTGGACACCGTTTTGAAGGATTTACGTGGGATGCAGCGGGTAAAGCGCTCGCTTTCTCAGGTCAATTTTCCCTCCACTTCCATCCGGTCTGTGGAGCGACGACGTGACCCCATCCTTCGCGGAAGCCTCGTACCCATCCAGCTCCTCGTGAGCGTAGCATAAAGGATTTCTACTTCTATGTCATTTTCTCCACATAAACGGCCGAAGACATACACGAACCAGTACGTTCTTCCTCGGCGTACACGCGCAGATCTGCTCGCTCTGGGTGGTCTGCTCGTGCTCGCAGTAGCCGTCTTTTTCATAAACCTCACTGCCTCAGGGTACGCGAATGAGTTCTACTCCGCTGCCGCCCAGGCCGGCTCGAAAAACTGGTGGGCATTCCTCTGGGGATCCTCTGACTCCGGAAATGCCATTACAGTCGATAAGCCACCTGCGTCCATCTGGCTCATGGCACTGTCTGTGCGGGCATTCGGACTGAATTCCTTCGCCATACTGCTCCCCCAGGCTTTGCTCGGCGTGGCCACCACGTACCTCATCTACGGCACTACACGCCGTTACTGGGGTAACTGGACTGGCATCCTGGCAGGAGTTCTCTTCATCACCACTCATGTGGCTGCACTCATGTTCCGATTTAATAATCCGGATGCTCTGCTCGTCTTCCTCGAAGTGGCAGCAGTGGCCTGCACTCTTCGCGCTCTCGAACACGACACGACTCGTTTGGGAAACTGGCGTCGAACGGGCTGGATGGCCCTGGCTGGCGTGGCAGTGGGCTTCGGCTTCCTGACCAAGCAGCTCCAGGTTATGCTCATCCTGCCCGGCATCGCTCTGGCATTCCTCATCGCCTCGCCGACTAAGTTCTGGAGGCGCGTGGTCGATGGCCTCGTGGCCATGGGTACTCTCGTCGTGAGCACGGGGTGGTGGGTTGCTCTCACTGTCCTCGTCCCGGCCAGCATGCGCCCGTACATCGGCGGATCGCAGAATAACTCCTTCATCGAGCTCACCTTCGGATATAACGGTCTCGGCCGCATCACCGGAGACGAGACAGGATCTGTCGTTCCAGGAGCGAGTTCTTCTAAGTCTCAGGGTGGCATGTGGGGAGAAACCGGCTGGAACCGCCTCTTTACCTCGGATTTCAACGACCAGATAGCATGGCTCGTCTTCGCTGCTCTGGCTGGACTCGTCGTGATGCTCGTGGTGGCAGGACGAAAGAACCGTACCGATATCCGCCGTGCCTTCGCCATCGCATTCGGCGGCTGGCTCGTGGTCACGTGGCTCATCTTCAGCTTCATGTCTGGCATCTTCCACTCATACTACACGGTGGCACTCTCGCCGGCCATAGCCACACTAGCAGCTGCAGGAATCGCTCTGATGTGGGCACATCGCCACACTATCTGGGCTCCATTTACCGCAGCCTTCACGGTCATCTCCACAGCAGTATGGTCGTACTACCTCATCACCAGTCAGGCGAGCGGGTACGAGATTCTCGCCTACACGGTGCTCGGCACTGGACTCCTCGCAGCAGGAGCCTTTGTCTGGGGCGGCATCCGTAACCTCGACAGCCCTGTAGCTGAGACGTCGGGAACGCGCACGATGGCCGGACTCGCTGCACTTCTCGCAGCATTCTCCATGCTGGCGGGCCCTGTGGCCTGGACCGCAGCTACCGTAGCCAGCGGCCACCAAGGATCTATCGTCTCTGCTGGGCCGAGCGGTGGCATGGGCGGACCTGGAGGAGGGCCAGGTGGCGGAGGCATGGGGACTCCACCAAGCATGACGAACTCCTCTACGACTACTACAACTAACTAACCCCTCACAGAAAGGACACATCATGGAAAACACTAATCAGAATGAATTCGAAAACACCACTGCTCTTCCTATCGCGGATACGCAGACTCAGGCAGCTCCTCAGCAGCCGGTAGCAGCACCTGCTGCATCTGCCACTACCCCAGCTGCGAGCGCTGAACGCAAGAAGACCTTCATGCACATCGCTATAGGTTTCGTGGCAGCAGCCATCCTCATCACCCCTACCACATGGATGGTGGCGTCCAGCACTGCTCAGAATGCCGGCCCAGGCATGTCCCAGATGGGCGGTGGCAT
Source organism: Alloscardovia macacae (assembly GCF_002259705.1). GTDB lineage: Bacteria > Actinomycetota > Actinomycetes > Actinomycetales > Bifidobacteriaceae > Alloscardovia > Alloscardovia macacae. The sequence continues at coordinate 28,945 of NZ_MWWT01000010.1, forward strand.
GGGAGGCCCTGGCGGCGGCATGGGTCAGGCCGGCCAAGGTGGCCAGATGGGGCAGATGAACGGCCAGTCTTCGGATGGAACCGGCACGACTGACGGCTCTGACAGCTCTACCTCTGACGACACCCAGCAGCAGGGCCAGATGCCAGGCGGCTCTACTGACAGCGACTCTTCCGATTCTTCCACCTCGAACAGCTAAGGCGGTCATTATGCCAGACACTACCACTCCACAGAAATCACACCTCGGCCGTAACCTCGCCATCGGTATAGCCTCAGCAGCTCTGCTCGTTACCCCCACAGTCTGGACGGTGGCCTACGCGGCGAACACCTCCTCCAGCTCTCAGTCCGCTCAGATGAACGGGATGGGTGGCGGCCAGAACAGCCAGTCTCAGAATACTCAGAACCAGAACGGCCAGCAGCAAGGCGGTCAGATGGGACAGATGGGACAGATGGGTGGCCCAGGAGGTTCCTCAGACGGCAGTTCAGACTCCTCATCCAGCTCCTCGAACCAGATGGGCGGTCAGATGGGTCAGATGGGCGGCTTCGGCGGTGGCCAGATGAACGGCCAGATGAACGGCCAGAATGGATCATCTTCCGACGATTCCTCCTCGGATGATTCCACCTCGTCGAGCACCGCTGACGGTCAGAGCGGCCAGAACAGTCAGAACTCCCAGAACACCCAGAACAGCATGGGAGCCCCCGGCGGAGGCATGGGCGGAGGAGGCGGCCTGACTGGCGGCTCCGGCGCTTCCTCGAACACGGAGCTCATCGCTCTGCTCCAGGAAAACGCCTCGAAGTACCGCTGGGCGGCTGCCACCACGGGGTCGCAGAACGCGGCTTCTTACCAGCTGGCCAGCGAGGAGCCGGTTATGGCCAGCGGCGGTTTTAACGGCACCGACGACTACCCTACCCTCGCTCAGTTTAAGGAGTACGTCGCTCAAGGCCTCATCCATTATTACATCTCCGGCGGCGGCATGGGCGGCGGTCAGATGGGCGGCTCGTCCGCGGCGTCCGAGATAGCTGAGTGGGTGGCCGAGAACTTTACGGCCACGACGGTCGGCGGCGTGACGGTATACGACCTGACCGCGTAAAACATAAGGCTCGCGTTTCTTCGCGCGAGCCTTTTCTTATGTCAATTTAATAGACAGGGACTACGGTCGCTCCGAAAGGCGCAAACGCGAGTTTCATCATCTTAAAGGACTGTATCCCGAACGGGATGCCTATGATAGTGATGCAATTGAGCACACCCGCGATAAAGTAACCGACGGCGAACATCCAGCCGAACGTTACAGCCCACAGAATGTTCCCGGTGAACTGGACGACGCCGCCGCCATACACGACGGTCTGTCCGAACGGAAGCAGCGTGAGCCAGCCCATCTTAAAGCACTGCAAGCCGAGCGGAATGCCCACGATGGTCACGCACAGCAGCAGTCCCAGCACGAACCAAGACACCGCGATGCCCGCGCCGCCGAGGACCAGCCAGAGGATATTACCTAAAGTTCTCATAGGGATATTCTACGCGATACCGTGCTCCAGCGTCGTCGTACCGCGAGCGCGGTCGGCATTCCGCTGCTTACGATACTGATCCGGACTGACACTTTCGTACTGCCGAAACACCTTACAGAAATAACTCGCACTACGAAAGCCTGCATCCTCAGCTACATCTCGGATACGTTTCTGCGGATTTTGGAGAAGATCGACACGAGCTTTACTCACGCGCACTCCAGTAAGAAAACTATTCAGAGTCTGATTCATCTCTTTCTTAAAAACGGCACATAAGTATTCTTTACTGTAGCTGCAGTGCCGTGCTATGTCATCGAGGTTAATATAGTCCGCATAGCGCTCTTCGACGTACGCGATAATCGAAGAGATCAGCACATTCTCGCTGGAAAGAGCCACAGCCGTCAGCGGTTCTATCATGTGCGGAAGATGCACGAGAAGATCATAACACGCCGCAGATAGCGCATACGCATACTCGCCTTTCTCTCTATGCATACGAACCATGTGCTCGACACTCTGGCGAAAGTACGTCTGGTCGAAGAAATGATACGCGTGGGATTCGGGCATATCTAAGCACTCGAGAAGTCCATACGCCAGCGCACCGTCGAATGCGAAAAAGTCTAGTTCCCAGTCGCCCGATGTGGCATAGTATTCGTGGCTCACACGTGGATAGATGAGAAATCCCTCACCCTCTCGGATATTATGTTCTTCTCCGTCCACGACGAAGACGCCCGAACCTCGTCGGCAGGCGAAACACTGAAAGACATGGAGTCCCGAAGGACGTACGACATGCTCTTGCTGATGTGCCACACCGAGCAGCTGCACGCGGAGAGGTAGAGACGAGATGCGCGCCGCCTGCGTGGAGTAATTGACAGAAATCATCATATCCGCTCTCCTTTATGCGTTCAGATCGTTCGCGCGCACTCGCGCATAGTCGCGCACTCGCACTCACACTCACACTCGCGTGACGATACATTAATATATTACTATAAATATAAATATACGATGATTTACGTACACTCTGACGTCTTCTAGCATAAAAACATACAGCGCGACGAGAGTCTCCAGAAGGACTACCCGCTGTATACCGCCATCACGCATCGACGACCAGAGGAGGTCATCATGACAGAATTTCCAGCTTACCCGCACATCCGCGACCATCACGGCCATCCTACACTTTTCGTCCATAACGAGCCATTCTTCGCCTACGCTGGCGAAGTTCATAACTCAAGCTCCAGTGACCTCGCCTATATGGAACAGACAGTCTGGCCACGCGCATAGCAGATCTGCACATGAATACTCTCCTCGTTCCCGTGTACTGGGAAGATATAGAGCCTCAGCAGGGTCAGTTCCATTTCGAGACGGTCGACGGCCTTATCAAACAAGCGCGTCAGCGCGATATGCATCTCATCTTCCTCTGGTTCGGCCTGTGGAAAAATGCTGAAAGCATGTATGTGCCTGGCTGGATGAAGGAGGACTCGCAGACGTACTGGCGCGCGCAGAGCGTGACGGGCGAGAAGCTGAACAGCATTTCTCCACTGTGTGAGGCTGCGGTACAGCGCGATGCCCACGCTTTCACGCAGCTTTTGGCCCATATTCGCGAGATAGATGAGAAACAGTCCACTGTTCTTCTCATTCAGGTGGAAAATGAGATAGGCCTTCTCGGCACCGACCGCGACTACAGCGAGCGCGCAAATGCGCTTTTCAAGTCGCAGATTCCAGCCGAGCTCGCCACGGCTCTGGGACTGTCCGGCTGCTGGACGGATGCGTTCGGAGACGATGCTGCTGAGGCATTTATGGCATACCATTATGCGTCCGCTGTGGAGCAGATAGCACGTGCTGGTTCAGCCGCATATCCGCTTCCTCTGTATGCTAATGCGTGGCTCAAGCAGTATCCGTGGGCTGCTGGCACATATCCGAGTGGCGGCCCAGTTCCTGAGGTTCAGCACATCTGGCGTGCAGCGGCTCCTACCCTGTGCGCGCTGGCTCCGGATATCTATGTGGCATACGTTCCGCGTGTTATCGACGAGTATGCGGCGTCCTCTCCTGACCTTCCTCTGATTATTCCTGAAGTGCGTAAGGATGCGACGACGGCCTCGTATGCTCTGTATGCGTTCGCTCATCATCGCGCGCTGTGCTACTCTCCGTTCGGCATCGAAGATATCACGCTTCCTCCAGAGAGCATCGCCATGCCGCCTGCTTCTGTCATGCAGGAGCTGAACATCGATCCGTCTGCATTCGACATCCGTAACAGCGCGCAGTATCTTTCGCAGACGTATCAGCTCGTCGAATCGCTGAAGCCGCTCCTGCTCGAGAACCGCGACACGCTTCAGACGTTCGTGAAGCATCATGAGAACGATTTCGGCCAATTCCTCCACTTCTCTCGCCTCGACGCGACCGTATCGTACGCTCCTCGGATGGAGAGCACACCTGTCGCTTCGGGTGGTATCCTCGAGCTCGAGGAGAATACGTTCCTGCTCTTCGGCATGATGTTCAGCGTGAAGTTCCATCCGAAGTCCGGTCAAAATGTAAAAGTCGATGTTCTCGAATACTCGGAAGGTTCCTTCGTCGATGGCATCTGGACGAAGCGCCGTACGCTTAATGGCGACGAGAAGATGAGCATCTCCCTGCCAGCTTCCCCGTCCTGCGTCATGGTGAAACTATACACGTACTAAAGCACCTCCTCGCGGGCGCGTGATGTAGGCTGTACGACGGTTCGGGCGCGGAACTCTCCTCAAGGACAGTTCCGCGCCTGAATCATGTCTAAACAAGCTCAGCTATTCAGTGCTGCGCTTTCTTCTCGCGTCGCACCGCGTGCGCGCTAGCCACAGCACCCGCGTCACGAAATCGTCAGAACGCTGAAGGCAGACATTGACCGTAGACGAATGCAGAAGCTCGTCGTTCTTACAGACGAACAGAACGAGGTCTAGCGTATTCTCGCGCTGACGCGGGTATAGAAGCCACGTCGTCTACGCCCACCGCATGCTTATCCGACCTCGGAGCGTTCGAGTAGTTCTCATACAGATTATTATTAAACTACTGCTTCTGGTTCTGCTGGTTCCACTGCCCCGTCAGCTTTATCCGCGTCGTTCGTCGCGTTTTCGCTATGCCAGCGACATCTGTACTATCCATACGCGGCCTTTATTCTTATGGTTTCCCCAACCAGCCACGATAGTCCTGGTCCCACTGGCTGACTGCTGCTCCATTCGCTACGATAACCTGCTTATGTGCGCCTGGGCACCGCACGAACTGAACACAAGTGGATTCGTTTCGGTGTCGGAGACATTCTCTACTCTCAGGCTCTGATTCTCGAAGTGCGATCCCCTCTCGAGCAGGACGTGGTCGGCTGGCTTCAGCGAACTCATCATAGAGTTCACCTTATCGAGGCTCTTTCACGGCTTAGCCTGGTCCGTGCCATGATTCTCATCGTTACCTTTCCCTACCGAGACGTAGTAAGTCGTGACTGTGGCTTCTGGAATCTCCGAGGCGTGCCCTGCTTGGCCTGAACGAGGCCAAATGCTGGTAGTGTACCCGCAGAAGTGCCGCTGCTGCTGCTCATCGTACTCCTGCTCGCATCTTCTCCCTCGAAAACGCGGGCATAGTCCTATCCTCTTTTTCCTGCATCTGTGATTTATGGATCTCGCAAATCGTGCCGAGAGGATGGGTTGAGGAGTACGCACTGTATGAGGCTGGTGGGCTTTGAGCGACTTTCGGGCTAATCTCGACTTTTCATATGAGGCGGTTGTGCAGTTTAGGGCTAATCTCGACGCGACGTCTGACTACTTGCACGAAACAGTGAAACAAGGCCCCGTGATAAAACCTATCCGTGTCCTCGCGTGCGAATCTATGTGTAGGGTGTACGGCGGATTTAGCCCGAAAGTCTGGTACGTGTAGAGTGCACGTATCTCATTTAGCCCGAAAGTGCATATCAGAGCACCTTACTAGGCCCGTAATGTTACGCGCGCGAGAACTGATAAGCTCAAAACCCTACCCGGTGAAGTCACCTCGCGAAGGATGGATAATCTAACTATTATAGAAGACGAATAAGTGTGTAAGCACTCGGAGCGGAGCGAAAACGATACATACCCGTGGCGCGTGATGAAACAATGCTAACAAATCACCAATAAGAAAGGAGGTGCGCCACGGGCATACACTCAGTATATCACGCTATCCGCGTACACATATGCGAAAAAGGGAAGCAACCTTTTTAGGTGCTTCCCTTATCAATGAAGTATTATTTGTGGCGGTGTGTTACTCTCCCACACCCTATCGAGTGCAGTACCATCACCGTGCTCACGCTTAGCTACCAGGTTCGGAAAGGAGACTGGGCGTATCCATGAGGCCAAGACCACCACAAAAATCTTGTGTAATCATATTCTATTATACGTGGTGGTTTGGGGACCGGCTAGTAGACGCGAAAATCGTTTTCGTGATCACTGTATTCCAGTGTTGCAGAAAGATTCATGATGCTTAAGATATGATTGTTGGTTTGTTTTCGACTGTTAGTACTAGTCAGCTCCACACGTTACCATGCTTCCACGCCTAGCCTATCCACCTCGTGTTCTACAAGGAGTCTCACGCGGCTCTAAATCCGCTAGGAATTCTGATCTTGGAGAAAGCTTCCCGCTTAGATGCTTTCAGCGGTTATCTCACCCGAACGTAGCTAACCAGCCATGCCACTGGCGTGACAACTGGCATACCAGAGGTTCGTCCACCCAGGTCCTCTCGTACTATGGGCAGGACTCCTCAAAATTCCAACGAGCGCAGAGGATAGAGACCAAACTGTCTCACGACGTTCTGAACCCAGCTCGCGTGCCGCTTTAATCGGCGAACAGCCGAACCCTTGGGACCTGCTCCAGCCCCAGGATGCGACGAGCCGACATCGAGGTGCCAAACCATCCCGTCGATATGGACTCTTGGGAATGATCAGCCTGTT
>NZ_MWWT01000011.1 GCF_002259705.1 Alloscardovia macacae
CGGGCGTGCGGGTTCAAGTCCCGCTCCGGACACTTTCGTGGAATCTTCCCGTTCTGGGGAGATTTTTTTGTTTTCTGTTGGTATACTTATCCTTAAGCCTCGCATTACAGCTGATGAGAGGTGAGAGAAGATAAGGAGTTCGCCATGAACGGTCATGGGAGTTCGGATAAGCAGCGATTCCATAATCGCATGTATAGCTTCCTCGTAGCAGGGATATGCTTAGCGCTATTTTCGCCGATGTAGGCATATAGGAACTAAAGTTATTGCTTAAGTTTGTGTTAGGCGTTGTGTTTCTTGGTGTTAGGGCGTGTTGAGGTTTTCTTCTGATACCTTGTGGGTGTGTCATAGAAGGTATGAGACATGTTTCTGCCCAAGCGCCACAGTGTCCTGTATGTCATACGCGTATGAAGAAAAACGGTCGAGACCGCTACCATAGGCAACGCTGGATGTGCACATCGTGCACTCTAACCAGCCGTAAACCAGGAGTAAGTCACAAACCGTATAAACACCTCGTAGAGTTCTTGTCGTGGCTTCTGGGTGCATCACGCCAACCCGACGCAGCGCGCGGCTTTAGAAAACGCATAGCATGGTGTTGGAACCTTATTCCCCAGCGTAGCGAGGATAGTGACTGATGTGCACTGGTTTTGGTTCCGCGTTTCGTGACAAGTTCTAGGAGATGATAGGAACTATGACAGTACCGTATTCGCAAGAGTTCAGAGATAAAGCAGTCCGCCTGCTTGAACAAGCGTTCTCAACGTATGATAATGAAGCTGAAGCATTCACTGAGACGGCCAGACAACTGGGTGTTAGTAGTCAGTCACTACGCAGGTGGCGTAAACAAGCTATACGAGAAGAAGCAGTAGCGCAGAACATGTCTGCAACGGATTTACTCGCGCAGAATACTCGGTTAAAGAAAGAAAATGCGGAGTTGAAGCGAGCAAACGAGATTTTGGTATCGGCTTCAGCTTTTTTCGCGTCACGACTCGCCCCGAAACAGCCATAGCGGTCCAGTTTCTGGACGAGTATCGCCAGCAGTATACGATACGCCAGATGTGTCAAGTCCTTAATGATGCTTTCGTGGGTGGGTTTATCACCGAGCGCGCGTATCGAGCATTCAAGAAACGGCCTGTGAGTAAACGCGCGGCTCGTCATGAAGCGTTGAAACGCGATATCGAGTTGATGCATGAGGATTTCTTCATGGCGTGCTATGGGTATCGCAAAACTTACCACCAGCTGCTATCTCAAGGGTGGAGCGCCAGTGAGGTAGGTCGTGATCAAGTTTATATGCTTATGCGTGAACTCGGCGTGCAGGGCTCGTTTACGGGTAAAGCGCCACGCACGACGCGTCCTGCCCGTAGTAGTGGGGGAAGACCTGATTTAGTCTCTCGTCATTTTCAGGCTCAGGCTCCGAATCGGCTGCATGTGGCGGCTATCACGTACGTTAGGCTCAAGTCGTGGGGATTCTCGTATACAGCGTTTATTACTGACGCGTACTCGCGTCGAATAGTTGGCTGGACGTGCGCGACGAGTCTGAAAACTGAGGATATAGCCCTTCCTGCTTTGAACGAGGCACTCGTGTGGGCCTCGATAAGGGATACGACACAGGGGCTTATTCATCATTCTGATCACGGGGTTCAATACATTAGCCGTGTCTATAGTCAGCGGGTTGA
>NZ_MWWT01000012.1 GCF_002259705.1 Alloscardovia macacae
ATGTTCTGCGCTACTGCTTCTTCTCGTATAGCTTGTTTACGCCACCTGCGTAGTGACTGACTACTAACACCCAGTTGTCTGGCCGTCTCAGTGAATGCTTCAGCTTCATTATCATACGTTGAGAACGCTTGTTCAAGCAGGCGGACTGCTTTATCTCTGAACTCTTGCGAATACGGTACTGTCATAGTTCCTATCATCTCCTAGAACTTGTCACGAAACGCGGAACCAAAACCAGTGCACATCAATTGGTATGGGGCCATAAGCGTGTATACGTGTTTTCGAGTGCTCTGTTTCCATCGCATACTAAGACTTCTGGAGGGAAAACAAACCGGGATAATAGTGTGGTGTACGCGGTTTTTGTTTCTTTGTTTGCCCACTGCCAGGCCAAGACTTTACTGGTATCACCATCAATAGCGATCAGGAGACATTTGCCTGTTTTTAGATAAGTGCCATCAATCATGACGACACGATGATGGTCACTATCCTCGCTACGCTGGGGAATAAGGTTCCAACACCATGCTATGCGTTTTCTAAAGCCGCGCGCTGCGTCGGGTTGGCGTGATGCACCCAGAAGCCACGACAAGAACTCTACGAGGTGTTTATACGGTTTGTGACTTACTCCTGGTTTACGGCTGGTTAGAGTGCACGATGTGCACATCCAGCGTTGCCTATGGTAGCGGTCTCGACCGTTTTTCTTCATACGCGTATGACATACAGGACACTGTGGCGCTTGGGCAGAAACATGTCTCATACCTTCTATGACACACCCACAAGGTATCAGAAGAAAACCTCAACACGCCCTAACACCAAGAAACACAACGCCTAACACAAACTTAAGCAATAACTTTAGTTCCTATATGCCGGCTTTCACCGTCACCACACCGCAAAACAAAAAAGACCTCGGCTTTCCAGCCGAGGTCTTGCTTCGTGGAGCTAACGGGATTCGAACCCGTGACCCCCTGCATGCCATGCAGATGCGCTACCAGCTGCGCCATAGCCCCGAAGACTTTTTTACTATACATG
>NZ_MWWT01000013.1 GCF_002259705.1 Alloscardovia macacae
AAGAGTCTGGTCAATGACGCTAATCCTGGTATAGCTACAGTGATGAAGTNATGTGATGCTTTGGGGACTAAAGATGACTGTAGAGGCGGTTGAATCTTCAGATTAGGTGCGCAAAGAGATGGTGTATGCGTAAATAGATGTGTGCGACACGCCGGTGGGGCTAGTGTTTTGTAGGTGTGTGGGGGTGTGGGTTGCGTGGGGTGGGTGTGGTGGTGTATTGTTTTTATTCGCTGCCTGATACGGCATGAATCACTTTTTTCTTGGTTTTGTGGTTTGTGTGTGTTTGTGTTGTGGTGGTTTGAGAACTCAAGAGCGTGTTTTGTACTACTTTTTATGTTTTGATAATGCCAGTGATACTCGCCCGTGTATATGGGTACTTGGAAGAGTTTAATGAGTGTCTATTTTTGTGCGTTGAATGACTTTTTAGTTGTTTTTCGTTGATTTTCTTTTTTTATTGAGTCATTTGTTTGACTCTCTCACGATTTTTTTGTGGAGGGTTTGATTCTGGCTCAGGACGAACGCTGGCGGCGTGCTTAACACATGCAAGTCGAACGGGATCCATCTTAGCTTGCTAGGGTGGTGAGAGTGGCGAACGGGTGAGTAACGCGTGATCAACCTGCCGCATAGTGGGGAATAGCTCCTGGAAACGGGTGGTAATGCCCTATGCTCCAACTACTCGCATGGGTTGTTGGGAAAGCCTTGTGTGCTATGTGATGGGATCGCGTCCTATCAGCTTGTTGGTGGGGTAGTGGCCTACCAAGGCTTCGACGGGTAGCCGGCCTGAGAGGGCGACCGGCCACATTGGGACTGAGATACGGCCCAGACTCCTACGGGAGGCAGCAGTGGGGAATATTGCACAATGGGGGGAACCCTGATGCAGCGACGCCGCGTGCGGGATGACGGCCTTCGGGTTGTAAACCGCTTTTATTAAGGAGCAAGCGAGAGTGAGTGTACTTTTTGAATAAGCACCGGCTAACTACGTGCCAGCAGCCGCGGTAATACGTAGGGTGCAAGCGTTGTCCGGAATTATTGGGCGTAAAGAGCTCGTAGGCGGTTTGTCGCGTCTGGTGTGAAAGTCCATCGCTTAACGGTGGATCTGCGCTGGGTACGGGCAGGCTAGAGTGTAGTAGGGGAGACTGGAATTCCCGGTGTAACGGTGGAATGTGTAGATATCGGGAAGAACACCAATGGCGAAGGCAGGTCTCTGGGCTATGACTGACGCTGAGGAGCGAAAGCGTGGGGAGCGAACAGGATTAGATACCCTGGTAGTCCACGCCGTAAACGGTGGATGCTGGATGTGGGGCCCTTTCCACGGGTTCTGTGTCGGAGCTAACGCGTTAAGCATCCCGCCTGGGGAGTACGGCCGCAAGGCTAAAACTCAAAGAAATTGACGGGGGCCCGCACAAGCGGCGGAGCATGCGGATTAATTCGATGCAACGCGAAGAACCTTACCAAGACTTGACATAATTACGACTACTCTAGAGATAGGGTTTCCTCTTTTGGGGCGTTTTTACAGGTGGTGCATGGTCGTCGTCAGCTCGTGTCGTGAGATGTTGGGTTAAGTCCCGCAACGAGCGCAACCCTTGTCTTGTGTTGCCAGCACGTTATGGTGGGAACTCACAAGAGACCGCCGGGGTTAACTCGGAGGAAGGTGGGGATGACGTCAGATCATCATGCCCCTTACGTCTTGGGCTTCACGCATGCTACAATGGCCGGTACAGCGAGGTGCGATAGGGTGACCTGGAGCGGATCTTGTAAAACCGGTCTCAGTTCGGATTGAAGCCTGCAACTCGGCTTCATGAAGGTGGAGTCGCTAGTAATCGCAGATCAGCAGTGCTGCGGTGAATGCGTTCCCGGGCCTTGTACACACCGCCCGTCAAGTCATGAAAGTGGGCAACACCCGAAGCCGGTGGCCTAACAGTTTACTCTGGGGGAGCCGTCTAAGGTGAGGTCCGCGATTGGGACTAAGTCGTAACAAGGTAGCCGTACCGGAAGGTGCGGCTGGATCACCTCCTTTCTACGGAGAATATGAAGACTCATGGTTATGAGTCGAAGGATACACAATCATTGTTCTGCCTGGAGTACTGGGTGGGGGTTGTGTCTGGTGTGGAAAAATTATCGAGACTAGAGTTTTACGAAATGTGCTTTTGGGTTCCCGGACCGCGACTTCGTGGTTGGGAGCAAAATACCCGCTACTTTCACGGCATGGTTGTGACTGTGTTGGTGTGGTGGTGTGGTGTGGTGGTTTGAGAACTGGATAGTGGACGCGAGCAAACAAGTTTTTGCTTGTTTGTTGCAATTTCAACGGACTCAATTGTTTTGTTGGGTTTGTTGGATCGTTTTTGTGATCATTTGTGTGATGATTGTGTTGTCTAGGAATTTATGTTGTTTTTGATAGGGTCTTAACGTTATGGACTGTTTGTTGGTTTGTTGTTAAGGGCTTAGGGTGGATGCCTTGGCACATGGGAGCGATGAAAGACGTGGGAGGCTGCGATAAGCCTTGGGGAGCTGTCAACCGAGCTGTGATCCGAGGATTTCTGAATGAGGAAACTCACCACAGACGAATCTGTGGTACCCGAACTTTTGTTTTGGGGGCGTACGTAGGGAAGTGAAACATCTCAGTACCTACAGGAAAAGATATTCCGTGAGTAGTGGCGAGCGAAAGCGGAGGAGACTAAACCATGCGCGTGTGATACTTGTCAGGGGTTGCGTGTGTGGTGTTGTGGGATGTTCTCGTACTGGTTCTGACAGGCTGGTGAGGGAGTGATAAAAGATTGTGTGAGTTGAACAGGATTGAATGCCTGGCCGTAGAGGGTGATGGCCCCGTAGATGGTAATGCAGTCTCTTTCTGGAGAATATGTCCCGAGTAGCACGATACTCGTGGAATGTCGTGTGAATCTGCTCAGACCGTTGGGTAAGTCTAAATATATCTGTGTGACCGATAGTGGACGAGTACCGTGAGGGAAAGGTGAAAAGTAGTCCGGGAGGACAGTGAAATAGTTTCTGAAACCGTGAGCTTACAATCCGTCAGAGCCTTTCGGGGTGATGGCGTGCCTATCGAAAAATGAGTCTGCGAGTTAGTGGTATGTAGCGAGGTTAACCCGTGTGGGGGAATCGTAGCGAAAGCGAGTCTGAATAGGGCGTTTAGTTGCATGCTCTAGACCCGAAGCGGGATGATCTATCCTTGAGCAGGTTGAAGCAGGGGTAAGACTTTGTGGAGGACCGAACGCACCTAGGTTGAAAACTGGGGCGATGACTTGTGGATAGGGGTGAAAGGCCAATCAAATTCCGTGATAGCTGGTTCTCTCCGAAATGCATTTAGGTGCAGCGTCAGTTTATAGTTTCCAGGGGGTAGAGCTACTGGATGCTTGCGGGCCTATTGTTGGTACCAATAGCAGCCAAACTCCGAATACCTGTGAAGTGTTTTCTGGCAGTGAGTCAGCGGGGGATAAGCTTCGTTGTCGAAAGGGAAACAGCCCAGATCGTCGTTTAAGGTCCCTAAGCGTGTGCTAAGTGGGAAAGGATGTGGAGTCGCATAGACAGCCAGGAGGTTGGCTTAGAAGCAGCCATCCTTGAAAGAGTGCGTAACAGCTCACTGGTCTAGTGGTTCCGCGCCGACAATGTAGCGGGGCTCAAGCACACCACCGAAAACGCGGCACTCAGCCTTGTGGTTGGGTGGGTAGGAGAGCGTTCCCTACTGGGGTGAAGCAGGCGTGGAAACGTTTGTGGACTGTAGGGAAGTGAGAATGCAGACATGAGTAACGAAAGACGGGTTAAAATCCCGTCCGCTGGATGACTAAGGGTTCCAGGGCCACGTTCATCGTCCCTGGGTGAGTCGGGTCCTAAGGCGAGGCCGACAGGCGTAGTCGAATGGGTGAAGGAGTTGATAGTCTCCTACCAGTGTTTCATCGTCCAGATCTGAGGCATGCGATACTAACATTGTTTTCTTTGAGTTTTCACTTTCGGGTGTTGATTCTTGGATTATTCTGGAACTGAGTGTGTAGTAGGGTAGCATAGGAGGGACGCATTGGGATAGCTGACATGTCAGGTGGTTTTGGCATGGTAAGCACGCAGCCCGGCCGGTAGGTAAATCCGCTGGCCGTGAGGGTGAGGTGTGACGCGCACTTGCTTGTGCAGGTGTTTTGGTGATTCTTGGTGTCAAGAAAATCTTCGATGTGAGATGGGATACTGCCCGTACCCTAAACCGACACAGGTGGTCAGGTAGAGAATACTAAAGCGATCGAGTGAATCCTGGTCAAGGAACTCGGCAAATTACTCCCGTGCCTTCGGTATAAGGGAGACCCCTGATGGTGAGGATACTTGCTGTTGGAGCTGTTGGGGGTGGCACAGACCAGGGGGTAGCGACTGTTTACCAAAAACACAGGTGCATGCGAAGACGTAAGTCGCTGTATATGCACTGACGCCTGCCCGGTGCCGGAAGGTTAAGAGGATCCATTAACCCTTTAGGGGGTGAAGTGGTGAATTTAAGCCCCGGTAAACGGCGGTGGTAACTATAACCATCCTAAGGTAGCGAAATTCCTTGTCGGGTAAGTTCCGACCTGCACGAATGGCGTAACGACTTCCCCACTGTCTCGACCAGGAGCTCGGTGAAATTGCAGTACGAGTAAAGATGCTCGTTAAGCGCAGAAGGACGAAAAGACCCCGGGACCTTTACTATATCTTGGTATTGGCATTCGGTGTGGATTGTGTAGTATAGGCGGGAGACTGTGAAGCGTGCGCGCTAGCGTGTGTGGAGTCGCAAGGTGAAATACCGTTCTGTTTATATTGGATGTCTAACCTCGACCAGTTATCCTGGTTAGGGACAGTGCCTGGTGGGTAGTTTAACTGGGGCGGTTGCCTCCTAAAGAGTAACGGAGGCGCTCAAAGGTTCCCTCAGCCCGGTTGGTAATCGGGTGTTGAGTGTAATTGCACAAGGGAGCTTGACTGTGAGACTGACGGGTCGAGCAGGGACGAAAGTCGGAAATAGTGATCCGGTGCCGGCGTACGGACGCGGCATCGCTCAACGGATAAAAGGTACCCCGGGGATAACAGGCTGATCATTCCCAAGAGTCCATATCGACGGGATGGTTTGGCACCTCGATGTCGGCTCGTCGCATCCTGGGGCTGGAGCAGGTCCCAAGGGTTCGGCTGTTCGCCGATTAAAGCGGCACGCGAGCTGGGTTCAGAACGTCGTGAGACAGTTTGGTCTCTATCCTCTGCGCTCGTTGGAATTTTGAGGAGTCCTGCCCATAGTACGAGAGGACCTGGGTGGACGAACCTCTGGTATGCCAGTTGTCACGCCAGTGGCATGGCTGGTTAGCTACGTTCGGGTGAGATAACCGCTGAAAGCATCTAAGCGGGAAGCTTTCTCCAAGATCAGAATTCCTAGCGGATTTAGAGCCGCGTGAGACTCCTTGTAGAACACGAGGTGGATAGGCTAGGCGTGGAAGCATGGTAACGTGTGGAGCTGACTAGTACTAACAGTCGAAAACAAACCAACAATCATATCTTAAGCATCATGAATCTTTCTGCAACACTGGAATACAGTGATCACGAAAACGATTTTCGCGTCTACTAGCCGGTCCCCAAACCACCACGTATAATAGAATATGATTACACAAGATTTTTGTGGTGGTCTTGGCCTCATGGATACGCCCAGTCTCCTTTCCGAACCTGGTAGCTAAGCGTGAGCACGGTGATGGTACTGCACTCGATAGGGTGTGGGAGAGTAACACACCGCCACAAATAATACTTCATTGATAAGGGAAGCACCTAAAAAGGTTGCTTCCCTTTTTCGCATATGTGTACGCGGATAGCGTGATATACTGAGTGTATGCCCGTGGCGCACCTCCTTTCTTATTGGTGATTTGTTAGCATTGTTTCATCACGCGCCACGGGTATGTATCGTTTTCGCTCCGCTCCGAGTGCTTACACACTTATTCGTCTTCTATAATAGTTAGATTATCCATCCTTCGCGAGGTGACTTCACCGGGTAGGGTTTTGAGCTTATCAGTTCTCGCGCGCGTAACATTACGTGCCTAGTAAGGTGCTCTGATATGCACTTTCGGGCTAAATGAGATACGTGCACTCTACACGTACCAGACTTTCGGGCTA
>NZ_MWWT01000014.1 GCF_002259705.1 Alloscardovia macacae
GGGATACTCCAGACACGAAGGGTCAGGGTGGTCAGACACTGAATACGACCACGACCGTCACCTACACCGACGAGACGACCGGCCGTACCTTTAGTGAGAAGGTCACCGTTCCAGTGGTTGTTCTGCCGAAGGCATCCAGCCAGGTCACCGTATCTCAGGGTACGTCGGACGATGAACTCAAGGCTGTAGTGAAGAGTGAAGCAGACCGCATCCTCACCTCCAGCGAGTTCACCTCCAGGCTCCCACAGGGTGCTACCGTCGTCTCCTCGGATATTACCGAGGCGATTAAGACGGGCATTACCGCTGAGCCAGGTCAGAACCGCGGTATCGTGAACGTTCCAGTCGCCCTCGAAGACGACCAGTGGAGTAGACGATGCGTTATCCACGACGTTTACTGTGACTGGAACAGTGGTCGTAAAGGTTTCGTCGCCTACAGTGTAGGTGACTGGCACGTTCACGATACCACGGTTCTGGCCAGCTTCAGCCGTCAGGTCCTTCGCGATAGCCTCGGTCACGTCAGTCGCGACGACCTTCGCACCAGCTGGTAGCAGGTCAGTGAACGACTTCTGCTTGACAGCACGCTCAGCCTCGCTCTTAACCACAGACTTGACCGTATCATCCGACGTGCCCTTCGACACCGTGACCTCACCACTCGTCTTCGGAAGAACTATGACAGGCACATCCACAGATTCCTTGAACTCCTGACCAGTCGCGTCATTCGTATACGTGATAGTCGTGGACGAGGAGAGTGTCTTACCTGCCTGACCAGATGTGTTTGGCAGATCAGTTGTGTCTTCTACCTTTGCGGTGAATCCATCCACCTTCTGAGGTGTGACATGCTTCTTGACATCATCATTCTGCACTTTGTCGCCATCAAACACATAAGTCGGAGTAGTCGTAGACTTCGCTACTACGTTTACCGTTACTGGAACGGTAGCCGTGTAGGTCTGACCGTTGAGCGTATAGGTGACTGGAACATTCACAGTACCACGATTCTCGCCAGCCTGAGCAGTCAACCCAGCAGCAATCGCCTCAGTAATATCAGAAGATGTCACGGTAGCACCCTCTGGCAGAGACTTCTTAAAATCATCAGACGCGAGAACACGATCTGCTTCCGTCTTCACGATACCCTTGAGAACATCATCCGATGTGCCCACAGACACAGTAACTGTGCTCTTCGCCCGAGGTAGAACAATCACAGGAACAGACACTTCTTCCGTGTACGCGTCACCAGAGGTCGGAGTATATGTCACGCTCGTCTTCGCAGATAGTGTCTTACCAGCCTGACCATCCGTGGACGGAACATCCGATGGATCCTTCTTCGCAGACGTGTAACCTGCTACATTAGCAGGAGTCACATTATCATTCACCGTCGTGCTGTCGATCTTGTCGCCTTCAAACACGACAATCGGAGTCGTGGACGACGCCTTGACCGTAATCGTATACGTCGTGCTCGTCGTCGCAGTATTATCGCCCGCGTTCACACCCGTAGCCGTATCCGAATCAGCAGTCACCAGGTTACCATTCGAATCAATAGCATTCACTGTAACCTTATACTCGCCAGTCTGATCCAGCTTAAACAAACGTAAATCAGACGACGCAGACCCCTGCTCGACCCAGTTCGCACCCTTAATATTAAACGTTTCCTGCTTCGTCGTCCCATCTGGATACACGACAAGAACACTCGTAATCTTCGTATTCTTATGCGGAGTCGTCGAATCATCCTCCGTATCCACGATATTCACACCAGCAGCAGGCTGATGAATAGTATTCACCGACTGACCCTGAATAGCCTCATACGAGGTAGACGAGGAAGTAGGAGCATCATTCACCACAGTCGCCTTATCATCCGACGACGCGATAGTAGGAAGAGTAATAGGATCAAACTCCGACGCAGGCGTAATATGCCACTGACCATCCGCCTTCGAATCCGTCACAGACGACCCATCCGACGCAGTCCACGTATCCGTAGCCTTACTATACTTCAGCAACACCGTCATGCCCTGCTGACTAGAAGTCTGCTCGCGAGGAACAGTAGTCTTCGCGATATCCTCAGTGCTCACCGCAGTAGCTTCACCAGCAGCATTACGCGTACGATGATACTCATAAATACCAAACTCCGTATCACCATTCGCCAAAGCATTCGTCAAAATATGACGATACGTAGTCGTATCACCATTCACAACCTCACGATAATCAGATGGAAGCTCCCACTGACCAGACTGAGCATTAAACGAAGCCGTCACCTTCGTACCATGAATATCGGTCAACTCGACCTTATTACGATACAACATCACCGACGCATCCTCGACAAACGCCTGCGCCTTAATATTATCCACGTCAGCCTTCGCCGTCGCATCCGACGTCACCTTCAGATTAAACTCCTGGCCCACAGTACCGACAGTATCGCCTTCCTTCACAGCAGAATTCGTCGTACCAGCATCCACCAGCCAAGAACCATTCACAGCCTTCAAGTTCGTCACCGACCCGTCAGGAGTCTGAATCGTCGCAGTCGTAGCATGAGAACTAATAGACACAGGAATCTCAGTAGCATACGCATGCACATTCTTCACCACAATCTGCGGCTTAACCACCACAGTCGTATACCCATGCGCCTCATTACCATTAATATTATAATCGTGGCTTGGCGCGTTAGAATCCTTCGCGAACACAGGAACCACATAAATACCTTCCTGCGAAGCAGTACCCGTCAAAGCAGTATCAAAGCCAGAAGCCACAGCCTTACCCGAACGATCAGCAGCAGGAACAGACACATTACCCGTAAACGACAGTCCAGGAATAGTCGTATCCGCGATACTACCCACAGCAGCATTACCACCCGTAGTCGTCACCTGACCAGCCATACCAAGCACAGCAGCATCCAGCTTATTACGCACAGTAGCAGTACGACCCAAAGGATTACCCTGAGCATCGACCAACTGAAGCGGAACATTCGCACCATTACGCCTACCAGCGTGAGTACCACCATTATCGTTATACCCCGTATACAGATTCACTGTACCATTCAAATCCACAGTCGTGGTCTTACCAGAAATACCATCCAGAGTAGGAGCCTTCGTATCCTTATACTGGAAAGCGATAATAGCCTGAGAAGACTTACCAAAAGCAAACTTCTGCTCGACACCCGTCTGAGAATTCTTCGCAGTAAAGTTCACCTCAGCACCCTGGAAACCATACTCGATAGAATTATTACCAGAATTATCCAAACCACCGATAATGGAACCCTGAATCGTATCCGTCTGAGAATCATACGCCACACCAGCAGGAAGCCCCGTCACCGTAAAGTCTTCGATAGACCAACCAGCAGCCTTCGCAGAATCCGACAGCTGAATACGCTTCGAAAAATCAGGAATATACACCTTATCCGTGCCCTGCTCATACCCACGAGGCTCGACCACAGACATAAACAAATCCATAGCACCAGTACTCGAATACAGCACTGCATCTGACGAACTAATATTCTTGTTCGCAGTCAGCACAGGCTGCCGCTTACCCTTCCACAAAGGCGCCTGCTGAGCAGCATCCTGAACCTGAGCAGCTGTCTGACCATAAATCTGACGACCCATCGTATTCGTAGCTTGCCCACCATTATAAGTCATAGTAAGCTGCGGAATATTCACCGACTCGCCAGTCATCTGACCACCATACACAGTGAACTCAAGACCATTCAAATCAGCACTCGACGGATTATTCACGCCGATAAGGCCCATACCAGCGCCATTACCGTTTGTAGAATTCGTAGGGAACGTAAAAAGTCCCGTACCTGTAAAGTTATCACTGGTAATAGCCTCATTATTATCCAGTGTAAAAGTACGCGTCGGCAAAGTAGCCGTAGCCGCAGCATTCGCCAGCCACGCCCCACCCGTAGCCAGCACAGCCACAGCAGCAGCTGCAGCTATACCAGCACGAGTGCGACCACGCAAAGCGCGTTTCATAGAAATATCCATGTGGATAATCTCCTCTTTTTACTCTGATGTAGCACATTCATGGACAGAAAACCTGTGAGTATTCGCCTTCGAATAGGAAGAGCCAGTCTTCACTACTCACAGGCAAAATCACAAGACTAAAATGAGTAAGAATTCACTCGCATTA
>NZ_MWWT01000015.1 GCF_002259705.1 Alloscardovia macacae
AACTGTAGGGGTTGCCACCTCGTGAGACTGGAGTAATCTCGTCGGCTTCTGGCGCGCCCGGCAGGATAGTACCAGCGAGGCTCTTGTCGACGGGTTTGCCGCATAGGTGGCAGTGGGTGTAGGTGGAGAGGACGCGTGCGCGGAGTTTGTTCCTGCGAGCACTGTTGAGGCGACGTGGATTGTTGACCTATAGGACAGATTGTGTGTATGGTTTTCTTGTTTTGGCGTGTATTTTCGAGGCGTGTCGGGTTTTTAAATCGGTGATGGGTTTTTAAACTTTGGACACTATGTGTGTATATAACGCCGTGTGAGGCATTGTGTTTACTGGCGTGAGGACTGGTTTAAATTCTTGCGTGTGGTGTGGTTATGCTCGTTTGTATGAAAAACCTAAAGTGTGGCTCGTGTGGCCAAGCAATGAAAAAGAACGGGTATACCAGTAGTGGTAAGCAACGCTGGAGGTGTTTTACCTGTCGAGTCTCGCGTACTGTAATCTACCAGACTCGACGAGCGTATTTCACCCAGTTTATTGACTGGTTAACGAGTAAAACAGAGCAAGCATCCATGAAGGGTAAAGGCCGTACATTTCGCCGGCATACCAGCCAGTTCTGGCAGTATTGGCCGATCCCCCGACAGGCTGCTTCACCTAGTGATGTGGTATTTTGCGATGGTATTTATCTAAAACGACGTCTGGTTGTTCTTATTGCTCGTGGACGAGAGTATGTATCAGGCTGGTATCTAGCGCGTAGTGAAAACACGTATGCGTGGGAAAGTCTTCTCCAACGCATTCCTCCCCCAATTATGGTGGTCAGTGACGGCAGTAACGGGTTTGCCAGCGCTGTCAACACAGTGTGGCCATCTACGCGTATTCAACGGTGCTTATTCCACGTGCATAACCAGATTATACGGTGTACAACCAGGAAGCCTCAACTCCAAGCAGGCCAAGAACTCTATGCTCTGGCCGAGCGAATCGCGCGTCGTATGACCGCCAGTCAAGCCCAGCAATGGGTGAAAGACTATAACCAGTGGTGTCAAACCTGGGATGAGTTCCTGAAACAAAAAACAATCATTAATAAGAAAAGCGAGTATACACATAAACGGTTGCGTAAAGCACGCCGCGCGATTAACCAGCTTATTCGTGAAGGAACGTTGTTTACGTATATCGAGCTCGATCCGGATAATCAGGGTCTTTATCCACACACGAATAACATGATTGAAGGAGGAGTGAACTCTCAACTTCGGGATATGATTCGATGGCATCGAGGCCTTCCCCTGAGTAAACAAGCAAAAGCTATTTTCTGGTGGTGTACCCTGCATTCTAGTAAAAACATAGACCTCTACGAGCAGTTAGACACACTTCCCACAGACGAAACAATCACTGGTTTCTACGCGCAAGCCCACGAGAAGTACGAAGACGATAAAGACATGCGTTTATGGGGAGACCAACCCGTATGGGAAGAATTCCACACAGGCAACACGCTCTCCTAAACACCACCACGTTTAGCAGAAACCTCTAAAAAAAGGGGGGCTTTCACCACAAACACGAAAGCCCCTTTTAACCACCCCAAATACACACAAAATGTCCTATAAGCCTGTATTTAGATGTATTTTTTTGCACCTATTTGCATTCTACACGATTTT
>NZ_MWWT01000016.1 GCF_002259705.1 Alloscardovia macacae
ATTAATGTTATCGTGCTCTCTCAGGATGAGCCAGCCAAACCAAAAACACCCCCAGCGCCCCCAGTCAAGCGTATTGAGCAGGGTATCTCGGCTGACCGTATGCGTAACACGACGTTCACCACGGGTACGCGAGTCGGTGGTCAAGCCCTCTGGTTCTCAGATACGATCAACCCAAACGGCTTACACTACACGAAGACCGAACGGAAGGTCTGTGGAATGACCAGAGGCGCAAACAGTAGTAACCAGTTCACCTACAACACGGCGAACGGGCAGACTCCCACAGGAAACCGCGCAACCGCCACATGGAACGCAAACGGGGGGAAACTGCCAGACAAACACCAATGGGAATACCGACTCACCGTGTAATAACCCGTGATAGTCTAGAAAAACATCCCCTCAAACGCTCACAGTCGAGTGTCACATGTCACATATGGGGGGTCGTAGTATACCCCCATCTTAAAAACACCCCTTCACAGCCACATTTCGGGGGCTTACGCTCAACGCTCCACCCCCCCCCAGCCAGCTNTTCAGCATCCCACCNTTTCAGTACCGTAGGACGCGATAAACCCGTCTCACGCTGACAATCAATCTTCCTGCCGTCAGGATGATCCAACCGCCACCGCTTCACAACATCCCTCTTCGACTTACGACCATTACCAACACGCCAACTTCCATCAGGATGTACAACATCGCGAACAGCGTTCATGATTCGTACATGTTGTTTTTGCGGTCGTCCGTTGCGTTTGTTGCGTGTGAGGGGGATTCCTGTTCTGGCGCTGACGATTTCTACTTTTCTCCGGTACGCGTTGTCGGTTGGATTATCGTAAATGCGTAAAGCGCTATCGATGTCGTATTGAGTGAAGTGGTTATTTTCTTCTTCCGTGAGTTTCTCAAAACGTTTAGCAAGCTTGTTGCAGTCTTCGACGAGCTGTTCGCGTGGTATGTTGCATTGCACTGCCAGCGCACACAGGTTTTCTAAGCAGTTGTAACGATGCCCGACGGTCGCACCACTGTAGATTTTCTTTTTCCAGTTGTGGTAGATACCTTCGTATCGGCTGAAGTGTCCGCGTTCTTCTTTGTTCACGATACGGCGCTGATACCAGTCTGGGTAGAGTTCCTTGGCTTCTTCGAGCGTGTGCTCGTTCTTGACGGTGAGGTCTACACGGTTTTCTTCTAATGCGAAATGGTTCATGTACTGGGGCGTAACCTTGCCACCTGTACGGAAAGCGAGAGCACGCGCTCCACTTTTCGTGAGCGTGCCTGGCATACGGAAGGCTTGATTCAAACTCTCATACTGCACATGATTGTGAAGAGTCGTGACATACGTACTCCAGAATGTGCGTGTCAGTTGCTTCTTAAGTACGCTCCACTGCTGGAAAAGCTTAGGATACATGGGTACAGGCTTCTCAAAAACAAAGTAGAGGTGCAGTCCGCTTCCGCTTGCTACGATATAGGTCGGCTGAGGAAGGGGGTCAACTTCTCTCCTCCATGAGTAGAACAGCTCGTGTATACCTCCAGCGCCTTTGATTCCGTCGATTTCGATACACATGGCATGCATGTAGCGCGCGTTCTTGTTCGTCCGGTTCTTCCCGGCGTAGCTAAAAGGGGCGATAAAGCATGTTTTCTCGCTTGTATCGATGATGTTCCATAATTCCCCTAGGTCTTGCGTTATCGTGGTTCTATGGGTCGTTTTTGTGCCTTCTCGAGATATTTCTAGCGCGATGCCCGTGTACTCGCCGGTCTGATAATCGTTCCTATCCCTGTGGGGAGCGAGATGGTCTTGAAAAATATCCGTGTAGAATTCTCGAGCGGTAGTAGGTTCAGCACCCCATTCGACGAGTTCAAAGCACCACTGGGGAAGAGAAAATTCAGTTTCGTTTTTTGAAAAAGAAAGTTCGCTATTTAGTAGTTGGTTTTTCATTTAAGTTTTTCCCCTTCTCTCTCTAGGGGGGCGTAATTGAACAATGAATTTTTTTTACATTTTAGCCTATTTTTGGCTTGTTTTCAACACACCAAATAACCACTAAATAGCGGACTCAAAACCCAAAAATACGTGCAGAACGACATCACTGAACCTGCACACAGACCCTCAGTGAATAAGCCAGAGGAGCGCGGAACTTAATCCACGCCCCTCGCATAGCTAACAACTGTGGACAACTGGTACTGCCCACACAAGCCAGAACAACCACCCCCTAAAAGACTTTGTTCGCGACCAAAATGAGGTGGCGTGATGCTGTCCTATAGCCTGATACACACGATTATACGCTACACTTACAACCTAGAAGATG
>NZ_MWWT01000017.1 GCF_002259705.1 Alloscardovia macacae
AAGAAGAGTCTTGCGAGTTTTTCGTGGAAGCAGTTGTCCTACAACGGCAACAACCACAACATTAATACCGTGTTCCAGCGTGGTGGCAACGGTGGAGATACAACCGTCGGATAGCTCGGCCCAGAGTCCACCGACCGAGTAGGAAAGAACGCGCACATTAATGATATCTAGCCCTCTCAGGATGAGCCAGCCAAACCAAAAACACCACCAGCGCCCCCAGTCAAGCGTATTNNGCAGGGTATCTCGGCTGACCGTATGCGTAACACGACGTTCATCACCACGGGTACGGGAGTCGGTGGTGAAGCCCTCTGGTTCTCAGATACGATAAACCCAAACGGCTTACACTACACGATAACCGACCAGCAGGTCTGGGACATCACCACGGGCGCAAACATTAGTAACCAGTTCACCTACAACACGGCGAACGGGCAGACTCCCACAGGAAACCGCGCAACCGCCACATGGAACGCAAACGGGGGGAAACTGCCAGACAAACACCAATGGGAATACCGACTCACCGTGTAATAACCCGTGATAGTCTAGAAAAACATCCCCTCAAACGCTCACAGTCGAGTGTCACATGTCACATATGGGGGGTCGTAGTATACCCCCATCTTAAAAACACCCCTTCACAGCCACATTTCGGGGGCTTACGCTCAACGCTCCACCCCCCCCCAGCCAGCTATTCAGCATCCCACCATTTCAGTACCGTAGGACGCGATAAACCCGTCTCACGCTGACAATCAATCTTCCTGCCGTCAGGATGATCCAACCGCCACCGCTTCACAACATCCCTCTTCGACTTACGACCATTACCAACACGCCAACTTCCATCAGGATGTACAACATCGCGAACAGCGTTCATGATTCGTACATGTTGTTTTTGCGGTCGTCCGTTGCGTTTGTTGCGTGTGAGGGGGATTCCTGTTCTGGCGCTGACGATTTCTACTTTTCTCCGGTACGCGTTGTCGGTTGGATTATCGTAAATGCGTAAAGCGCTATCGATGTCGTATTGAGTGAAGTGGTTATTTTCTTCTTCCGTGAGTTTCTCAAAACGTTTAGCAAGCTTGTTGCAGTCTTCGACGAGCTGTTCGCGTGGTATGTTGCATTGCACTGCCAGCGCACACAGGTTTTCTAAGCAGTTGTAACGATGCCCGACGGTCGCACCACTGTAGATTTTCTTTTTCCAGTTGTGGTAGATACCTTCGTATCGGCTGAAGTGTCCGCGTTCTTCTTTGTTCACGATACGGCGCTGATACCAGTCTGGGTAGAGTTCCTTGGCTTCTTCGAGCGTGTGCTCGTTCTTGACGGTGAGGTCTACACGGTTTTCTTCTAATGCGAAATGGTTCATGTACTGGGGCGTAACCTTGCCACCTGTACGGAAAGCGAGAGCACGCGCTCCACTTTTCGTGAGCGTGCCTGGCATACGGAAGGCTTGATTCAAACTCTCATACTGCACATGATTGTGAAGAGTCGTGACATACGTACTCCAGAATGTGCGTGTCAGTTGCTTCTTAAGTACGCTCCACTGCTGGAAAAGCTTAGGATACATGGGTACAGGCTTCTCAAAAACAAAGTAGAGGTGCAGTCCGCTTCCGCTTGCTACGATATAGGTCGGCTGAGGAAGGGGGTCAACTTCTCTCCTCCATGAGTAGAACAGCTCGTGTATACCTCCAGCGCCTTTGATTCCGTCGATTTCGATACACATGGCATGCATGTAGCGCGCGTTCTTGTTCGTCCGGTTCTTCCCGGCGTAGCTAAAAGGGGCGATAAAGCATGTTTTCTCGCTTGTATCGATGATGTTCCATAATTCCCCTAGGTCTTGCGTTATCGTGGTTCTATGGGTCGTTTTTGTGCCTTCTCGAGATATTTCTAGCGCGATGCCCGTGTACTCGCCGGTCTGATAATCGTTCCTATCCCTGTGGGGAGCGAGATGGTCTTGAAAAATATCCGTGTAGAATTCTCGAGCGGTAGTAGGTTCAGCACCCCATTCGACGAGTTCAAAGCACCACTGGGGAAGAGAAAATTCAGTTTCGTTTTTTGAAAAAGAAAGTTCGCTATTTAGTAGTTGGTTTTTCATTTAAGTTTTTCCCCTTCTCTCTCTAGGGGGGCGTAATTGAACAATGAATTTTTTTTACATTTTAGCCTATTTTTGGCTTGTTTTCAACACACCAAATAACCACTAAATAGCGGACTCAAAACCCAAAAATACGTGCAGAACGACATCACTGAACCTGCACACAGACCCTCAGTGAATAAGCCAGAGGAGCGCGGAACTTAAT
>NZ_MWWT01000018.1 GCF_002259705.1 Alloscardovia macacae
TTGACATAATTACGACTACTCTAGAGATAGGGTTTCCTCTTTTGGTGCGCTTTTACAGGTGGTGCATGGTCGTCGTCAGCTCGTGTCGTGAGATGTTGGGTTAAGTCCCGCAACGAGCGCAACCCTTGTCTTGTGTTGCCAGCACGTTATGGTGGGAACTCACAAGAGACCGCCGGGGTTAACTCGGAGGAAGGTGGGGATGACGTCAGATCATCATGCCCCTTACGTCTTGGGCTTCACGCATGCTACAATGGCCGGTACAGCGAGGTGCGATAGGGTGACCTGGAGCGGATCTTGTAAAACCGGTCTCAGTTCGGATTGAAGCCTGCAACTCGGCTTCATGAAGGTGGAGTCGCTAGTAATCGCAGATCAGCAGTGCTGCGGTGAATGCGTTCCCGGGCCTTGTACACACCGCCCGTCAAGTCATGAAAGTGGGCAACACCCGAAGCCGGTGGCCTAACAGTTTACTCTGGGGGAGCCGTCTAAGGTGAGGTTCGCGATTGGGACTAAGTCGTAACAAGGTAGCCGTACCGGAAGGTGCGGCTGGATCACCTCCTTTCTACGGAGAATTTTGAAGGTCTACGGTTGTAGACTGTAAGATGCACAGCTTTCAACTGTCTCGAGTACGAGATGGGGTTGTGTCTGGTGTGGAAAAATTATCGAGACTAGAGTTTTACGAAATGTGCTTTTGGGTTCCCGGACCGCGACTTCGTGGTTGGGAGCAAAATACCCGCTACTTCCACGGCATGGTTGTGACTGTGTTGGTGTGGTGGTGTGGTGTGGTGGTTTGAGAACTGGATAGTGGACGCGAGCAAACAAGTTTTTGCTTGTTTGTTGCAATTTCAACGGACTCAATTGTTTTGTTGGGTTTGTTGGATCGTTTTTGTGATCATTTGTGTGATGATTGTGTTGTCTAGGAATTTATGTTGTTTTTGATAGGGTCTTAACAAGGGATTGTTTGTGGTTTGTTGTTAAGGGCTTAGGGTGGATGCCTTGGCACATGGGAGCGATGAAAGACGTGGGAGGCTGCGATAAGCCTTGGGGAGCTGTCAACCGAGCTGTGATCCGAGGATTTCTGAATGAGGAAACTCACCACAGACGAATCTGTGGTACCCGAACTTTTGTTTTGGGGGCGTACGTAGGGAAGTGAAACATCTCAGTACCTACAGGAAAAGATATTCCGTGAGTAGTGGCGAGCGAAAGCGGAGGAGACTAAACCATGCGCGTGTGATACTTGTCAGGGGTTGCGTGTGTGGTGTTGTGGGATGTTCTCGTACTGGTTCTGACAGGCTGGTGAGGGAGTGATAAAAGATTGTGTGAGTTGAACAGGATTGAATGCCTGGCCGTAGAGGGTGATGGCCCCGTAGATGGTAGCGCAGTCTCTTTCTGGAGAATATGTCCCGAGTAGCACGATACTCGTGGAATGTCGTGTGAATCTGCTCAGACCGTTGGGTAAGTCTAAATATATCTGTGTGACCGATAGTGGACGAGTACCGTGAGGGAAAGGTGAAAAGTAGTCCGGGAGGACAGTGAAATAGTTTCTGAAACCGTGAGCTTACAATCCGTCAGAGCCTTTCGGGGTGATGGCGTGCCTATCGAAAAATGAGTCTGCGAGTTAGTGGTATGTAGCGAGCTTCACCCTTTCGGTGGCCTCTTCTCTCCCTCTATTCTTCCTCTTTCTTTTCTTTTCCTTCTCTCTCCCCTCCTCTTTCTTCTCTCTCCTTTCTCCTTTTTAATCCTTTTTCATACTTTTTTTATTACCTAACGCACCTAGGTTGAAAACTGGGGCGATGACTTGTGGATAGGGGTGAACGGCCATTCAATTTCCGAGATAGCTGCTTCCATCCGAAATGCACGTAGGCGCAGCGTCAGTCTATAGTTTCCCGGCTGTAGAGCTACTGGATGCTTGCGGGCCTATTATGGGTACCAATAGCAGCCAAACTCCGAATACCTGTGAAGTG
>NZ_MWWT01000019.1 GCF_002259705.1 Alloscardovia macacae
GGTGTGGCACCTAGCATTTGCTGGTGCCACACCGTTTTTTTATGAACTATCCGAGGATATGGGTATGTCTTCAGGTAGAATGGAGTACGGAAGAAGAATCTAATATCGATAGTCTAGCGTTTAAGCCGCAGTGTATTCAGTGAGGTAAAACGCTAAACCATCTTTTCATATGCAGGCTGGGGGTGGATCCTTCCCTGCTTGGCACGTTTCTAGATAAGGCTAGGGGTTTTCTGGCATCCTTCGTGATGGTGGAAGAGATTCTTACATTTAGGAAGAGGAAAGATTCTATAATGAAAATTTCTATGAAACGCGCTTTGCGTGGTCGCACTCGTGCTGGTATAGCTGCAGCTGCTGCTGTGGCTGTGCTGGCTACGGGTGGGGCGTGGCTGGCGAATGCTGCGGCTACGGCTACTTTGCCGACGCGTACTTTTACACTGGATAATAATGAGGCTATTACCAGTGATAACTTTACAGGTACGGGCTTATTCACGTTCCCTACGAATTCTACAAACGGTAATGGCGCTGGTATGGGCCTTATCGGCGTGAATAATCCGTCGAGTGCTGATTTGAATGGTCTTGAGTTCACTGTGTATGGTGGTCAGATGACTGGCGAGTCGGTGAATATTCCGCAGCTTACTATGACTTATAATGGTGGGCAAGCTACGAATACGATGGGTCGTCAGATTTATGGTCAGACAGCTGCTCAGGTTCAGGATGCTGCTCAGCAGGCGCCTTTGTGGAAGGGTAAGCGGCAGCCTGTGCTGACTGCGAACAAGAATATTAGTTCGTCAGATGCAGTGCTGTATTCGAGTACTGGTGCTATGGATTTGTTTATGTCTGTGGTCGAGCCTCGTGGGTATGAGCAGGGCACGGATAAGGTGTATATTCCTGATTTTTCGAAGCGTATTCAGCTGTCGGATTCTGCGAAGGCTGCTGGTTGGTCTATCGAAGACTTTACGGTGACGGGGCTTCCTGCTGGTGTGGCGTATGATTCTCAGACGGATACGATTCAGGGTTCCATTATCGGTGGTTTGGATAATTCTGGTAATAATTCTATCGAGTATGGTTTCCAGGGTGCTGAGGTGAACTTTACTGCGAAGAATTCTCAGACGGGTGTCGAGCAGAAGTTTGCTTTTGGTAAGTCTTCTCAGGCTATTATCGCTTTCCAGTATAAGGATACGAAGGCTCCTACTCTGGATGGTATTTCTGGTAAGACCACGACTGTGGATTTGAATGGTACAGTGAATCTGTATACGGGGTATAACGATAATGGTGGTACTCACGCTGGTAGGCGTAATGGTGCGAATGTTCCGCTTCAGTTGGTCGATGCTCAGGGTAATCCTTTGGGTCGTACTGCTACTGTGCGTAATAAGCTGGATGCTGCTGTTATCGGTATGGCTGGTCAGGTGACTACTACGGGCGGTAATGCTGCTGTGGGTAGTATCGCGGATACGACTATTCCTGGACTGTCGTTTACGGGTAATGTGTCTGTTCCTGCTGCTGATCGTTCGGGTAAGGCTGTGGCTTCTGGCTTTGATACTGCTTTGACGGGTACTGCTTCGCAGGAAGGTATTTATGTGGTTCCTGTGTTCGCGAAGGATTCTAACGCGCCAAGCCACGATTATAATATTAATGGTAATGAGGCGCATGGGTATACGACTGTGGTGGTTAAGCCGCAGATTGTGGTGAAGAATGTGCATGCGTATGCTACTGAGATTCCTGTGTCTATTAGTTCTCATGCTACGACTGCGACGATTCAGACTCCTGACGGGTCGGTCACGAATCTGAAGGCTGTGAATGGTTCTTGGCTGGTGGATGCTGGTACGACGAATACTGCTGTGAAGGAAGGCGATACTGTCGGTACTGTGGGCCAGGAGTTTAATCTGAAGGTGACGTCGGATGCGACGGCGAAGGCTGACGTGGATAATATTAAAGCGCAGGCGTTTGTCGAGGATGCGTCGGTGATGTTGTATCGTAATAAGGTCGAGTTGACCGATATTCATGGTACGAAGGTGACGGCTTCGTTTAATGCTCAGTCTGGTCAGTGGGAGCTTCCATCTGATTATCGTGAGGTCGTGAATGGTGATACGACTACGTATCGTCATATTTTGACGAATGCTTTGGCGAATGGTGATACGGAGTTTGGTATTTATGAGTATCATCGTACGCGTAATGCTGCTGGTGAAGCTACTGCGGTGAGCACTGAGGATATCGCGAAGACTACTGTTCCTCGCGAGCAGACTTCTAGTCAGCAGGGTATGACGGTGTTGCTGAAGTATAGTAAGGCTACGGATACGTGGACTGCGTCGGATGGGTCGTCTGTGACGGATTCGAAGGCGGATGGTCAGTGGCATATTACGCCTGCGTCGGAGTTTGATCCTATTACTCTTCCTACTATCGCGTCGTCGGATGATAAGGCGACTGTGGTGAATGATGCTCCTACTTCCTCGTCTACCTCGTATGAGGCTATTCAGGGTCAGTCGGTGAATACTATTCATCAGCCTGCTGCTGGTGTGTCTATCGCGGATACGGAGGATGATTCGACGACTCCGCATAAGAATACGAAGATTACGAGTGTTCTTGTCGTGTATCCAGATGGGACGACGAAGCAGGAAACGTTTAATATTAAGGGTGCGAACTGGGTCGAGCAGGGGTCTGCGTCGTCTGATTTGCGTTTGTTTAAGCTGGATCAGACTGGCGAGTATAAGGTTACAGTGAATGCTATTGATTCGAATGGTAATCTGGTGACTGCTGATTCGGATACGGCTACAGGTGAGAATAAGGGACCGGATACTGCGACGACGAGCACGACGTATACGATTACGGTGAAGGCGTCTTCGACTAAGCCTGTGGTGGTGTTTGATGGTGATACTGTCTCGAATACGCAGGTGAATACTAACGTGACGCCTGCTGACGTGGCGGGTTATACATCGAAGCTGAACGATCCGACCGATATTCCGTCCACGGATGGTCAGGCTGGTAAGACACTATCAGCGAAGACGAGTGTGAAGTATACTCCGACCTCTGGTGACGCGTACACGGAAGAAGTGTCTGTTCCTGTGATTGTTCTACCTCGGGCGAAGAGCACAGTTACCGTGTCTGTGGGTACGTCGGATGATGTGCTGAAGGGTATCGTGAAGACGGAAGCAGATCGTGTTCTCGCGTCTGATGATTTTAAGAAGTCTCTGCCAGAGGGTGCTACCGTGACATCTTCTGATATTACTGAGGCGATTGCTGCTGGGTTGACTTCTCAGGCTGGCGAGAATCGTGGTACTGTGAATGTTCCAGTCACCTATACGCTCAACGGTCAGACCTACACGGCTACCGTTCCAGTAACGGTAAACGTAGTAGCGAAGTCTACGACTACTCCGACTTATGTGTTTGATGGCGACAAAGTGCAGAATGATGATGTCAAGAAGCATGTCACACCTCAGAAGGTGGATGGATTCACCGCAAAGGTAGAAGACACAACTGATCTGCCAAACACATCTGGTCAGGCAGGTAAGACACTCTCCTCGTCCACGACTATCACGTATACGAATGACGCGACTGGTCAGGCGTTCAAGGAATCTGTGGATGTGCCTGTCATAGTTCTTCCGAAGACGA
>NZ_MWWT01000002.1 GCF_002259705.1 Alloscardovia macacae
TTCCTTCGAGGATTACGCGCCCTCAGATGGAGAATATCTTCATCTGAGCGAATAGTAATCCTCGAAGGAACGGAGCGCCTCTTCTGCATGGCGAGACATTCATCGTCGTCGAGCTCAGAGTGTCTGTTCCCACGAATATGCCCATTATTACCCCCCCCCGGACTAATTTCCCTACGAAAAGACACGCCCATACGTCCCGCGTATACCGACATGCACGACTCGCATATGCGCCGAGCTACTCCCCCGCGCGTGACCAGCACGGCACTTCTAGACTGAGGAACGTACTGAAGAAATTGACATAAAAAGAAGATACGAAACGTATGACGAAAACGAAATTCGGCATCACTCTGCCACTGACGCTCCTTGCGTACTTCCTCATCCTCATGGATAATTCCATCATCTTCACGAGCTCCGTGCAGATAGGCGAAAGCCTGAATCTGACAGCATCTGAGCTCGCGTGGATCTCGAACGCCTACACGCTCACTTTCGGCGGATTCCTGCTGCTGAGCGGCCGCCTGTCCGACGCGCTCGGACGCAAGCACATCTTCGAGCTGGGGCTGATCATCTTCGGCCTGAGCTCGCTGATCATAGGCGTGAGCACGAACGCTGTGGTCATCATCGCCGCGCGTGCTCTGCAAGGCGTGGGAAGCTCCATCATCGCGCCGACCACGCTCGCGCTCATGATGGACGCCTACACCGGGCAGATGCGCACCCGCGCGATTAGCTATTACGGCGCGATGGCCGGCGTGGGCTCGAGTGTGGGGCTGCTGCTCGGCGGCGCGCTGACGAGCTTCTTCTCGTGGCGCGCAGGCTTCCTCATCAACGTCCCGCTCACCATCCTGCTGTTCGCGCTCACCGTGCGGTATGTGCGCGACGGCGCTGCGGACGGCGAGACGTCCGGCTCTCGCGCGAACGGCTCTCGCGCGACCAGCTCTCGCGCGACCGGCGGCATCGACTACGTGGGCAGCGTTCTGCCCGTTCTCGGCTTCGCGAGCCTGCTCTACGGTCTCGACGGGCAGGTAGCGCGCGGTTTCTTCCTGACCGCCGGCATCGTTCTGCTCATCTGCTTCGCGCTGTACGAGCGGATCGTCTTCGCCCGATTCCACGTCGCGCCGGTCATGCCGCTGAGCTTGTTCGCGCATCCAGTCCGCTCGGGCGCCTACGCCGTGCGCGGCCTATTTATGATGGCCATGCTGCCGTACTGGTTCCTTCTTCCGCAGGCACTCCAGCGCACGTATGGCTTCGACGCCCTGCAGTCCGGCTTCGCGTTCCTGCCGCTTACCATCATGACGTTCGCTGCGGCTTTGCTTCTGCCACGTCTCGTGAGTCGCTGGGGCAATTCTTCCGTCCTCGCTGCCGGAGTCCTCTTCTTGCTGGCTGGCCTCCTATGGGCTGCGTTCTCGTCGCTGGACTCGGGATACGTGCTCGCTGTAGCTCTTCCCATGCTTGTGATCGGCGGAGGACAGGCTCTCATCATGGCGCCGGTCACCTCCGCAGGTATCTATAAGGCTCCCGATGAGATAGCTGGCTCGGCCAGCGGCATGACGAATGCTGTCCATCAGCTCGGCGGCCCACTGGGACTGTCCATCATCATGGCTCTGCCTGGTGGAAGCGTGGACATCGCATCCGCTCTGCACATTATGGCTGTGTTCATAGTCGTGGCACTCGTGGTTACTGTGGCCATCATTATTCCTGGATATAGAAAAACTCACTAAAACTCACTAAAAAA
This sequence comes from Alloscardovia macacae, assembly GCF_002259705.1. Taxonomy (GTDB): domain Bacteria; phylum Actinomycetota; class Actinomycetes; order Actinomycetales; family Bifidobacteriaceae; genus Alloscardovia; species Alloscardovia macacae. The sequence continues at coordinate 1,730 of NZ_MWWT01000002.1, forward strand.
TTAAGGAGAATATCAGAATGACTAATGTCCTCATCCTGGGCGCTAATGGCCAGATAGCACGCATCGTCGCTCAGCGTGTCCTCGCAGAACAGCCAGACGTGGCTCTCACCCTCTACCTGCGCTCGGCTGAACGCGTGGCAGATCTCGTCGCTCTCGGCGGTGGCGCTGGCGACGCTGTAAGTGCTGGTGCCGGTGCCGGTACTGGTGCTGCGGGGCGCGTGCGCATAGTAGACGGCGACATTCATGACGCAGCTACTCTCGAAGAGGCTATGCGCGGACAGGACATCGTCTACATCTCGAATGTGGACCATGATGCGGATAATGCTCTGACTGAACTGGTCATCTCGACGATGAAAAAGACAGGTGTATCGCGTGTCATCGCGTCGAATGTGCTGGGCATCTATGGCGAAGTGCCAGGCGAATTCGGCCGTTGGAATGAATCCATCATCACTCCTGTGGGCATGACGCGCGCGCTGCGCTCCGATACCCTCCTCGACGAGTCTGGGCTCGACTACACGACGCTGCGCCTGCCATGGCTGAATGACCGTGATGAGATAGACTACACCATCACCCACAAGGGCGAGGACTACGTGGGCGTCTCGGGGTCGCGTCAGTCTATGGCGGATGTGATCGTGAAGATTATAGCCGAGCCGTCCTTCCTGTCGCGCGAAAGTGTGGGCGTGGCGGCTGCGTACACGCAGGGGTCGGACCGTCCAGTGTACTAGAAAGACTCTCTCAGATAAAAAACGCGACTTTTCTAGACGTCCGTCGAAAAAATCAAGCCCCCGAGCTTAAAAAATCGACGAACTTCTAGAAAAGTCGCGTTTTTACATTCTCAGCATCGCTACCAGCGCGCTGCGTCGATAAGCTGAGCAGTGTAGCGGTGCTGTGGATGGGCGAGAACTTCAGCCGTCGCCCCATCCTCGACTACACGCCCTGCCTGCATGACGATAATGCGTTCGGACAGCTGCTGAGCTACGCCGAGATCATGGAGCACGATGAGCGAGGCAAGGCTCCGCTCGTTCTGTACAGAGCGTAGCGACTCGATAATGTGCTTTTTCCCGAGGACATCCACCGCACTCACCGGCTCATCTGCTACCAGAAGTGTCGGATGGGAGACGAGCGCGCGAGCGATAGCCACGCGCTGAGCCTGGCCGCCCGAGATGTCACTGATATAGCGCTGAGCGAGCTCATCATAGTCGAGGCTGACTGCTTCGAGCGCAGCGCGTACGTCAGCTTCTCCTACTCCAGGTACTCCTTCGCGTACGATGCGCTCTACTCGCCAGCGTGGGTCGAGCGAGGCGGCAGGATTCTGGAAGACGAGACCCGTCGTAGTCGGTTCTGCCACCTGAACATCTCCCGAGCTCGGCACATCAAAACCGAGAGCGATGTTCAGCGACGTGGTCTTTCCCGACCCTGACTCCCCCACGATGGCCACATGCTCACCGTCACCCACGCTGAAGCTGACGTCATCGAGGGCAGGCAGGGCAGAGCCCCGATAGCGTTTCGTCACATGGTTCAGACTCAGGATGCTCATGCGTTCTCTCCCTTCACGGCTATCTGATGTGCTGCGGCGACGAGCTCTTTCGTATAGTCCTCCTGCGGATGCGCGAGAAGCTCACTCGTCACCCCAGACTCCACCACAGAGCCATCATGCAGAACATAGCAGCGCTGAGTAGCCTTCGAAATGACGGTGAAATCATGACTGACGAGCAGCAGCCCCGCCCCCTGCTCTCCCGTCAGCGACACCAGCAAGTCCATGACGTGCTTCTGAGCCAGAGCATCCAGAGCTGTCGTCGGCTCATCGGCGAGAAGCAGCTGCGGCGACGAGATGAGTGCTTCCGCTATGGCGACGCGCTGCGCCTGACCTCCAGACAGCTCCGACGGGTAGCGCGATGCCAGATCCGGTGAAAGCCCCACACGCTCGAGAGCCTGGAGAACACGGTCACGGCGCTGAGCTCGCGTAAGCGCATAGTGCAGTTTCAGTGGCAGCGCGACGTTCTGCTTCACTGTGCGCACGGGATTCAGAGCAGCCAGCGGATTCTGGAAGACAGCTGCGAGATACGTTCCCCGCATAGCTGCACGGTCGAGCTCGCTAAGCTGAAGAATATCCACACCCTCGACGAGGATGCGTCCTTCCGCTCGCATAGTCCGCGGAAGCGTGCCGAGAATAGCACGTGTGATGAGAGACTTTCCCGAGCCTGAAGCGCCGATGAGCCCCACACGCTCTCCCGCGTTCACGCGAAGGCTGACGTCCGCGACGCGCGTGCGTCCATCGTCGAGCGTGATGGACAGATTCTGTATATCGATGCTCAATTCTTCACCTCCTGCGTTCTGTCTCCTCGAAGGAGAGGATTCGTCAGCGGATCTGCACACTCACGCACAGCATCTCCGAGGATATTCAGTGCTATCACAGCTACCGTGATGAGAAGACCCGGCCATATAGCTGTGGCTGGATGCAGAGTCACGAAGCGTGCTGCTGTGGCCAGGGACTGCCCCCACGACGCCACATGCGCTGGCACGCCGATACCGAGATACGTGAGCCCAGACTCAGCGAGAATGGCCGTGGCCGCACTATGCGAGACCGTGATGATGACTGACGGCATGACCTGCGGCAGGATATGCTGAACAAAGATGCGCCACTCAGACACACCCTTATACCGCGCATAAACCACATACTGCGAGCGCGCCGCTGCCGCGGCAGCAGGACGCACCACACGCATGAGATTCAGAGCGTACACTATGGAGCACGCGAGGATTACAGCGAGTACACTCGCTCCAGCTGGAGCAGCGAGAATCAGTGCGATGACCACGGTCGGAATGGAGATGAGCGCATCGATGACGAGTACACTCACTGAACGCACACGCGCCGAGTGTGCCACGCTCAGCGCCACTCCCCCGACGCCGAGCACGGCAGTAAGAGCGATGACCGCGACCACGATGGCGAACTCTGTGGCAGAGCCAGCCATCAGCCACGTCGCGATATCTGCTCCCGCACCATCCGTTCCGAGTACATGTGCAGCAGACGGTGCAGCCCAGACACTGTATCCATCTGTATCAGTCAGCGCATACGGCGTCCAGAGGAGAGATACAAGCCCCACGAGCGCCCACAGCACCACAAAGATGAGTGGTAGGAGTCCATCCCACCGGCGAATAAGACTGCGTAGTATCATGACTGCACCTCCGTTCCACGTGAAACACCGGCCATACGTGGGTCGAGCCACGCCTGCACCACATCGATAACGAATCCTACAGCAAGGAAGAATGCCGCCAGAAGTAGCAGCTCCGTCTGCACTGCTGGCAGGTCGCGTTCAGAGATATCCGAGAGCAGTATGGTGGCCAGTCCTGGAAGGTTAAAGAGGCTTTCCACAGTCAGTACTCCCGTAATCATGGAGGCGAAGGTCACTCCTGCCACGGAGATAATCTGCGGCGTGGCGAGCCTGAGACCCGTACTGCGCACTGCCTGCGCGTACGTCATTCCTGCTGCCATGCTCCACGTGAGGTAGTCATCTTTTTCCACCTCGAGGAGGGCTGAGCGCGTGTAGCGGGAGAATTGGGCACCGGTAATGAGGCCCACAGACAGCGCGGGCAGCAGCAGCGAGGCCGCAGCGCTCACGAGCGAGTCGGACGAGAAGCCCTGCGTGGGCAGAACGCCCAGCAGGCCGCTTCCACGGCCGAAAGCGAGGATAAGCAGCAGCCCAGCCCAGAGCGCCGGAACAGCGCCACACACCTGCGCGAGGACGCGAAGGCCGTCGCGTACCCAGGCGCGCGGCGAGGTCAGCGAGGCCACGGCCGTCCAGATGCCCACGACGAGCGCGATGACCATGCTCAGAAGGATGAGCGGGAAGGTCACCGCGGCGCGCGAGGCCAGGCGCGTACTCATCGCTTCGCCCGTAATAAGCGACGTGCCGAGGTCGCCCGTCCACAGACTCGAGATGACCTGGCCGAGCCAGCGCCCGTACTGGACGATGAGCGGCTGGTCGAGCCCGAGCTGAGTACGCAGAGCCTCATACTGCGCTTGCGTGGAGTTCGTACCTGCCACGATGGCTGCTACATCGCCCGGCAGCACGCGCAGGGCGAGGAAGATGACCACCGAAACGATCCAGAGCATGAGAGCGAAGAGGGCGAGGCGCTGTAGAATGCGCGCTACCGTGCGAGATATCGACGTTCTCATCGCACACCTCCCTGCGCCGCCGCGGTGGCAGTATCCGCGCCCGCTGCACGGGCAGTCTGCGCACCTCCCTGCACTGAGGAACCGGCAGCCCCCGCCGACTCAGTACCAAACGTCACATTCCACAGCGGCATATTCACCTGATTCATGGTCAGCGGGAAGCCCCGCACGCGCTTATCCCACGCGGTCACCACGCGATAGTTCATAATCCAGTCTGCCGCCGCATCCTCGCTGACCAGACGGGCAGCACGCGCCAGAAGCGAGTCGCGCTCAGAGTCCGTCACTGCTTCCATGGCCTGAGCGTAGAGCTTCTGCACGTCAGCGTTATCGTACCCATAGTAATACTCTGGGTTCGCCCACTGCGCGAAATCATGGCTTTCGTTATGGTCCACCATAGAGATGTCAAAGTCGCGCTGCTTATAGACTGTGGACAGCCACGTGGCGAATTCCACGCGCTGTACATTCAGGTCTATGCCCACGCGTGCGAGCTGACTCCTCAGCTGCTGGCCTATCTCCGCAGGATAGGTATTCGCATACATGAGCCGAAGCCGGAGCGGATGGCTCGTGCTGTATCCCGCCTCAGCGAGAAGAGTGCGCGCTTTCTCCACATCCGTCGGATACAGGCCAGTCAGGTCTTCATATCCCGGGTCGAGGCTCGGGATAGGACCACCGAGTGGTGCATCTGTCCCACCGCGAGAGGCGATGATAGCGTTCTCATCGATGGCATAGCGGATGGCCTGGCGCACGCGCTTATCCTTCAGCACGCCCGCCGTGCCGTCTGCCGCAGATCCACCGCCCGTCGCATTATTAAACGCGAGCACGTATTTATCTGTACCGTCTCCCGTCTTATAAGTGAAGCGCGCATCGTTCTGTATCGCCCCCGTCAGCGTTCCACTAATAGGCGCGAGGACCTGCACATCTCCAGACGTGAAGGCGTTCAGACCGGCCTGCGGGTCAGCGAAGTAGCGCACGGTAATGGTCTGAATGTGTGCGCGCCGGTTCAGAGCCTGCTCGCCCCAGTACTTCGTTCGCGCAGTGAGCGTAGCGGAGACGCCCGGTTCGTAGGCGCTGAGCACGTAAGGACCAGAGCCGAGCGCCTGCGTTTTCGCGTCGTACGCGGAGCCCGACCTATCCGCGCCCGAGCCGTCCGCGCCCGAAGCATCCGCGCCCGAGCCGTCCGCGCCGGACAGCGCCTGCTCATCGAAGACGAGCCCGCTGCGTCCAGACAGATTCCATAAGAGTTCCGAATACGGCTTACTCAGCTTCAGCACTACCGTCCGCGCATCGGGCGCCGAGACAGACGCGAAATTCGCCACGCCGTTCGAGCCTTGCAGATGACCCTCCATCATGCTGCGGATAGACCAGACCACATCGCTTGCGTCGAGAGTATCCCCGTTACTAAACGTCATTCCCGCGTTCAGATGGAAGGTATACGTGAGTCTGTCCGCGCTCACCTCCCACGACTGCGCGAGGCCCGGCGAGACGGTATTATCCTCGTTTCTCGTCAGCAGCGCCTCGTACACGTTTCCTATGAGCAGCTGGTCGAGCGCTGTGCCAGACGTCTGGCGGATATCCAGATTCGTCGGCGCGAGCTGCAGACCGATGCTGATGTGCGAGTGCGCCCCCGCGCCCGAAGCGCCCGACACGCCGTGCGATCCATCCCCTGTGCGCGCATACGCCACGACGACCGCACTGATAAGCAGCGCGAGCGCGACGACGATGCTGACCATAGGCCACCACACGTTCTGCACGATGCGTCTGCCTGTCTGGGCCGCGCGCACACCCGTCCGCGCTCGTGCTTGCGCGTTCAGCGCATCATCTGTTCCGCGCGTGAGCTGCGCGCGTTTATCTGCGGGAAGCGCACTGCCCCCGCTGTATCCTTTTTTCACTTGTTCTCCCTTAAGTCCCCGCGCCGGAAGGCGTCGTTGCTTCTAGAGTGTGTGTTACGCGCTTTAGTATACTCGTGTTCAGATACTTTCGTTCATGCAGCGACGCGAGGAGGACACATGCTTATAGCTGTGGACATAGGAAATACGAACATCGTCCTGGGCTTCATCGACCGTTCGCGGCCGATGGGTGAGGCTATCACGCATACGTACCGCCTGACCACGTCGAATGTGCGCACGAGCGACGAGTATGGCGTGAGCCTCCTGCAGTTTCTTCAGCTGAGCGGCTACACGGTAGACGACGTCGAGGATGTCATCGTCTGTTCGGTCGTTCCGAACGTCATGCATTCTTTCCGAGGGTCAATTCTTAAGTTCCTGCGCAAGACCCCCATCATCGTGGGACCTGGAATCAAGACAGGGATGCGCATACAAATCGACGACCCGCGCTCGCTGGGAGCTGACTGCCTGACCGACTGCGTGGCAGCCTACACCGTGTACGGTGGACCCTGCCTGGTCATCGACATGGGCACTGCCACCACCTTTAACTACGTGGATGAGACGGGATCGATCACCATGGGCGTCATCCAGACTGGCCTGCAGACTTCTGCCCGCGCACTCGCGGGGAATACAGCGCAGCTTCCCGAAGTCGAGATTAAGGCGCCGACCTCTGTGCTCGCGAAGAATACGAATTCTGCCATTCAGACCGGCCTGTACTACGGATTCATCGGCGGAATCGAGCGTTTTATATCCGAGTGCAGGCGCGAGATAGGCACAGACTTCCAGATCATCGCCACGGGCGGATTCGGCCACGTCATAGAACATGATGCACACTTCATCGACGTGTATGATCCTGATCTTATTTTTAAAGGTCTGCGTCTGATCTACGAGAAGAACCTGTAACGTCCAGAGCGTAGCGCGACTCGAAATGCATGACCTCGTGCGTATACGGGTCGGTGAATTCGAGACTGCGTGCGATGAGCTGAAGCGGGTCAGAAAAGTCATCATACGCACGCTTGGTCATATTCGGATAAAAGTCATCCCCCTTAATGGGAAGACCCAGCGAATTCATATGCACGCGCAGCTGATGCGTTTTCCCCGTCCTCGGGTACAGGGTATACGCACGGTATCCAGCCTGCACCACGTCTGCAGGCTGGTGAGCACTCAGCTCGATGCGCGTATGCGCATTCACTTCACCCGGCTCTTCGAGGGCCTGTAAGATGTGATGTACCTTCACGATGCGAGAACGCCGCTCTAGAGGGAAAATTGCCCCATAGCCCAAGTCTGAGAGCGAACGCAGCGTCCCCGTGCGCGGCACCTGCACAGGCGCACACGGGGCGAGACACTCATACACCTTGCGCGCCTGACGGTTCTGAAAGAGCAGCTGATAGCGGCCGCGCGCATCCGGGTCGCGCACGAAAACGACGATGCCAGCAGTCAGGCGGTCGAGGCGATGCGCGGGAATGATATCCTCCTCGCCGAAACTCTCGCGCAGACGCAGCAGCGCAGTCGATCGATACCACATGCCGCGCGGCATGGTAGGAAGAAAGTGCGGCTTATCTACGACGATGATGTGCTCATCCTCGTAGATAACGGGCAGGTCGAACGGAATATCCGGCTCATCGGTCACGAGCGCGTGCGGACGCTGCGGACGGTGGTTACGGTGGCGACGACGAGACACGAGCGCGCACTTCCTCCTGACAGTTCTAGGCTACTGGAGCGGGCCACCGAATCTAAACGGGAACCCCGGATAGCCTCCTACTCCGCCAAACTGTCCGAACTCATCCGGATTCTGCGGGTTCAGAGTATCCATGATATCGTCGCCAGTATAGCGCAAGATAAGCATAGCGTGAGGCAGAGCGCGGATAAGATCCATCAGAATGATCTGATGACCTTCAGTCAGCTCCCCGTCTGGCATATCTGAAGCCTCTGCATCAGAACTCTCCGGAATATCCTCGCTTCCTTGCCCGAGCGAAACGGATGCATCCGTCTTATCTGGAATTTCCGGAATGCCCATCAGACGGCGCAGCTCAGATATCTGCTTCGAAAACTCCGCATCCTCGTCGCTGTCCTCGAAATCATCCTCGTCATCATCGAAGTCGTCGCTCTCATGACTGTGCAGCCACTCGTGCATGGAGTAGATATCCTCAGACACCATGCCTGCAGCCAGACTGTGTACGCATACGGCTGCTGCAGCCACCTGGCTGAGCATCTCCGGCTTATCCTGCAGCTTCGCAGCATTCAGCGCTATCATGGCTCCCATAATGCCTGCGAGCACGTCACCGCTGCCTGCTGTGGCCAGCCAGTGGGTAGCCTCTGGGCAGGTAAACATGGTACCATCTGCGCCTGCGACCACCGTGCGCGCGCCCTTAAAGACTACGGTGCAGCCGAGCTTCTGCGCGAGGTAGAGTGCCGTGGCTGTCCTGTTCTGCTGTGGGTAGTGAGCTGGAAGCTCATCTCCGAGCAGATGGAGAAGACGCTCTACTTCGCCCTGATGCGGTGTAATGACGCAGCGTGCACAGTTTCGCGCCTCGAAGTCCGCTACAGCAAAAGCTTCGAGAGCTCCCGCGTCCACCACAGCGAAAGAATCCATGTCATCGAGAGAACTAAGGATGGAAATCACATCTGCTCCCCTATCCTTATCCTCACTCGTCTCCGTACGGAAAAGTCCTGGGAAGCCCGAGCCGACGACCCACGCATCGATGCGCTGGCCAGGGCGTGCAGACAAGACTATCTCCGGATGATTCATAAGCAGTGCCATCCGCGCTTCCGGCGGACCGCTATACCGGACGTATCCGGCGCCGCATGAGGCTGCAGCACTCGCGGAGAGAATTCCTGCTCCAGGGTACTCCTGTGTCCCCGTGATCAGGCCCACCACTCCCCGCGTGTACTTCGAGTCCTGCGGCGTAGGGGCTGGGAACAGCCCTACGAGGTGTTCTGGTGTAATGTCCATGGCTTTATTTTAGGAAGGATTTTGCTGGAGGGCAAATGGGCCTGGATGGGGGTGAGACGCGTGTGGCGCGGGGCGAGTGTGCGTGCATGTGCGTGCATGACAGGTCGGGGTTCTGAGAGGCTGAGTCTAGGAATGCTATAAATACGAGGGAAGTTAGACACGAGTAAAATTAAAATACAGACAAAACCGATCTATAATGCACGTTATTTCATTTTTCAGACCAGGCAGAGAATAAAAGTGGAATAACGTGCACTATACTTTCGAGCTCTATACCGGACAATGCCACGTATCGTTCACAAGACAGATTCCTGGCAAGCGAGGGGCGACCGACAGACGACCGAAAAATCATTTTTTCGACTTTTCTTGAAGTTCGTCGAAAAATAGTCGCTTCCAGGCTCCCCATTTTCCACGAACTTCAAGAAAAGTCGCAATTTTGAGTTTTGCCGTCGGCAGGGACGGGAAGGCACGCCCCCGACCGTGCTTGCAGCCGCGTCCCTGCCAGCAGCCCGAAGCGCTTACTCCACTCCTACTCCACCGTCACCGACTTCGCGAGGTTACGTGGCTTATCCACATCCAGTCCCTTCAGCTCGGCCATATTCATAGCGAAGAGCTGCAGCGGAATCACATCCACGAGTGGGCTCAGCAGCGTCGGGCACTGTGGACGCCAGAAGACCACATCCGCGTAGTCACGCACGTCGTCGTCACCTTCTTCTGCCACAGCGATGGTGTAGGCTCCGCGAGCGCGCACTTCTTCGATGGCAGAGATGACCTTCGCATGCAGCACGTTACGTCCGCGCGCTGGTGGAACGATGATGACCACTGGCTCGCCTTCATCCACAAGCGCGATAGGCCCATGCTTGAGCTCACCGGCAGCGAAGCCCTCTGTAAAGGTATACGCTATCTCCTTGAGCTTCAGCGCGCCTTCCATGGCCACTGGGTAGCCCACGTGACGCCCGAGGAAGAGGAAGGACTCTGCATCCAGCGAGTGTTCTGCTGCCTCGCGCACAGACTCACCCTGTGTGTCCAGAACATGCTGGATCTTCGCCGGCATGGCACGCAGCTCATCCACTATCTTACGAATTTCGTCATGGTACATGGTGCCCTTCACCTGCGCGAAGTACAGTCCCAGGACGTAGGCGGCCACTATCTGTGCCACGAATGCCTTCGTAGACGCCACCGCTATCTCTGGCCCCGCGTGCGTGTAGAGCACAGCGTCTGACTCGCGTGGAATGCTCGAGCCCTGCGTGTTACAGATGGCGAGCACACGAGACCCCTGCTCGCGCGCATGGCGCAGAGCCATGAGGGTATCCATGGTTTCACCCGACTGGGAGATGGCCACCACGAGCGTGCGTGGCGTGAGGATAGGGTCACGGTAGCGGAACTCGTGGGCGAGCTCCACTTCCACAGGAATGCGCACCCAGTGCTCGATGGCATACTTCGCGACCATGCCCGCATATGCCGCAGTTCCGCACGCGATGACGATGATCTTATCGATGGAGCGGAACACGTCCTCGTCGATGCGCACTTCGTCGAGGTTTAGGTCGCCCGTCAGGTTAAAACGTCCGAGGAGGGTATCTGCCACGGCCTGTGGCTGCTCGTGAATCTCCTTATCCATGAAGGAGGCCCAGCCGCCCTTTTCCGAAGCGGATGCATCCCAGTCCACGGTAAATGGCCGCAGCTCCACGTCATTCCCGAAGAAGTCCGTCACCGTCACCGAGTCCGCACTAATCTGTACGGCTTCATCCTGGCCGAGCTCGAGAGCCTGCTTCGTGTATGCCACGAATGCTGCCACGTCCGAGCCGAGGAAGTTTTCTCCCTCGCCCAGTCCCACCACGAGCGGCGAATCATGACGCGCTCCCACGACCACGTCTGGCTGACGGCAGTCCGTAGCCAGAATGGTGAAGGTTCCCTCAAAGGTTCGTGCCACGCGGCGCAGCGCTTCGAAGATATCCGGATGGCCCGTTTCGGCGATGACCTCGTCCGCCACTTTTCCGAGCAGCTTTGCCGCTACTTCTGTGTCCGTCACGGAGTCAAACGTGTAACCTTCAGATAGCAGTTCCTGCTTAATCTGGGGCGCGTTTTCGATGATGCCATTATGGATGATGGCTACCTTCTCGTTCTGGCTCAGATGCGGGTGCGCGTTCTCATCGCTCGGCGCACCGTTCGTGGCCCAGCGCGTATGGCCTATGCCCACGGTCGCGTCTGGCAGCGGCGTCTGATCGATGCTCTGGACGAGATTATCCAGGCGTCCTTCCTTCTTGCGTACGGCCACGCGCTGCATTCCTGGCGCGCTCAGCGCGACGCCCGCAGAATCATATCCGCGGTATTCGAGACGAGAGAGCCCCTGAAGGCATACTTCTAACGGTTTTGAGCAGGCTGGAGTGCTGCCTGCATATCCTACTATTCCACACATAACGCTTTATTCTATAAGACGCCGTATGCATTTCACAGTGCGCGCCGAAACGTGCGCGAAACGTTTACTCTTCTCGAAGTGATGATGCCATGTCGAGCACGGAAAAATTGACCTGACGAAAAAGCCTTACAGAACCGCTTTCAGGAACTCCTGGAAGCGCTCGGTCTGCGGATGATCGACGATGTCTGCAGTACCAGACTCCACGACGACGCCGCCGTCCATAAAGACGATCTGGTCAGCCACTTCGCGCGCAAAGCCTATCTCGTGCGTGACGACCACCATAGTCATGCCGTCATCCGCCAGTTTACGCATAACGGACAGCACCTCACCCACGAGCTCCGGGTCGAGCGCGGACGTCGGCTCGTCGAAGAGCATAATGTCCGGATGCATGGCGATGGCGCGCGCTATGGCCACGCGCTGCTGCTGACCACCAGAAAGCTGGGACGGATAGTGGTTCGCACGGTCGGAAAGCCCCACCATCTCGAGGTACGTGCGTGCCTCAGCCAGAGCCTGCTCCTTCTTCATACCCGCCACGTGGACCGGCGCCTCGATGATGTTCTCCAGCACGGTCATATGCGGGAAGAGGTTAAACTTCTGGAAAACCATGCCGATGTGCGCACGCTGGCGTGCCACTTCCTTATCAGACAAGGTCTGCAGAACTGTCTGTCCACCGCGCTGAACAGGCTTGTAGCCTATCATCTCTCCATCGACGTCTATCTCACCGCCCGTGATGGTCTCGAGCTGGTTAATCATGCGCAGAAGCGTGGATTTACCCGAACCGGATGGGCCGAGGATGACGGTGACCGTGCTCGGCTGAATCTCGAGATTCACGCCTTTGAGGACGTGGAGGTCGCCGTACTCCTTATGAACGTCCGTGATGACGATTTGCGGCTGTACGGCCGGCTGTGCGTTCGTCTGTGTGGACGGCTGCGCGGCCGGCTGTACGTTCGTACTCGTGTTAGGCATTCAGACCTCCCCAGAAGGCTTCATTCTGCTTCTTAATGTCATACTGGTTTTCACCCGAGCGTTTGCCCGGCTTCGGCGCATTCTTCGCACTCACTACCGGCTGTTCATCGAATCCGCGGCCGAAGTATTTCTCGAGGTAGGACTGGCCCACCATGAGGATAGACGTGATGAGCAGATACCAGATGGCTGCCACGATAAGCAGTGGGATAGGCTCGTAGATGCGGTTTGCGATGTTATTCGACATATACTGCAGCTCCATGGTGAACGGAACAGCAAGTACGAGCGACGTGGTCTTCAGCAGACCTATGGCTTCATTTCCCGTAGGAGGCACGATGATGCGCATGGACTGTGGCAGGATAATGCGACGCATAATGAGACTGTGGCTCATGCCGAGAGCCTGCGCGGCTTCTGTCTGGCCGCGGTCCACGGCCTCGAGGCCTGCGCGCACTATCTCCGCAAGGTAGGCTGCTTCATTCAGAGCGAGGCCCAGAATGGCAGCCTTTCCCGCAGTGATAATATCCTGCGTATCCCAGCTCCACACACCCAGCGAGATCTTCGGCACCAGCACGGAGATGAGTCCCCAGAAGGTCAGCTGCGTATACACTGGTGTGCCGCGGAAGAACCAGATGAAGAACCAGCTCACCCAGCGCAGCACCACATTCGTGCTCTTGCGCATAATGGCCAGAGCCACGGCCAGCACGATGGCTACGCCCATGGACACCACAGTGAGCACGAGCGTCCACATCACGCCAGAAAGGATATGCTCGTTAAAGAGATACTTCCACACGGTAGGCCACGCGAAGTTCTCATTCGTCACGAGCCCGTAAATAATCCACACAGCCAGTAGCGCTACTACCACACCAGCTATAATAGGACCCGGTTTTCTCACGGGCAGCGCTTTAATGCGGTTAGGGATGTTATTCGCCATGTTCTCTTCTCTCCTCGTCGTCGCTTGTCTTACTTCGCGATTTACTTCGCGGTTTACTTCACGTCCGGATTTATCTCAGCGCGCTCGATGGCGCCGTCTTCCACACCCCACGCGTGAAGGATGCGCATATACTCTCCAGAATCGATGAGCTTATTCAGCGCTCCCTGGATAGCCTCAGCAGTAGCAGTATCCTTCTTCGCTACCACGATGCCCTGTGGCGCCACATCATACGGATCCCCGAGCAGTTCGAGCTTCCCCTTCGTCTGCTTCACCGCATAAGCGGACACTGGCGTATCCGAGTACATCACGTCTGCACGTCCAGTAATCACCGCAGTAGTGGCCTGTGTCTGCGCTTCATACACCTGCATATCGATGGCCGGCCTTCCACCACTCACACATGCGGCAGAAGCATCTTCGAGCGCTGTTTCTTCTGCAGTGCCCACCTGGACAGATGCGCGCACTCCACACAGGTTATCCGGGTCTACTTTCTTCGGATTTCCCGCGCGCACTGCGTAGCTCATACCCGCACGGTAGAACTCCACGAAGGTGACCGTCTTCTCGCGTTCGGCAGTGATGGTAAATCCAGAGACCCCCACGTCGAACTTACTGCCGACGGATGGGATGATGGTGCTAAAGGAAGAATTGACTATCCGCACATCCAGCCCCAGAACCTTCGCCACAGCCTTAATGAGGTCTATCTCATAGCCGATGACCGTCTCGTTATCCTCGCCGGTAAACTCAGCCGGCGCCCACACGGCGTTCGAGCCCACCGTCAGCACGCCGTCCTTCTTCACCTCGTCGGATATGCGCGCAGCGAGCGCGTCGTCTCGCGTCACGCGGCTGAGGTCCACGTTCGCCTGCGCGTCGTCGAGCCCGTCGCTCGTACCGCATGCGGCCAGGCCGAAGATGAGCGACGCTGCGAGCGCGAACGCCACGCATACGGCTGTTCTCGCACGTACTGTTTTCTGGACTATCCCCACTCTTATCCCCTCATATTATGCTCACGCATGGCACGCTGTGCATCTCGCTTATCCTGCGCCTCACGCAGCGCTTGGCGCTTATCGTACTCGCGCTTACCCTTCGCCAGCGCTATCTGTACTTTCGCGCGGCCGTTCGAAAAGTAAAGGCTTAGGGGAACTATGGTATATCCTTTCGCCTGAATGCCGCGCGCGAATTTCTCTATCTGGACAGCATGGAGCAGAAGTTTGCGCTTACGCTTCGGTGCATGATTCGTCCACGTTCCGTTCAGATATTCCGGTATGTTCGCGCCTTCGAGCCACATCTCGCCGCGCTTATCCACGGTGACGAAGGACTCGGACAGGCTCGCTCGTCCCTCGCGCAGGCTTTTTACCTCGGTTCCCGTCAGCACGAGGCCCGCTTCGAGCGTGTCTTCTATAGTGTAATCGTGCCGCGCGCGCTTATTCTGCGCTATCATGCCGTTTTTCGGGTCTGCGGCTTTTTTCGCTGCCATCGTTTTCGTCTTTCTTCTTTTTTTACTGCCAATTCTTCTGTTAGGTTTCTAGTCTACACCACGCGCGAAACGCATAAAGAACGCGAAAGCGCGCCACCTTATAGGCGACGCGCTCTGCAGAGTTTCCTCGTGTATGCGTGCGTTTAGATGTGCACGTACTGGTAGGCGCTCGCATTACGGATAATGCGAGAATGTGCCACACCCTGGTACACTGCTCCGCACTCAGAGATGAGGACGGAACCGTCTGAATTCACACGTTCCACGATAGCCACGTGGCCATATGTGCGGTCAGATCCTGCCTGGCCAGCCTGGAAAACCATAGCTGCGCCCACGTGTGGCGTATTATTCACCACATAGCCGAGGCGACGGCCTGTATTCGCCCAGTCCTTACCGTTACCCATATAGGAGCCTACTGGAAGACCAAGTGCAGTACGGCGGTTATACGCATACCACGTGCACTGACTCCATGGGTAAGCACCACCGAGCACTGCCGTACGGCCTGTGTTATGACCGTAGCAACTGGTGGCCGTAGGACCACAGTTTCCTGGGACGGAGTAGTCTCCAGCATTCTGCGCATTATAGTTCACTGGTGCTGGCTGGCTGTTCGTATTCGAGCTCGTGTTCTGGCGCTTGCCCGTGTACTGGGACGTAGCTGCCTTCTTACGCGCTGCCGCTGCCTGAGCTGCTGCCTGAGCTGCGAGCTGGCGGTTATATTCATCTACCTGCACCTGAGCCTGTACCACAGCTGCTGCCTCGCGCGCTTCTGCCGTCTGCAGGTTCGCCTGCTGGGCGCTGAGCTGCTTCGACTTCTGGTCTGCCTGGCTGCGCAGGTCGTTCAGGCTCGACACCTTCGCATTCGCATCTGCAGATGCCTGCTGAGCTGCGGCCGACTGCTGATCTGCCTCAGCCTTCAGACCAGTAATGCGCTGCTCGATGGCAGTGAGGCGGTCTACACGGTTCTTCCCCGTGCTCAGCTCAGTAGCAGAATCAGAAGCTGCCTTCGCTTCCACACGGCTTACTGCAGAGTCCGACTGCATGGTCTGAATGTATTCTTCCGCACTCTTCGAACCAGTCACCACGCTCATAGTCTTCGAAGCGTTCGAACCATGGAAGCTACTGCGAGCGAGAGCTGCCACCTTATCCTTCGCATCGTCGTTTGTGGCCTGAGCTGTGCTCAGCTGATTTTCGAGAGTGGTTTTATCGTTCTGAGCTGCAGTAAGGCGGTCTGCTGCTTCTTGTGCGCGCTGTGCAGCAGACGCTGCTGCATCCTGCGCCTGAGCAGCTGCCGTTTCTGCCGCTGGAATCTGATTATTCACGAGATCATTCAGGTCTGTGATCAGCCGTGCCAATTCATTATTCACTCCGGCCAGCTGCTGCTTAAGGCTTGCCTGTGCCTGCTGGTGCTGTGCCAAAGTCTGGTATGGCGTCAGTGCGTTCGCATCATCCATCGGAGAGATGTACCAGGAGACGATGCTTCCTGAAATCAGGGAAAGGGCTACGGTTCCTGCTGCTACCACGGCATTCATCCGTGTACGCACGTTCTTCCTAGTGGCCTTCATTCTGTCATTCCTTTTTCTGTGTTCGGTTTTCGCCGATTCTTCCACACTAGTATATGTTTTTAGCCTGGTCAAGGCAGGAAAAACTACGCGTGCAGGTACTTTCTCAGAGAGATGGAGGACGCTAGTACAGACAGTATGATAGCCCCGCCTATAATCCATGGAGAAATCCACAGAACGCTCGTCATATCGATGAAGGACATCCATGTGACGGTCTTCGCCAGCCAGTCCGTAACGAACACTTTAATGACGACCATAAGAGCGCCTATCGCTAAGAGCGAACCGATGAGCGAGGCGAGTACTCCCTCTACGATAAACGGCATGCGGATAGTCCAGTTCGAAGCACCCACATAACGCATAATCTCGGTCTCTTTACGACGGCTCGCAGCACTCATGCGGATAGTCGTTCCCGTGAGCAGTACAGCCACGATGATCATAACTCCTGCCAGCACTCCTGCCACCAGAGTACCGCGGTTCAGCACAGCGAATACTGGTTCGAATATCTCACGCTGATCCTGGACCTGTTCCACGCCCTTCGTGCCACTCAGAGTCTCAGAGACGAGCTGATACTTGCTCGCATCTGCGAGCTTCAAGCGAATGGATGCCTGCATATCCGCAGCAGTCAGCGTACGGCCTTCGTAAATGCCGCCTGGATACTGCTTCACAAAGGTATTCTTAAAGAAGTCTTCTTTACTGACGTAGGTGATATCTGATACGACTCCCGTAAGGTCCGTCTGAATCTTCGTCTCGATGTCCGTTACTTCTCCATCCGTAGGAGAGACTCCCGAAGCGCAGTTCGCCGAGCTACTCGTTCCATCAGGGCAGAGCCACACGACCACTTCTACCTGGTCATACCAGTCCCCTTTCGCTCTCTGCACTTGTGTCTGCATGAGAGCTGCAGAGCCGATGAAGACGAAGGAGATGAAGGTGACGAGCATAACGGAGATGACCATGGCACCATTTCGTCTAAAATTCGTTAGGGCCTGGGAAAGAATAAAACGTGCGCGCATTTACTCGCCTTCCTTCGTGTGAGCATCAGTAGTGTCTGTGTCAGTGGATTCAGCTGCCGGAGGAGTCGGCGGAATTGGAGGCTTCGGAGGCGCGGGAACAGCTACCTTCTGCGCAGCCTCTTCAGTTTCCTCAGCCTCCTCAGAAACCGCCGGAATAATGCCCGTACCCCAGGTCAGCGTCTCCTCAGCCGGCGCGAACGCCTCACCGTAGCGCCCCGTGCGACCCGCATGAACGCTACGAGCCAAACGCGCGACACCTTCATCTGGGTCGTCATCTGCCAGCAGCTCCTGTGCCGGCGCAGACTGCACAGCATCCATAGAGCTCGTCACGACCGTATTAATCTCGCGCACAGCACGCATCGTCTGCTCTAGGCGAGACTTCTGCTCCGTCTCCGTATCCGGGAAGTACAGAGCGGAATCATACATGCCGTTCTCTTCATCGCGCACGATGCGGCCACCATGCAGTTCCACCACGCGCTTACGCATGGAATTCACTATCTCTTCATTATGCGTAGCCATCACGATGGTCGTACCCGTGCGGTTAATAGCCTCCAGCACTTCCATAATGCCCACAGAAGTGGTCGGGTCGAGATTACCCGTCGGCTCATCGGCCAGAATAATAGCCGGATGGTTCGCATATGCGCGGGCTATGGCCACACGCTGTGCTTCACCACCGGACAGCTCGTGAGGCATGCGGTTCTCTTTACCCGTGAGCCCCACAGCTTCCAGAACCTGAGGAACGATGGACTTAATGGTAGAACGCTTCGTACCTATGACCTCCAGCGCGAAAGCGACATTCTCCCACACCGTCATATTCTCCAGAAGCTTATAGTCCTGGAAGACGAAGCCTATACCTCGGCGGTAGTGAGGCACATGACGGTGCGAGATGCGCTGCAAGTCATTCCCCGCTACACGGATCTGGCCCGCACTCGCTTCCTCTTCACGTAGTAAGAGACTCAGCAGTGTAGACTTTCCCGCACCACTCGCCCCCACGAGGAAGACGAAATCCCCACGGTTAATATGCAGATTCACCTCGTCGAGCGCAGGCTTCGACGCGTGGTCGTACACCTTACTCACATTCTCTAAATCGATCAGTGCCATCGTTCGTCCTTCGTATATCCTTCGTATGTCTTACGCTTCGGTCGTTTCCGCAGCCTCGGCAGCTTCCGCAGCTTCAGCAGCTTCAGCAGCCTCACGCCGCTGCTGGTGCCTCCAGCGAATCCCCGCATCGATGAACGCGTCGAGGTCTCCATCGAAGACGCCCTGCGTATCTGAGGTCTCATAACCGGTGCGCAAGTCCTTCACCATCTGGTACGGGTGGAGCACATAGGAGCGCATCTGGTCGCCCCAGCTGGCCTTAATATCCCCCGCCAGTTCCTTACGTGTCTTCGCTTCTTCCTCATGCTTCATGACCAGCAGCTTCGACTGAAGAATACTCATAGCAGCAGCTCGGTTCTGAATCTGGCTGCGCTCATCCTGCATAGTGATGACGATGCCCGTAGGAATATGCGTGAGGCGCACGGCCGAATACGTGGTATTCACACCCTGCCCACCAGGGCCAGAGGACATGTACGTGTCGATGCGAATGTCTGAGTCTGGAACATCGATGTGGTCGGTTGCTTCCACGAGTGGAATCACTTCCACCGCAGCAAAGCTCGTCTGTCTACGCCCCTGATTATCAAACGGCGAGATGCGCACGAGACGATGCGTGCCACCCTCCACAGAGAGCTTTCCGTACGCATAGTCTCCAGTAATCTGCACCGTAGCAGACTTAATGCCTGCTTCTTCGGCGTACGAGGTATCCAGAACCTGAGCCTTAAATCCAGCACGCTCTGCGTAACGCAGATACTGACGAAGGAGCATCTGCGCCCAGTCTGCAGCATCCACACCGCCTGCACCCGAGCGAATGGTCAGTACTGCTGCGCGCTCGTCATACTCGCCATCCATGAGAGTCTGCACTTCCATCGCATCGAGCTGAGAGCGGGTCTGCGCGAGCTCCGCGCGCGCTTCCTCCAGGCTGTCCTCGTCCCCTTCTTCGGAGCCGAGCTCATACAGAGTCTCTATATCATCCAGGCTGCTTCGTGTCTCTTCGAGCTTACGCAGCTGGGTCTGGCTGGCGGAGAGCTGTGAGGTCACTTTCTGAGCATGCTCGGTATCATCCCAGAGGCTCGGAGCGCTCGCCTGCTGCTCGAGATCTGCTATCCGCGCACGCAAAGCGTCGAGATCCACAGCCTTCGCTATGGTCTCCCACTTCGCTCTCGCTTCACTCATATCCTGTGAAAAGTCATAATCTGCCACATCTCTCTACACTACGCTATGCCCTAAGCAAGTGTGGGCATTCAGCGGATGACTGAACAGCTTTCGCACATTTAGCGAGATGGAAGCAGACACAAGAAAGAGAAATATACAAAAGTTATATAAAGTTATATAATAAAGAAAAAGTTATATAAAGTTATATAATAAAGAAAAAGTTATATAAAGTTATATACGAAGGCCTCTCGATTCACAAAGGAGGATTCCATGACTCCTGTCACCGCCCATAACCCGTTCACACTGAACTTCGGAAAGACTCCGCTCACGAGCATCGACCGCTCGAGTACGAAGCAGACTATCCTCGATGAGTTCCGTTCCCCACTCATGAATACCCAGGTCTACGTCATATCAGGAGTGCGAGGCTCAGGGAAAACAGTTCTTCTTACGGAGATAGATAAGGAACTGAGCACAGATCCCACATGGATAGTGGTAGAGCTGAACAGCACACGCGATCTCCTCACAGGTCTGGCGAGTAAGCTTTACCAGCTTCCCGCCATTCGTCCACTCCTCGTCGACGCACAGATAGACTTATCTCTACTCGGCATAGGCGTCAAGCTCTCCACCTCAGAGCCCGTCACCGACATCGAGACTGGCCTCGAGCGCATCTTCACAGTACTGGCGAAGCTAAAAAAGCGCGTACTTATCTGCATCGATGAAGTCTCGAACACGCAGTCTATGAAAGAATTTGCATCGGCATTTCAGATCTTCATGCGCGAGGACTACCCCGTCTATCTGCTCATGACCGGCCTATATGAGAATGTCTCTGACCTCCAAAACGACGAAAACCTCACATTCCTCTACAGAGCTCCGAAAGTCTTCCTCTCCCCACTGAATATCTCCGCCATCAAGTCCCGCTACATGCAGCTCCTCGGACTCGATGAAACGCGCGCCCGCATGTACGCGCAGTTGACGAAAGGATACCCGTATGCTTTCCAGCTTCTCGGCTACCTCGCCTGGACGAATCCTGAGGCACCGTACGACCAGCTCCTCGCACAGTTCGACCAGAGCATTCAGGAGTACGTCTATCAGAAAATTTGGGCGGATATGTCTCATAAGGATCACGAAGTCCTCCATGCTATAGCCACGCTCAGCGCGCAGAACGCATCGGAGAGCATCTCCATTAAAGACATCCGCACGCAGGCAGGCATTTCCTCGAATCTCATGAACGTCTACCGTAATCGCCTCGCCCAGAAAGGCATCGTGGATACGTCCGTCTACGGCTATCTGTCCCTCACGCTACCGCGCTTCGACGTCTACATCCGCGACTACTTCGTCGACGCGAGCGAGATTTAGGCGCGTACCAGTAAAATTGACATAAAACGCTAGAAAAGGAGAAAACATGACACAGCGTACAGCATGGGGCTGGGGCCTCGCATCTGTGGACGCCGCGGGCCGCACGCTCGACGTCTGGTATCCGGCGCTGAGCGTGGGCGACGCCGCGGACGTGCCGTCTGAAGCCGCGCGCGCGAACCATGCGTTCGGCGCGGCTGCATACGACGAGCCGGATGCGCGAGGCGTGCGCCGCGTGCCCGTCTTCACCGTCTCGGCGCTCGACGAAGACATTACGGATGCCGCGGACGCGTATCTGCGCCTGCACCTGCTGTCCATGCGTCTGGCCGCGCCGAATACGCTCAATCTTTCCGGCATCTTCGCAGCTCTGAATAACGTCGTGTGGACGAACTACGGTCCGTTCGCAGTGGAGGACTTCGCTCAGCGCAAGCTGGACGTGATGGCCGCATCCCCTGCAGCTCCAGCCGTCACCGTACTATCCATCGACAAATTCCCACGCATGGTGGACTACGTCGTGCCGACCGGCGTGCGCATCGGTAACGCAGACCGCATTCGTCTCGGCGCGCACCTGGCAGAAGGCACCACCGTCATGCACGAAGGTTTCGTAAACTTTAACGCAGGCACGCTCGGCGTCTCCATGGTCGAGGGCCGCATCTCCCAGGGCGTGGTCGTGGGAGACGGTTCGGACATCGGCGGCGGCGCATCCATTATGGGTACGCTCAGTGGAGGCGGAAAGCACCGCGTGTCCATCGGACAGCACTCCCTGCTCGGAGCGAATGCCGGCATAGGCATCTCACTGGGAGATAACTGCGTAGTGGAAGCAGGCCTGTATGTGACGGCTGGCACGAAGGTGTCGCTGTATGATAAGCAGCGAGCAGCTGCTGGCGAGGCTTTCGATGTGGTGAAGGGCGCTGACCTCAGCGGCCTGGATAATATCCTGTTCATCCGTAATTCTGTGACGGGAGCCATCGAGGCGCGTTCGCGTGAGGCAGGAAAGATCGGCATCGAGCTGAATGCGGACTTGCATAAGAACTAGGAGCTAGGCGCTAGGAGAGCCTGAACTGCGAAGCGTCGCTGCCCGCTGGACTCGCTGTGCGCGGTCTAGCGGGCAGTTTTTATATACGTAATACGTAATGCCTAGCTAGCAGTGCGTTCTGTGTAAGTCATCTCACGAAAGACACGATTTTCGGGGATCTACTACCTCTGAGGAGAAGAAAGTGAGATGACTTACACAGAATGGAGCTGCCGTCATGAGTAATCATTATTCTATCTCGGATATGACGGGGGCGGCCAGTAGGATACTGGTCACCCCTCGAAAGCAAAGCATGTCTGCGCCTAGTCGCGCGCCGTCAGAATAATCGGATCTCCATCCGTAATGGCTATGGTGTGCTCCGTATGCGCACCGCGCGACCCATCTGCAGAACGCAGAGTCCAGCCATCCTTCTCATCCTGGAAGATTTCATCCGTGGTAGACAGCCACCATGGCTCGATGGCTATGACCAGACCAGGACGCAGACGGTATCCGTGGTGAGCACGACCATCATTCGGTACATGAGGATCCCCATGCATGATGTGGCCCACGCCATGACCACCAAACTCGAGGTTCACGTCATATCCGTAGCTCGCTGCCACTTCGCCGATGGCCGAGGAGATATCTCCGAGGCGGTTTCCTGCACGCGCCTGGTCGATGCCCGCAGCCAGTGCTTCTTCCGTGCTCTTAATGAGGCGCAAATCTTCTTCTGCGGCGTCTCCCACCACGAAGCTGATGGCCGAGTCTCCTACCCAGCCGTCCACGTTTATAGCGAGGTCGAGAGAGAGCAGGTCACCATTCTTCAGGTTATAGTCATATGGCACACCATGCAGAACAGCATCATTCACCGAAGTGCAGATGTAATGGGCGAATGGCCCTGTGCCGAAATCTGGAGCGTAGTCCACATAGCAGGAGGACGCACCCTGGCGGTTTTCTATGGCATTCTTCACGAAGTTATCTATCTCGAGAAGATTCGTGCCCACTTTCGTCATTTTCTTCAAGTCCGAGAGGATCTGACCGACGAACTTTCCAGCTGGACGCATCTGCTGGATTTCTTGAGGAGTTTTGAGTTCTATCATGCTTTCAGGATACGCGCATGGCAGAACAGCGTACCTGAGCAGAGAGTAAACAGAGAGCGACCAGAGAGCGCAGGCAGCGACCAGAGCAGCCGAACTTAGAGGAGGCTCTTGATGCCGATGAACAGAAGCACCACCCCGCCTGCTATCTCGGCAGGCTTCTCCCACTTTTCACCAGCCGCACTTCCCATGCGCAGACCGAGAACGATGGCCAGTACCGTCGCGACCGCCACCACGGACACCGTCAGACCGAAGGGAAGGCTTCCTGAAAGTCCCAGGCTCGACCCCACTGCTATTGCATCGATGCTGCAGGCGAAGGAGAGCGCGGCCAGCGACTTCCACGTCAGCGGAGGCATGGAATTCAGCTGCTCATCTTCGCTCGACTTTTTCAGCGCGGAACGTACCATAGCGCCGCCCACGAGCGCGAGCAGCGTAAAGGAAATCCATGGACCCACACCTTCCACGAATGCAGAGAGCGTATCTCCGAGCAGGAATCCAGCAGAGAGCATGGCCACGTGCATTCCGGTAAACCATGCCGCCGACTTCGCATAATCAGCCACACGCAGCGCTCCATGCATGCGTGCTCCGATGGACATGCTCACGGACAGACCGTCGATAACGAGGCTCACTGCCAGCACCACTACTGCTGCTAGTACTGCCCAGAAACTCGTCATCTGCATCATTTCGCGTCACTTCCCATCCGTCCTGTTCAAGCCTTGATAGTGCTAGACTACCGCCCGTTTTCGCTGGATGAGCGTTGTGAC
The DNA here is from genome assembly GCF_002259705.1 of Alloscardovia macacae. GTDB lineage: Bacteria > Actinomycetota > Actinomycetes > Actinomycetales > Bifidobacteriaceae > Alloscardovia > Alloscardovia macacae. The sequence continues at coordinate 25,554 of NZ_MWWT01000002.1, forward strand.
ACCGTATAGTTACAGTTTCGAGGGGTCGAACTTTCCGCATTTTTTTGCTGTCAATTTTCCCTCTATGCGACTTTTGTCTCCATTCTCACGCGAAGTGCGCTACCCTAGAGGGTATGACATTTATGACACACTCCTTTATACAGGCGCACTCCCGTATGCGCATGCTGGAATCCGGCATCGACACGACGTCTCTGTCTCCATCCGTATCTGCCCGTTCAGATTTCTTCCGCCATGTGAACGGCACGTGGATAGATTCCTACGTTCTTCCGGATGATAAGGCTCGTTATGGCTCTTTCGACAAGCTGAACGATGACGCCGAAGAGCAGATTCATGACATTCTCGAGCATTCTCCTGAAACCGCTCCGAAGTCTGCCGCGCTCTACCATTCCTTCATGGATACGGACACCATAGAAAAGGCTGGTATTAATCCTATCCGCGAAGACTTGAACCGTATCGATGAAGTGACCACGAAGCGTGGGCTCACTCAGGTACTCGGACAGATGGATGCCGCTGGCGGTCCTTCCCTGTTCTCACAGGCAGTCTTCGCTAATCCTGGTGACCCTACGCATCATGTCGTGCACATCTTCCAGGCTGGTCTCGGACTCCCTGATGAAGCGTACTATCGTGAGGAAAACCACAAGCCAGTGGTCGAAGCGTACACTGCCATGGTGGCTCGTCTGCTCGAGCTCGCAGGATATGCGAAGGATGATAAGCAGAGTAGCCGCTTCGCTCGCCGATTCGTCGAAGTAGAACGCCGTATCGCGTCGAACCACTGGGATGTAGTCGCCTCCCGCGATAGCGAGAAGACCTATAACCCACGTAGCTTCGACGAGTTTGCTGCCGCTCTGAATAACTTTAACCTCGAAGAGTGGGCCGACTCCTGGCAGGAAGCATATAATAACACCGAAGCAGCCATCTCCCAGCCAGTATCTCTGCGCTGTGCGCTGAAGAACGTCATCATCTACCAGCCGAGCTTCATCGACGGTATCGATGAGTTCTGGGGCGAGGCAGATCTCGAGGATCTGAAGCTCTGGGCACGCGTCCACGTGCTTATCCAGTGGGCCAGCTACCTTCCAGCTGACTTCGAAAGCACGAAGTTTGACTTCTACGGTAAGGTCCTGCGCGGTACTTCCGTCCAGCGCGAGCGCTGGCGTCGTGCTGTCAGCCTCGTCGATGGCATCAGCGGTGAAGAAGTGGGCCAGGAGTATGTGAAGCGTCACTTCCCAGCCTCGTCGAAGCAGCGCATGACCGAACTCGTAGCGAACCTTATTAAGGCCTACGAAGTGTCTATCATGTCCAGCACGTGGCTCGGTAAGGATACCCAGGCGAAGGCTCTGGAGAAGCTCGCGAAGTTCACACCGATGATAGGCTACCCAGAGAACTGGCGCGACTACTCTGCTCTGGACATTCGCCCAGAGTTCAGCCTCATCCATAATCTGCGTAATGCGAGCATGTATGAGACTGCCTACCAGCTCGCGAAAGCTGGAACCCCTGTGGATAAGCGCGAGTGGCTCATGACTCCACAGACCGTGAACGCGTACTACGAGCCGACCACGAACGTCATCGTCTTCCCTGCTGCCATTCTTCAGCCTCCATTCTTTAATGCCGAGGCGGATGATGCTGCGAACTACGGTGGCATCGGTGCTGTCATCGGCCATGAGATAGGCCACGGCTTCGACGACCAGGGTAGCAAGTATGACGGTGACGGTAACCTCACCGACTGGTGGACTGCCGAAGACCGTGAGCGCTTCGAGAATCTCACCGGCGCTCTGATCAGCCAGTATGATCAGTTCACCCCACGCTCCGTGGCTCAAAAGTACGAAGCTGAGGGGAAGGCTGACCAGATGCCTCACGTGAAGGGTGCTTTCACCATCGGTGAGAACATCGGTGATCTTGGTGGCGTGAACATCTCGCTGAAAGCGTATGCCCTCGCCCTCGGAGCACAGAATGACTCGGAAGAAGAGATGAACCGCGCTCTGGCATCCGCTCCTGAGATGGACGGGTACACTGGACTGCAGCGCTTCTTCCTGTCTTACGCATCCATTTGGCGTAGCGTGAACCGCGTAGAGCTCGCCGAGCAGTATCTGCAGATAGATCCTCACTCTCCGGCAGAGTTCCGAGTAAACGGAATCGTACGGAATGTGGATAGCTTCTACAGCGCTTTCGGCGTGACGGAGTCTGACGAGATGTATCTGGCGCCTGAAGAGCGCGTCCATATCTGGTAAGACTCACACCGCTCTAAAAAGTAGGGGCGTGTTTCACGGGAAACGTGGAGCACGCCCCTTTCTTCTACCTCTTCTCGGTGGCCACCGCGAGCGAAAGAAAGAATGGCTAAAAAGTGCTCTCCACTTCCACGCCTTGTGCAGGAGTAGCAAATTCATCGACCACGTCATTACCGAGCTCCCCCGATGCTTCATCCGTAACTGGAGGAGTAAAAACAGACGGATCTGCGGAGTAGTCGAACGGATTATCTGAAGGCGCAGGAGCGCCCGAATCTGTACCACTCTGCTCAGGTGCAGGCGCACCCGCATCCGCCGGAATCACATACTCTCTCGGACGCACCTTCTCTGTCTTAAAGATGACACGTCCTGCGCTGAGGTCGAGGCCCACATGGGTGGCTTCGATGCTCGGAATAGTATGTGTCACGCCATCTTTCTCCCACGTATCTACTGTGAGGTTCCCCACGACTATGACAGGATCACCTTTCTTAATTCCGCCCAGCACATTCACAGCTATGCCGCGGAAGGCTTTCACATTTACCCACAGTGTGTCATTCGACTTCCACTGGTTATCTTTCGCGCTGAAGTAGCGCCGTGTGGATCCCACACGAAAGCTGCACGCAGGCATCTGTGAGTTCATGGTCCACTGCTTCGGATCTGCTGCCACATATCCGGTGATAATGGTCTGCGCTATGTTCGCCATAGCAGTATCTCCTTTGATTTGTCGCGATACTCGTTTTCTCGCTGTCTACCCTCTACTCTGACAGACCTTTTTCACCCTGACAAGCGTGAAAAGCATATGTTATCAGATGTGGAAACACGCCCGGATGATACGGCTAAAAACGAGTTATCCACACCCCAGTTATCCACATCCCCGCCGAAGGACCCCGGGAAAATTGCCTTCCGAAAAACAAAAAGGCGGGATGCCCAGCAGCACCCCGCCCACGCTTCACGCGGAACACAACGCTTACAGCGCCTTCACCGCAGCCTGAATAGCCTCAGCAGCCTCAGCCACCGGCACGACCTGCGTCGCAGAGCCGTCGCGATGACGGATCTCGAGCGTGCCATTCTGCACGGTGTCGCGGCCAGACACCACGATGAGCGGCATGCCCAGCAGCTCAGAATCCTTAAACTTAATGCCCGGCGAGACCTTCGCACGGTCGTCGAAGATCACCTCGATGCCAGCCTCAGCCAGCTGCTCCACGAGCGTCTCCGCGGTCTCGAAGGCCATCTGATCGCGCCCCGTAGCGATGACGTGTACCTGAGCAGGCGCCACGGCAGCAGGCCACTTCAAGCCATTCTCGTCGTTATGGTACTCGGCGATGCAGCTCATCACGCGCGACACGCCGATGCCATAACAGCCCATCCACACAGGCACGGTCTTCCCGTTCTCGTTCAGCACGGTCAGATCCAGCGCCTTCGAGTACTTCAGCCCCAGCTGGAAGACCTGGCCTATCTCCACGCCACGCTCCAGGCTCAGCGGACCAGAGCCATCTGGGCTCATGTCTCCCGAGCGCACTTCCACAGCCTCGACGAAGCCGTTCGCTTCGAAGTCGCGGCCGTAGACGGCGTGATACACGTGCTTGCCAGCCTCGTCAGCGCCCGTAATCCACTCGGATCCGCGAGCTATGTGCGCGTCGAGGAGGTACTTAATGCGTGGCTTCTTCTCCGCGCTGTCCGCGCCGTCCGCACCGTCCGCGTCGTCCGCACCCTGAGCATCCTGAGCGCTCTGCGGCCCGAGCACGCTCGGCCCGATGTATCCCTTCACCAGCTCAGGGAACTTCGCGAGGTCTTCAGCCGTCGCCTCTTCTATCTCTGCAGGAGTAAAGCTCGCTTCGAGGCGCTTCATATCCACCTGGCGGTCTCCCGGCACGCCGATGGCCACGACTTCGCGCTCACCCGTCGGGTGCACCACAGTAATGAGCAGGTTCTTCAGCGTGTCGCTCGCTGCCCACTCGCGACCATCCGAGCGTGGATGTAGCTCGTTCGACTTCGCCACCAGCTCATCTATAGTCGCAGAATCTGGCGTTTCGAGAGCCACCATAGGCTCGACGCCACTAAAGTCCATATCCTCCGGACGCACCGTCGTCAGCGCTTCGACGTTCCACGATGCACCGGACGGAGCCTGCGCGAAGGTATCCTCGCCGATAGGCAGTGGCGCGAGGAATTCTTCCGACGCCGAGCCACCCATAGGACCCGAGGTGGCATGCACCATAACATAATCCACCTTCAAGCGCTTAAAGATGCGCTCGTAGGCGTCGCGCTGGATGGCGTAGGACTTCTTCAGGTCCTCTTCGGTCATATCGAAGGAGTACGCGTCCTGCATGACGAATTCGCGGCCGCGGATCATGCCCGCGCGTGGGCGGAACTCGTCGCGGTACTTCGACTTCATCTGGTACAGCGTGACCGGCAGATCCTTATACGAGGAGTACATGTCCTTCACCATGAGGGTGAACATTTCCTCGGCCGTAGGCACGAGCAGGTAGTCCTGGTCGTGGCGGTCCTTCACGCGGAAGATGTTATCTCCGTATTCTTCCCAGCGGTTCGTCGCCGTGTACGGATCTTTCGGCAGGAGGACTGGGAATTCCACTTCCTGGGCACCGGTCTTCGCGAGTTCTTCGCGGATGATGCCTTCTATCTTCCTCAAGACCTTCAGTCCGAGCGGCAGCCACGAGTACAGGCCCGGACCTACTTTCCGGATATAACCGGCACGGATCAGCAGCTTCGCGGACGTGACGTCAGCGTCTGCAGGGTCATCGCGCAGTGTGCGCAGAAACATGCTAGACATGCGTAATACTTCAGAGCTCATAGCTTTTAGAGTATTCGCGCGACGCGACTTTTGCGTGCGGTGCGAGTGTGCTTTTCTGCACTCTGCCAATTTTCCCGTTTTCGGACTGTTTGTAGTCACGAATGACCGCCTCCAGCGAACGTTCGATACAGCACATCCGCGGTTTTCCGCCCATTCTGCTTTTTCCTCGACGGTCATTCGTGACGACAAACTGCCCATCTTCACATTTTTATCCAGAGTGCTCGGAAGGTTTAGAAGAACGTCCCCTGACTGAACTCGTCTACGCCTGCGTCTGAGACAGACTCCGCAGAGCCCACGGCAGGCTCATCATTCCACATCAGCTGCACGGCCTCCCCTGCCCCATCATGGGCTGCGAGGATATCCACAGCACGTTCAGATGACTCCCGTAGCGAGGAGTCGAGCAGCAGCGCATCATCACTAATGTGATACGCTGCATCACTGATACCAGCCAGGAACATGCCATCCAGCCCCTGGACACGCGACAGCGCCACATACCCCATCCCCGGAGCGAAGGTACGCCGCAAATCCATAGCACAGCGGCTCAGCGTCATCCCTTGCGACTTATGAATAGTAATGCCCCACGCGCAGCGCAGCGGCACCTGAGACACCGTAGCCAGCACAGTATCCAGCTCAGTAAACTCCCAGTCAGCCGGCTTCATGGCCACCACGTGTCCATTCTCGAACTCTACCAGCGGCCAGCCGCCTTTCTCCGCCGCCATAAACCCCCGCACAGTGCCGAGCGACCCATTCGCATACTGACGGTCAGGGTCGTTCCGCAGAGCCATCACGTGCGCACCCTTTTTCAGTACGAGAGTCTGCGGGGCCAGCATATTTTTCTGAATGCGTTCGATGAACTGTGCCGAGCCTGAGGACGTGGACTGGTAGACATGCTCCTCAGAGTTCAGGGCCATAAGCCGCGAGGTATTCAGATTATCCGCCCGAGCATTCGTGGGGAACAAGTGCGTGATAGGAGCGCTGTCATCATAGGGCACACCGATGCGCCCGGAGATAACCGCGCGGTCCGCATCCCCCACATGCCCTGCACGGATGGCGCTGAGCACGCCGAGCAGCTGCCCGTCATCCTGGCGGTGCTGCTCCGTGAGGTAGCACACCACGGGATTCAGCGCATCCCATGCGAACGATTCGGTCACAAATCCCTCGCGGTCACGCCCATCTGCCGCATAGCGCTCCCGCAGGAGTACAGCGGCAGGGTCCGCCCCGTAGATATCCTCATTTCTCTTCGCTCCAGAGACAGGAGGCAGCTGGAAGAAGTCTCCAGAAAGCACCACCTGAAGACCGCCGAATGGCGCAGAGTTCGAGCGAGCGCGCCGGCATACCTCGTCCACGAGGTCGAGCAGCCACGCGTGAATCATGGACACTTCGTCGATGACGAGCACGTCCGTCTTCATCAGCGTCTTCTTCTTGCGCCGAAGAATGCGTTTCATCATCTCTTCGTTCAGGAAGGTGCTCACTCCTATGCCGCTATACGAGTGAATGGTCTGTCCGTTCAGGTGCGTGGCAGCTATACCTGTGGACGCCGTCACTGCCACAGATAAGCCTGCCGCACGCGCCTGCTTCACGAAGGCGTTCAGCACGTACGTCTTTCCCGCGCCTGGTGCACCCGTCAGGAAGACGGACGCGCCCGCGTTCATAATGGCCAGCGCCTCGCTCTGCAGCATAATAGAGAATCCTTTTTAGTAATCTGCCTTCTCAGGCGTGTCCGTGCTCGTCAGAGCATTCCCCTGCTCTTCATACCGGCGCAGCAGGCTCGTGCTTTCCACCCGCTCAGCTCCAGCTACAGCCTCGGCCGCGCTCGGCTGCTCGGACACGAACATCATCTCGCGGTAGTAGCGCAGCTCGTCGATGGACTCGATAATGTCGGCGAGCGCGCGGTGTCCGCCATGCTTTTCTGGCTTGTTCTCATACACTGCTGGATACCAGCGGCGGCTGAGCTCCTTGAGCGTGCTTACGTCGATGATGCGGTAGTGCAGGCGGCTCATGAGGCCTGGCATGTAGGCGTCGAGGAATTTCTTATCCGAGTGAATGGAGTTCCCGGCCAGATGCGCTTTCCCGTTCCCTTCTGTAGGAAGGAACTTTTCCACGTACTCGATGATCTGCTGCTCAGCTTCTTCGAGGCTCAGACCGTTTTCCCATTCGTCCACGAGTCCGGAGGAGGTGTGCATGTTCCGCACGAAGTCATTCATGTGGTCCACAGCCTTCTGGCTCGGCTTGATGATGAGGTCTATGCCCTCGTCCAGGACGTTCATATTAAAGTCCGTAGGAACCACGGAGACCTCGCACAGCTCGTCGTGCTCGACGTCGAGGCCCGTCATCTCGCAGTCTATCCAGATGAGTCGTGAGTTTTCCGCACTGAGTGCGCCTACTGCGTCCGTCATGCTTTCTCCTTTATCTACGGCCTATTTTTCCTTCTTCTAGCCTACTCTCCAGCCGAGAGCTCGCCACGCCCAGAGCAGCTGTCTCACACAGGCCACGCGCAAAATGCAAACGTTTGCATAAATCACCCAAAACCGCTACACTGAAAATTGGAAAAACCAAAAACCATACACACTTAATGGAGAGTAACACATGACTAAAGAGCAGCAGAACGCAGGCCTATGGTGGCAGAACGCCGTCGTCTACCAGATCTACCCACGCTCCTTCGCGGACACCACGGGAAGCGGTCTCGGAGACATCCCGGGCATCACCGCACACATGGATTATCTGAAGAAGCTCGGCGTGGACGCCATCTGGCTCTCGCCATTCTATCCATCCGCACTTGCAGACGGCGGCTATGACGTGGACGACTACCGGAACGTGGACCCACGCCTGGGCACTATGGATGATTTCGATGCCATGGTGGACGCCGCACACGAGCGTGACATCAAGGTGGTCGTGGACATCGTACCAAACCACTCCTCGAACCGTCACGAGTACTTTAAGGCAGCCCTGAAAGCCGGTCCAGGATCCCCAGAGCGCGACCGCTACATCTTCCGCGACGGCCGCGGCGAGAACGGCGAGCTTCCACCGAACAGCTGGGAGTCCATCTTCGGCGGATCGGCGTGGGAGCGTGTGGAGGACGGCCAGTGGTATCTGCACATGTTCGCGCCAGAGCAGCCAGACTGGAACTGGGATAACCCAGACGTCCATGAAGAGTTCCTCACCACGCTGCGTTTCTGGTGCGACCATGGCACAGACGGCTTCCGCGTGGACGTGGCACACGCTCTGAAGAAGGATATGAACTCTCCAGAGCTCGACGAGGTCTCCCCTCGCGACGGCGCTACCCGCACGGATGGATCCCACCCACTCTTCGACCGTAATGAGGTGCACGAGGTCTACGCCGAGTGGCGCAAGCTCTTTAACGAATATAATCCTCCACGCTTCGCTGTGGCAGAGGCCTGGGTAAACCCAGCTCGCCAGTACCTCTACGCGAGCCCAGATGACCTCGGCCAGATCTTTAACTTCGCCTTCGCTACGAAGCAGTGGGGTCGAAATAACTTCCACGAGGCCATCGAAGCAGGAATCGAGACCACGGAGCGCTCGGGCTCCACGGCCACCTGGGTCATGAGTAACCACGACCTCATCCGCCACGCCTCGCGCTTCGCTCTGCCACAGATTCCAGCTCCAGACCAGCATCAGGTGGCCGTGGACTGGCTGCTGCGCGATGGAAAGAGCTACACAGAGAACCGCGAGCTCGGCACGAAGCGTTCGCGCGCTGCTCTCCTGCTCGAGATGGCTCTTCCTGGCTCGGCATACGTCTACCAGGGCGAAGAGCTCGGCCTCTTCGAAGTGGCAGATATCCCATGGGATCAGCTCGAAGATCCGAGCGCCTTCTCCAGCCACGATGCTGGTAAGCTGAAGGGTCGCGACGGCTGCCGCGTACCACTGCCATGGGTGGGCGCGGATGAGGATGGCTCGTTCGGCTTCTCCCCTGCAGATGCTTCCGAGAAGCCTCATCTTCCTCAGCCAGCATGGTTTAAGGACTTCGCTGCGGATGTGGAGGATAAGGATCCGGATTCCATGCTGAACCTGTACCGCGAGGTGCTGCGTCTGCGCCATGAGCTGCAGGCAGATGACCATAGCGTCCAGTGGCTCGACGAGGATAAGGAAAGCGGTCTGCCAGATGGCGCGGATGGCCTGCCAGGCGGCGTTATCGCCTACGCGCGCTCGAACGGCTGGGCGAATGTGACGAACTTCTCTGCTACCCCTGCCGAGCTTCCATCCGGCCGCGTGCTGCTGACCTCAGGTCCGCTGACGGCAGACGGAAAGCTTCCTCAGGACACTTCTGCGTGGATTAAGCTAGACTAGTTTCTATGCCAATTCTCCCGCATCCTCGCGGGAGACTCTACGTGAAGGAGAACGCACCATGCAGGCTATTATGCATACCACCATGGGAGACATCACCATCGAGCTCTTCCCAGATGACGCCCCTGTCACTGTGGAAAACTTCGTGGGCCTGGCCACCGGCGAGAAGGAATGGACTGATCCCCTCACGGGCGAAAAGTCTCACGAGCCATTCTATAACGGCCTCATCTTCCACCGCGTCATCAAGGACTTCATGATCCAGGGTGGATGCCCTCTGGGCACCGGCACTGGCGGTCCAGGATATAACTTTGATGATGAGATAAACCAGCACAGCTTCGCCGAGCCATATAAGTTTGCTATGGCGAATGCTGGCCGCCGTCCGAACCCATTCACCGGTCAGCTCTCCGGCACGAATGGCTCGCAGTTCTTCATCACCACGGTTCCTACCACCTGGCTGGATGGAAAGCACACCATCTTCGGCGAAGTCACGGACGAAGCCTCGCGCAAGGTCGTGGACTCCATTAACGAGGTGGCCACGGATGCGCGCGATAATCCTCTCGAGCCAGTGATGATCGAGTCCATCGACATCATCCGCTAGTCTCCTGATGATAAGGGGCGGAACTTGAATGTGTTCCGCCCCTTATTTTTTGCTAAACGGCGCATTTTATGAGGTATGAATCTCATAAAATGCGCCGTTTGACAAAAAGTACGCGGATCACCGCCACCTACGCACAGGCCGACCCCGAAAGAGGACGAATTGACCTTCAGCCTAGAAGTGCTCGTTCAGACGGTAGAAGACGTCGCTGACGCGCAGATTCGTCTCAAACTGAGCCGGCGTCGTATTCTCGTCGATCACAGCCAGCTCCACGCCTGCGATGCGCGCGAAGTCCTCCCACGCCTCACGGCCCACCGTCGTGGTCATGCAGGTGTGATGCGCCGCGCCTGCCAGCAGCCAGCACTGCGTGGCCGCCTTCAAGCTCGGACGAGGCTCCCAGAGCGCACGCGCAGTAGGCAGGTTCGGCAGATCATGATCTGGCTCTACCACGTCCACCACGTTCATTACGAGGCGGAAACGCTCACGCACGTCGCTCATGGCGATGACCACAGCATCCTTCTTCGGCGTGGCCGTAAAGACGAGGCGCACAGGATCTTCCTTCCCGCCGATGCCCAGCGGATGAATCTCCAGGCGAGCCTTTCCATCCGTCTTCAGCGTAGGCGATACCTCAAGCATGTGGGCACCGAGAATCTTCTCCTTACCTGGCACGAGGTTATAGGAGTAATCCTCCATAAGCGAGCAGCCGCCCTCCAAGCCGTAGCCCATGACGTTACCGATGCGCACGAGCATAGCGGTCTTCCAGTCGCCCTCTGCAGAGAAGCCATAGCCATCCGCCATGAGGCGCTGAACTCCCACGCCTGGAAGCTGACGCAGAGCGCCGAGATCTTCGAAGTTATCCACAGCCACGGTGGCACCCACTTCGTCGAGCATGTCGCGCATACCAAGCTCTTCCTGAGCAGCCACATACAGGGACTCGTAGCGCTCGCCGAGCAGCTCCGGCGCCACGTCGTACTCCTGCTTATACTCTTCGATCAGAGCCTCGACGCGCTCCTTCGACACAGCGTTCACATGCTCCACGAGTTCGTTCACCGGCCAAGTGTTTACCGAAGCGCCGAAGACGCGCTCTGCCTCGGTCTTATCCCCTTCGGTGACGGCCACGTTACGCATGTTATCACCCCAGCGCATCACCTTCATGGTGTTTGCTGCATCCCAGCCAGCGCAGGCGCGCGTCCACACGCCGATGCGCTCTGCCACCTCAGGATCGGTGTAGTGACCCACCACGATCTTACGAGGGATGCCCAGACGCGTGACGATGTATCCGAACTCGCGGTCACCGTGTGCCGCCTGATTCAGGTTCATGAAGTCCATATCCATGTCCTGCCATGGAATCTCCTCATGATGCTGCGTGTTCAGCTGCAGAAGTGGCTTCTTCAGCTCGTTCAGGCCGCGAATCCACATCTTCGCTGGGCTGAAGGTGTGCATCCATGCGATGACGCCGATGCACTCGGGCGCCGCGCTGGCCGCCTGCATGAACTGCTTAATGGAGTCCGAGTCCTTCAGCGTCGGCTTGAGTACGAGCTTCACCGGAATGGATGGGCTGGCGTCCAGCGTATCCACGATCTCGCGAGACTGCTGGGCTACCTGCTTGAGCGTCTCTTCACCATACAGGTCCTGCGAGCCTACCGCGAACCAGATTTCTTTTCCTTCGAATGGGTTCTTCATCGAATATCCTTTCTTGTGTAAATTTTAATGCTGGCCGTACACGTTCTGATAGCGGTCGTTCAGCTTATCGATGTCCGCCTGTGGGATAGGGATGACGCCGCCGAGCATGTGTGCAGCCCACACGGTGTGTGCCACTTCCTCGGTCATGGCCGCGGCCTTCACCGCTGCTTCTGCATCCTTACCGATGGTAAATGGCCCGTGATTCTGCATGAGCACGGCTGGAGACTTCGGATACTTCTTCAGCGTCTCCACCACGCCCTCGCCGATGGCTTCCGAACCGATGAGGCGGAATGGCCCCACTGGCACTTCCCCACCGAACTCATCTCCCATCATAGTCAGCGCGCATGGAATGTTCTTTCCCGTGGCTGCCCAGGCCGTGGCATACGTGGAGTGCGTGTGTACCACACCGTAGACGTCTGGCATGTGACGGTAGATGTACGCGTGCGAGGCTGTGTCCGAGGATGGCGAGGCCGAGCCGTCCACCACGTTTCCGTCGAGGTCGCACACCACCATGCTGGCTGGCGTGAGGTATTCGTAGCGCAGGCCGGATGGCTTGATGACCATGAGATCTGCGGTCTTCAGGCGCTGCGAGACGTTCCCCGCGGTCCACACCACGAGATTCCACTTGAGCAGCTGGTCGTGCAGGCTCGCGACGATTTCGCGGACCTGCTTCACCTCAGCGCGCGTTTCTTCTGAGTAATCTGCTAATGTAGCCATGTTTTCTCCTGTACTTCTTTATTTCGTTTCGAGGTCTATCGTATCGACGGCCGCGCGTTCTACCGGCAGCGCCTGCTTAAAGCGCGCGAAGAAGTCCTGGAATCCCGCGACGTCCTGTTCCTGTGGAGTTTCGGTCGTGTACCGTGCGTGCGCGAAGACCTGCTTATCCAGATATTCTGCCAATTCTTCCTCTGCATGACCGGTATACTCGGCGAGCACGGCCATACCCCACGCTCCGCCTTCTGCTGCGGTACTCATGACGCGGATAGGGGCATTAAACGCTGCGGCGAGGATACGCTGTGCCACCACGGGAGTAGTAAAGATGCCACCATGTCCCACGAGAGAGTCCACGCGCACGTCCTCATCCTTCGTCATCACATCCATGCCCACCGTTACTGGTGCAAAGGCAGAGAACAGCTGTGCACGCATGAAATTGGCCAAAGACATGTGCGCCTGCGGACCGCGCGCGAAGACCGGACGTCCCTCAGCAAGTCCCACGAGGAACTCGCCCGAGTAGAAGCAGTAATTCAGCAGGCCGCCCGCGTTCGCCTCGCCGGACTCATCGTCCAGCGCCGCATTAAACAGCGTGGCATACAGCTCAGCGTCGGACATCTGCACGCCAGCCGCCCGCGTAAAGTCACGGAATAAGCTCACCCACGCGTTTAAGTCCGACGTAAAATTATTCGCATGGCTCATGCCTGCGAGGTCGCCCGCCGGCGTGGTCACCACATCCACTTCCGGATGCAGCGCCTTCAGCTTATCTTCGAGCACGACCATAGCGAAAATGGACGTGCCAGCCGAGACGTTACCCGTACGCACGCGTACCGAATTCGTGGCCACCATGCCCGTACCCGCATCTCCCTCAGGAGGAGCCAGGACAGAGCCAGCCTCCAGCGTACCCGTCGGATCGAGCAGAAGCGCACCCGCCTGCGTAAGCGTGCCCGCATTCTGTCCTGCCACGAGAACTTCCGGCAGAATCTCACGAATACTCCACGTCTGCTGCTGAACGAGTGGCAGATTCTCGAACTTTTCGAGGAACTCCTCATCATACGTATGCGTGTGCGGGTCGATAGGGAACATGCCCGAAGCATCCCCCACGCCCAGAACCTTACGTCCCGTCAACTGCCAGTGCACATACCCGGCCAGAGTAGTAATGTAGTCGATGCGATTCGTATGCTCCTCATCATCGAGAAGTGCCTGGTAAAGGTGTGCGATGGACCAGCGTTCCGGGATATTAAACTGGAACAGCTGCGAAAGCTCTTCATGCGCCGCATGCGTATTCGTATTCCGCCACGTGCGGAACGGCACGAGAAGCTCGTCCGCCTTACTGAAGGCGAGGTAGCCGTGCATCATGGCCGAGAAGCCCATGCGCGCGATGCGGGTGAGTGGGGTGTTATATATGGCCTCGACCTGCGCAGCCAGCTTCGCATACGCATCCTGCACACCTGCCCACACTTCCTCGAGGCTGTATGTCCACAAACCATCCTCGAGGTGATTTTCCCACGCATGGTCGCCCTGCGCGAGGGTATGGAACTGCTGGTCGATGAGCACTGCCTTAATGCGGGTCGATCCGAACTCGATGCCGAGGGATACTGCGCCCTGGGCGATGGCCTGGGCCGTCTGGGCCGCCTGGGCTACCTGGGCCGGCGTGGTGGCCGGGGTGATGGCCGGGGTCTGCGGTGTTTGCGGTGTCGGTGATGTCGCTGATGTCGCTGTCATGCCGCCTCTCTTTCACTGCGTTGTGTCGTACGTCTTTCGTCGTTCACGTGGTTTTATGCGTGCGGAATTCTGCCGGTTCTGGCATCTTCTGACACAAAATGTGAACGTTCACATTTCTAATTATACTCGAGCAGCGGCGTTTGTGCAAGTTCATCGACGGGGCGAGGGTGGGGAGGGGCGCGGGTGAGGGCTGTCTATGCCGCTGCTGATGCAAAAAAAGCGACTTTTCTTGAAGTTCGTCGAAAAAATCATTTCGGAGGCTTCGAACCGTTCAGTACTTTTTGCTGATCGGCGCATTTTCACCCTGCCCAGCCGCCAAAAATGCGCCGAATAGCAAAAAGTAGCACACTCCTGCGTGCCAGTACAGCAATCAGAGCACGTGTTCCTTGCGAGTTATTCCACTTTAAGCCCCATGACGGATGAAAAGTGGAATAACTCGCAAAATACTGCGGCCTCTGCCCCGGCCAGTCACAGCCGAACCCAGACCCCAGCAGGCCCCAGCCCAGCCCACCCGGGCCCCTACCGAGTAGACGCCCGCAGCACCACCTGCGGCTGCACCATATACACGCAGTCCAGCTTCTCCGAGGCCACAAGTTCTACAGAATCTTCATCCTCGTCAGTCGAATACTCCAGCATATCCAGCACGAGCTGCATAGCTGTGGATCCTACACGCTCATAGTTCGGATTTACTGTGGTCAGAGGCGGTACGAGACTCTCCGTGCCTGGCATGTCATCATATCCCACGATGCACACATCGTCCGGCACGCGCAGCCCCGCTTCGAGCACCGCTCGGCGCGCACCCATGGCAAGCAGATCATTCGCCGCCCAGAACGCCACGCGTCCCGACTCTACCGACTCCGACTCCACCGACTCCGGCTCTCCCGGCTCGCCTGCACCGCCCGGCTCCCCTAGCACCCCCAGCGCACCCGCATCGCCAAAGGCCCCCCGCGCCAGCAGCGCCCCCACGCGATCATACGCATTCGTGCTCACCCAGTCATTCATCTCGAGCACGGTCACAGACAGGCCAGCCCCCACGCACGCCCTCTCGCAGGCAGCCCGCCGCGTAAAGGCATCGCGCCACTGCTGTGGTCCATCGAGGTAGTACACGTGCGTCACCCCCGACGCAGCCAGCACCCCCGAGACAGCCTCAGACGCCTCGTCCTGATCAGTCGAAACGAATTTCACACGCGCAGCGTCGAAGCGCCGCGATTCAAGGTCTTGCAGCCCTTCTGCCGCCGTGATAATGACGTGCGGCACGCGCACACGGCCACTATTATCCAGCGCCAGCGTCACCATCGCCTCCGTCGGCGCCACGATGACCACGGCTTCCACCCCGAGTTTGATAAAGTTTTCTTCCACATCCGCGAAGTCCGCCGGATTCAGCCGCGCTTCGTCCACCGTGGCTACGCACACGTACAGTCCGCGACTGCGCGCCATGGATTCGATGGCAGCGATGGTCAGCAGAGGGCCAGAATACTGGGTTTGCGAGGCGATGACGCCTATCATGCGTGTGCGCTGAGATTTGAGCGACTGCGCAGACAGATTCGGCCGGTAACCGAGCTGCGCGATGACGTCCTGCACCTTCTGCCGCGTGCTGTCGCGCACGAGTGGCGAGTTATTAATGACGCGGGACACCGTTTGATACGAGACGCCGGCTGCCTTAGCCACGTCTACCATCGACACTTTACTTTCGCTCATACGCTCCAGACTACACTACTGCCCGCGTTATGTTAAATGCCACGTGAGTCTATGGTACGGCGTCACGCCGTTCTCGCGTATGGCCGCGCGATGCTGCGCCGTCCCGTACCCCTTATTTTTCGCCCAACCGTACGCGCTCCATTCCGGATGCGCCGCGGCGAGCTCGTCCATCTGCCGGTCGCGCGTGACTTTCGCGTACACGCTGGCGGCCGCCACGCTCGCGCAGCTACCGTCCGCTTTAATCCGCGTGACCACGCGCGGCGTGAAGCTCAGTTCCGGCGCGTCCAGCATGCTCAGCGCCGGCGTGATGTAGTCGTGCGGACCGTCCAGAATAATGGTTGCTTCTTCTATGGCCAATTCTTCCGCCACCGTATGAATCGCCTTCAGCGCTGCGATGCCCAGGCATGCGGAGATGCCCCACTCATCGATCTCTTCGTTCGTACACTCACCCACCGCGAGAGCGCGAGCGAAGGAGCGGAGAGGTTCCATGAGCGCTTCGCGACGCTTCGGACTCAGCTGCTTCGAGTCTTTCAAGTCTGAAGGAATATCCGAGCCGATGTCGTCTGCCCGAAATGCTGCAGCACCGAGAGTAACAGGACCTGCGAGGCATCCTCGCCCCACTTCATCCAGTCCCAGTATCCACTGTGCTCCAGCAGCCACGAGCTCAGTCTCTAGCTCCCAGTTCGGCACTAAAGCCCCACGCTTTCGAAGACAGCACGGCCATTATTTAGCGTCTTCCAGTCGGCATACGGCCAGAAGACGGCCATGCCTATTCCTGTGATGGAGCTGAAGCGCACACAGCCAGAATTTCCATCGTTTAAGTGATAGCGCGAATCGGCAGAATTGGCCCTATTATCTCCGAGAACGAAAACGCTGCCAGCCGGAACCGTCACACTGAACGCCTGCTCGGACGGCTGAACGCCGGACTTGAGGTACGCGCTCTCGTCGAGGGCCACGCCGTTCACTGTCACGGGCGCGCCGTGTCCTTCCGAGGCGACGACGTCTCCCGGCATGCCGATGAGGCGCTTGACGAGGTAATTCTTCCCGCTGCCAATGCCGAAATTATGCGTGGCGCTGGCCGCAGCTTCGATGGTACTTTCGCTCAGCCAGTGCGAGTCATCCGAGAAGACGATGACGTCTCCGCGCTGCAGGCTCTGCGCACTCACGCCGATGTTCCGCGTGATGATGCGGTCGCCCACCATGAGTGTGTTCTCCATGGAACCGGATGGAATGATAAATAAGCCGAAGACGACGAAACGGAGGACGAGCAGTACGACGAGCGGGACGATGAAGTAGAGGGTAAAGTCCAGTGCATTCAGAACGCGGCGGTCGCGTTTGGTCAAGATTCTTTCTCCAGTGCTGTGGTGAGGAATGTAATCTACTGATGCTGCCCATTCGAATGGCTCGCGGGTTTGCTCCGCCTCACGCTTCGCTTTTTCTCTGAGCGAGCGGCGTGATTCATACTGGCGCACCTGGCGCGTCGGGTGTGCCTTATGCGGGCGCAGCGTCTCCTCGGCGCTCCAGCGCATCTGGGCGCGGCGCTTCGATGAGGATGCTCTACGCGGCTGATTCGTCATGTCAGTAGCCTTAAGTCTCTGGCGTGTCTGGATACGAAGGACACCCGAGGCAAGCCCCGGGTGTCCCATGCATAGCTATGTTACTTAGCAGAGTTATCGCGGCGCTCAGCGATACGTGCTGCCTTACCGCGCAGGTTACGCAGGTAGTACAGCTTCGCACGGCGGACCTTACCCTTACGAACGAGCTCTACAGAGTCGATCGATGGGGAGTGCAGTGGGAAGCGACGTTCCACACCCACACCGAAGGAGATCTTACGCACGAGGAAGGTCTCGCGCAGTCCTGCACCCTGGCGAGCGATAACCACGCCCTGGAATGCCTGAATACGGGAGTTATTACCTTCCTGAATCTTTACGTTCACCTTAACGGTGTCGCCAGGACGGAACTCTGGGATGGAGTCAGCAGCCTTCAGCTGCTTGGCTTCAAATGCTTCTATAGCGTTCATGCTTAGCCTCATACGCCGCCACATATCAGCGTTAGGTCGGGGTCTTTTCCAGCATAAAGCGAAAAGACCACATGGATCTTCGTGAGTTTGCCCACGAAGCTGCCAGTCTGCTGCTGCCCGAGGGCGGCAGGCTAGACCTCCTGAGCAAGGCACCTATGTGGCGCTACCTCACTCGGCATGTAAGATTCTAGTCTACTCGGTTTCGTCTACAAAAGACGACGGGTGTGTATCCGTGCGTGAAGCCAGATGCACACCCGTCGAGGGAAAATTGAGCTACAAAACCGAAAAACTACTTGCTCTCGTGGTAGGACTTCTCAGTATTCACGCCCCACACGTTCGCCTTATCTTCGCGGCCGCTCTTAATGTTCGCCACGGCTTCCATGGACGTGGCCATGGAATGATCCTGGTTATTATAATGATGCTGGCCGTTACGACCCACGCAGTAGACGTTCCCGAGCGAGTCTATCCAGCTGGTCAGCTCTCCGATGCGGTCATACGTGTCGAAGTATGCAGGATATGCCTTCGGAACGCGCTCACGATGCGAGTCGATGACGTCATCCGCACTTTCGATGATGCGCATGCGAATCATCTCCGCGATGGCGAACTTGCGCGCCTCGTCATCGGTCATGTTCCAGAAGTCATCACCCTCAGCAGTAAAGTACTCGAGGCCTATCCACACCGTGTTATCTGGATCTGCCACGAGGTATGGGCTCCAGTTATTAAAGATCTGCAGGCGGCCGACCTTATATCCTGGATCCTGCACGTAAATCCAGTTATCTGGAACGATAGGAGGATTACCGAGGGTAGGCACGTCTGTGGTGTTCTTCACACGCAGCTTCTTCACGAGCAGACCCACGGTGACGAAGTCACGGAATGGCAGGCCGTGTGCCACTTCCACCACGTTCTGTGGCACATCCACGCCACCGGATACGAAGGCGTCGGCGAGGTGGTTCAGCGGCATAGAGGAGATGACGTGATCTGCCTCGAGGGTGACCGTACCGCCATTATCCGTGACGTATTCCACAGCACTCGCGTGGCCATCCTGCACGCGGATGCCCGTAACGCGTGCGCCCATGATGATGTGTGCACCCTTCTCCACAGAATTCTGTGCCACGACATCCCACAGCTGGCCTGGACCCAGCTTCGGATACCAGAACTCTTCGATGAGAGAGGTCTCCACCTTCGAGTTATCTGCCTTACGTCCTGGGATGAGCTTCTTAAAAGCATTCCCCAGGATGTTCCAGATGTTCAGGCCCTTGACGCGCTGAGCGCCCCAGTCTGCGGAAATCTCCGACGGGTGACGCCCCCACAGCTTCTCCGTGTATCCTTCGAAGAACATGGAGTAAAGCTTACGGCCGAAGCGGTTAATGTAGAAGTTCTCGAGGTTATCCTCTGGCAGCTTATGCACAGTGGACCACAGGTAGCTGAAGCCTGCCTGCAGGGTGAGCCACAGACCCATAGCCTTAATAGTGTTCGGGCTCAGGCTGATAGGATAATCAAAGAAATGCTGGTTCCAGAAGATGCGCGAAAGACGGTGACGCTTCAGCATGACCTTATCGGTCTGCTCTGGGTCTGGGCCACCTGGCTCGAGGTCGTGATGACGGCCAAGCTTCGCATCATCATACGATGGAGCACCCTGTAGCGGCAGGACTTCCTGCCACCAGCGCATGATGCGATCATCCTTCGAGAAGAAGCGGTGACCACCGATGTCCATGCGGTTCCCGTTATGCTTCACGGTGCGCGAGATGCCGCCAAACTCGTGGCTGGCTTCCAGCACGGTTACATCAAAACGATCCGCGGAATCTTTCACCAGCTCCCACGCAGCGGTCAGGCCTGCTGGGCCACCACCGATAATCACTACAGACTGTTTATCTGCCACATTAACTCCTCAAAAAACAAATAATCGATATAAGTTTACTCTAGGGGTGGGATGGATGCGAGGGCGGGGTACAGAGGGCAGTGCAGATCCCCCTCTCGCGCACTCTCACCTTTTCTCGCGAAACCGTGAGTTTGTAGTCACGAATGACCGCTGAATTCGAGATATAAACTCAAGCATTCAGAGAAAACCCAGCATTTCCGCCACTCTCGTCATTTCTTCACCGGTCATTCGCGACTACAAACTGCCATTCTTCACATCATGTTCGAACCGAGCACACGGAAAGCCCACAGCACAAACGCGGACGCAGCCGGAAAACCCAGCCGCGCCCGCGCCTGACAGAAAAATTGACCTCGCCTACTCGAGGTCTCGCGGAACTTCTATCTCCGTCTTCTGCACTTCCTCCACGTTCACGTCTTTAAACGTGACGATCCGCACGTTCTTCACGAAACGGCTCGGACGGTAGACGTCCCAGACCCACGCGTCGGTCAGCTGCACGTCGAAATACGCGTCCTGCCCGGCCTGCCGCACGTTAAAATCCACGCGGTTCGCCAGATAAAAACGCCGCTCCGTCTCCACGACGTACGTGAAAAGCTTAATGACGTCGCGGTACTCCTTATATAACGCGAGTTCCGCGTCTGTTTCGTAGTTATCGAGATCTTCTGCGCTCACCTCGTACCCCTTCTGCTCGCGCTCTGCTTAGTCACGCTTACGCGCGTCGCCGAGCTTCCTCCACCACGGCCCGCTCGCCGCGCTACGGTCTTCTGTATCGATGTCCAATTTTTCACTCTCGTCGCTGATCACGTCTGCAGAGATATCCTCTTCTATCTCCTCGACCGTCACGGTAAGATCCTGCTCCTGATCGGTGACGCGCTTTTTCAGCTCCATCGTATGCTCATGCTGAGCAAGGGCTTCGCGTACACCCGGATTATCCATGATAGGATGCAGACCGAATGCTTCGAGTGAGCGGATAGGGTCATACTCGTCCACGAGCATGTCATAGACGTGAAGATCCATGTAGTGGTTTTCTACAGAATCCCACAGGGCATCGCGCGCCACACCCGTCTCCGTGAATCCGAGAGACTGGTAGACAGCCTGCGACCGCGTATTCGCCGATGGAACGGATATCCAAATGCGGTGCAAGCCCATGCCTGCAGGGCGAGGAGCGAAACCAAAGGTCATGACGCGTGGCATAGCATCGCGTGTGAATCCACGACCGCGGTAGTTTTCCCCGAGGATAACGTGGATGCGAGCCGAGCCCGCCCACGTGTCGATGTCCACGAGGAAAGCCATGCCGATGAACTCCTCCTCCACGAACAGGGACCACGCGAGTACGCCACGTTCCTGAGCATCGAGGGAGTGTGCACTGACGTGCTGGGCATCCTCACACTGTGAAGTGGCGCGGTGTCCTTCCTGCCAGGCGAGCGAGCGCTTCACCCATGCACGGATAATAGCACGCTCAGCCTCTGCAGTCTTTCCGAAGAGGATAAGCGAGCGAGAGAAGGCGCTGATGCTGTCCATTTTCTCGTAGTCTTCCCATGTGGCTGCACGCAGATGCACCATCTCCCCCTGAATATCCGGGATGGTGATGCTGTCTGCGAGGTGTTCGTGTGCTGCCTGCGCAGCTTTGTGTGCCGTGTGGTCTTCCTGTGCTCGGTTCGTCGGCTCCATGTCTGACTGTCTTCTTTCTGTCGGTTTCTCCCTCCCCTCTCGCTCCGTGCTGGAGTGCCGGGGCGGAGGCGGGAGAAGCCCGTTTCGGAGATGATGAACGGGTTACCACACGCGAAGCTGCTGTGCAGCATACTCCACGCTAGTAACCCGTAACCCTCTTCTTGTGTCGTTCTGCGCGATTCGACTGAATCCGCTACGTAATCTGCTACGTAATCTGCTACTTAATCTTCGCCATGACGATGCTCGTGACGGTCTTCGCATCTGCCTGACCGCGCGTGGCCTTCATCACTGCGCCGATAATGGCACCCATCGGCTTCATGTTTCCGCTCTTGAGCTTCTCCACGATGTCTGGGTTCGCAGCCATAGCCTTATCTACTTCGGCTTCGAGTGCACCCGTATCCTGAACGACTTCGTAGCCATGCTTCGCCACGACCTCATCTGGAGTGCCTTCGCCAGCGAGTACGCCTGCCACGGTCTGCTTCGCGAGCTTATCGTTCAGCTTTCCTTCGGAGATGAGTGCTTCCACACGTGCTACGTCCGCTGGAGTGATGTTCAGCTCGTCAAGCGTGGTATCCTGCTCGTTTGCTGCGCGAGAGATCTCGCCCATCCACCACTTACGTGCACCTGCAGCGCTGGCGCCTGCCTTCACCGTTTCTTCCACGAGGTCGAGTGCGGATGCATTCACGATGTCACGCATGTCGTTATCGCTCAAGCCCCATTCAGCCTGCAGTCGGTTACGACGCTCGCGTGGCATCTCTGGCATCTGAGCCTTCAGCTCTTCGATGTGCTCGCGCGTGGTGTGTACCATGACGAGGTCAGGGTCTGGGAAGTACCGGTAATCATCCGCATCGGTCTTTACACGACCGCCGGCCGTGGTCTGCGATGCCTCATCCCAGTGACGGGTCTCCTGGAGCACTTCTCCGCCCGCTTCGAGCACTGCTGCCTGGCGGCGGATTTCGTAGATGATAGTACGCTCGATGCCACGGAACGAGTTCACGTTCTTCGTCTCCGAGCGCGTACCGAATGGATCATCCGCAGATGGACGCAGCGAGACGTTCACATCTGCGCGCATGTTCCCCTGCTCCATGCGAGCGTTCGAGATGTTCAGCGCCTTCACGATGTCGCGAATGGTACGCACGTACGCGCCAGCCACTTCTGCTGCACGTGCCCCCGCACCCGTAATAGGCTTCGTGACGATCTCGACCAGTGGCACGCCAGCGCGGTTATAATCCACGAGGGAGTGGTCTGCACCTTCGATGCGGCCGTCTGCTCCACCCACGTGGGTGTTCTTACCAGCGTCATCTTCTACGTGTGCTCGCTCGATAGGAACGCGGAATACTTCGCCATCCTCGAGCTCCACATCCAGGTATCCCTCGCCATTCAGTGGCTTATCATACTGGGAGATCTGGTAGTCTCGTGGCATGTCTGGGTAGAAGTAGTTCTTTCGCGCGAACTGGCTCCACTCGGCGATGTCACAGTGTAGTGCCAGACCGAGCTTGATAGCGTAGTCGATGGCAGACTTATTCACCACAGGGAGCGAGCCTGGAAGACCCAGAGATACTGGGGTCAGCTGCGTATTCGGATCCCCACCGAAGGAGACTTCTGCTGGGCAGAAGAGCTTCGTCTTCGTGTTCAGCTCCACGTGGACTTCGAGACCGATAACGGGATCATACTTTTCTACCGCTTCGGCGAACTTCATTAATTTTTCAGCCATTTTCTTTTCCTCTGTGCCTGAGCGTTCTTACTCGTGTTCCTACTCGCCCAGCCATGGCGTGGTCATCCACTGCCAGACTGGTCCGTTCCACTTATCTTCCAGGGCTGCTTCGAGTGCCGCTGCTGGCTTATAGAGAACTTCGTCATGCTGCTGTGGAGCGATGAACTGGAAGCCTACTGGCATGCCGTCTTCGCTCAGACCTGCTGGGATGGAGATAGCTGGCACGCCTGCGAGGTTCGCAGGAATGGTAGCGATGTCTCCCAGATACATGGACAGTGGGTCTGCGCTCTTCTCACCGAACTTAAAGGCGGTGGATGGAGCCGTAGGAGAGACGAGGACGTCTACCTGCTCGAAGGCCTTATTAAAGTCTGCGATGATGAGAGTACGCACCTTCTGTGCGCTGCCATACCATGCGTCATAGTATCCAGCAGACAGTGCATACGTACCGAGGATGATGCGGCGCTTTACTTCGTCACCGAATCCTGCTTCACGCGTGTATGCCATCATGTTCGCAGCTGTGGCTGGAACACCTTCTGGTGGCATGACGCGCAAGCCGTAGCGCATTCCGTCATAACGTGCGAGGTTCGAGGATACTTCCGAAGGCATGATGACGTAGTACGCACCCAGTGCATATTTCAGGTGTGGAAGGGAGACTTCTACGACCTCAGCGCCCATGGCTTTCAGCTCTTCTACTGCCTCTGTAAAACGCTGGGATACGCCCTCATCAAAGCCATCTCCCGACAGCTCCTTAATGAGTCCCACCTTCATACCGCTGAGGTCACGCTTCTGACCTTCGAGGGCTGCAGACACCATAGCTGGTGCTGGGCTAGGGATGGACGTAGAGTCCTTCGGGTCATGACCACCGATGGTCTCCTGCAGGAGTGCAGAGTCCAGTACGGTACGTGTCACAGGGCCTATCTGGTCCAGAGACGATGCCATAGCGATGGCGCCGAAACGAGACACGCCACCATACGTCGGCTTCACACCCACCGTACCAGTGAATGCGCCTGGCTGACGAATAGAGCCACCTGTATCCGTTCCGAGTGCCAGTGGAGCTTCGAAAGCGCCGACTGCTGCTGCAGAACCGCCACCAGAACCGCCTGGTACGCGCTCAGTATCCCATGGGTTATTCGTGTTCCCGTATGCAGAGTGCTCGGTGGACGATCCCTGCGCGAACTCATCGAGGTTCGTCTTACCGAGGATAGGCATGCCTGCCTGCTTCAGTTTCGTAATAACTGTCGCGTCATACGGAGGAATCCAGCCTTCGAGAATCTTCGATGCAGCGGTGGTCTCGATGCCCTTCGTGACGATCATGTCCTTAATGGCTATAGGCACACCAGCTAGCGGCGCGAGCTCTTCACCCGCAGCACGCTTCGCATCGATGGCATCTGCCTGCTCGCGCGCCACATCTGCACTGACCTTGAGAAAGGCGTTAATCTGTGGCTCTGCGCTCTCGATGACGTCGAGGTGTGCGTCCACGAGCTCGCGAGAGCTGACTTCGCCCGCCTTAAATTTTTCTGCCATCTGCGCTGCAGACAGCTGTACGAGGTTATTTCGTGTCTGAGTATCCATCTGTTCTACTCTCCTACTCCCCTAAAATCTGTGGAGCCACGAACATGCCGGACTCGGACTTCGGAGCACCGCTGAGTGCTTCTTCCTGCTTGAGTGGGGTGGCTGGTACGTCTGGACGCAGATACGCTTCCAGAGGTACTGGGTTCGCAGTAGGCTTCACGTCCTCGCCTGCTACTTCCTGAACCTGAGCGATAGCATCTGCTACAGCGTTTAGCTCGCCCTGGAGACGCGTTATTTCATCATTTGTGAGCGCTATCTGGGCCAGCTCGCCCAGATGCTCGATTTCTTCACGTGTAAATGTAGGCATAATGCTTAATCTTAGAGTCCGAACGCGACACCTCATGAGCGCACCGTTCGTTCTCCTTCTCCTTTCTTACGCGTCGTTCCGTCTTCCTTTTTAGCCAATTTTTCCGTGCTGCATAACCCATGTGTGCATAGCCACTGCTGCTGCTGCTCCGGCGTTCAGCGAGCGCACTGATCCCGTCTGCGATATGTACACCACATCATCTGCGAGGTCAAGTGCCTTCTGCGTGAGCCCAGGACCTTCCGCTCCGAAGAGCATAATGCAGCGTTCTGGGAAATCATAAGTCTCTATGGGAACGGCTCCAGGAACGATGTCGAGCGCTATAATGCGTGGACGCAGCTCGTTCTTCTCCTGCGCTTGACGACTGACATTCTCGAGAAACTCGTCCACACTCGCATGGTGGTACACATGCTGGTAGAGTTCGGTCATAAGTGAGCCTTTGCGGTTCCACTTCTTCGGACCGAGGATGTGTACCGCACGCGCTGTAAACGCATTCGCCGTGCGCACGATGGACCCGATGTTAAAGTCATGAGTCCAGTTCTCCACTGCCACTTCGAAACCATAGCGCCCCTGCTTATCGAGGTCATTCTTTATGGCTTCTACTGTCCAGTAACGGTAGCGATCCATGACATTTCTGCGGTCTCCTTCGTTCAGGAGTTCCTCATCGTATTCAGCACCTTCTGGACGAGGAAGGTCTGAATGCTCTTCTTCCCATGGTCCCACACCTACTTCGCGTAAGCCTGGGTCTCCCGCAGCGATGACTCTCTGCGTAAAGTCACTCGGCGGTATCATGTCACTCACCCGCCTTCTGGAGTTCTTTATCTGAGAAGACTGGAATAAATGGAATACGAGTCACATTCTCAGTAATAGGATTCACGAGCTTAATGAACTGAGCACTCTCCGCGGTGTCCGAGTTCTTCGATTCCGAGCAGTGCCCGTGACCACCGCAGGTGCACTCGTGTGGCTCAGTCTCCTCACTTCCCTCATGCTCACAGTGACCAGAGCACGTATGCGAAGTGTCATCTGCGTCCGAAGTACCGAGAATGTCAGACAGATTCTGCTTCTTCTGCTCTGTATAATTCTCCAGCACACCCGTGCTCCCGACGAGGGAGGCGATAGCTACTATACGCGCTCCCTCATTTTCGAGCACAGCAAAGTCGAGGTTCAGCTCATTCCCATGAGTGAGAGTAACCACAGACGACGTCTGCACGAAGGACTTTTCTGACAGCCACGCATCGATAAGAATAACTCGCTTATCCTTAATGGACGGCCCCTTAATACCGGGGAAAACGAAATCCATAAGGAAACCATCGAGAAGCTGACCACGAGATGCTGCAGCATGAATCATGGCAGAGACCAGTGGTATACCCGCTGCCGTCATAGCTCCTACAGCATCAAAGTCATCGATGCTAAAACCTGCAGTCTCGAGAGCATCGAGAAGAGCATGACCTGCTAAGGTGGCACCGTCATGATGGTAGGTCACACCGGTAAGCTCGCTAAACTGCTTATCTGCCACTTCAGCGCGCAGAAGCTTTTCTAAGCGCTGCGTAGGCTCGAGCATGTCATCCGAGAGAGCTGCTATCTGCTCGCGGATATCCGAAGATCCGGTCGTCTTAAATTCCTGTGTCATAGTAGCCACCTTAGCGGTCAGTCTCGTCTAATGAGGGAATAGGGAGAGGTTACTTCTCGTCCCCATCCCAGCCCGGGAGAAGCTCTGGAGAGGTAATCTCACGGACATTACTCTTCTCTTCGTCCTCTATGATCTGTGGAATATCGAATAACGTATTCGCATCCAAAGCCTGGAGTTTACGAGCTGTCGGCACGACAGAGCCCTGTAATGAGCCTACGAAAGCATTATAATTCTTAATCGTATTTCCCAGTGACTTACCGAGTTTTATCGCGTGACCGCTCATCGTATTCAGACGCTTGAAAAGCTCACGCGATAAGTCGAAAAGTTCCTTCGCTTCATCACTCAGAGTCTGCTGCTGCCAGGCGAATGCTATGGACTTCAGCACCGACCACAGCGTGACAGGAGACGTGAGCGCCACCTGCTGGCTGAATGCGTAATCCACTATGCTAGGGTCTACATCCAGAGCAGCCTGCAGTAGCGAGTCATTCGGTATAAAAGCGATGACGAAGTCTGGTGCCACACGCTCTTCTTCCGCTATGGTCCAGTACCTGCGCTTCGCGAGCTCATCGATGTGTCCACGCAGTGCCTTCGCATGAGCCTGCAAGTACTCATCACGAATCTTCAGCTCCTGCTCAGAAGCAGAGTCCGGAATCTCGAACGCACGCTGGTAGTCCGAGTATGGCACCTTCGCATCGATAGGAATGAACTTCTCATCTGGAAGATGCAC
Organism: Alloscardovia macacae; assembly: GCF_002259705.1. Classification (GTDB taxonomy): domain Bacteria; phylum Actinomycetota; class Actinomycetes; order Actinomycetales; family Bifidobacteriaceae; genus Alloscardovia; species Alloscardovia macacae. The sequence goes on from NZ_MWWT01000002.1 coordinate 52,810, forward strand.
TATCATGTCTGGGCGCTGCTTCTTCCCATCATCATTCGTGGTGTAGTACTGCGTCTCGAAGTCCACATGTTCACGAAGACCCGCAGACTCCACGATGTTCTTCAGCTGTGCTTCACCCCAGAAACCACGCACCTTATTATTCCGCAAGGCCATAGCGAGGCTGGACGTCTCTTTATCCAGCTTCTCCTGTGCGCGACCAAGTCCGAGGAGCTGCTCGCCGAGCTTCCCCATCTCTGCCTGACGACCTTCTTCTATCTCAGCCACCTTCCGCTGCAAGGCTTCGAGATTCTGCTGGACAGGGCTAATAGCCTTCAGAACACGAGACTCTTCCTGCGAGGACTGTGCCTGCTGACGACGACGCTCTTCCTCACGCTTCTGCTCCGCCAGGCGTTCGCGCTGAACGCGCTCTGCTTCTGCTTTCTGAGCCACATCCAGCTGCGCTTCTGCAAACTCGAGCTTTTCCTTCATACCCGAAAGCTGTCCCTCGAGCTTCGCCGTGGCTTCGCGCTCCGCCGCGAGCGCGGAGCGATTCTCTTCATACTGGTCAGAAAGCTGATCACGCACAGAAGTAACTTCACGCAGCTGCACTTCGAGCTGCGCGAGCTTCTGCTCCTGCAGAGCCTGCTGCGCTATCTGCTCAGCAGAAATACCAGCCTCTTCAGGCATGGTAGATACAGACTTCTCCTGCACTTTCGCGACGAAGAATCCGAGTGCACCGCCGAGGGCGATGCCTATGATTAATGTTAGTATTAATTCGAACATATGTTCGACTATAGCAGGAAGTATCGCTATCCGCAAAAACCTCGACACGCGGAATAGTGATGCGGAATCCAGCGTTGAACACTAAGAAGATAGAGAGAGAAAGGTATCACTCATGATGTGGGTATATATAGGCATCGCTCTCGTGTTCAGCGCTGCCATTCTCTGGTATTTCTTCTCCCCTCAGAGGGGAGCACATACCAGCGTGTCCGGGAACACACAGAGTATAGAAGTGGATGTTCACGGAGGATACTCCCCTTCTCTCATCCACGCTCAGGCAGGAACACCTCTCACCATCACATTTGACCGTCAGGAAGCGGGCGAGTGTACGTCTCATGTCATCTTCGCTGACTTAGGAATTGACGCACATCTTCCTGGACACCGGAAAACGTCCGTGAATCTCCCAGCTCTCCCAGCCGGGGACTATCCGTTCGCCTGCGGTATGAATATGGTTCACGGCATGCTGCGCGTAACGGGAAGCGCGGACGTCCAGCTGCAGAAAGCAGAGTCGGATGTTCATGTAGCAGACTCCCAGGAACGCGACGCGGAGATACGCGCACTGAAGAAGAAGTTTATCGTGGGAGCGCTCTTCACTATTCCCGTATCCTTCATAGCTATGTTCGGCATGATATGGGGACATTCATGGCCGCAGTGGGTTATGAATCCCTGGCTTCAGGCAGTACTCATTACTCCTGTGATGGCCTACACAGGATGGGATATTCATCGCATAGGGTGGAATGCTATCCTTCACCGCGCACCCGAGATGAACGCGCTTATTACCGTGGGTACGACAGCAGCGTATCTGTTTAGCGCGCTCGCCACCATAGCACCGCAGATTCTTCCTGAAGGTTCACGAGACGTGTACTTCGACACGGTAGGCGTCGTGCTCACTCTCGTTATCTTAGGAAGTCTTCTCGAGTCGCGGGCGCGCGCTGGCACAGGGGACGCCATAGCAGCACTGATGAGGCTGAAGCCAGATACTGCCGTGTCTATCAGCGAGAAAGAACTGCAGGACGGCTCGTGGAAGCTGCCTACTGCCGGCACACAGATAGCCATGAACGCAGTGCAGTCCGGCACATTACTGAAAGTTCCTGGCGGACACACCGTTCCTACGGATGGGCGCATTCTCCGCGGATTAGCTCATGTAGATGAGTCCATGATCACAGGTGAATCACGCCCTGTAGAGCGCACAGAGGGGGATCCTCTCACCGGAGGTACACTCGTCCTCGATGCACCACTAGCCATGGAAGTAACCGCCACCGGTAAAGACACTGTTCTTTCTCAGATCGTACAGCTCGTGTCGAGCGCTCAAGCGAGTAAGGCTCCCGTGCAGGCGCTCGCGGATAAGGTGGCGCGCATTTTCGTACCCGTCGTCTTCCTCATAGCACTGTGGACCTTTACCGCATGGCTGAGCTTCGGCCCACAGCCACAGCTCACTTATGCGCTGACCACAGCAGTGACTGTCCTCATCATCGCCTGTCCATGTGCGCTCGGACTGGCCACTCCGCTGTCTGTAACAGCTGGCATAGGAATAGGCGCGAAGAATGGCATTCTCGTCGCCTCTGCTGAAGCACTCGAAAGCGCTCGTCACATAGGAACCGTAGTCTTCGATAAGACGGGAACCATCACCGAAGGTAAGGCCGAAGTACTCAGTGTCAGTGATGGTACAGTGACCTACGCAGACGACCCTATCAAGCCTACATCGCGTGCTGCCATAGCACAGCTAAAGGCACTGGGGATTCAGACCATCATGCTTTCCGGAGATAAGGCTGAGACTGCTGCATCCGTAGCGAAAGAAGCTGGCATCGATACAGTCATAGCCGAGGTAAAACCGGCTGGGAAGGCATACTGGATATCGCAGATTCAGAAGCAGGTGTCCGAAGAAAGCCACCATACCTCCAGCCGCGAAAACCAGCTCGTAGCCATGGTGGGTGACGGCATTAATGATGCCCCTGCTCTCGCGCAGGCGGATCTCGGATTCGCCATGGGCACAGGTACAGACATAGCTATGAAGTCAGCCGACGTGACTCTCATGACGGGAGACCTCGCCGGAGTAGCGCGCATGATACGCCTCAGCCGCGCCACCATGCGGAATATTCACGAGAATCTCGGGTTTGCTTTCGTCTATAACATCGTGGGGCTCGTCGTCGCTACTGGTCTGCTCTATCCACTGACTGGCTGGCTGCTCAGCCCTATGATAGCCGGCGCTGCCATGGCACTGAGCTCCGTCAGCCTCGTGGTGAATGCGAACCGTCTGCGTTCCGTACGTATAGATTCACGTGTCGATGCCCCGACTACCGCACAGGATCAGCTCATCCCCGAGCATTCCGAACCTCGCGTTATCCTCGGTACCGCACAGAATATTCCTGACAACACCCATCTCAGTACTCACGACACTCATCGCAGTACTCACGACCATGAAGGAGAAAATATGTTTAACTTCCTGAAGAAAAAGCCAGCCGCCGCAGCCACCTCGAATCCTGCAGCAGAACACGTCCTCACCGACCCCATCTGTGGTATGACCGTGACGACGGACGCCAGGTCCTACGAGTATGACGGTAAGATATACCACTTCTGCTCGGACCACTGCCTCGCCACATTTAAGGAGAATCCGAAACAGTACGTAAAGTAACGCAGCAGAACCTATAAAAACCACAGAGGGCTCACCGCATACCCATGCGGCGAGCCCCTCGTATTCCCCTCGTATTCCACTATGCCTGTGATGCTCGAAGTCCAGTGCACATCCTTTTACACTGATATCCAGTAGCGCTCATGCATCTCACGCACATCTTCGAGCACTCCACCACAGCCCAGAATAATCTGCCTACTTGCAGCATTATCCACTGAACAGGTTATCAGCACACGGTCGAGCCCCTGCTCGCGAGCACGCTCGAGTCGGAGGCGAAGCTGCTGGCGCCCATAACCATGTCCACGCATACCGGGCCGAATACAGTACCCTATGTGTCCTCCCACATTCAGAAGATACTCATTCAGCACGAGTCGGACACTGAGAAAACCGATTCCTGAGCCCGTGGACTCATCGAAACTCACATACTGCACTGCGGGCACGAATCCGGGTTTCGGCGCATGAAGATCACGCTCATTCTCCGCTAACCACGCATCATAGCGAAACGGCATAAGATCTGCGAACATTCCATCATAAGGGGATTCCTCCGCTACAAATTCAGCCACCATCTCTTCCACTGCACGTGCATCTGATGGACCTGGTACTCGTAATTCCATAGGCTCCTTAAAGGAAGAATTGGCAGTTAAGAAATAAACTCATGCAGCACGAGCGCCATTCGCTGGTCTATGGCCTCGGCGCCGCGAAGCAGAGCGCGCGCTTCGTCCCGCGTCACCCACCGAACGGTGATATCCTCGCTCTCCTCGAGATGCTGCTGCACGTCTGTCTGCCCCGCATCCACCGTCATGTAGACGAAGGCGATGGATTCGTTCGTCATTCCGGGCGAGACATACGTAGGCCGCAGCACGTCGTCCACGCGCACGACGCGGTATCCCGTTTCTTCTGCCAATTCTCGCTCTGCTGCGGCTTCAAAACTCGAATCATCGGGATCGATAAGACCTGCTGGGAAGGCCCAGACATATCCGTTTATAGCTGGCCGGTACTCGTGAATGAGAAGCATGCGGTCACCCTCGAGCGAGCGCGCGATGATGGTCACCGCATCACCTTCACCACGGTCGAGATCCTCGAGACTCGCAGCTGGCTTTCGCGTTACGACGTCGTAGCGCGCTGTCGAACCATTATCGAGCCCCACAGACACTTTATAAAAATGCAGGAAACGGCTCGGATCTACCGGCTCGTTTGCTTCTATGCTGATGTTCTTCATATCGCTCTATTCCACACGCAGATATCTAAGCGAGCGCTTCGAAGACGTCCGCATACTCGTCCATAAATTCGCGTGCGTGCTGTAGTAATTCCTCATGTATCATATCTGTCATGGCATCCCATACTAGCAGGAAGCCTAAGCAAAGAAAAAGCTGCTGAGTTGTTTGTACATCCGCGCGTATCTTCCCGCCTGAAACCGTATCCAGGTCGGAAAACGCACGGATGTACAAACAACTCAGCAGCTACTCATCCATCATTAAAAAATGCCCCGCTTATACTTACACTTCACGCGTCGCGATAATCCGCTTATACATCTCAAAGCTATCCTTCGGTGTGCGTTCCATCGTCTCATAGTTCATATGAACTATACCGAAGTACTTACTGTACCCATATGCCCACTCGAAGTTATCGAGGAGCGACCAGAGGAAGTACCCGCGTACATCTGCTCCGTCAGAAATCGCCTGATGTACCGCTTCAAGATGTGCACGCACATACTCACAGCGCTCGTCATCATGGACATGAGCATGTCCATCCTCCCATACGAGCTCATCATCACATGCTTCTCCATTTTCTGTAACCATCAGTGGCATTTCTGGATAATCGCTCGTAAGACGCATCAGCAGATTATAGAGACCACGGGGATCTATATTCCACCCCATAGCTGTATGTGGTCCCGATGTAGGCAGACTTTCTATGTCGCTACATCCTGGTGCACACGTCGCCCCCATATCCTGAGGGAACTGCGGGCGCCCACTGAGAGCCAGCAAACCACTAGAGTAATAGTTTATTCCCAGAACATCGAGCGACTGATGGATATCACGCAAGTCGCCATCGTGAATAAAGGACCAGTCACATATACCCTTCGTCGCTGCAAAAAGCTCCTCTGGGTAGTATCCTCTCAACATAGGGTCGAGCCACACACGGTTCGCTATGATATCTTGTCGCCGCACAGCATCAGCATCCCCTCGATTCATCTGGAGATTAAGCGTTACAGATACCTCGGAATCCCGTCCCACCACGTCACGCACAGCCTGTGCCATAAGACCATGAGCGAGGTTGAGATGGTGAACCGCTGAGAAGCACCCCGGACCTAGTCCTAGTCCAGGCGCATGAACCACATCCCCATACCCGAGGTATGCTGAGCACCACGGTTCATTCAGTGTCGTATACGTACGCACTCTACTTCCCAGGCGCTCTGCTACAGCATGCGTATAGTCAGCAAGCCTATAGGCAGTATCTCGGTTTAACCATCCACCCTTATCTTCGAGGTATTGTGGCAGATCCCAGTGATACAGTGTTACGACGGGTTTTATATCACGAGCAAGCAGTCCATCGACTATGCGCTCATAGTAGTCGAGTCCCCTAGCATTCACGAGACCATCCTCCGCAGGAATGACTCGTGGCATCGCGATAGAAAATCGGTATGCACCCACTCCGAGATCCGCTAGCAGATCCAAGTCTTTTTCCCACAGATGGTACGAATCACACGCCTTATCACCTGTATGCCCCTCATATACACGCCCGGGAGTATGGGAGAATGTATCCCAGATAGAAGGCGTACGACCATCTTCTACCACAGCTCCTTCTATCTGATAGGAGGCCGTAGCAGTTCCAAAAATAAAGTCTGAATTAAACTTCATCGTTATCCTTTCTTTCAAGATATATTTCGCTCGATAAGTTCGCTATAGTCTTATTCTTCTCCCTTACCCCTTTACTGCACCTGCCATAATGCCAGACACGAGCTGGCGCCCCGTAAAGACGAAGACCACAAGTAATGGTATAGCGGTAAGAATCACACCAGACATAATAAGGGTGTAGTCCGTAAAGTGAGCCCCCTTGAGTGCAGATGCAGCCACTGTGAGCATGCTGTTTTTATTTGGTCCGAGGATGAGCATAGGCCAGAAGTAGCTCGTCCATGATCCTATGAACGTGAAGAGGAAGAGCATGGAGGCGGCAGGCTTTGCCGCTGGTAGGGCTATGGACACGAAGATACGTCCCATCGACGCGCCGTCTACACGTCCGGCTTCTATCAGCTCATATGGCAGCGCATCTTCGAGATACTGTGTCATCCAGAATACGCCGAATGCACCTACCAGCCCCGGTATGATAACAGCGAGTAGCGAACCATATAGACCTACCTTTGTCGTCATAATGTACATAGGAACCACCGTCAGCTGCTGCGGAATGGTCATAGTAGCCACCACGAGTGTAAGTAGCAGGTTACGGCCCTTAAAGCGTAGTTTTGCGAAAGCGAAGCCTGCCAGCGTACTGAAGAAGACTGTAGAGACCGATACTGTCAGCGTCACTATGGTCGTTCCGCCGAGAGCCTGCCAGAAGTTTATGTCTTCGAAAGCGAGCGCGAGATTCTTCATCAGCCCTGTTCCTGGAATCAGAGAGCGTACGCCATACTGCGTATCTGTACTGTTTTGTGATGCTATAGACACCGCATAATACAGCGGAAAGAGGAATGCAAGCAGCGCTATACTAAGAACGAGATAGCTTCCCCACCCCGCACGCTTTTCTCCGTTCGTCATCACGAGTTTCGCTCGAGCACGTTTCGCTGTCCGCGCTACGTTCTTTCCATATATCTGCTCGAGGGCTGGAGTACCCATACCATTTTTCGTTCGTGTAGTCATCGTTTTCTCCTACTGTGCCTTCTTCTGCATACGCTTTTTTCCTCGTGTTTCTGCATCTGCCAATTTTCTCGTGATACTAAAATTCACCACAGCGACGAGGACTATAACGAGGAAGAGGAGCCATGCGACTGCAGCCGCGCGACCTATGTTTGACTCTCCTATCGTGACTTTATTAAAACCAAGGTTATAGAGGTAGAGTGAAACGGTGAGAAACTGGTTGTTCGCTCCGCCAGCAGCTCCCGTACCGTTATTAAACATCTGAACTTCATCAAAAATCTGCAGTCCACCGATAGTAGAGTTCAAAATCACGAAAATGAGGGTCGGCTTAAGCAGAGGAAGTGTGACAGAGAAGAATGTACGTGCTTTACCTGCACCATCGACCACCGCTGCTTCTATAAGATCTGTAGGAATAGCCTGCATAGCCGCGAGCAGTATCAGCGAGTTATATCCTGTCCAGCGGAAATTCACTATGGTAGCTATGGCTATGTGAGATGCGAGAGTATCAGCATGCCAGGCTATAGGTGCTAATCCTATGGTCTGTAAGAGGACATTAAATGCACCGCTCTTATCCGAAAAAATCTGAGAGAAGATGATACCACATGCAGATGGTGCTATGACATAGGGAAGCAGCACTCCCATACGCCAGAATGTCTTCGCTTTGAGGTTCGCATTCAGTACCCAAGCTATGAATACCGCTGCAATAATCTGCGGCACAGAGGACAGTAAGAATATGGATACCGTGTTCCTCATGGCCATCCAGAAATCTCTCTGATGGAGAACCCACTGGAAGTTTCCCACGAGTGACTGGTCACGAGTCCCGCACACTGCACCGCACACTGCCCATCCCGAGTCGCCAGTAATAGTGTTATAGTTCCTCATGGCCACCCATACCGTGAAGAGCAGTGGGAAAAGCCCTACGACAAGGAAGAGGATAAAGAACGGCGCTACGTAGAGATAAGGAGTCGCTTTATAAGAAAATACTGCGAATCTACCTGACGATGCTACAGAAGCCTGCTGTTTCTCGCTCATAATATCTCCTTTGATAAAATCTATGATGCTCTATACAGTGTGGTGGTGCCACGCTTGACGAAGCACCACCACATGATGAAGAGAGATGTTAGCTCAAAGCCTTCACGTCTTCTACGAACTGCTTCCACGACTCTTCAGGAGTTTGCTCCTTCGTGCAATCCACTCTATCGAGTGCAGCACCGAACTTGCTGTCGATGTCGTAATACTTCGCATTAATATATGGAATATGCTTGATTGTTTCTGCACGATTTGCAAAAATCTTACCTGTAGGAGCATTATTCAGGAAGTCATCCGTCTTATCTGCTACTTCTGGAGTAGCCTGAGCCTTAGGAGATGATGGGAAGTTCGATGCAGCCACAAATACCTTAGACTGCTGCTCTGGATTCGTCAGCCATGCTACGAGCTTCGCTGCTTCTTCCTTTACTGGAGAGGACTCTGGAATAGTCAGCCACGATCCACCTTGGTCCGTACCAGCTTCTCCAGGGAAGACATCAGCTACATTCCATCCCCTAAAGTCTGCACCAGCATTACCCTTAACATTATTCACTTCCCATGCCGGACAAGTGAGCACTGCGAATCCATTTGGAGAGTTAAAAGATGCGTTCCAGTCATCAGACCATGTGGATACCCCGGCAGAAAGATTCGCATTCTTCGTCAGAAGATTATACATATCATGGATTCCATCCTCAGTAGCGATAACCTTATCATCCTTTGATACGTATACTTCTTCCTTCTGAACCTTCATTGCTGCAGCAACATCACCAAGATTATCAATGAACGGCTTTCCAGTCTTCTGAGTGTACCGTTGTCCGATCTCAAAGAACTTATCCCACGTAGCATTCTCGCCGCCGAAAAGTTCTTTGACTTGTTCACGGTCAGTAGGAAGCCCAGCCTGTTCAAAAAGATCCTGACGGTAGCACAATGCAGTTGGACCGATATCCGTTCCAGCTCCTATAAGACGCCCAGAATCATCGGTACCCGTCTTCACTACCCAATCAGGCCAGTTATTATTCTTCGTATAGTCTTTCAGGTCCATGAACTTATTCCCTATGGCACGGATAGAAGGCCACCAGGCTATGTCCACAGCAAAGATGTCATATGAATTTGAACCAGTGGAGATAGAGGAATTAAAAGCAGTACGAGCCTCATCTGAAGAGGACGCCACTGTGGACTCTATCTTAATATTCGGATGAAGCTTTTCATACTCAGCAAACAAATCCGCACCAGGCTTTGCAGCAGTGGACTTCTCATAACCAAAGTTATTGAAAGTCTGGATTTTTATGACAGTTTTTCCATCAGCCGTCTTATTACCTTGAGTTGAGCTCCCACAGGCAGATAAACCAGCAAATATCATAGATGCTGTAACAGCTATGGCACCTAGCTTCATTGCTTTCTTCATACTTTTCCTTCCGTCGAAGGGTATGCGAAACTAGCATTTCGACATCACATCGAAACGACGAATTAGTCTCTCTCCCCTTGTTTTCTTTTCCCTCTCACCGTGGTGGGAAGTAGAGCTGCTGCGCTCTAAGCATTGAGAATAGGGGGGGGGGAGACTTCAGTTAGGCTTTCCTATCACCTTCGGCGTGTCGAAAACAAATAAACGGGGTAAAAACAGCTTATTTTTCCTTCATTTAAAGTACAAATAAGCTTTTTTACCCCGTATATGTAAAGCATGATTACATATTTACTTTTCTCCCTCACCCCCGTCAGCCAGCGCCTCAGTAGCCCAGCTGGTCAGCTCGAGATGCTCGCCGCCAGTCTGATCCACGAGCACAGTGTCACCATCATGCACACGCCCGGACAGGAGCATACGTGCGAGCTGGTCGCCCACTTCGCTCTGGACGAGGCGGCGCAGTGGTCGCGCTCCGAAGGCAGGGTCGTAGCCCATGTCGGCGAGCCATTCGCGTGCCGAACTCGTAACATCGAGAGTGATTCGACGGTCGGTCAGGCGCGAGGCCACAGCAGCCACCTGAATATCCACGATGCCCGCGAGTTCGTCGCGCGTCAGCGGTTCGAAGACGATGAGGTCGTCGAGACGGTTGATGAATTCTGGCTTGAAGTGCGCGTGGACTGCGTTCAGCACGGCCTGCTTTCGCGCCGAGCTGTCCGAGCTGTCCGTACCAGCCCCGAGAGCACCGTCCGCACCGGCGCCCGAGAGACCCGTCCCGAAAGCACCAGCCCCACCCACGAGGAACTGCGACCCCAGATTCGATGTGAGGATCAGAATAGTATTCTTAAAGTCCACAGTCCGTCCCTGACCATCAGTCAGCCGCCCGTCGTCGAGCACCTGCAGCAGAATATCGAAGACTTCCGGATGCGCCTTCTCCACCTCGTCGAAAAGCACGACGGAGTAAGGGCGTCGGCGCACAGCCTCGGTGAGTTGGCCGCCCTCTTCATACCCTATGTACCCCGGTGCCGCACCGATTAAGCGAGACACAGACGCCTTTTCCATGTATTCGCTCATGTCTATGCGCACCACAGCACGCTCGTCGTCGAAGAGGAAGTCGGCCAGAGCCTTCGCCAGTTCCGTCTTTCCCACGCCGGTCGGCCCGAGGAAGAGGAAGCTCGCCGTAGGCCTGTTCGGGTCGGAGATGCCGGCACGCGAGCGGCGCACTGCATCGCTGACTGCCCTTACGGCTTCCTTCTGGCCTATCACGCGCCGTCCCAGCTCGTCCTCCATGTGCAGGAGCTTTTCGTTTTCGCCCTGCATGAGGCGGCCCACCGGGATGCCCGTCCAGTCCGAGACTATCTGGGCTATGGAGTCCGCGTCCACATGGTCAGGAACCATCGGCTCGTTCTGCGCTGCGGCATCGCCCGACGCCTCCGACGACGCCCCCGGCTGCCCTTCACCCGCAGCTGAGTTCTCCGCCGCAGCCAGCTCGCGCTGAATGCTCGGAATGTCGCCATACAGGATGCGCGACGCCTTTTCGAGGTCGCCCTCACGCGTGGCTTTATCCGCCTGCACGCGCAGAGCGTCGAGCTGAGCGCGTAGGTCGCCCACCTTATTATGTCCGCTCTTTTCCGCCTCCCAGCGTGCGTTCAGGCCGGACAGACGTTCGCGCGCGTCTGCCAGCTCTGCCTGCAGCTTCGTCAGCCGCTCACGAGCCGCCACGTCCTCCGCACGCCGCAATTGCATCTCCTCCATCTCCAGACGCGTCACGCGGCGCGAGAGCTCGTCTATCTCCTCCGGCGAGGAGTCCAGCTCCATGCGCAGATGCGAGGCCGCTTCGTCCACGAGGTCGATGGCCTTATCCGGTAGTTGACGCCCGGATATGTAGCGGTGGGACAGCGCGGCCGCCGCCACGAGCGCGTCGTCGCCGATGGTCACCTTATGATGCGCCTCGTAGCGTTCCTTCAGACCGCGCAGAATGGCCACCGTATCCTCGACGCTCGGCTCGCCCACGTACACCTGCTGGAAACGGCGCTCGAGGGCCGGATCCTTCTCGATGTTCTCGCGGTATTCGTCGAGCGTAGTCGCGCCGATCAGTCGCAGCTCACCGCGCGCGAGCATAGGCTTGAGCATGTTCCCCGCGTCCATGGACCCTTCGGACGCACCGGCGCCCACGATGGTGTGAATCTCATCGATGAAGGTGATGATGTTCCCCTCGGAGCGCTCTATCTCCTCGAGCACGGCCTTCAGCCGCTCCTCAAACTCGCCGCGATACTTCGACCCGGCCACGAGGCTCGACATGTCGAGCGTGACCACGCGCTTATTCTGCAGGGTAGTCGGCACGTCACCGGCGACCACGCGCTGCGCGAGACCTTCCACCACGGCTGTCTTTCCCACGCCTGGTTCGCCGATGAGCACCGGGTTATTCTTCGTGCGTCGGCTGAGGATCTGGATAACGCGGCGGATCTCCTTATCGCGGCCGATGACCGGGTCGAGCTTACCCTCGCGAGCGCGCTCGGTGAGATCCGTGGAGTACTTTTCGAGCGCTTTATACGAGCCCTCGGCATCTGGCGAGGTCACGCGCGCTCCCCCGCGTACGCTCGGCACGGCTTTTTCGAGCGTTTTCGCGTCCGCTCCTGCCTCGCGCAGGATGGTCGCCGCTTCAGACTGCCCGCTCGCGAGCGCGATGAGCAGATGCTCGGTGGAGATGTATTCGTCCGTCATGCGCGTCATGATTTTCTGCGCCTCGACGAGCGCTGCTTCTACTGCGCGCGAGGCGGCTGGCTGGGCTGTGGTGCTTCCGGCCACGCGAGGCAGTGCGACGAGCGCCTGCCGTGTGCGCGCTCCCACCTGCTGGCTGTCCGCGCCGGCTGCGTCGAGCAGTCCGCGGACGACGCCGTTTTCCTGGGTGAGCAGTGCGTCGAGCAGATGAAGGGCTTCCACCTGTGGGTTTCCCGCGGCAGATGCGCTCTGCACCGCGGAAGATATGGCTTCCTGAGCCATCGAAGTGAACTTCTGTTCCATATCGACCTGCTTTCTGTAGTTCCGTTTCTGCTGTGTTTAACAGTTCGCCGGAAAAAATATTCCCGAAACTTGAGTGCTGGGGACTCAAGTTTCGGGATTTTTTTGTGAGGTCAATTCTTCCGTGTGCTTATTTCTCGAGAATCGCGTTTATCCGTCGGCATCCTGCGTGAACACGCTTCTCCCATTCGCTCACGAAACGTGGCGCATCCACAGTCAGAGCCATGCGCACATGCTCGGCAGGCTCATTCAGCAGCGCCGGGTCTCCCACCGTGCGGCCACGCTGTGGACCCGTCAGGTCCACCATGAGGTTGATTGGGAAGCACTGAATCAGGCTCGGGTCGAGAGCCGCCCCCACAGCCAGAGGGTCATGGAGTGGCGAGCCCTTGAGGAAGATGGAATCTGCCTGTTCATTCGCATTTACGTAGTAGCTGAGGGCCTGGGCGAGGAAGCACCCAGCCGTCCCTTCTTCTTTCAGGCTCTCCACGTGTGCTCGCGTCATGAGTGTCCGATGCGTCACGTCGATACCCACCACGGTCACATCCGCTCCTGAATGGAAGACGCGATTCGCCGCCTCAGGGTCGTTCACCATATTCGTCTCACTGATGAGGTTATAGCAGTTTCCCGGCTGAGTGAGAGCGCCGCCCATGATGACGAGCTTCAGCTTGCTCGCGAGCTCTGGGTAGCGCGTGAGCAGCGCGTCGATGTTCGTCAGTGGCCCGGTGGCTATGACGGTGACGTCCGTCCCATACTCGCGCACCATCTGCGCTTCAAACTCCACTCCATCCGGCAGAATCTCGCCGCGATTCACGCTCTCCGGCAGCTCGAGTTCAGCTCCGCCCCAGCCGTTTTTTCCATGGAAGCGCTCGCAGCCTTCATCCACCTCGTAATCGAGCCCCTGCTCAGCAGTCCAGAAGGACGGTACAGGAACACCGCGGTAGGCGGACACACGCGCCAGTCCTGCTGCGTCGAGAAGAACGCGATTATTCCTCGTGGCCTGCTCTTCGGTCACGTTCCCGAAGGTACCCACCACGCCGAGCAGCTCCACGTCGTCCGAGCCGAAAAGGTAGAGCAGGGCGAGAGTGTCATCGATGCCTGTGTCACAGTCGAGGATGATGCGGTGTGTCATTGTATAGCCTTTACTATGTCTGCGCCAGGGATGAGATACTGCGTATCTATCTGCTGCGTGGCCACTGGAGGCGTGGTCACTACCTGGTTATTCTGGTCAGTATACGCGCCGGAATCCGCCACGAAGTCGAAGTATTTCTGCGCTCCGTCTGGATCTGGCGTGCCGATGGTGAAGGTACCGGCCTTCACCTCGTCACGTGGACCCCAGTAGTTTCCTTCCGTGATGATCTGCATGGAGCGCTTGACGAACTTGATATCCAGGTTAGCATCCTTCGCCGAGTCTACGAGAATCTGCGCTGCCTCATCGGGATGCTCATAAGCCCACGTATATCCCTTCTGGATGGCGCGCGTAAAGCCCTGTACAGTGCGTGGATCCTTCGAAATCTCAGCATCCGAGGTAATGATGCCTATCTCATCGGCATTTCCTGGAACGCCGTAGTCTGGCTCATTCCAGCAGTTCAGCTTCGGACCGTTCAGCTCGGCCTGCACACCTTCCCACGTGGTGTAGAATCCGCCGAAATCTGCCTTACCCGAGCTCAGCGTCTGGAAGGTAGAGGTGCCCACGGTCACCTTATCGAATTCTCCCTTACCGCCATCGGTCTGAATCATGCGCTTGATTACCGCGTCCGATTCATTCGCACCGAAGGTGGCGAACGTCTTTCCGTCGAAGTCTTTCGGAGACTTAATGGACGTGTTCGAGGCGAGCGAGCACCAGATAGCGGAGGTACGCTGCTGAATCTGTGCGAGAAGCTTCAGACCTGCATTCTTTATATTCGCCACGCCCACGTTAAAGGTATTCGACAGCGCGAAATTCGCCGCTCCCGTGGATACGGCCTGCTCCGCTCCTGCCTGCGAGGTGGCCAGGATGTCCACATTCAGTCCTTCTTCTGCGAAGTAGCCTTTCTTCTGAGCCACATACGCACCGATGTGGTTCGTATCTGGAGCCCAGCTGAGCATGAAGGATACGGTTTTGAGGTTTTTATCCGAATTCGTCGAGCTCGAGGCATTCGCTCCACACGCTCCCACAGACAGGAGAAGAGCGAAAGCTGCTAATGATGTAACACTACGACGTACGATAGTTCGTGGCATATATGAACCTAATCTCTTCGTGCATTTCTTGCCAGAAAGACACGCGCAGCAGAAATCCACGAAAGGGCTGGGCGCATCATCACCCCTCTAGTAAACACGAGTGGGGAGACGTGCCACAGACGACGCGTCGCCCCCATATAGACAAACTTGCGAGTTATTCCACTTTTCCGGTCCGAAGACTGAAAAAATGGAATAACTCGCAAGTTCAGCTCGAAAAAATGCGTTCTCGCTACTCCCCTACTCGCTCACATCCAGACCGAGCAGATCCTCTACCGTCTCACGCCGCATCATCACGTGCGAACCGTTATCATCCACTGCCACGACGGCCGGCCGAAGGAGCTGATTATAATTGCTCGCCATGGTCCGCCCGTACGCTCCCGTCACAGGAACGGCGAGCAAGTCTCCCCGCGCGATGTCTGCCGGCAGCTCGATGTCGTGGACGATGATGTCGCCGGACTCGCAGTGTGCGCCCACGATGCGTGCCTGCACCGTCTCGCCCGAACTGCGGCCCGCGCCGTCCGAATCGCCGTCTGAAGCGCCGCCCAAAGCACCGCGCCCCACGACCTCCGCCGTATATTCCGCGCCATACAGCGCCGGACGGATGTTATCGCTCATGCCGCCATCCACGCTCACATACACGCGCGAACGCCCCTCGCCGAGCGCCACGCGCTTGACCGTGCCCACGCGGTAGAGCGTATATCCAGCCGGCGCTACTATCCAGCGCCCCGGCTCGAAACTGACCACAGGAAGCGGCAGACCCGCGCGCGCCGAATCCTCATGAATAGCCGCGGCGATCCGCTCGAGCGTGGCCTTCACGTCCATGGACGCGTCGCCTGGCACGTATGCCACCGAGTATCCGCCGCCGAGGTCTATCTCCGGCACCACGTAACCGTCCGTCGCATAGAACGCGCGGCGTAGCACCATGACGCGCTCGGCCGCAGCGATGAACGCATCCGCGTCATGAATCTGCGAGCCAATGTGCGAGTGAATGCCCACGAGCTCGAGGTCGTCTCCCAGTTCAAGCACGCGGTGCAGCGTCTGCACTGCCGGGCCGTGCGCCACGCGGTCGAAGAATGCGGTGGACTGCACGTCGTCCGCGGCAGAGCTGGCGTCCGCGGCAGAGCTTGCGTCCGTCGCGACGCCGTCCGCGCTGTCCGCTCCCACAGAACCCGCGGACCCCGCCGGCAGCAGCGCGATCCCGAACTTCTGATCCTCATGCGCGGTGGAGATATACTCATGCCCTCCCGCATGCACGCCCACGGTCACGCGCACCATAACACGCGCCCGCTTGCCCAGGGAGCGCGCGATGCGTGCGATGCGGTCTGGCTCTCCCGGCTCGTCGATGACTATCTTATCGAAGCCCTGCTCCACGGCGAGGCGTATCTCCTCGTCCGTTTTATTATTCCCGTGCAGGACGAGACGCCGGCCCGGCACGCCCGCGGCGAGCGCTATCTGCATCTCGCCCCACGTGCACGTGTCCACGTACATGCCCTGCTCAGACACTATCCGCGCCACTTCTTTCGAGAGGAAGGCTTTTCCCGCGAAGCTCACGTGAGCCGTCGTGTTCGCGAAGGCCTCGCGTGCGCTCTGCACGAAGGAGCGCGCCCGCTCGGCCACGTCCACCGTATCCATGACGTACAGCGGCGTGCCGTACTGCTCGGCGAGCTGCTCGGCGCTGATGCCGCGGTGCATGAAGCTGTCCGCGTCGCGCGTCACGCCGCTCGGCCAGAGGGATGCGTTCTGTTCTGCTGTCTGCATGCGCCTGCCTTACATCTGTTCTGGCGCGGACACGCCGAGCAGTCCGAGCGCGTTCTTCAGAATCTGGCCGGCCGCGTCGTTCAGCTTCAGGCGCGCGGCTGCGCGTGCTGACTCAGGGTTCTTCGCCACGCGCAGCGCTTCAGCATCGTCACGTGCTGCTTCATTTTCTGTCAATTCCATCGGTACTACGCGCTCGGCCGCATACCACTTGTGATACTTTCCTGCGAGCTCTTCCACGTAGTGCGCGATGCGATGCGGTTCGCGCAGATCTCCTGCTGCGGTCACTACTGCTGGGTACAGGGCGAGCTCTGCCAGGAGCTCGGAGTCTGCTGGGGTGTCCAGAAGGCTCAGATCTGCTCCCTCGAAGCTGATGCCTGCAGCAGCGGCATTACGGTCCACATTCTTCGAGCGTGCGAAGGCATACTGGACGTAGTACACAGGATTATCATTCGTGTGGGAGGCCAGCAGGTCGAGGTCGATGTCCAGGTTCTGGTTATACGAGGTGCGCGCCAGCGAGTAGCGTGCAGCATCCACACCCACAGCCTCGAGCAGGTCATCGATGATGACCACATTTCCCGCGCGCTTACTCATGCGCACTGGCTTACCGTCCTTCAGCACGTTCACCAGCTGACCGATGAGGATCTGCATGTTCTTCTCCGGAGTATCTCCGAAAGCAGCACATACAGCCATCATGCGGCCTATGTATCCATGATGGTCAGCACCCAGCATGTAGATGGCCACGTCTGCAGGGTCCACTGGACGGCGGCGCTTATTCAGATAGTACGCGATGTCTCCCGCGATGTAGGCGGCGTTCCCGTCTGACTTAATGACTACGCGGTCCTTATCATCTCCATACTTCGTGGATGCGAACCAGATGGCGCCATCCTTCTCGTAGATGTCTCCCTTTTCGCGCAGCTCTGCTATGGCGCGGTCCACTTCACCCGACTCGTACACAGCATTCTCATGGAAGTACACGTCGAAGTCCACACGGAACTCCTTCATGGACTTCTTTATCTCGTCGAACATCATAGGAACAGCACGCTTACGGAACTCTTCGCGCTGCTCAGAGTCTCCTTCAGCACCGTCGTCACCCGTCACGCGTGGCATGCTCAGCACATCCACGCCCTCGCTCTTCGCTTCCTCGATGACGCGTGCAGCGATGTCATCGATGTATGCACCCTTATACCCGTCTTCTGGAGTCTCTTCTCCGTGAGCGGCAGCCACGAGGGACTTCGCGAAGCGGTCTATCTGTGTGCCGTGGTCGTTAAAGTAATACTCGCGTACCACCTTCGAACCGTTTGCTTCCAGGACGCGAGCCATGGAGTCTCCCACAGCAGCCCAGCGGGTACCACCGATGTGGATAGGACCCGTAGGATTCGCCGAGACGAACTCAAGGTTCAGAGTCTGGCCTGCCAGGTGCTCATTCGTACCGAAGGCATCCGCCTGCTCGAGAACAGTATCCACCACGGCTGCTGCCGAAGCGGAATCGAGCACGATGTTTATAAAGCCAGGACCTGCTATGTCCACGCTGGCTATGCCATCGGCAGTCTTCAGCTCCTCAGCGAAGAGAGCAGCGAAGTCTCGTGGAGCCATGCCCGCCTTCTTCGCCAGCTGCATGGCTATGTTCGTGGACCAGTCTCCATGCGCGCGATCCTTCGGACGCATCACGGCCAGCTTCTCAGCAGCTGGTATCTGGTCAGCGGTGAGCTCGCCAGCTTTTCCGGCCTCGACGAGCTCGGTGGCGATGCTAAAAATTAACTGTGCTAATGCTTCTGGACTCATAGTGTTTAGTGTACTGGGCGAGGCATACACAGCACCGTTATGCTCATGGCACATGACGAGCCCTTAGGGTAAACTGATTAGTGGAAGAGCATATTCATAACTAAAAACGCGACTAATGCGAGTGAATTCTTACTCATTTTAGTCTTGTGATTTTGCCTGTGAGTAGTGAAGACTGGCTCTTCCTATTCGAAGGCGAATACTCACAGGTTTTCTGTCCATGAATGTGCTACATCAGAGTAAAAAGAGGAGATTATCCACATGGATATTTCTATGAAACGCGCTTTGCGTGGTCGCACTCGTGCTGGTATAGCTGCAGCTGCTGCTGTGGCTGTGCTGGCTACGGGTGGGGCGTGGCTGGCGAATGCTGCGGCTACGGCTACTTTGCCGACGCGTACTTTTACACTGGATAATAATGAGGCTATTACCAGTGATAACTTTACAGGTACGGGACTTTTTACGTTCCCTACGAATTCTACAAACGGTAATGGCGCTGGTATGGGCCTTATCGGCGTGAATAATCCGTCGAGTGCTGATTTGAATGGTCTTGAGTTCACTGTGTATGGTGGTCAGATGACTGGCGAGTCGGTGAATATTCCGCAGCTTACTATGACTTATAATGGTGGGCAAGCTACGAATACGATGGGTCGTCAGATTTATGGTCAGACAGCTGCTCAGGTTCAGGATGCTGCTCAGCAGGCGCCTTTGTGGAAGGGTAAGCGGCAGCCTGTGCTGACTGCGAACAAGAATATTAGTTCGTCAGATGCAGTGCTGTATTCGAGTACTGGTGCTATGGATTTGTTTATGTCTGTGGTCGAGCCTCGTGGGTATGAGCAGGGCACGGATAAGGTGTATATTCCTGATTTTTCGAAGCGTATTCAGCTGTCGGATTCTGCGAAGGCTGCTGGTTGGTCTATCGAAGACTTTACGGTGACGGGGCTTCCTGCTGGTGTGGCGTATGATTCTCAGACGGATACGATTCAGGGTTCCATTATCGGTGGTTTGGATAATTCTGGTAATAATTCTATCGAGTATGGTTTCCAGGGTGCTGAGGTGAACTTTACTGCGAAGAAT
>NZ_MWWT01000020.1 GCF_002259705.1 Alloscardovia macacae
AGGTGCGCAACTAAACTTTTCGTAGAAGTGATGGTTCTAGCTTGTAGGGCGTGGACTATTCGTCCTTGTGTTTACCGCGTAGGGGGTATCCAGTTTACTGGGTACCCCCGTGTGGTGTTTAGGACTGTAAGTTCCTATATGCCTAGTCGTTTTAAGAGAGTATAAAAGAGTAGACCTATAGGACAGATTGTGTGTATGGTTTTCTTGTTTTGGCGTGTATTTTCGAGGCGTGTCGGGTTTTTAAATCGGTGATGGGTTTTTAAACTTTGGACACTATGTGTGTATATAACGCCGTGTGAGGCATTGTGTTTACTGGCGTGAGGACTGGTTTAAATTCTTGCGTGTGGTGTGGTTATGCTCGTTTGTATGAAAATACTAAAGTGTGGCTCGTGTGGCCAAGCAATGAAAAAGAACGGGTATACCAGTAGTGGTAAGCAACGCTGGAGGTGTTTTACGTGTCGAGTCTCGCGTACTGTAATCTACCAGACTCGACGAGCGTATTTCACCCAGTTTATTGACTGGTTAACGAGTAAAACAGAGCAAGCATCCATGAAGGGTAAAGGCCGTACATTTCGCCGGCATACCAGCCAGTTCTGGCAGTATTGGCCGATCCCCCGACAGGCTGCTTCGCCTAGTGATGTGGTATTTTGCGATGGTATTTATGTAAAACGACGTCTGGTTGTTCTTATTGCTCGTGGACGAGAGTATGTATCAGGCTGGTATCTAGCGCGTAGTGAAAACACGTATGCGTGGGAAAGTCTTCTCCAACGCATTCCTCCCCCAATTATGGTGGTCAGTGACGGCAGTAACGGGTTTGCCAGCGCTGTCAACACAGTGTGGCCATCTACGCGTATTCAACGGTGCTTATTCCACGTGCATAACCAGATTATACGGTGTACGACCAGGAAGCCTCAACTCCAAGCAGGCAAAGAACTCTATGCTCTGGCCGAGCGGATCGCGCGTCGTATGACCGCCAGTCAAGCCCAGCAATGGGTGAAAGACTATAACCAGTGGTGTCAAACCTGGGATGAGTTCCTGAAACAAAAAACAATCATTAATAAGAAAAGCGAGTATACACATAAACGGTTGCGTAAAGCACGCCGCGCGATTAACCAGCTTATTCGTGAAGGAACGTTGTTTACGTATATCGAGCTCGATCCGGATAATCAGGGTCTTTATCCACACACGAATAACATGATTGAAGGAGGAGTGAACTCTCAACTTCGGGATATGATTCGATGGCATCGAGGCCTTCCCCTGAGTAAACAAGCAAAAGCTATTTTCTGGTGGTGTACCCTGCATTCTGGTAAAAACATAGACCTCTACGAGCAGTTAGACACACTTCCCACAGACGAAACAATCACTGGTTTCTACGCGCAAGCCCACGAGAAGTACGAAGACGATAAAGACATGCGTTTATGGGGAGACCAACCCGTATGGGAAGAATTCCACACAAGCGCAAGACCCTACTAAACCCCACACTATTTTTAGCAGAAACCTCTCAAAACAAAGAGGTCTTGCACACCACCGTGGAAGACCCCTAAACCACCCCAAATACACACAAAATGTCCTATAAGCCAAAGAGTAACAAAAAAGCCCCGAAAACCAACGTTTCCAAGGCTTTTAACCTAGTGGAGGTAAGGGGACTCGAACCCCTGACCCTCTGCTTGCAAAGCAGATGCGCTACC
>NZ_MWWT01000003.1 GCF_002259705.1 Alloscardovia macacae
CCATCCAGAGTAGGAGCCTTCGTATCCTTATACTGGAAAGCGATAATAGCCTGAGAAGACTTACCAAAAGCAAACTTCTGCTCGACACCCGTCTGAGAATTCTTCGCAGTAAAGTTCACCTCAGCACCCTGGAAACCATACTCGATAGAATTATTACCAGAATTATCCAAACCACCGATAATGGAACCCTGAATCGTATCCGTCTGAGAATCATACGCCACACCAGCAGGAAGCCCCGTCACCGTAAAGTCTTCGATAGACCAACCAGCAGCCTTCGCAGAATCCGACAGCTGAATACGCTTCGAAAAATCAGGAATATACACCTTATCCGTGCCCTGCTCATACCCACGAGGCTCGACCACAGACATAAACAAATCCATAGCACCAGTACTCGAATACAGCACTGCATCTGACGAACTAATATTCTTGTTCGCAGTCAGCACAGGCTGCCGCTTACCCTTCCACAAAGGCGCCTGCTGAGCAGCATCCTGAACCTGAGCAGCTGTCTGACCATAAATCTGACGACCCATCGTATTCGTAGCTTGCCCACCATTATAAGTCATAGTAAGCTGCGGAATATTCACCGACTCGCCAGTCATCTGACCACCATACACAGTGAACTCAAGACCATTCAAATCAGCACTCGACGGATTATTCACGCCGATAAGGCCCATACCAGCGCCATTACCGTTTGTAGAATTCGTAGGGAACGTGAATAAGCCCGTACCTGTAAAGTTATCACTGGTAATAGCCTCATTATTATCCAGTGTAAAAGTACGCGTCGGCAAAGTAGCCGTAGCCGCAGCATTCGCCAGCCACGCCCCACCCGTAGCCAGCACAGCCACAGCAGCAGCTGCAGCTATACCAGCACGAGTGCGACCACGCAAAGCGCGTTTCATAGAAATTTTCATTATAGAATCTTTCCTCTTCCTAAATGTAAGAATCTCTTCCACCATCACGAAGGATGCCAGAAAACCCCTAGCCTTATCTAGACACGTGCCAAGCAGGGAAGGATCCCCCCCCAGCCTGCATATGAAAAGATGGTTTAGCGTTTTACCTCACTGAATACACTGCGGCTTAAACGCTAGACTATCGATATTAGATTCTTCTTCCGTACTCCATTCTACCTGAAGACATACCCATATCCTCGGATAGTTCATAAAAAAACGGTGTGGCACCAGCAAATGCTAGGTGCCACACCGTTATGCTAGAGGAAGAATTGACCTTTAGTCCTCGAACGGATCAAAGTCACGACGCACGCGGCGGCGCGGACGCTCGGAGCGCTCAGCACGCTCTGCGCGGTAGTCGTCATACGCATCATCCACAGCGTAACGAGGATTCTCGCGACGTCCGGAACGCTCCGAACGCTCATCGCGGTCATCGCGGCTACGGCGAGGGCGACGCTCCGAACGCTCACCGCGGTCGTCACGGTCGCGGTCATCACGGCGTGGACGGCGCTCACGGCGGTCCGAACGCTCACCACGATCATCCGAGCGACGGTCATCCGAACGCTCACGGCGAGGACGCTCAGGAGCACTCTCCTGGTTTTCGAATCCAGGAATAGCCAGCGAAATCTTACCGCGGTCATCCACAGACTGAACGATGACCTCGACGGTGTCGCCTTCCTTCAGCACGTCTTCCACAGCGTCGATACGCTCGCCGTTCGCGAGATTACGAATCTGGGAGATGTGCAGCAGACCATCCGTGCCAGGAAGCAGATTCACGAACGCGCCGAAGCTCGTGGTCTTCACCACGGTACCACTGAAGGTCTCACCCGCTTCTGGAACGTGTGGGTTCGCTATCTGGTCGATGAGCTTCTTCGCAGCCTCAGCAGCCTCGCCACCTTCGGATGCGATGTACACAGTACCGTCATCCTCGATGGAGATCTCCGCACCAGTTTCTTCCTGAATCTGGTTAATCATCTTACCCTTAGGGCCGATGACTTCACCTATCTTATCCACAGGAACCGTAGTAGTGATGATGCGAGGAGCGTATGGGCTCATCTCAGCGATGCCATCGATGCACTCGGTGATGACGTCCAGAATGGTGGTACGCGCTTCCTTCGCCTGCTGCAGAGCAGAAGCGAGGACATCTGCCGGGATGCCGTCGAGCTTCGTATCCAGCTGCAGAGCAGTGATGAACTCAGAGGTACCTGCCACCTTAAAGTCCATGTCGCCGAAAGCATCTTCAGCACCCAGGATATCCGTGAGTGTCTTAAAGATGTGCTGGCCGTCCACATCACCGGAGACCAGGCCCATGGCTATACCAGCCACTGGAGCCTTAATAGGCACACCGGATGCCATGAGGGACAGGGTGGATGCGCACACGGAACCCATGGAGGTGGAACCGTTCGAACCGATGGCCTCGGAGACCTGGCGGATAGCGTATGGGAACTCTTCGCGGCTCGGCAGCACTGGGATGAGTGCGCGCTCTGCCAGAGCACCATGGCCTATCTCGCGGCGCTTCGGGGAGCCGACGCGGCCGGTCTCACCAGTGGAGTATGGAGGCATCTCATAGTTATGCATGTACGTCTTCGTGGTAGGACCAGAAAGAGCGTCCATCTGCTGTTCCATCTTCAGCATGTTCAGCGTGGTCACGCCCAGAATCTGAGTCTCACCGCGCTGGAAGAGAGCAGAACCATGCACGCGTGGAATCACGTCCACTTCAGCAGACAGGGTACGGATATCACGCAGGCCACGACCGTCGATGCGGTAGTCCTCCGTAAGGATGCGGCGGCGTACTATCTGGCGCTGCAGCTCCTTAAAGGCGTTCCCTATCTCCTTATCCTTCTCTGCCTCGTCCATATCTTCGAACTCGCCAGCGAGGGTGTCCTTCACGACCTGCTTAATCTCGGAGATGCGGTCCTGGCGTGGAAGCTTTTCTGCGATAGACAGAGCCTCGTTCAGGTCTGCGTGTGCTATCTCGTCGATGCGCGCGTACAGTTCGTCCGTGTATTCTGGGAAGAGCTGGAAGTCCTTCGTCTCCTTCGCAGCCAGGGCTTTCAATTCATCCTGTGCTTCGCAGATGACCTTAATGAAAGGCTTCGCCGCTTCGAGACCGCCGGCTACGACGTCCTCATCTGGCTTCGTCTGGCCTTCTGTATAAATGAGGTTCCAGGCGTTCTTTCCAGCACCTGCTTCGATCATAGCGATGGCCACATCACCATTTTCGATGACGCGTCCAGCTACCACAAGCTCGAAGACTGCGCGCTCACGCTCGGACCAGCGTGGGAATGCCACCCACTGTCCGTCGATGAGAGCCAGACGCAGACCAGAGACTGGTCCGCTGAATGGCAGGCCAGAGATCATGGTGGATGCGGATGCTGCATTCATGGCTACCATGTCATACGCATCATCTGGGTGGATGGACAGAACCGTCTCCACGACCTGCACTTCATTACGCAGGGTGTGTGGGAACAGAGGGCGCAGTGGGCGGTCGATGATACGTGCTGCCAGAGTGGCCTCTGTAGATGGACGGCCTTCACGACGGAAGAAAGAGCCAGGAATCTTACCTGCTGCATACATCTTTTCTTCCACGTCTACGGTCAGTGGGAAGAAATCATAGTTTTCCTTCGGGCTGCTACCAGCGGTGGTGGTAGACAGAACCATGGTTTCTCCATCGAGGTAGGCTGCTACTGCCCCATCAGCCTGCTGGGCGAGACGTCCCGTCTCGAAGCGCAGCGTACGCTTGCCGAAAGTGCCGTTATCGATGACGGCTTCTACTGCTTTAATTTCGGGACCCTGCACGGGTTCCTCCTTATAACTTCAAACTACCTACTTGCTTCATTCTTTTACATACAGTGGGGAGACCCTCTCCCCTGGTACCTACATCTCTATGTAAAAAGAGCCCAGGCTGAAACTAGCCTGGGCACAGAAGACTTTAGTGACGCAAACCGAGGCGCTCGATCAGAGAGCGGTAACGGTTAATGTCTACGCCGCGCAGATATCCGAGCAGGCGACGACGCTCACCGACCATGAGCAGCAGACCACGTCCAGAGTGGAAGTCGTGCTTGTGCTCCTTCATGTGAGCGGTCAGGTCGTTAATGCGCTTGGTGAGCAGAGCTACCTGTACTTCAGGCGAACCAGTGTCACCTTCGTGGGTAGCATACTCAGCGATAATAGCCTTCTTTTCTTCCTGAGAAAGTGCCATAGCATTCTCCTTCATATGTAGCTGCGCGGTGCCTCATCCTTCTGATGAAGCGCTCTGAATCCGCGGGCGAAACACGCCGAAATCTAAGTTTAGCTGATGCCCGAGACGACGCTCGTTATTCAGAAACTACGCGAGCTTATTCGCCTTCAGCAGGTCGCGAATCTCCTGGAGCGTCTGCAGCTGCAGCTCTTCCTTCGTAGGCTCAGCCGGAGCAGCAGCTTCTTCAGCGCCCTTATCGGCTTCCGCCTTCGCGGTGAAGTCCTTCAGCTTATTCATCGGCACGACGATGCAGAAGTACACGGCCACAGCGATGATGAGGAAGTTAATAAGTGCCGTCAGCACTGCACCGAAGGAGATAGTAGCCCCGTTAAAAGTGAACTTCAGCAGGTCAGACATATCTGGCTTTCCGAAGATCATAGCCACGAGTGGGTTAATGAAGTTCGCCACGATGGAGTTCACGATGGCGGTCACGGCTCCACCCATGACCACACCCACTGCCATATCGACGACGTTACCGCGAGAGATAAAGTCCCTAAAACCCTTAATCATAATTCATGTCCTTTCGTAAAAGATACTTTCAGCCACGCGCACCCGTAGGTCTTATATGAGACCGCCGAACATGGCCACGATGAGAGCGAAAAATTGGATACCGAAAAATGTGAGGAAAGCCGCCCAGCTGCGCGTTACCACGTTCAGCTTCGAGCCCTTCGGCACGAACAAAAGCGTGACAGTATAGACGACCACGAACACGCCGAGCGCCCACGCAGAACACATAATACCAGCATTCACGCCGTTTGCATAGACGTTCGACGAGCCGAAGATAACCTTCGTCCCCCACCAGTAGCTCGGACTAAACAGCGCAAACCCGGACAGGAACTGCTCCACGACGAAGCTCACGTACGCGAGCGCGCCCCACGTGCGCCACGCACTTTCTATGGTCGCCAGAGCCAGCGCCATCATGGTCACCACCATAGACGCCCAGCTCAGCAAAGCCCAGCCTATAGGCTGTACCTGGCTCAGCACCCAGATGGTCTGCGCGGTACGATGCACAGCAAAATCGCGACCCACGCCATACGGTACCGTCACAGACAGCAGAACGAGAAGCGTCACGAGCACATACTTCCACGGGCTTCGGCGGTACTGCCGCTGAGCATCCGCTATGGATATCTGCTCCGTGGTAGTCGTCGCGACGATGGCGTCTACCGCTATCTCCTTCTTCGCTTCCTTTTTTGCTTCTTTTGCCTCTACCATCTCTTCCCCCATCCCGTTATGAGCAGCACACGGAAAGCGAGCGTCATAAGCCGCTTATTCTTCCGTAAGTTATAGCGTTTCAGCACGCGTGCACGCTCACGCCACGGCAGGTTTTCTATGGTGACGAAAGCGCGAATGAGTTCACGCTTTTCTTCTGTCAATTCCTCCCCACCATAGCGATTCTCCAGCACAAGCGCGGCCTGCTTCTGCGAGCGGTGGATGAGCGTCCAGTACTTGCGCACGAGAAGGTCCGGCCGCGAAAGCTGCGCTACACGCTTACTGAACGTACGCGCTCCAAGCACGTTCGCTTCATGCTGACGGTAGAGCTCGCCCTGCTGGTCTATGAACTCAAGAGTGCCATGAGCAGTAGCGAGCAGAGCGAGGAACCAGTCGTGCATCATGATGGCGGAGGCGTCGGCAGAACTACTAGCGCCGCCTCCCAGCCACAGCTGTGCGAGCGCATCGTTTATAAGGCTCACACCTCCCGTAACCGTATTTTCCGTGAGTTCTTCGACGAGCGTGGTATTCGCGTGTCCGGACTGCGAGCGGATCATGCTCGGCGTGAGAGTGTTCAGCTGCGCGTCCACGACCACGGGATCCATATAGTTCATGTATGGTTCCACCACACCTCGCCGCCCGCACTCGGCGGCATGAGCCAGAGCTCGGCTCACCTGCGTGGCCACTTTATCCTCAAGCCAGTAGTCGTCCTGATCACTAAAGAGATAGAAATCTGCAGTAGCATGTGCAAGCAGCGCCTGAAAAGAACCGACTACGCCGAGATTCTCTCGCTCGTGTGGGTTTATCCACGTGATGCGCTCGTCATTCTCAGCGAGTTCGGCGATGATGTACGGCGTCGCATCTCGCGAGCCGTCGTCGCGGATAAACAGATGCCAGTTCGTGTATGTCTGCTTCTGAATGCTTTCCACCTGTTCGCGCAGGTATTTTTCGCCGTTATATGTGGACAGGAGGATGCTTACACGCGACTGGGCGTCACGGTCCTGTGCATCATTATGCACGTTCAGCTCAGCGTTCATACGTAAAGATCTCCTCATACTGTCCCACTATCTTTTCCCACGTATAGTCGCGCGCTATGATGTATTTCGCCTGCGCGCCGTACGTCTGCCGCTCGACGCGCGTCAGCTCGTCGGCCTGCTCTATGGCGTCAGCGAGTGCAGGACTGCTTTCTGCTGTTTGAGAGGCATCGTCCATGTGGGGTATTTTCCAGTACATGCACGCGTCCCTAGCCACAGAGTGGTTAAACGCGACATCGAGAACGAGATTTAAGTCTGTGTAGCTCAGCGCCTCAAGTAATCCCGGGTTTGTCCCTCCCACAGAATGCCCATGCAGGTAAGCGAAGGCATTTTCACGGATGTAAGTGAGCAGGTCACGATCATAGACTGTTCCCACAAACTTTACGCGAGGATCCTCGTCGAAGTGCGTGGCTGTGCGTAGCTGCTCAAAGAAGGCATTCCCCTCATAATTCGTAATAATGACGAGGTCACGCTTCGTTTTCGACGCCATGAATTCACGAATCATGGTTTCATAGTTATTCTCAGGGACGAAGCGACCTACTATGAGGTAATACTCCTCTTCTTTTACATCATGCTGAGCATACCAGCTGCGTACCTTCTGGTCGCCTGCTGTGAGAGTGGACGCAGCAGTATCCGTCCCATAGGCTATGAAGATGCTTTTCTGGCTCGCTTTTACTTCCGGATATGTACGCTCCATGTATTCCTGGATACCTTCGTTATCGCTCACTATCACATCCGCGTGCTTCGCCATGCACTTTTCTGCATACTTGAGGTAGGCGCGCACCGGCTTCGGCCACTTCGAGCGCTTGAATTCGAGACCATCAGGGTTTACGAAGAGGCGGCCATTTACGTCATGCACCCTTTTCGTTATACCACCCACGAGTGGGCCGATGGTATTTCCGAGAATGCAGAACACAGGCTTGAGGATATTCTCGCGACGGACCATGGCGAGTGCATGATCCAGAGCCATCATGTCATAGGCGATGACGCGAGCAGGGCCGAGCCAGCGGGCTGGATTCACCACGAAGCAGTCTACCCCCTGGAAGCTGAAGTGTCCGCGTTCATCTGCCTGCGTATAGGAACCATCGTCCAGGCATGCCACATGGTAGACCACGTCTTCGCGCTGCCTGCGCGTGACGAGATTCTCCACGAAGGTCTCGAAGCCCCCATATTTCGCTGGTAAACCGCGACTTCCTATGATAAAAACATGATGCTGCATATGCACTAGCATACCGTCTCGCGCCTACGAAGAACTCACGAGAGGCTGTGAGAAATTCGCGAGGAACTTTCCACACACCCCTGCACATCCCCTGCACACCCCCGCACATCCTCCAGGCGACACGCTTAACATCGAAGGACTTGCGCTCGACTCTGTTATACCCTAAAATGGTGGCTTGTCTGCGGATGTAGCTCAATGGTAGAGCCTCAGTCTTCCAAACTGATTACGCGGGTTCGATTCCCGTCATCCGCTCCACTAGTAATCCCAGCGTTTTCAAGGCTTCCCGCACAGGAGTAGAAGCATTTAGAAGCATTCACATCCACAAAGTCTTCTTTCCTCATTTCTTTCCTTCTGTCTGCTGTACAGCGGGCACAGCAGCAGCCTTCTCCAGCGCAGCGCGTACAGCCACGGAGAAGTAGTGTGCTCCACCGTCGAAGGTCGGGTGGACGAAGTCCTGAGCAAGCAAATCCGTATGGTCTTTTATCTGTCCAGCCCAGTCCGCTACGAAGACTTGCTTCGGGTGAGCAGCCGCGTAGGCGTTTATCACATCGTTCGACTGCCATATCCAGCCCGAAGTAGTCGGACCGAATCCGTTTACGAGGATGAGCTGACGGTCTGCACCCACCTGAGTCAAAAGTGCATCCAGCCAGTCCTGCCTCCACGTAGCATTCGCCGCGAGGCCTATGACCACATATGGGCGACGTCCCACGTTCGGATTTGCGTCAGCCGCTGCGAGCAGGCCGGCAGCTTCTTTACCTGTTCGGTTCACGACCCCGTCCACGTAGATGCCCGGGAAGTCGTTCGCGAGCGCGTACTGCGAAGCCTCGGTGACGCTATCTCCTATGACGGTTATGTTCGCGCCCGTGATCTCAGGCCGCGGCAGAGCTTTCGGCTCGTTCTTTTTCGCTTCTTCTTTGTCTTCTTTTTTCGGCTGAGTGTGCGACTTCTGCGTTTTCTGTGCCTTCTGAGCAGCTACAGCTTTTTCTATGGACATTTCTGCACTCGTCTTCGTCGGCTCATTCGCGAGCGCTAGTCCCGTTCCTATGAGACACACTGCTGCCAGTGCAGCCACGACCATGCGCACGTGCTTACTGAGCGTAGATGCCCATCCTCGTGCAGTGTTCTGAAGGATAGGCTGCTCGACGAAGCGCCAGGACAAAGCGGAGAAAAGGATGGTAAGAACGAAGATAATCCCAGCTCGTTCCCATACGCCGAGACGTGGAGCTATGTAAAGCGCGAGGACAGTGAGCGGCCAGTGCCACAGGTAGATGCCATAGGAGCGCACTCCCACCCAGCCCAGTGGGCGGATGCTCAGCACACTGACGAGCGAGCGTTCGAGCACTCCCCCATTCATGACTATGAGCGCCCCCTCCCGCTCGTCACTGGAGAGCCATTCGTGGTAGGACACGACTGCGAGGATGAGAAGAGCGGACAGTACACTCGCGAGCGTGGATATAAGTGTCATGGACACACCGAGAGGAAGGGGCACACAGGAGAGCACTATAAGTCCTGCAGCTCCCAGCCAGCCGAGCCCACCACTGAGAGTTCGCGAGCGTTCACGTAGCTTCACACAGAGCGGAAGGGCACAGGCGAGGAATGCTCCGAGCATAAGACCGTACGAGTGTGAGTCCGTGCCGAGATGCACACGCGTCGGGTCTGCTCCCAGCAGGGGCAGGATGAATGCCCACACGAGTGAGACTCCTGCGAATCCGAGCGTCACAGGCGCCGAAAAACGCTTCATCTTCGGCAGGAGCAGAATCCACAGAATCAGCGGCCACAGCAGGTAGAACTGCTCTTCTACGGCGAATGACCACAGGTTTTTAAAAAGCGCAGGATTCGCCTGGTCGAAGTAGGTGGAGCCCGCCAGAATCTGCGACCAATTATACGTAAACGTCAGCGCGGACAGCACCTGACGGCGTATCCCGAGCAGCACGTCTCCACCCACCACGAACGCGGCAGGCACGCACACGCCGAGGAGCACGAGCACAGCAGGGATAAGGCGGCGCAGGCGGCGCGCCCAGAACCCCGCTATGTTCAGACGGTTCGTCTGCTCTATCTCGCGGATAAGCAGGAATGTGATGAGGAAGCCAGACAGGACGAAGAACGCATCCACCCCCACGTACCCCTGCGGTACATACTGGGGCAGAAAGTGGTACGCGAGCACGAGGAGTACAGACAGAGCACGTAGCCCATCTAGCCCGCGTATCCTCCGCCGGCTCGTTTTCCCCTCTTCTGTTCTCTTTTCCGTATTCATGCTCTCGCGTATCTTCACATACGCTATGGTAGTGGTTTGTCCTCCCAGTGTCACGTAGAAAACGCCGTACGTCTTGATATACTTGTGGATACTTATTCATCCTGTCCGCTATTAGTGAGAATTACTGAGGAGTTCGCATGTCTCGTCCTGCCATACGCCCACACCGCTCGGGCAGATGGACTATGAAGATGAGCCACACGAACTGGACCAGCATTCTGGGGTGGAGCGTGGCCGTTTTCGCGAGCATGTGGATAGCTTTCTGTACGAGCGTGGGGCCCATTTACCGTGCGGATTCCTCCATACGCACCTTCGGACTTTCGAACGCTCTCATCTTCGCTGGCACATGGTGCGTGTGTATGGCAGTGATCTGGCTTTTCGTGCGTATGAGCCAGCCGACCTCACGCGCACGCTACCAGCTCAGTGGCGTGAAGAAGGCCAGTAAGCTAGCGGGAAAATTGGCAGAAAAAATGCCGAAAAAACTCGGCACTCGCATCGTACGCCTCACGGACCGCTGGTGGAAGATAGCCGCGCTGCTTTTCGCGGTCTGGGGCGTGCAGTTTATCCTCGTGCCGAGCATCTTCGCGGCGGACCTGATGAGCCAGTACGCGGAAATGACGCGCTGGATAGCTTCGCTGAACGGCTCGTACGTCTCGTATGCGGATAATTTTAACGTGGTGGACGTCTACCCCATCGCGCACTATATGTGGCCGGACACGCCCACGTATCTGACGAACCAGCATAACGTGGTTCTCACGTTTCTGTACGGCGGCACACTCGTGCTGTCCCAGCGCTTTACAGGCAGCATAGACCTCGGACTCGTTACGCTCAGCTTCGGGCAGATGCTCTTCGCCGTCCTCACCGTCAGCTTTACGCTCAGCCGTTTCTTCGCCTATGCGAGGCCGCTTCGCGTGTATAACCACCGGAACCAGCGAAACTACCGCGCTTCGGGAGCATGGCGAGCATTCATCCTGCTCTTCTTCGTGCTCAACCCTCAGGTGCTCTTCTCCACGACAGCACTCACAAAGTCTCCCCTCTTCGCCTTCGCATTCCTGTGGTGGTTCGGCCAGTGGTACGAGATCTTTAACCGTCGCGACCGCACACACATTCCGCGCACGCTCATAGCCGGTATAGCGCTGAGCACCGCGTTTATGCTCATTTCTGCGAAGTATGCCACGTACATCGTGGCCGTACAGATCCTGCTCATCTTCGTGTACGACCGCCGGCGCTGGCGTGCGCACCTCGTGGCGCTCGTGCTACCGTTCATCATCTTCCAGGGCGCACTGAACATCGCTGTGAACAGCGGCGCCATCATTTCGGGAGATTCCATAGAAAGCCGCGGGATTCAGATTCAGCAGATAGCCAGAGTGATGCGTGAGGACCCGGAGAGCGTTTCAGCTTCTGTACGCGCGCAGCTTCGGCCTATTTTCAATCTTTACGCTATGGGAGCTGCTTATAATCCGGATGATGCCGACCGCGTAAAGTCCTCGGGGGGCGACGGGAAGGTAGAGACATATAAGTGGGAGACGGTGACGGCCGACGACATGGCTCGCTTTAACCGCGCGTGGCTGTCTCTCGGGCGTTCGCATCCTGTCACGTATATCGACGCTTTCCTCGCGAAGGTATACGGCTATTTCGACGTTTTCGACCCGCCATACGTGGCGACGAGCTACTATCTGGATAATTCTCGCATCTCGAACGCCTCGCTTCTGCAGTACTGGATGCCGTCCGTGCGTTCGACCGAGTATGCGGCTGCCTCGTTCGTGGGCGGGCTTCCTGTTCTGGGATGGATCACCCATGGCAATTTTTATGTGGTCATGTGCATTCTTCTCGGTTGCGCGGTTATACTGCTGCGGCGCTGGGGAGATGTGATGCGGTACGTGCCGCTCGTTCTGCTCATAGGGGTAATGATGATGGCGCCCGCAAATAACTTCGAGCGCCACATGCTCCCCCTCGCCTTCTGCGCCTGGCTCATGCTACTCCAATTCGTCCACGACGGGCGTGCTGCGTGGGGGCGCGAGAGGATAGCGCGGGTGATGTAGGGGGCGTGGGCGAGGCAGGTACTATGCGCGCTTACGCTTCTCTTTCCTTCTCCAGAGGTATCCTGCCAAAAGCCAGAAGATGCCGTCAAGGACAGAGTACACAGTAAGAAAAGTGCTATGCATGCATACAGCAACTGCCACCGCTACAATAAAGTGAAAAACTGCTAGCGCAAACATTCCATACGATAGTTTCATACGACTGAAGTGTAGTCGAGAAGCTGGTCGCGTGAGTAGTTTGCGCGTTTCGTTTTTTACTGTGCGGGGTACGTTTTAGTGATTTATTAGGCAAGCGAAACAGGTGCGACTTGTGACAT
>NZ_MWWT01000004.1 GCF_002259705.1 Alloscardovia macacae
CCGATATCTACACATTCCACCGTTACACCGGGAATTCCAGTCTCCCCTACTACACTCTAGCCTGCCCGTACCCAGCGCAGATCCACCGTTAAGCGATGGACTTTCACACCAGACGCGACAAACCGCCTACGAGCTCTTTACGCCCAATAATTCCGGACAACGCTTGCACCCTACGTATTACCGCGGCTGCTGGCACGTAGTTAGCCGGTGCTTATTCAAAAAGTACACTCACTCTCGCTTGCTCCTTAATAAAAGCGGTTTACAACCCGAAGGCCGTCATCCCGCACGCGGCGTCGCTGCATCAGGGTTCCCCCCATTGTGCAATATTCCCCACTGCTGCCTCCCGTAGGAGTCTGGGCCGTATCTCAGTCCCAATGTGGCCGGTCGCCCTCTCAGGCCGGCTACCCGTCGAAGCCTTGGTAGGCCACTACCCCACCAACAAGCTGATAGGACGCGATCCCATCACATAGCACACAAGGCTTTCCCAACAACCCATGCGAGTAGTTGGAGCATAGGGCATTACCACCCGTTTCCAGGAGCTATTCCCCACTATGCGGCAGGTTGATCACGCGTTACTCACCCGTTCGCCACTCTCACCACCCTAGCAAGCTAAGATGGATCCCGTTCGACTTGCATGTGTTAAGCACGCCGCCAGCGTTCGTCCTGAGCCAGAATCAAACCCTCCACAAAAAAAATCGTGAAAGAATCCAATCAAAGACTCTTAAAATAATAAAAAATCAACGAAAAACAACTAAAAAGTCATTCAACGCACAAAAATAGACACTCATTAAACTCTTCCAAGTACCCATATACACGGGCGAGTATCACTGGCATTATCAAAACATAAAAAGTAGTACAAAACACGCTCTTGAGTTCTCAAACCACCACAACACAAACACACACAAAACACTAAGAAAAATGATTCATGCCGTATCAGGCAGCGAATAAAAACAATACACCACCACACCCACCCCACGCAACCCACACCCCCACACACCTACAAAACACACGCCCCACCGGCGTGTCGCACACTGGTGGGGCGTTCGTGAGATATTACTTCTTCATTCGCAGTACTGTCAGGCCTACTCCTGCAAGCAGCATTCCCGCACAGAGCACCACCATCACACTCACACCTGTCCGTGCGAGTACTGGCTTAGCTGGTGTCACTGATACGACCACTTCTGGTTTCAGCAGTGCTGAGTACATAACATCGACAGACAGATCTTCCGGTTCACTCACCTGAACCTCGTCGATCTGGCTCGGCAGTCCAGCGTTATATCCCTCTACTACTGGAGACATCAGAGCTGTGAATACAGCTTCGCTCCACTGGCCGTACGCCACCTCGCCTGTAGCCTTATCCCGAGTATTCACACGCTGCAGCGTGACTGTCTGTGTCACACTGTCTGCCACACTCGTCTTCGTCACCACGTCCAGGAAGCGAATCACACGCTTCACCTCACGAGACTCTGTGACGTTTTCGAAAGCATGAGCATAGAGCACATCCACAGTCACAGCATCCTGTGGCTCACTCACAGTCACTTCTGGAACAGATGCAGGTTCACCTGCTTCATACCCGTCTACAGATGGAACATCGAGAGCAGCAAAGCTACCAGCCACCCACTGGCCCTGTACTACATCACCCGTCACCAGATCTCGCGTATTCACACGCGTAAGTGTCACAGCCTGTGTCACACTATCGGCCACACTCTCACCGTTTACAGCATCCAGGAAGCGAATCACACGCTTCACCTCACGCGATTCAG
Source organism: Alloscardovia macacae (assembly GCF_002259705.1). Classification (GTDB taxonomy): domain Bacteria; phylum Actinomycetota; class Actinomycetes; order Actinomycetales; family Bifidobacteriaceae; genus Alloscardovia; species Alloscardovia macacae. The sequence goes on from NZ_MWWT01000004.1 coordinate 1,764, forward strand.
GAATCTGCTCGTGGGCATGGGAGTACTCGACGGTGAAGGAAGAATTGGCAGAAGCAGGAGCAGCAGGAACGATGGCCGGAGAGCCGGTCTCGTAGTTCGTCACGCGCGGCGCGGTCAGAGCGCTGAACTCGCGGACGCCCCACGCGCCTTCGGTCACCTCGCCTGTCACGGTGTTCGTGCGGACGGTGCGCGTCAGAGTGACGTCCTGCAGCACTGAGTCAGCCACGCGCGCACGCGTGACGGCATCCACGAACTCGACCGTACGCGTGACGGTGCGGGACTCGGTGCGGTCGGTCACGCAGCCAGCGATGCCCGAAATGGTGTACTCGAGGGTGACGCTGAAGCCGTTCGGATACGCAGGCGTGCCCTTCGTGTACGTGATGCTCACGGGGTACGTGCCGTCGTGCGTAAAGTCCACCTTCGAGGAATCGATGCGCAAATCCGCAGCGGTCCAGTTCAGCGCGGAATCATCGTCTCCATAGATGCCTGCCACGGCGGCCACTACCTGGCTCTCGTCCCAGCCACATGGGTCGAGCGCAGTGATCTTATGTGTCTTCAGCTCGATGCGAGCGCGAGACGGCGTCCACTGCGCGTAGAGAGTCACGTCACCCGAGATGCCCATCATGGTAGCGCCGAGGTCATACGCTGTCCCCGACCCGTTAGCAGCCATGTTCCACCCAGCGAGGACGAAGCCTTCGCGAGCGTACTCAGTACCCTGCGACAGTGTAGCCGAGCCTGGCTCGCCTTCCGTATACGTGACGGACGCGCTCGGGATAGTGCCCTGGCCGCCATTCGGATCATAGGAAATCGTGGCAGTGCGCTGCGGATAGGCTGCGAAACTCCACGCTCCCACGAGATGAAGATCTGCGCCAGCGAAGGAGACGGAATCTCCAGACACCTTATTTGCGTCGTCTACAGAGTCCTTATACCAGCCTTCGAAAGTCCAGACACCCGTCCTCGTGCGGACAGTCTGCGGGATGTTCAGCGCGGCGAGATTCACCGTGTCCGTGCCGAGATGCTCGGACGGGTCGCGCGGCAGAAGCTTCGTCACATCCTCTGGAAGTTCGGAGCCAGCAGTCACGCTCGTAAAGTCATAGGTCACGCCCACGTGGCGGATGTATCCGAGAGCGAGCGCGTTCGAGGTGGACTCGGGGATGTCATTCTGCGTGTTCGTAGGAAGGCTGAGCCATCCAGATCCGATGCTCCCTGCATCTGCTACAGCCACGCCACGTACTGTACCCTGCACTTTCAGAGTCTGAGCACCCGCTGTCGCTCCGAGCTCAGCTGCCTTCGCATCGGTAATCTTCAGAACGCGAGAGTTCAGCGCTTCTGCACTCAGATCACTCCGTGCTGATTTCAGCTCAGCTGCTGGAACGGCTCGAAGACTCATATCCTGAAGCACAGTCTCTGCAGCACTCTTCCCCTCTGCAGGAGTGACCTTATCTTCTGTAATACGGTCTGCAGCGGTATCACGCATAATCATGCGGATGATGATGGTATGCGCGCCATTCGGTTTTACAGTAAAGCGCACGCGCGGATCTGTATTCGAAACGAGGGAATTGAAGCTGTGTTTCGTAGAACCTAAGCTCGTATCATCTGCAGGATTCAGAATCTCCAGACGATTTCGCGTTCCATCCATGGCATAGAGTGGACGCCAGGTGTACGCACTCGTCTCAAGAGTCAGCGTCTCTGGCACAGTAATGCCCGGATCCAGCGTGGTCACCATGTCCACATACGTGTATCCCACCTGGCCAGAATCTGTGCTGAGCTCAGCATCTGAGGCCATCAGCGTCGGATAGTTACGCGTCAGCACATTCGTGTGATTCCCATACCCAGCCGTAGGGTTCTTATAGGCGAGCATGGCTGTGGCATCATCCATATGAATATGCGAACTCAGCACTACTTCGTTTATGCTCGAGGTGTCATCTTTCTTCGCATAGGTATCCAAAATGGTCGTGGTCTTCTGGCCGGAGGCTTCCTCAGTGGACGTCCGTTCGAGCTTCGTGTCTGGCAGAACTGCTTCAGCAGCAGCCTCGCCTTCACCATCTACAGTGACTGTACTCGTCAGGTTTATCTTCGCCATGCCGCCTATGAGCGCCAGACCGAGGCCGAAATTACCCGTAGGAAGCGGATCATTCGGATCATTCAGACTAAAGTAGATTCCGTACAGCTTCGCGTCTGCAGGAATCCCATTCGGGAATGCCATACGCACAGTATCCTGTGGCGAGAAAAGACGCGCTCCGCTCTGGATCCAGCCCGTTTCACTGTCAGGCTCTTTATCTGACCAGCCGAGGAACGTCTTTCCTATACCGCGGAAAAGCCCGAGATTTGCTTCAGGAGCGCCGAGTTTATCATCCAGCGAAGCGAAACTGCGCGTCGTATCCGTCTTCGAGCCTGATTCATTCACCCACTGGCCCACGAATGTGACGCTTCCCGCGCCTACATCACCCTCCGCCGCGAAGGCCGCCGTGCCGCCTCCGAAAGCCAGGCTTCCACCCAGCATAAAAGCCACGCTCAGCACGAGCGCGCACACTGCGCGGAGCATAGACCGCCCCTTTTCCCCCATTCTCTTCATCATGTCTCTCTTCTCGTACACTTCTCGCCATCGCTGTCTGCGAAGTACTAGTACACGCCCCATTTTACTGGGCAAGGCATACGTCTAGAATGAAAATATGACACGCCATGATTTCAGCGCTGAAGATTTCTACCGTGGGCTCGACGAGATCTTCGCGCACCACGAAGCGGCTACGAAAGCCCTACCCTACCTCGAGCACGCCCTCGCCTCGGCTCGTGCCACGCAGGACCTCACAGCCGAGCTCACCGTTATCAGTGAATTTCTCGGTTTCGACCGCTCGCATGGCCGCCACGAGCACTCCCGGGAGCTTTCGGCCCGCGCACTCGACCTACGCACCCAGCTCCACCTCGAGAACACCCCCGAAGGTACCATCATCCTCATTAATGTGGCCACCGCTCTGCGCCAGGCTCAGGATTACACGCGAGCGCACACTCTCTACGAACGCGCCATCGACGAGGCCGAGACCACTCTGCCAGACACGGACCGGCAGAAGGCCGCTCTGTATAATAATTTCTCCATGCTGCTGAGCGATACAGGAGATCTTCCGGGATCGCGTGAGCAGCTCCTGACCGCGCTCGAGCTGATGCGCACGTCGAGCCCCGCTCCTGAAAAGGACCCGGACATCGCCACCACGCTCACGAACCTCGGCCTGCTCGACCTCCAGCTCGACGCGAAAGATAGCGCTCTCGAGCACACGCACGCCGCGCTGAGTATCTACGAGGAGCATCCTAAGCTGCAGGAATCGGCCCATTACACCTCCGCCCTCGCCGGGTATGCGCAGGCGCTCTTCGTCAGCGGCCGCCCAGAACACGCACTCGTCTACTACGAGAAAGCGCTGGCTCTCATAGAAAAGTATTACGGGAAGTCGAGCGATTACTATGCCACGACGCTCGAAAACGTGCGGCTCGTTCGCGCATCTATCCCCCGCGAGCATCTCACCGGTCTGCAGCTGAGCCGCGCCTACTGGGAAGAGTACGTGGACACGCTCTTCGCTGGAGACCTCGCACCGCTGAGGGCCCGCGCGGCTGTGGGACTGTCTGGTCATGGATCAGAATGCTACGGTTTCGACGATGAGCTATCGCGCGACCACGATTTCGGCCCGCGCTTGTGCATCTGGCTGACGGACGAGGACTTCGCGCAGTACGGTGCCGCGCTGTCTGCTCGTTACGCCGCGCTTCCGAGCACTTTCCGTGGGTATACGCGTTCGGCTGCGTCCCCGCGCAGTACGGGACGTTCAGGCGTGATGAGCATCGACAGCTTTTTCGAGTCCATCACTGGTATGAGTCACGCGCCGGCTCAGGTGGGCGAGGAGCATCTGTGGCTGAGTTTAGACGAAGCGACGCTCGCAGCTGCCACGAATGGCGAGGTCTTCGCCGACCCGCTCGGCGCTTTTTCCGCGCACCGCCGCGGTTTTCGGCTCATGCCTGAGGACGTGCGGCTGTACCTCATCTCCCAGCGCCTCGGCATGGCTGCGCAGACCGGCCAGTATAACTATGCGCGGATGCTGCGCCGCTCGGACCGCGCTGCTGCCGTTCTGTGCGTCAGCGAGTTCGTGCAGACCGTCTGTTCGCTCGTTTTTCTGGTCAATTCTCCCGCCAGCGCAGGCTACCTTCCGTACTATAAATGGCAGTTCGCAGCGCTGCGCCGCCTGTCCAGCCGCATGGGCACGCGGCTCGCAGACGTGGGAGACACACTGGAAAAGCTCGCCACCTGCCCGCTCGACGCTCACGCTCAGGAGTGGATCGATGAGGTGTGCGGGAAAATTGGCAGACAGCTCAGAGCAGACGGGCTGACCACGAGCACGGACAGCTTCCTCGAATGGCAGCGCCCGTACGTGGAAGCGCACATCGCGTCCAGCAGCCCGCTCGTCCACAGCATCCAGGAGGAAGCATGAATCCAGAAGACATCGTATCCGCGGAATGGCAGCAGTTCCAGCAGGTGAATAACGAGGGCGGACGCGCGAATTGTCAGGGAAACTGGCCTATGTTCCACACCATGCGGCTCAGCCAGTTTCTCACGTGGCCGGACGATCTGCGCGAAAGCTATGCACGCGACCTCAGCTCGGGCAGAAACCTGCTCATGGAAAAATACGCGTGGATGATGGCCTCCACCGAGCCGGACTACTTCCACCGCGAGCTCGAACCGTATCTCCTGCACATCTCAGACGAACGACGCGCCGAGCAGGAACGCATCATCGCCCAGCAGGTCGAGTGGGCGCGAAGCTTCCACGCGCGCTACCCGCACCTCGGCGCGAACATGCGCGTGCTCACCACACAGCAGGACACGCGCGAATCCACGAGTTTCGAGACGTATCTGCGCGGCGAGCTGTGCACCTACTCAGACGAGACGGTCCAGCTCTACGCGGCATTCGTGCGCTCACTCGCGGACTCCGGAACGAATCTCACAGAGCGGATTCTCCTCGAAACTGTGCGGCTCAGCGGATATGACACACTCGAGCAGGCGGAGAGCTATCTCAGCATGTGACCATCTTTTTTCGGCACAAAAGGGCGGAAATAAAGGCGTTAGCACACTCGTAACATATCCGTAATTCCCTCCACGCGCTCACATTTATATCCTAGGTAACTAGACAGAGGGAAGGATGCACGCCACAAGCAGCTCCTCCACGCTGTGTTCGACGAAACGAAATCCTACGAAAGAGTAAGCGAGGATACATCATGGCTATAACGAACGACTACCTCAAGCGCGTCTACGCACAGGCAGAAAAGCGCGACGGCGATCAGCCAGAATTCCTGCAGGCAGTACGCGAGGTCTTCGAAACCCTCGGCCCAGTGGTGGAAGCAAACCCACAGTACGAGGCAAATGGCATTCTCGAGCGCTTCATCGAGCCAGAGCGCGTGGTGAAGTTCCGCGTGTGCTGGGTGGATGACGAAGGCAAGACCCAGGTGAACCGCGGCTACCGCATTCAGTTTAACAGCGCCATCGGGCCATACAAGGGCGGCCTGCGCTTCCACCCTACTGTAACCGAATCCGTGGTAAAGTTCCTCGGCTTCGAGCAGATTCTGAAGAACTCCCTGACCACCCTTCCTATGGGCGGCGGTAAGGGCGGTTCCGACTTCGACCCTAAGGGCAAGTCTGACGCGGAAGTGATGCGCTTCTGCCAGGCTTTCATGACCGAACTGCAGCGCCACATCGGCCAGTTTACAGACGTTCCAGCAGGTGACATTAACGTAGGCGCTCGCGAAATCGGCTACCTCTTCGGCCAGTACAAGCGCATTCGCGACGAATTCACCGGCGTTCTCACCGGTAAGGGCCTGGAATGGGGCGGATCCCTCGCTCGCACCGAGGCGACCGGTTATGGCCTGTGCTACTACACCGCAGAAGCGATGGATAAGCTGCGCGGGGACTCCTTTGAGGGAAAGACCGTGGTCATCTCCGGCTCCGGTAATGTGGCCATCTTCGCCACCGAAAAGGCGCAGTCCCTCGGGGCGAAGGTCGTGACCGCCTCGGATTCGAACGGCTACATCTACGATCCAAACGGCATCCAGCTCGACGTGGTGAAGGACATCAAGCTCGGCCACCGTGGACGCATTAAGGAATACGCCGACCGTGTTCCAGGATCCGAGTATCACGAGGGCTGCGCAGGCGTATGGAGTGTGCCATGCGACATCGCTCTGCCATGCGCGACACAGAATGAGATAGACGGAGCTTCGGCTCAGACGCTCGTGGATAACGGCTGCACCGTGGTGTGCGAAGGCGCGAACATGCCATCGACCCCAGAAGCCATCGCGGTCTACCAGAAGGCTGGCGTGCTCTACGGTCCAGCTAAGGCTGCAAACGCTGGTGGCGTGGCGGTCTCTGGCCTGGAAATGAGCCAGAATTCGTACCGTCTGTCCTGGAGCTTCGAAGAGACTGACGCGAAGCTCAAGGCCATTATGGAAGACATCGTGGCTAGCTCGCTGGCTGCTGCCGAGAAGTACGGCACGCCTGGCGACCTCATGGCTGGCGCGAACATCGCTGGCTTCGTGAAGGTGGCGGATTCCATGGTGGCGCAGGGCGCGTACTAGGGCGCGGCTGGGGTTATTACTCCGCGATACTGAGAACGGAGCTGCGCACAAAATTGGCCAATACTTTTGTCCATTTTCCCACTTTCCATAGGCTGAAAACGGACAAAAGTATTGGCCAAGTGTGGAGACTCATACAGTCTTCACACTTCCATCACATCTCTTTCCCTAAGAGAAAACTTCCTCCAGGATATTCTCGTTTTTCATGCTTACAGCCGCTAAAAACGAGAATATCCTGGAGGAAGTTGAGAGAAGTAGCTCCCACCTTCACATTCCATTCACATTCTCCTTACTGATATAAAAGTTACGCTAAAGATTTAGCCATTTTTGACCCCCGCCAGGGCGAAAAATGGCTAAATCTTTAGCGTAAGTTTTTGCGCGCGAGACTTTCCCGTTTACAGCGCTTCCTGCTCCTGTCCTTTAGACTCTTCAGGATCCTGAGACTCCATGAGAACAGTTGCATCGTCGTCGTCTTCTCCCGGCTCAGCAACTGCTGCACCTACTGTCTCACTCTCCGGGGATGCTTCGCTCTCCGCAGCCTTCGCGCGCAGCATCCGTCCACGCACGACGGCCACCACGGCCGCCACTACGAGAACGAGGCCGGCTACCACGAGCACTGCTCCCATTCCGAAGAACCGCATATTATCCGCGATAAAGAGGCTGTCTGGGTATCCATCCAGCACGATGAAGCTGATGGCTGTGATGACCATGCCGAGGATGGCGAGGAACGCGACGAAGACGTTTGGCGTTTTATTATCCTCGTATTTATTCACGAGATGCACCTGGACTCGTGGACGGTCTGCCGCGCGGTACAGCGGCGGCTGGGCCATGCGTGGAGTCTGCGCGTAGAACGGCACCTGCTGGCCCGGCTGAGACCCCGGCTGAGCCTGCACGCCCGGCTGAGCATACGGCTGCCCCGGATATCCCGTACCTGGCTGAGGGTACCCACAGTACGGAGTATATGGCATGTATGGCGCTGCGCCCGGCTGACTCGGCTGACCCGGCTGTGCAGGCATCCCCTGTGCAGGCTGAGGCTGACCCGCCTGCGGCATCGCCTGAGTCGGCGCGCCCTGCAGATACGCTGGGTTAATAGGCTGCGTCTGATCCTGATCCTGGCCCTGAGCCTGCCCCTGATTCTGACTCTGGCCCGCCGAGTGCGGACCTGCTGGCATCGGCATCGTCGTGTTCTCGAAATTTTCCATGATGTATTCCTTTATGCTTCCGTGAATGTGACGGTTCCGAATGGCATGAGCGTGCGTACGTGCAGTTCGATGTCCTTGTCGAGGCGACCGTCGCGCTCCTGCTCGTACGCCTTTTCAAGCGCGTCATACGTCGAGCCGAGCAGCGGCCCCACGTCCGTCCAGTTCCAGCGCAGGTCGTCGTTATCCGTTTTTACTGAGAGGAAGGAGAAGTTATCGAAGTCGTCCGCATCGTATCCGCGCGAGTCCGTTCCGTTTGGCGAGTTTTCCAATTCTTTCTTCTTCTCGCTGAATGCATCGCGGAAACGCTGGGCGTACTTACTCCGGACGTTTTCGAGCACACGGTTATTCCAGCCTGTGCCACCATCATCAGTGATTACTCCTAGCTTATCCGACCCATAGCTGCAGCCGCGAGGCACGCGCACATTCAGGTTTACGCTGCTCACATTCACGTTAAAAGTGCCTGCTGGGCAGGAGGATTCCACGCTCTGACCGTCATAATTCGTCCACGTGTGCTTGCCCATCACGCTCTCCCAGTCAGTCAGATCCAGGGTCACGTTCGCCGTGTGGAACTTATCCGTGGAAGTGAAAACTACTCCTTCGGTCAGCTTCTTCTCGAGGTTCTTCGTAATCTTCAGCGTCTCGCCATTACCCACCATGACGCGGTGTGGATATGTGCTGGAGACCTGACGCCCGTAGTTCAGCGTATAGCTCGACTCATACGCGTAGCTCGAACCCACAGCCACGGTGGTGATAATGAGGCACAGCACCACCCCGAAGGCAGCAAGTCCCGCATATCCGCCGCTCCTGCGTCCCATGAGTGCCAGCACGAGAGTGAGAATGCACAGTGCCATAGTCACTGCCGTGCCCCACATCATCCACAGGCGAGCCCATGCGAGGTAGTCATAGGCGGAGATGCGGATGAATTGGCCAGAAAGGTACGTCACTCCCGCACTCAGGAAGATCACAGCCCAGACGAGCAGACGCACGACCGGACCGGCGCTCTTACGCGTGCGGATGACGCGTTCGCGCTCGACGACGGGCAGCGGCGCGGCCACAGGCGGCACATACGCGGCCTGCGCGAACGCTCCAGCAGGCGCAGCAGCGGGTGCCGGCGCCTCAGCCTGGCTCACCGCGTGCTGAACGAGGATGAAGAAGGCCGCCACCGAGGCGAGCCCCCAGAAAGTCACCGCCGTACTCAGCGCGCCGATGATGAAGACGATGAGCGCCGCGATGGCCTCACCGCTCGAGCGGCCCGCGGTAAAGAGGTCCTGCAGGAGGATCTCGCCGCGCGTGTTCGGCAGCAGCAGCCAAGCCAGCGGATAGACGAGCAGGCCTGCGCCCACGATGGTGAGCAGAATCATGAGGACGCGCACGAGCGCCACGTCCCAGCCGAGGCGCTGCGCGATGCCCGAGCACACGCCGCCCACCCAGCGCTGGTCGCCGCGAGTCATCTCAGAGCGGCGGAGCCAGGAAAAGAATGCATTATCGTTCATGCTTCCAGTATGCCGAATCTGTGGCGCGCGCGTTATCGGGGACACCCCTGAATAACCCCCTATTCTCGCCTGATTCGAGGCCCGACTACTCGCCCTGACCCTCCTCGGATGGCATAATGGACACTATGACTGAAAAAACGACTCCACCACCACTCTACCCCGCGAAAGCACCGCTATACCGGCCCTACCAGGGGCGCGTCTTTGCCGGCGTATGCCGGGGAGTCGCACAGCATCTGGGGATTCCCGTGTGGCTCGTGCGGCTGGTGTTCGTGGTGCTCACACTGTCCTTCGGGCTGGGGATTATCGCGTATTTGTTCCTGTGGATTACGCTGCCGTCGTATAACACGTCATATAACGTGGCGTATGGCATGGTGCCGGCTGGGCTGGCGCAGGCTCCGCTTGCGCAGGCTCCGCTGGCACAGCCGCTCGATCCCTCGGCGACCGGCGCACCTGCCGCCACCTCTCCTGCCGCCGCCTCCCCAGCTGAGTATGTGGGAGATACCATCGGCCGCGCCTTCGCACCCTCTGTAGGAACGGACGCCGCTTCGAACCGCACGTCATCCACACACAGTCAGGCCCCCGCTTCCACAGGCCCGTACCTGTGGAATATCATCGGCATTATTTGCGTGGGACTCATCATCATCTTTCTGGGGTTCGACTGGGCCGTGGAACGTCACATTCTCTCACCCGTTATCGCTGTGGAAGTGGCCATAGCCGCCGTGTGTGCGCTGGCTGTGTGGCTGTACTTCGAGCGCGTAAATAAAGGGAGCATTCTTATGACGGGGGCTGCCCTGGCTGCGTTCATCGTGGGAGTCTTTCTTCTGCTCATGGTCATGTACGGGCGCCGCGCAGGCCTTCCTATGTTTGGCGTGTTCGTCATCGGCATTTTCAGCGCGTTTATCATCGCCGCGCCGTGGCTCGCGCACGCACATCAGAAATTGGCAGAAGAAACAGCGCAAAAAGAGCGCGAAGAACAGCGCGCAGATATGGCGGCTCATCTGCACGACTCGGTGCTGCAGACGCTGAACCTCATCCGGCAGAACGCGCAGAACGCGGAGGCCGTCGCCCAGCTCGCGCGCACGCAGGAACGAGAGCTTCGGCGCTGGCTGTACGAGGGACGCGAGGCCGAAAGCGTCTCGCTCGCCAGCAGTATGAAGCTCGTGGCGGGGCGCGTGGAGGACACGTACGGCGTGCCCATCGAGGTGATTACGGTGGGCGACGTGCAGCCGAGCGAGGCGACGGACGCTCTCGTGAGCGCGACGCAGCAGGCGCTGACGAACGCGTGCACGCATGGCGCGGCGCCAGTGTCGCTGTATGTGGAGTCGAGCGGTGGCGCGGGCGGCTCAGGCGGGCGCGTCGAGGCGTTCGTGCGCGACCACGGCGAGGGCTTCGATATCGCGAACGTACCGGCGGACCGCCTCGGTGTGCGCGAGTCTATCGTGGGCCGCGTGGAGCGTGCTGGAGGTACAGTAAAGATAGTGTCGCGCGCTGGCTGGGGGACGGAAGTGCGCATGAGTATGCCGCTGGGCTAAGTGGTGCTGAGTGAAGGAGTGTCAATTGATCCGAGTAGCTGTAGTAGATGACCACGAGATGTTTCGCGCGGGAGTCATCGGCGCGCTGAGCAGCGTGGGCGCGGATACGGTGGAGATAGTGGGCCAGGCGGGAGACGTGGACGGCTCGGTGGCCATGATCGCGGATACGCAGCCGGACGTGGTGCTGCTGGACGTGCATGTGCCGGGCGGTCAGGGAGGCGGCGGCGCGGAAATTCTCACGCGGTCTCGCGCTTTTTCCGCCGCGACGACGTTCCTGGCTCTGTCTGTGTCCGATTCCGCGGAGGACGTGGGAGCTGTGATCCGGGCGGGCGCGCGCGGATACGTGACGAAGGCCATCGGGCCGGCAGATTTGCTCGCATCCATTCAGCAGGTGTATGACGGGTATGCGGTGTTTTCCCCTCAATTGGCCGGATTCGTGCTGCAGGCGTTCCAGGGGGCGGGGACTGCTTCAGCGTCTCCTCAGCCGAGCGAGGCATCCGTTTATGAGGACGACGACGAGCTGAACTCACTCAGTGAGCGCGAGCAGGAAGTCATGCGCCTCATCGCGCGTGGATATACCTATAAAGAAGTAGCAGCGGAGCTGTTCATCTCCATTAAGACAGTGGAAAGCCATATGTCGAAAGTGCTGCACAAGCTCCAGCTCTCGAACCGCGCTCAGCTGACGCGGTGGGCGGCACAGAGGCGGATAGTGTAGGGGGGCGAGCGGCACGGCGACGCAGCGACGCAGTGGCGCAGAGGCCCGGCAGAGGGGCTGCCAGATAGTGCTTCGCTGCACTGAGAAAATTTTCGGTAAAACTGCGAGTTTGTAGTCACGAATGACCGTTGACTTTATGAAGTCAACGCATAAACGGCTTAAGTCCGTAAAATCGGTGGTCATTCGTGACGACAAACTCGCGTTTTTCACATTTCGTTCACATCAGATAATGCATCTGCGAACGCGTCCTCTACAGACTGGTACCGCGTGGCATCGCGCTCTCCACGCATTATCTCGCGCGCTTCCTCTAGAGCAGCTTCAGTCTCCGCATTATATCGAGTTTCCTTAGTCATACTTCCCTCTTCTCTTTCCTGAGTTTGTAGTCACGAATGACACTCCCCTTGACGAGATTAAGCCATTCTTGCGTTGACTTCATAAAGTCAACGGTCATTCGTGACTACAAACGCGCACTTATGAGCAAAATTTCTCTATTACGCAAAACCTACTCCTCGCGCCGCGCATACTGGCGTTCCATCCCCACCACCCCTGTCAGCACGAATGGTCCGCAGTAGTAGTCAGGATTCGTGGCATAGTCCTCTGGCCCATACGGCACGGCATCGCGGAAGATGTTCTCGTACTCCCCCACGCTCACCTTCCGTCTCGCATCCAGCAGAGCATTCACGTCTGGCAGGAACTTCTCATACCCCTCGACCAACCGCCCGGTAAAGAGCTCGCCGACGGCTCCAGATCCGTAAGAGAAGAGGGCGAGTTGGCCTTCGAAAGCAGGAGAAGAGCACAGCAGCGAAAGCAAGCCGAGGTACAGCGACGCGGTGTAGAGGTTCCCCACGCGGCGGGAGAAAGCGATGCTCGACTGGAAGCGCGCGCGAAGCTCATCCGACACCGCGTCCAGCTCAGCGAGCCGAGCCAGCGCCTTCGCGCCCATTTTCGTATACGGAAGATGGAAAAGCACAGCCGCGCAGTCAGCAGCGGACAGGCCAGACGCGCCCCATACGCGCGCGAAAAATTCGAGGTACTGCTCGGTCGAGTACTTGCCGCGCGCCTGCGCCTCATCCGTGTAGACCGGACGCCAGAAGTCCTGAATGCTCTCCGAGTAGACGGTCGAATCCGCAGAAAGCGCGAGAATACGCGGATTTTCGGACACGAGCATGGCCACTGCGCCGCCGCCCTGCGTCACCTCGCCGCCCGTGGCCAGACCGTACCGCGCCACGTCAGACGCGATGACGAGCGCCTGCGCGCCCGGATGAGCAGCTACGTAGTCGCGCGCGGTCAGCAGGCCAGCCGTGCCGCCGTAGCACGCCTCTTTAATCTCCATCACGCGAACCGTATGCGGAAGCCCGAGCAGCTCATGAATATACAGCGCACCTGCCTTCGATGCGTCCACGCCAGACTCCGTGCCGAGGATAACGAGGCCGAGACGCTCCGGGTCGATGTACGCGAGAAGATCTGCAGCAGCAGCCGCGCCCATGGTCACCGCATCCTGGCTCGACGGGATCACGGCCTGCTCATCCTGCCCGATGCCGATGGTGTACTTATCCGGATCCACGCCGCGCGCTTCGGCGAGCTCGCGCACGTCGAGGTAATACGCCGGAGTGTACATACTGATGCGGTCTATACCTATGTTTCCTCTGCTCGGCTTCATGTCAGTCTCCGTTCTCGCTCTGCTCATCCTGTGCGACGAGTTCGCGCGCGCGTGCAGCCGTGCGCTCGCTCGCCGGAAGTGCGCGCAGCTGGGCAGCGATACGTTCTATCTGCCCTCCGCTCGCTCCTGCAGCGATGGCGAGTGCATTCATCTGTAAATTCATATGCCCCGCCTGAATCCCTGGCCCGGCGAGCGCGCGGATGGCAGAGAGATTCTGCACGAGACCGAGGGCAGCGAGGACGTTCTTAAATTCCGTTATACTGCCGTACGCGCCCATAGCGCGCGCGGCCTTCGCGAGAGGAATGGAGCTCGCCGCTCCCCCCACGATGCCCACCTGAAGAGGCAGGCGGATACGGCCGAAAAGGTGACCGTTATCGAGGACAGTCCACGTGGATAGCGGCTGGTAGGAGCCATCATACGGTCCGGAGTGCGCAGCGAAGGCGTGCACGCTCGCCTCCAGCGCACGGGTGTCATTACCCGAGGCAAGAACAGCCGAGGATATGCCATTCATAATGCCCTTATTATGGGTGACAGCACGCAAGTAATCACTCTGAGACAGCTCAGACAGAAGCGCGATACGCTCCACAAGTGCTTGAGGATCCATGCCACGCACAGCTACATCCACCGGCTCGAGCTCCACCTCGGCCGTGGTTACACTGTCATCACCAGCATTCGACAGGATGGCCACGAGGGCCTGTGCACCGAACCAGTCTTCGAAGACCGCACGGAGAGCTTCGGATATGGTATTTACCGCATTTGCTCCCATGGCATCGCACGGATTAATAGTGAGAAGGATGCGCGTGAAGCGCCCGTCCGGCGTAGCGCGCACCTCGAGAGACTCCAGTCCCCCGCCCCGTGCATGCATACTCGGTAGAGCCTCCTCAGCACGAGCGAAAAGGAATGTTTCACGTGAAACGATGACTTCCTGAGCATAGTCTGCCGAGACGTCATCCGAAAGAAAGACCACTTCGCCGAGAACGCGATGCGGCTCAGACTCGGCATGAATACCCGCGCGCGCAGTCATCCGCGCACCGTTCGACGCCGCTGCCACCACCGAAGCCTCTTCGACCACGAGAGGAACGGTATACTCGCGGCCATTCACGCGAAGTCCCGGAACTACGCCGAGAGGCAGAGCATACTGGGATATCTGATTTTCGATGAGATGCCCCGCCACGTCAGGCTCCAGAATGCCATGAGACTGCGCACGCGCAAAAGCCTCGTACTCCTCAGACCCGCCGAGTACGCCCTGCTCGCGCAGGACATCCAGACGCTCAGCAGCACTGAGCTGATAAAACTTCCTCGCAGCCATACCTAGGCCACTTCCACCTGCATAGCCACGCCGATGCCGCCACCCACGCACAGTGCAGCCACGCCATGATGTTCTCCGCGAGCGCGCAGCGCGTGAATAAGAGTAGTAAGAATGCGTGCACCTGAGCAGCCCAGCGGATGCCCCAGAGCTATGGCTCCACCGTGTACATTCAGCTTCGCTTCATCCAGGCCGAGCTGCTGGCTGACTGCCAGCGACTGAGCAGCGAAGGCTTCATTTACTTCCACGAGGTCCATGTCATTCAGGCTAGCCCCCGTGGTCTTCATAAGCTTTTCGATGACGTGCTTCGGAGCATAACCCATAAAGTCGGGGTCGATGCCACCTTCGCAGTATCCGTGAATCTCAGCGAGATACTCGACGCCCTGCTCTTCAGCGAGATCCTTACGCATGAGAATAAGCGCGCAGGCACCGTCATTAATACCACTGGAATTACCGGCGGTCACAGTCCCGTCCTCCACAAACACGCTCTTGAGTCCAGCGAGCTTTTCGAGAGACGTATCTGGGCGTGGAGCTTCATCTGCATCCACGACCACATCACCACGGCGTGTGCGCACGGTCACCGGCACGATTTCAGCCGCGAAAGCGCCAGACTCGGCCGCCGCTACAGCCTTCTGATGGGATGCGAGCGCGAAGGCGTCCTGCTGCTCGCGCGTAATGCCGAACTCTGCGGCCACATTTTCTGCAGTCACCCCCATGGCTTCCCCGGTAAACGCGTCGGAGAGACCGTCGCGGAAGATGGCATCGACCATTTCCGTGTTCCCGTACCGGAAACCGTCGCGCAGCTTCGGCAGGTAATGCGGAGCATTACTCATGGACTCGGTACCGCCCACGAGGACCACGTCTGCGTCTCCCATGACGATGGCCGCCTGGCCGAGGCGCACTGCTTTCAGTCCCGATCCGCACACTTCATTAATGGTCATGGCTGTGGAGCCGGTGGCCATGCCTGCTTTCAGCGCTATCTGCCGGGCGACGTTCTGCCCGGAGTTCGCCTGGAGGACGTTCCCGAAGATAGACTGGTCTATGCTGTCCGCGCTCACTCCGGCGCGCTCGATGGCCGCGCGTGCGGCGAGCGTACCGAGGTCTACTGCGGACAGGGAGGCGAGCGCGCCGCCGAATCGTCCTATGGGCGTGCGCACGGCGCTGACTATAACTACATCTATCATAACGGATTATAGTTTACGAGTTTTCTGGACGTTCGTGGGGTATCTGCTGAGCCTTTGCGCTATTCCTCTACAATTTTTCCTCTCTGAGCGTTCCGCCGCAGCGACGCATTTCCCGACACGCGCTTACGAAGCATCAAAAAATCCCCTACGGTGGAAAAGTTGGCTCCCCTCCGTAGAAGAGGTCTATCCGCTCACGGGAAAATTGGGAGAAATAAGACAGAAGGAGAAAACTGTGCCAGACGCACAGAAGCATACTCGCGCCCGCGTGGCGCATCCATACCGCGTTCTGAGCGCGCTCTACGTGGCCGCGTTTACCGGAATGTACAGCGAGACGGCCATGAACATCATCCTGCCGACTATCGGCGAGCAGTTCCACGTCTCGACCTCGCTCACGCAATGGCTCGTCGTGGGCTACATGCTCATGATAGGCCTCGTCCTGCCGTTCTCGTCCATCCTACTCAAGCATTTCAGCCTGAAGTCGCTCACGCTCTTCGCGCTCGGATGCTTCGCGGTGGGCGCCGCCATGAGCGCCCTGGCGCCGAACTTCGCGCTACTGCTGACCGGCCGCGCCATCCAGGGCATAGGCCTGGGTCTGGCACTACCTATGATGTTCTCGCTCGTGCTCGAAATCATGCCGCCGGAGAAACTCGGCGCGGCTATGGGCATGACCACTCTCGTCATCATGATCGCGCCTGTCATAGGACCGACTCTCGCCGGCATACTTGCAGGGCTGCTCAGCTGGCGCGACGTCTTCTGGTCCATCGCTCTGCTGGCTGTGGTGGGCATGGTTCTGGCTGTGCGCTTCCTCATTTCTCCATATGAACTCACGCGTCCGCACGTAGACATGCTGTCCGTAGTGCTGTCTGTGCTCGGCTTCGGCGGTCTCGTGCTCGGCGCGGGTATGGCCAGCGAGTACGGCTGGCTGAGCGTGCCTGTGCTGGCAGCGCTCGTGGTGGGCGTTCTGTGCCTCGTATGGTACTGCACGCGTCAGCTGCGCTTGGCTGAGCCTGTGCTGAATCTGCGCGCCTTTGGCTTCCGTGACTTTACGCTGGGCGTGACGCTCGTCATGCTGAATTTCGGCATTACCCTCACCGTCATGTTCCTCCTGCCTCAATTCTTCCAGAACGGCGTGGGCCTGGCTGTGGCACTGGTGGGCGTCATCATGATTCCTGGTGGCGTGCTGAATGCCTTTACGGGGGCTATGTCCGGGCGCGCATATAACCGTCTGGGTGCGCGAGTACCAGGACTGGCTGGCTTCGGTGTGGCCGTGCTGGGCCTCCTGGTACTGCTGTCCCAGACTTTCGTGTCCGAGCCGAACGCTGTGGTGGTCGTTCTCGCACACTGCATCATCATGGTGGGCGTACCACTGGCCATGAGCCCACTGCAGACCTATGCCTTAAGCACGCTTCCTCGCGAGCTGAACCCGGATGGATCAGCCATTATGAACACGCTTCAGCAGGTCGTGGGCGCTGTGTTCACCGCTGTGGCTACCTCACTGCTCGTGGCAGGTCAGTCTGCGTATGGGGATGCGGGATCTGCTTCTGCACGCTTCTCCTTCGGAACGCGCTGGGGTCTGTTCTTCTCGCTGGCCATAGCACTGCTGGGCTTCGTGGGCGCTTTCTTCGTGCGCGATACGCGTAAGACTATGGCTCGTCCTGCTGCTGAGGCTCAGGATGAGCTGAGTGCGCTCATGAAGACGGATGTGTATACCATTTCCGAAGATGCTACTGCTATGGATGCCATTCGCGTGCTCACCTCGCGCGGTATCTCGGGCGCTCCTGTGGTGCGCGCAGATGGCTCTCTGGCTGGCTTCGTCTCCGACGGCGACATCCTGCGCCTCGTGGCGGACCAGGTGCCAGAATTTACCACGTTCTACAGCGCCATTATCCTGCATAATACGGAAAGTTTCTCCGACCGTGTGCGTGAGAATATGTCCCGACCAGTCAGCGACTTCGCGACCACGCGTGTGATTAGCGTGGATGTGCACGACTCCATGGCACACATCTGCGAAGTGCTCGTCACCCATCACCTGAAGAAGGTGCCTGTGATGGACAGTGGACGCATGGTAGGCATACTGAACCGCTCAGATGTACTCGGCTACGTGATGGAACAGTACTAAAGGAAAAGGGGACCCGGCAGGGTCCCCTTTGTGTATGTGCTAGTGGTGGAATTGGCCTTAACGCCGCGCCTTCCACCACGCGCGCACGTAGTAGAACGCATAGCACAGCGCGGTAAACGGAATCATGTACAGCAAGGTGTCGCGCTGAGCGGCATCGAACAGGATGAGCACGAGGACCGCGGCCGTCAGCACAAGGGCGAGAACCGGGATGAGCGGGTAGAGCGGAACGCGGTAGCCGAGGTCATCCGCGCTCGTCCCCTCGCGCTCGAGCGAGCGCCTGAAGAGCATCTGGCACACGACGATGGCAGCCCACACGACCAGCGTGGCCAGGCCCGAGACCGCCACGAGGGCGAGGTAGACCGTATCCGCGGCGAAGACCGACGTGAGCAAGCACAGCATGGAGCCCACCATGGAGACGAGGACAGCGCGGACCGGAACACCGTGCGCATTCGTGCGGGCCAGTGCCGGAGAAATCATATCCTCGCGCCCCAGCGACCAGACCATGCGCGCGCAGACATACAGGCCGGAATTCGCAGCGGACAGAACAGCCGTCAGCACCACGAAATTCATGATATCCGCCGCGTACGGCAGACCGATGGCCTGGAACACCATGACGAACGGAGACGTGCTCACACCCGAACGATGCCACGGAATGAGAGCAGCCATCACGCCGATGGAGCCGATGAAGAAGATAACCAAGCGGAAGACAGTCGTATGCACAGCCTTCGGGATAGCCTTCTGCGGATCCTTCGTCTCGCCGGCCGCGACACCCACCACTTCCGTGCCCGAGAAGGCGAAAATGACGGTGAGAAGCGTGGAAAAGACAGGCAGAATGCCCACCGGGAACCAGCCGCCCGAGTAGAAGTTCGAGAACCATGGGGCGCTGTCGGGGGCGCCTGTGTTTTGTGTAATCTGTGCGGCTCCCGTGGCTCCCGTAGCTCCCGTAGCTCCCGTGGCTCCCGTGGCTCCTGCGGCTCCTGCGGCTCCCGTGATCTGAGCGGACATGGGAACGAAGCCCACGATGGCCGCCGCACCGATGAGGATAAAGGCCACGATGGCCACTACTTTAATGCTCGAGAACCAGAACTCCGCTTCCCCATACATGCGCACACTCAGCAGATTCAGCGCGAGAACGGCCGCCATGAATAGCGCCGACCACACCCACTCCGGCGAATCCGGGAACCAGAACTTCATGAGCATGCCCGCCGCCGTAAACTCCGAAGCGAGCGCGACGGCCCAGTTCAGCCAGTAGAGGATGGCCACAGCGAAGGCCGTACCCGGGCCGATGAATTTCTTTGCGTAGAGGTGGAAGCTGCCTGCGTACGGCATGGCCACAGAGAGCTCGCCGAGGCAAATCATGACACAGTACACGAGCAGAGAGCCTGCAGCGTAGGCGAGGATGGCTCCGAGCGGGCCAGCGGCATGGATGGTCTCGCCAGAGCTCACGAACAGACCCGTGCCGATGACTCCGCCGAGGGAGATCATGGTCAGGTGGCGCGAGGACATGCGGCGCTTGAGGCCGTCTGGGGCGGCTTCGGGTGGGGCGGCTTCGTCTGCGGTCTCTGGGGTGGGTTCAGTCTCGGTGGCGGTATCTGCCATGGTGCTCCGTTCATCGTTCATCCACGTCTCATCAGGGAGATTCTGAGATTTGTGAAAAATTATGTAGATTTCTTCAGTGTAGCGCGCAGCACGGTTATTTCACGGACACGTTGTGTGTAAATCATCTCACGCAGAGGCCCATTTTCTCTGTTCCGAGGACCTTTCTGGGCAAAAAGTGAGACGATTTACACACAACGTGGCCACGCGGGTATACGCAGCACCGCCCCACAGCCCGCACCCCCGCAGCACCACCCCACAGCCCGCACCACAGCCGACCCCACAGCCCGCACCCCCACGCAAAAAGGGCGAGACCCGCATACCACACACAGGTCTCGCCCTCATAACCGCTGAAGCTGCCCTACCCTTGCTGCTTCAGCAGGTCTTATTATACCGGGAGTACAGCGAACTCACCCCCGCACTCCCCTTACGCCTTCGCGCGCTCAGCCGCGTAGTCCTCGAGCAGGAACTGCGTCAAGCGACGCCCTTCCTTACCGAAGAGGACTGGCATGGAGTTAATAGGCATGGTCTCCATGAAGAGCTGCACGCCGAGGTTATCTTCTGGGATGGCTGGCAGCTCACCGGTGGCACCCTTCTCCAGCATGTGCTGGACTGCGAGCGCGCCCCACGTATCGGCCTTAAACTCGCCATAGTTCGACCACTCGTTCAGCTCCGCGTAGAAGTCATCTCCGGCCAGAGACATCGTTTCACGTGAAACGATGTCACGCGAGGACGTAGCCACTTCCACCCCATACTCGCCAGCGACTACGCGCCAGCCGCCGTCCTTCTCGGACCAGTAGGCGAAGGCGCGGTCGTCGAGGTCGATGCTTACGCGCACACTCTCGCCAGCCTTCACGAAGACCTTCTGGAAGCCCTTGAGCTCGTGGACTGGGCGCTGCACTGGAGTGGTATCTGCAGGATTTACATATACCTGAATCACTTCAGCACCATCCACTGCAGAGGTATTCGTCACTGTGGCGCTCACACGCGCAGAGGTCGCGCCCGTAGCTTCCACAGCCACGTCCGACACAGTAAAGGTGGAGTAGCTCAGGCCATAGCCAAATGGATAGGCCACGTCCACGTCGAAGGTGTCGTAGTAGCGGTAGCCTACGAAGATGCCTTCGCCATAGTCTACGACGCGGTCACCGCCAGGCCAGTTCACCATGGAAGGGTCGTCCTTGATGTCCAGCGGGAAGGACTGAGCGAGCTTACCGGAAGGATTGGCATCACCAAACAGGATATCCGCCACAGCAGAGCCGCCCGCCTGACCGAGCAGCCACGTCTCGAGGATAGCTTTCGCGTTCTCCTGCCATGGGTTCATCTGCACGGCCGAGCCATTCGAAAGAACGGCCACCACGTTCGGATTCACCTCAGAAACAGCAGCCAGAAGCTCGAGCTGCTTGGCAGGCATGTCCAGATGCGTGCGGTCAAAGCCCTCAGACTCCTCTTCCTCAGGAAGACCCATAGCGAAGACCACCACGTCTGCCGCGCGTGCAGCCGCGAGAGCCTCAGCCGTCAGCTCATCCGTCTGCTCCGAGCGGTCCAGCGTGAAGCCTGGCGCGAAGGTGAAGTCTGCACCGCGCTCCTCAAGAGCGTCCAGCAGAGAAGTCATCTTCGTCGGATTAATGTGCGAGGAACCGCCACCCTGATAGCGTGGTGTACGCGCGAACTCGCCGATCACAGCCACGCGCACACCCTCAGCGGCCTCAGCACCATCGCCAGCCCCCAGCGGCAGCAGCCCATCCTCGTTCTTCAGCATGACGATGGATTCCTGAGCCGCACGGCGCGCGATGCGGTGGTGCACGTCCTTGTCGAAGACGAAGCCTTCCCGCTCCATAGCTTCGCGAGCCTTCTCCACGAGGTCGAGCATACCCTGAGCCATGCGGTCGAGCTGCTCTTCTGGTATGCGGCCATCCTTCACAGCCACGACTATCTCGTCATCCGTGTAGCTCGGTGGCATCTCGAGATTCAGCCCAGCATTCAGCGAGGCAGCGCGGTCATGAACTGCACCCCAGTCACTCATGACGATGCCCTCAAAGCCCCACTCGCCGCGCAGAACGTCGGTGAGCAGCCAGCGGTTTTCCGAGCCGAAGACACCATTCAGCTGGTTATACGCGCACATAATGGTCCATGGCTGTGCAGTCTTCACGATGTGCTCGAATGCTGGCAGGTAGATCTCGCGCAGAGCACGCTCGGATATGCGTGCGTCGATGCGCAGACGGTCGGTCTCCTGATTATTCGCAGCGAAGTGCTTCAGCGAGGTGCCGATGCCCTGAGACTGCACACCTTCCACGATGCCCACAGCCTCGTGTCCGGCGAGGAAAGGATCTTCCGACCAGTACTCGAAGGAACGCCCGCCGAGCGGATTACGCTTGATGTTCACGCCAGGGCCGAGGATGACGGCCACATCTTCCTGAATGCACTCTTCACCCATAGCCACGCCCACTTCGCGCACGAGGTCTGGGTTCCACGAGCTGGACATGCCTGCAGCTGGTGGGAAGCAGGTAGCTGGCACAGTGTTCTTCATATCCAGCGCTGCCGTCTCGCTCTTTTCCTTACGCAGGCCATGAGGTCCGTCCGTCAGCATGTATCCTGGCACGCCGAGGCGCTCTACTGGCTGGAAGTGCCATGCGTCGCCACCCGAGGTCAGGGACGCCTTCTCTTCTACTGTTAAATCGTGTACGTTCACCATTGAGTTATCTCCATTAACGTCTATGTGAGGTAAGTATCTTCCCGCCCATCCCGACGATGGTGAGTAGGTACTTACCTCCGTATTTTAGTCCGACAGTCTTACCGCGACACGCTAGCCGAGGATGACCGCGAGATTCCAGCGACCGAGAGTAATCTCCTGGCCCGCTTCTACGGCCGTGCCTGCTGGCAGTGGCGCTGCTTGCCCCGTCAGCTTTCCGTCCTGTCCGATGACTTCCGGCGCCACGAGCACTTCGCCGGCTACCGGCGAGGCGAAGGTGACTGGCTCGGCCGAGTAGTTCAGCAGATACGTGGCGGTCTTTCCTTCTGGCGTGACGGTCTGGCGCACGGTGACCGTGCCTGCGAGGTCTGCGCCCGGCACACGGATGCCCGCATGCTCGACGGCTTCGCGCAGGATAGCGCGTGCAGCGTCTGCAGATGGCAGCGTCGCGATGTACTCGGCATCGCCCGCGCCGAAAGCGTGGCGCGTGACGGCTGCGTACGAGTTCCACGCGTAGTGGTCGTATGCGGCGAGCACCTCGACATCGTCGCTTTCCGGCTTCAGAAGTTCAATTAATGCTTCAGCGTGCGATGCTCCCTCGAGCACCGGTCCCGAGATGGTGACCACACCATCAGGGCGGGTGAATTGGTTATACGAAACGCCGAACACATCGGTCAGATCATGCGGAGCCTTATCCTGCCAGACCTTCGTATTCTCGTCAGTCACGAACGAACGCAGCGAGCTGACGAGGTGGCCACCGTCGCGCACGTACTCGCGCAGCGTGTCGATGGTGGACTGAGGAGCCACGTACAGAGCAGGCGTGAGCACCATCGCGTACCGGTTCACGCGCTCAGCAGGCGCATTCACAGGCAGAATGTCCACTTCCACGTTCAGTTCAAAGAGCGCGTCATAGAAGCGGCGCACGACGTCGTTATACTGCGTACTGCCACCGAACGGGAAGCCCGACTCGAGGTTAAACCAGTTCAGCGCGGTCAGAGCCTCATTCGAGACCATGATGGCCACACGGTTCTGCTTTGTAGAGTGCAGGAGGCGGCCACCCACAGCAGGGTCGGCCATCTCACGGCCGAAGACGCCAGCCTCTTCGTAGGTCGGATTCTTCTCGAAGTCGTGCGAGAGCACACCCTTCCAGTACGTCTCGAAAGAGTTATGGATGGAATGCCAGTGCCAGTACATGACACCGTCAGCACCGTTCGCCACGTGAGAGTACGCCTGCAGGCGCAGCTGACCAGCGTATGGCAGCCAGCCGTGCTGTCCCTGTGCCTCGGTCTCGAGGACGATGAAGTTCCGTCCGTCCTTCACGCTGCGGGCCACGTCTCCACCGAAGCCTATCTCCTTACCGGTCAGGTGCTCTTCGGTCGGATGGTAGATATCCACGCCGGAGATATCCAGAGCCTTACCGGCTTCGAAGTGGTTCACTGCTGGCTGGACGCCGTAGGAGTATCCACGCCACTCGTAGTCGAAGTTCTGAGTGATGAACTGGTCGTCACGCATGTACTCGCGGACGATTCCCGCCTGCCAGGCGAGGAATTCGGTGACTACAGCGCGGCGGAACTCATCGAAAGTGCCCTTCAGCGAGCCATTAATAGTTCCGGACACATCAGGGAAGTTTTCCCACGCATCCACGCGGTTCGACCAGTAATCCAGACCGAAAGCCTTATTCAGTTCGTCCGTCGAACCATGGAAGCGCTCGCGCAGAGACTTCACGAAGAGCTTCTGCATGTCTGGGCTGCAGGAGTCATAATACTTCGTCTCGTTATCCACCTGGAAGCCGATGACCTGAGGATGCTGAACCGTGTGCGAGATGAGCTGGCGGATAATGCGCTCAGCGTAGAAGCGGTACGTCCCGTTCACGATGTCCATGTTCTGGCGAGCACCATACTTCGCCTGACCAGAGCCGTCCTGGACAGCGAGCACGTGAGGGTCGAGCTCCACGAGCCAGCTCGGCACTGCTGCCGTAGGCGTGCCGATGATGACCTTAATGTCATACTTTTGCGCAGCTTCGAGAGCGCGGTCCACGTGAGCGAAGTTAAAGACGCCTGGCTCTGGCTCTTCGGTGCTCCACGTGAATTCGGCGATGCGGATGACGTTCATGCCCGCTTCGCGCATCATCTGGAAGTCCGTCTCGATGCGGTCGAGATTATGAGGAAGGATATATTCGTCGTAGTACGCAGCTCCGAAAAGGAACTGATCGACCTGTGTGTGTGCCATGAGAGATACCTCGTCGTATGTAGGTGAATGGATGGATGGATGGTTGGATGGATAAAAGGTGGGTTGTGTAAGAATTCGCCGTTTCGTACAGCCGAAGAAAAAGGAAGAATTGGCCATACGAAACAGCGAAAACGAAAGGTTCGAGCGGAACTCAGCGAAACGCCTTAGTCCAGCACGAAGGTGTTAAAGGAGCGCGCCGGCAGCGTAACGCTCAGCCCCTGCTCAGGGCGTGCAGGGTTCGCGAAGGTGAACGGCATATCCCTATCCAGCGCGTTCTGAGCCACGACCACGACCGTGCCGTCCTCGTTCTCGAACGCGATGGCCATGGAGTTAAAGTGGCCGGTGCTGCCCAGCACGCGTGCGCCAGACTTCACGAACTTCGCGAAGTGCTTCATGACGTAGTACTCCGGGTTACGCGTGAGCTCGCCGGTCTGGGAGTTCACGGTGTACAGAGAGTTCTGCATCCAGCCCCACGTGGACACGACCTCAGTGAGGACCATGTTCCAGTAAGTGTAGGTGGTGGAGCCGTTACGGAAGTAATGGTTCATGAGGTGGAAGATGTACTCGGCGTAATCCCACGCGTTTTCGCCATTACCGCACTCGGACTCGGTCTGGAAGATCTCCAGCTCTGGCCAGGATTCGTTCGTGCGCTGGATAGCTGCGCGGCCAGCCCACTGGTAGCCCACGCCGGAGATGTACTTGCGGGCCTCGTCATCGAAGAGGATGTTATCGACCCAGCGGTTATAGTTATCCATGCGCATGCCGTAGCCCACGCCCGTGAAGGCCATGTCTTCTGGGCCGTTCAGCGTACCGAGGCAGATCTTCGTGTCGAGGCCTTCGCGCTCGAAGGTCGGCCCGAGGTAGTCGCGTACGAAGACCTTCATGTCCTCGCTCGTGTACAGGCAGCTCGGGAACTTCTGGTCTGCGAAGACTTCGTTCTGTGGGAACAGGTGCGTCACCTTAATGCCGCGTTCTGCATACGCACGCACGTACTTGACGAAGTAGTTCGCGTAGGCCTGAAGATTTTCCGGCTCCATGACCAGACGGCCGAAGTTATACACCTTAGGGAACTTCATCCACGTCGGAGGCGACCATGGGCTCGCGAAGAGCTCGAGGTCTGGCTGGTACTTCTGTGCGCGGCGGATGTACGGGATGAGCGTCTGCTCGTCGCGTTCGACGCTGAAGTCCTTCAGCTCGGTGTCGCCGTCCGTTTCGTCATAGCTATACCAATTCAGCGAGAAGTCGTTCGCTCCTACAGGCGCGCGGTTAAACGTGAAGTTCATCTCGCTTGGGTCGAAGAGCTCCTTAAAGACCTGCTCTGCGTCGTCCTCGCTCGCATACTGCGTCAGCGCCTGGTAGCCGAGTTCGTTAAAGCAGCCGCCGAAGCCGCGGATGGCTTGGAACTTTTCGCCCGTCAGCTGGAAGTCTGCGGATGCGTTCTGCGTACTGCTGTCAATCTTCTGCTCGACAAACTTATTCTCTTGCGTCGTCGAAATCCATGTAGTCATGGTGTTCACCTTTCACATAAGTAGATAAGTAGTATTAAGAGCGCACCTGATACAGCGGAGAAATGAGAGGCAGGTACGCTCTTAAGTTTTGTGTTTTGTGTTTTGTGTGGGGCTTCCCTACTGACTGCGTTACTTCGTCGAACGAATCATGTAGAAGAAGACCACTGCTATGACCGAGAAGGCGATAGCTACTGGGAAGACACCGTTATATCCAGCGACGCCCACGAGGATACCCGTCAGGATAGGTCCTACCATCTGGCCGAGCGTGGTAGCGATGTTCAGGATACCGAGGTCCTTACCCGACTCTTCTGGGTTCGGCAGGACGTCGATGTTCAGAGCCTGATCCACTGCGCCATATACTGCGTAGCCGAAGCCTGCGAGTGCCGCGAAAGCAAACATGGACCATTCCGTCTTAAAGACCCATGGAAGCAGGTAGCCCACACCCATGCAGACAGATGCTGCTGCTACTGGGAGCTTACGGCGGCCTATCTTATCCGAAATGAAGCCAGAGCCGAGGGAACCGATGAGACCAGCCACCATAACCACAGTGGACATGCCAGCCATGATGGTAGCAGAACGAGTCTTTTCGATACCCATGTAGTCCTGCAGGATGAACAGCTGATAGTTCAGGATCATGTAGTAGCCGAAGATGAGGAAGGTACGGCCGAGGAAGGCGAGCCAGAAGTCGCGAGCACCCTTCGTAGGAGGGATGAAGGACTTGAGCAGATCACCAAAGCCGGACTCTACAGGAGGCAGGTCTGCTGCAGACTTTTCCGTAGGCCAGATGAGCACTGCTGCCAGGCCGGAGATACCCATGAGGATACCAGAGACGAGGAAGCCAGGAAGCACAGCATTAATGAAGAATGCTGCGATGATGGTACCCATAGACTGGCCGATGGTGGTACCCAGAGACATGAATGCAGACATCGATGCGCGCATATCTTCTGGAACGCGGTCAGACAGAGCAGCGATGATAGGGGCTATCATGGCATTCAGGCCGAACATGCACACGCAGTACCAGAAGCCGATGAGCCATGGGTTATCGAATGCGCCCGTCAGGAAGAGGGATACGCCACCGACGACGCCACCACCCAGAATCCATGGGGTACGGCGGCCGAAGCGCGAACGGGTTCGGTCTGAAAGGTTACCGAAGAGCAGGTTCGAGACGAGGGACGCCAGAGCCGTAGCCGAATTCAGTGCAGTGAAGATGGCCGTGTAGTTCTGTGGCGCGACGTCCTTCAGATGCTGAGGCAGCAGAACAGCCGAAACTACAGCAAGTCCGCCCATCCACAGCAATGCGAAGAAGAGGAATGCGAGGTAGTAGCGCCAGCGGTCGAGGACCGTAAGCTTTGCCTGTGGCACTTCAGTAGTTACTTCACTCATGTAAATCTCCTTTGATGAGTGTCTCCATTAACGTGAACTATGAGTGTTCGTTTGTTTACTTATGCGTTAAATGTGAACGTTCACATTTTCCTGTTCTACTGTAGCACAGGTTCTGCCGAGCTGCCAACCCATCGTGCTCACTTTTAACGAAAATCTAGTGTAGCACAGGGTTAGTAAATTCATTTAACTAACGTATCTCCTCGACGAAAAACGCTCAGAACCCATGTAATTTCAACGCGTTCGAGGTCCACACTCTGAGACACACTGATAACGTTCACAGAAAAATTGACCTGCGACACGCAGACAGATGAAGCACCCAGCAGAAGCTCCCCCACGCACTTAGCACACCCTGTCCGCTAGAATAGAGCCATCAGAGAAGAATGACACGAAAAAATGTAAGGGAAGAACGGAATATGACCGATGAACACGGCATCCCATCGATGGGAAACTTCAGCCCACGCGATGACGGCGCGGACAGTGGCGACGTTCTGAACGAATCGCGCTGGGAGATACCGAATCTCGACGGCATCGACTTCGGAGCGCGCGCTCAGCAGGATATCGAGAACACTCAGTCTCTCACCCAGCTCTCCGAGCACACCTCCAGCGCACTGCACTCTCTCCAGGCTGAAGAAAAGCGTGAAGCAGATGAAGCACTGAAGGATCCTGTAGGAGAAGCCCAGCCGGCCCAGCCAGCTCAGCCTGCTGAAGAAACGCAGTCCTTCGACCCTCTGGCTGAGTTCGCTGACGAGCCGGAGCCTCCAGCTGAGCCTGTAGCACCAGCCACCGCATTCCCGGTCACAGTACAGCAGCCAGCACCAGCGGCAGTGGCAGAGCGTGCAGAGACGCCAGAGTCTCAGTCCGCACTGGATGAATTGGACGAGTTTGCAGAATATGAGCAGACGAATGCCACGGGCTCGCTGCCTCCTGTAACGGGCGCTATCCCAGCCGTCCAGCCAGCCGCGCCGGACTCTCTGCGCTCCTCGCACCGCTCGCCGAAGTCCGAAGAAGCCAAGCAGCAGAACTCCACGAACCGCTTCCTCATCATAGGCGTCGTCAGCGTGCTCGTCCTCGCTCTCATCATAGGCTTCACCATCTTCTTCAGGAATACAGCCAGCGCTGCCACCCATGAGCAGCTGCTGAACACCTGCACTCAGAGCCGCCAGGCCGCTACACAGTCCTCAGCATCACTAAACACCACCATCTCTGACGCACAGAGCGTGGCGGACACCCAGTCTGCAGATGTAGAAGACACGGCAGTGCTCACGAAAGCGAAGAATGCCATAGACCAGGCGAAGGCATCCATAGAGAACGAAAAGAATCTGGATTCCTGCGCCACTGAGATGACGGATAACCAGCTGCGCTCTCTGGCGGATAATGCGGATAAGATAGTAGCGAATCAGAAGACCTATACCACTACTATCAGCCAGACGAAGTCTGCCGTGGAAAAATCGAAGCAGAGTAAGACCCAGGCCACCGCAAAGAACTCGCTGACCGCAAAGCGCCAGGAAGCGCAGTCCCTCTACGAACAGTCGAAGGGGAAGGTGACGGATGAAACCACACGCGAGAATCTGAAAAAGGCCATCGACGCAGCAGATGAACTCATCGCTCAGAGCACGAAGAAAGTAACGGCAGACCAGTACTCCGCAGCTGTGGAGACCCTGACGAACACCATCACCGCTGTCCAGAACTCCATGAAGACCTACGAAGAACAGGAAGCGAAGAAGAAGGCCGAGGAGGAGCGTAAGAACGTGGCAGGCATCTGCTCGGCGTACGCTGGAACCTACTCGAGCGGGGCTACACAGTTCACCCTGCGTGGGGACTGCTCACTCCAGTATGGCGATAGCTCCACCGGCACGCCGACTACCTGCACCTTCGCAGACGGCAGCTCCGGAGCGTGCGCCACCGTGGATAACGAGGATAATCCGTCGCGCATAAACTGGTCCATCGCCTGCTCAGCCGGCTCGGAGGGCGCCGCTACTGGCACGCGTGAGTGTCAGAATGCGAACGTTACCCTCTCGAGGAACGGTGCAGGCGCTAGTATAAACGTAGGTGGACAGAGCTTCACGCGGCAGTAAGCACAGTAAGTACACTGCTGAGAGAACGAAGGCGGCACGTCGGAACCATCTGGCGTGCCGCTTTGCGTTTCGCCCTGCCACGCAAGAAGCACACGTCCGCCACTTCAGCTAGAGAAAACCTAGAGAGAGGCTGAAATTGACAGAAAAAGAAAAACACAACACAGAAAAACCGGGCGGTGAGCAGCTCACCAAAGGCCTGCAAAACCGGCACATCCAGCTCATCGCGCTGGGCGGCGCCATCGGTACGGGCCTGTTCTACGGCTCGGCCGAATCCATCCAGCTCGCCGGGCCGTCGATTCTGCTCACGTATCTGCTGGGCGGCGCGCTCATCTTCCTCATCGTGCGCGCGCTCGGAGAGATGAGCACGTACGACCCGAAAGCCGGCGCGTTCAGCTACTACGCGAGTCATTACTGGAGTAAGCGCGCGGGCTTCGTCAGCGGTTGGAATTACTGGGCGAACTATGTGCTCGTATCCATGGTGGAGCTCGCCGTCGTAGGCCAGTTCGTCCAGTACTGGTTCCCGGCCATTCCCGCGTGGGTGAGTGCAGCCGTGTTCATGGTGGTTATCACCGCGGCGAATCTGCTGGGCGTGAAGGCATTCGGCGAGTTTGAGTTCTGGTTCGCCATTATTAAGATCGTGGCCGTGGTGGCCATGGTCGTGCTCGGCATCGCGGTGATCCTGCTGGCTGTGCCGGGTGCGTCGGGAGCTGTTCCTGGGCTGCATAATCTCGCGAATTTCTTCCCGCATGGATTCTTTAGCACGAGCTCGCCTTCGAGCGCAGGCTCAGGCGGCGTCGCGTATTCCGGCATCCTCATGGCGCTCGTCGTGGTCATGTTCAGCTTCGGCGGCACCGAACTCATCGGCATTACGGCCGGCGAGGCGGAAGATCCGCAGAAGTCCATTCCGAAGGCCACGAATGAGGTCGTCTGGCGCATCCTGCTCTTCTATGTGCTCGCCCTCGCCGTCATCATGTGCGTGGTTCCGTGGGATCAGATAGGCGTGCCGAACGCGGATGGCGTGGTCGTCAGCCCGTTCGTGCAGATCTTCGACTCCGTGGGCATTCATTTCGCGGCCGGTCTGCTGAACTTCGTGTGCCTCACCGCGGTCATCAGCGTGTATAATTCCGCGCTATATTCTAATTCCCGTATGCTCTACTCCCTGTCCATTCAGGGAAACGCGCCGGCCTACCTCGCCCGCACGAACGCGCGCAGCGTTCCGGCATGGGGCGTTCTGACGTCTGCTGGCATCACCGTTATCGCGGTCGTGGTCGTCTTCCTCTGGCCTGACTTTGCGTTCAATTATCTCATGAGCATAGCGACCTTCTCCGGAATCCTAAACTGGTCGCTCATAGCCATCACGCAGATGAAGTTTAGACGTTCCATCGGCGAGGACGAGGTACGCAAGCTCACCTTTAAGCTTCCTTTCGCCCGCGTCACCCCGTGGATCATCCTCGCTGGCATGGCGGTTATTTATGGCCTCATGTGGCTCTCGCCGAGCTACCGTGTGGCAGCATGGCTAGGACCAGTGTGGTGCATCGTGCTGCTCGTAGCCTATGAAGTGCGCGAGCGGATGGGCAGGAAGAGCTAAGAAACTTCCCTACCACTCTGAAAAAGCTCCCGAGCAGTCATCTGCCGGGAGCTTTTCTCGTCCGCTCAGCGCGGATACGGTCGAGGAAAAATTGACCTTCAGACTACACGCGCTCTTCGACGATGTAGCGCGGACGATGCTTCACCTCGAGGTAGATCTTCCCGATGTACTCGCCCACGATCCCGAGCGAAACGAGCACAGCGCTGCCGATGAGCCACAGCGACAGCATGATGGACCCCCAGCCGGCCACAGCAGCGCCGCCGAGGACGGACACCACCGTGTAGACGGCAGCCAGCAGCGCGACGAGGAAGGACGCGCCACCCAGCCAGAAGATCATGCGGATGGGCGTGACGGAAAAGGACGTAATGCCGTCGAGTGCGAACGCCACCATCTTTCCGAGCGGATACTTCGACTCTCCAGCCTGCCGCTCAGCGCGCTCATAGAAGACCTTCGAGGAACGGAAACCGAGGTCGGGCACGATGCCGCGTAAGAACAAGTTCGACTCGCCATACTGGGCGAGAGCCGTCAGAGCCGCGCGGCCGAGCAGGCGGAAATCGGCATGATCAGGGATGGTATGCGTGCCCAGCGCGGACATGAGGCCGTAGAAGGCGTGCGCTGTGCCGCGCTTAAACGCGGTATCCGTGGCGCGGCTGGACCGCACGCCATAGACTACTTCCGAGCCAGCGCGGTACTGCGCGACCATCTCATCGATGGCATTCGGGTCATCCTGCAAGTCCGCATCCAGAGAGATAGCGCAGTGTGCGCCCACAGCCAGAGCTTCCATCATGCCCGCGTAGACCGCGTTCTGGTGGCCGCGATTATGGGCGAATTTCAGGCCGGAGAAGACGGAGGGTCCAGCGCTGTCCTCCGCGCCGGAGTCTGCTGCTTTCACGCCACCAGCGCCGCCAGACGCCAGCCGCGTAATCTTCTCCCACGTGTCGTCGCGCGACCCGTCGTCCACGAACAGCACGCGACTACTCGACTGAATCTGACCAGCAGCAGCGAGCGCGTGCAGCTTCTCACCGAGCACGCGGGCCGTCGTCTCGAGGACTTCCGTCTCGTTATAGCACGGGACGACGAGCAGCAGGCGCGGGGCGGGACGCATGGTTTCGGAGCCGCCAGCAGAACGGGCGGGACGTATGGCTTCGGGACGGGTTTCGCTCGTATCCATTCGCATATCTGTCATCCGCGCTACTCCACGTCCACACCCACAGCCTCAGCCACCGAGCTGAAGCCGTCGCGGCGCAGAAGCGAGGCGAGTCCACGCTTGAGAACGGTGATATTCTGCGGTCCGCGGTACATGAGCGAAGTGATGAACATGACCAGGCTCGAGCCCTTCCGGATCTTCGCGTAGGCCTGTTCTGGAGTAAACACACCGCCGATGCCCGCTATCTCGAAGCGGTCATGATACTCGCGGTATGTCTTTTCGATGAAGGAATTATTCAGCTCACCGGTCGGCAGACCGGACAGGCCACCCACCCAGTCTTCTGGCACGTCGAGCCCCTCGCGGTTTTTACGAAGGTTCGCGATGGACACTCCCTGCACGTTATGCGCAGCGAGCACGTCCAGCAGCTCCTTAAATTCTTCCCAGCTTTTATCGCTCGGCATCTTCACGAGCACCGGCTGGGTGCGCTCTATGGTATCCAGCTTCGTGAAGAGCTTATCGAGGTTCTCCGGCTTCGTAAACTGCTCACCCACCGTGGTATTCGGGCAGGAGATGTTTATCTCCAGCATGTGGGTGTGGTCGGCTGCGCGGCGGAAGGACTTCGCGTAGTCCTCCACGCCTTCGTCGATGTCTCCCACGAGCGCATCATTAGTGCGGGCGATGGAGGCAGAGATGCGCATGGTAGACGAGTTCAGGTACGCTTTCTCCACGCGCGGCATGACCACGCCGATTCCTTCATTCGCCAGACCCACATGCACCATCATGGATGCATACTCCGGCAGGCGGTGGAACCACGGGCGAGGATTTCCAGCACACGGGCGCGAGGTGATGGAGCCGATGGTCTCGAAGCCGAACCCGGCATTCTCGAGGAGCACAGGCAGGTCACAGTTCTTATCCAGCCCAGCCGACAGGCCGAATGGATTCGCGAAGGTGAGCCCCAGCGCCTGAGTCTCGAGGATAGGATCCGTGTAGTCTATCATGGCACGCAGCGCCCACATGAGTGGCGGGATGTTCCGCGTGACGCGTGCGAACTGAATCATCTGGTCGTGGGCTTCATCCGGAGACTGGTCGAAGACGATGGGCTTGACCGCCTCCTTATACGCGAGCTGGAAAAGTCCTGTGCTCGCTCGGTTTACCGTGTCTCGGATGATGTTCTCGCTCACGTATCCCATAAAGCCTCCTCAGTGCTGGATGTACAGCCGGATATACTGTGACCCAGTTTACTCCCCCGTCTACTCTATCCGGTTACTCTATCCGTCTACTCTATCCGCCGCGTCCACGCCTCGCTCGAGTACACACGCTCGGCGAGCTCACGCGCAGCGGCCAGAGTCTCTGCTTGGTGCGGGGCGTTCATCGGCTCCACGTGCACGTGCGGGATGACCTGCTCGGCTTGCTTCTGCAGAGCCGCGCACAGCTCGTCGCGCGTGAGGGACGTCTGGCTTTTCAGCGGATCGACGCGCTTGGCTGCGGACTTGACGGCTTTATCTGCCATCTTTTCGCGGGAGATGCGCAGCACGTCGAGCATTTTCGCCGCGTCGATGTCGTACGCCATGGTGACGTGATGGAGCACGCTGCCGTTCGCGTCGTGTGCACCCGCACCGTTCGCGTCGATTCCGTCCGCGCTGCCCGAGTCTCCCGCGCGGAAACGCCGCTGCGCCGCCCCGCCTATCTTCCCGGCTGGCGAGGTGATGTCATTAATCGGCTTATAGTGCGCGCGGATACCGAGATTATTCAGCGCGAGCAGCACCCATTCGTCGCAGCGTCGGTACGCCGGGTACCCGCTCAGCTGAGCGCCCTCGCCGTCCACGCCCGCACCGGATGCAAGGAAGCGTCCCGGCACGTACAGCGAGTACGTGATGGTATTTCCCGGCTCCACGAACATGGCGCCGCCGCCCGTCATGCGCCGCACGACCGTAAATCCGAGCTCGCGTGCGCGCTCTTCATCCACCTCGTTCGTCACGCTCTGGTGCAGGCCTATGATGACCGCGCCCGCGCCCCACTGCCAGAACCGTAAGGTCGCGCCGCGCTTTCCGTCCGCCACTTCCCGCGCAAGCACCTCGTCGAGCGCCATGTGCATGGCCGGCGAGCGCGGTTCCGGGTCGTCGAGAATGGTCAGGTCGAGCTTTTCCCACGCTGGGCTGAGGATGTCAATTTCCTCGTCTTTTTCACTCGTCCCCGCCATCGCTGCAGATGCCACTTCCACGCCGCGAGCGCGCGCTATGGCATTATCGATAGCTTCAGCTGTCAGTCCCACGAGCTGAGCTTCGGGGTAGGTGCGCTGAACCTCGTCCAGTGCTGCAGAGGCGCTCACACCGAGCAGCGCGTGCTCGAGGGTGGAGACCACTGCTGCTGGGTCGTCCACGCCGTCGATGAAGAAGTCTCCATCGAGGCTGATATGGCGAAGCCGCCCGTCTTCACGCGATTCGTGAAGCTGGACGGCTACGAGCTTTCCGCCGGGGACTTTATATTCTCCGCGGCGTATGACGGTGTCTGTGTTATTCAGAAAGTCTGTCAAGGATATCCTGTCCTACCTGCTCAGTAGAGCGCTGAGTGGACCCCTTTTCGGCTATGTCTGCTTCCACAGCTGCTTCGATGCGCTGGGCTGGCTCTTCGAGACCGAGGTGACGAAGAAGCATGGCTGCAGACAGGATAGCCGCAGTAGGGTTCGCTATGCCCTGTCCTGCTATGTCTGGAGCAGAGCCGTGGATAGGTTCGAACATGGATGGATACTGGCCGGAGGCATTAATGTTCCCGGAGGCTGAGTATCCTACACCGCCCACCACTGCACCTGCTTCATCGGTTATGATATCCCCGAAAAGATTATCGGTCAAGATAACGTCGAAGCGGCCAGGATCAGTGACGATGAAGATGGTGGTAGCATCGATGTGCAGGTAGTCGTGCGTGACTTCTGGGTACTCTTCCGCTACCTCGTTTACGATGCGCTGCCACATGTCTCCCGCATTCACGAGAACGTTCTTCTTATGCACGAGAGTCACATGCTTGCGGCGCTTCATGGCCAGCTCGAAAGCATAGCGCACCGTGCGTTCCACGCCAGGCGCGGAGTTAATGGATACTTCCGTGGCCACCTGCTGGTTCGTGCCCGCATGGGTGGAGCCGCCGGCGCCTGCGTAGAGACCTTCTGTACCTTCACGCACCACCACGAAGTCTATCTCCCCTGGATTCGCCAGCGGTGAGGTGACTCCCTTATACAGCTTTGATGGACGCAGGTTAATGTAGTGATCCAGAGCGAAACGCATCTTCAGGAGGAGCCCGCGCTCGAGGATGCCTGCCTTAATGCGTGGGTCGCCGATGGCTCCGAGCAGGATGGCATCCGTCTTCTTTATCTCCTCGAGGATCTCATCCGTGAGGATGACGCCATCCCTCAGGTAGCGGTCTGCTCCGAGGTCGAAAGGAACATAGCGGAACTGGGCCACGCCTTCGGTAGCCTTCTCCATCACGGCCTGAGCCTGTGGAGTAATCTCTTTACCGATGCCGTCTCCTGGGATGACGGCTATGGTGTATGTCTGTGCTTCGGTCATGCTCCCAGTGTACGAGAGCATGACCAAGATGCGACCTTCATGTCCACGAAGCGGACATCGATGTATGTGCGTGTGTTACTCGTGGATACCCATAAGGTCGAGTGTCCACGCATTTTCGAGGCTTACTTCATCCCACTGCTTATAGCGTCCGGAGACACCTCCGTGGCCGGCTTCCACTTCTATCTTCGCGAAAGCCTCCACGCCCACTTCTGGCTCGGTCAGGCGCGCTATCCATTTGAGCGGTTCCACATAGAGCACGCGGGTGTCATTCATGGATGTGGT
This sequence comes from Alloscardovia macacae, assembly GCF_002259705.1. GTDB lineage: Bacteria > Actinomycetota > Actinomycetes > Actinomycetales > Bifidobacteriaceae > Alloscardovia > Alloscardovia macacae. Next base: position 37,626 of record NZ_MWWT01000004.1, read on the forward strand.
GATGAAGATGACTGGGAAGTAATCCGTTCCGAAAGTCTCCTCACGCTGCTGAGAAGTCATCACATTCTCGTACGGCGTGTACGCCTTCATGTAGTCATACACCTCAGGGTTATGGAGAGGATCTCCCCATTCATCCCATTCGGTTACCGTCAGAGGAAGGGACTCATCGAGGATGGACGTGAGCGCATCCACGAATGGCACGTCCGCTTCGATGCCTGCGTAGAGGAATGGCGCAGCATTCGCTATGGCACCCATGAGCAGACCGCCAGCGGAACCACCATTCGCCACAGTACGGCGAGGATCTGCTATGCCTGCGTGCTCGAGAGCAGCAGTCACATCCACAAAGTCGTTAAACGTAGTGGTCTTCTTCAGACGCCTGCCCTGCTCATACCAGGCACGGCCCATTTCGCCGCCACCGCGCACATGCGCCACACAGAAGACCACGCCACGGTCCATGATGCTCGGGCGCGCCACGGAGAAGCTCGGGCTCATGCTCGCCTCGTAGGAACCATACCCATAGATGTACATAGGGGCTCCCGTACTCTCCTTCTCCTGTGCTCCATACATCTCCTCGAGAGCGGGAGCAGTAAGCCCAGAAGCGGAAATTGGCAGAGAATCCAAAGCCGGAACCATGCCGCGACGCCAGACGAGCGAGACAGGAACGCGCACGCCGTCTCGCGCCACCACCCACAGGCGGCGCTCCGCATACAGGCTCGCGTCGTAGTTCTGCACGTGCGCCTTACGCAGCAGACGGTCCTCGCCGGTCAGCGGATTCAGCTCGCGCAGCTGGCTCGGCTGCGTGTACGAACCGAAACCATAGCGCAGAACAGGAGACTCATAGGACGGATTCGCGCCGAAGCCCACGGATGGCAGCACGTCCGGATCACTCTCACCGAGCTTCGTGAAGGAGAGCGGACGCCCCGCCTTCCAGTCCTCGAAAGCCTGATGCTTACTCATCACAGCGCAGTGTCCCAGACCGTCAGCACGGTAGCTGAGCGTCACGAAATTCTTATAGATGCCCAGTCCCCCCACCTGCAGACCGGCCGTCCCCTGCAGAATCTGAGGGTTCACCTCGCTGAAGAACGGCTCACTGACCGCACGAGCACGGTCCTCGTGCGACGCCTGCTCACAGCCGTAATCCGAGCCCACAGCCACGCACGTGCCCTCGCCGAGCTCATACTGCTGACCAGGCTCGTGGCCACTCATGTCGATGATGTCTATCTCGAAGTTCGGATGGCGTACATTATGGACCACCACGGCCACAGGCACGTCTGCACCGCCCTCGCCACAGCCTTCGAAGCGCGCGAAGGTGACGTCATACTCCACACCTTCCTTTCGCGCGATGAATGGGGCGAAGCGGCGTGCATCTGCGCTGTCCGCATCCTCTACAAGAAGCCCCGGAATGTCTGCCACAGGAAGATGCAGAACTTCCGACGTCGTCTTCGAGGACGACTCGATGATGATCATGGATTCGTCGAAGGACAGGCCCGCACCCATCCAGAAGCGCTCATCCAGCTCGGTGAAAACGCAGCGGTCGTCCTCACCAGACGCATCCCCTACACGGTGAAGCCACAGCTCGCACGGGCGCCACGCGTCATCCGTGCGCACATAGAAAATCCACTGGCCATCCGGCGTACAGAAAGCGCCGGAGCTCACACGGTGGATGACGTCCGGAAGATCCTCGCCCGTGGTGAGGTTACGCAGATGCACGTCATAGCGCTCGTCGCCTTCCGTATCCAGGCTGTAGACGAGCAGGCGACCAGCCTTATCCAGGTCCAGTCCGCCCGAGCGGAAGAAATCATGACCCTGCGACTCGAGGTCTGCGTCGAAGACGACCTCTTCGCCCTCAAGCAGCTCGTCCACACTGATCTCCGGCGCTGTCCAGTCATCCGCGCCGCGGACAGGCACACGGCACTGGCGGCCATACTGCTTGCCTTCTTCCGTGCGCGAGAAGTACCAGTAGTTTCCCACGCGCGTGGGCACACTCATATCCGTCTCCTGGACGCGGCTCTTCAGCTCGTCGAAAAGAGTCTGCTTGAGCGGGGCCAGGCCCGCAGCCACTGCATCCGAGATGGCGTTCTGCGCAGCCACATACTCCTGCACCTCAGCGGAGTCTTTCTGGCGCATCCACTCGTAATTATCCACGAATTCGCGGCCGTGGTGGACGCGCAGCTGCGGTACCTTCTGTGCATGAGGAAGCTGAGAGCGGTCTATGCCGTGAGAAGAGAAAAAGTCTGTCATAGGAGGGTCCTTCGTCAGGAGAGGAAAAATTAGGAAAGTGGAAAAACTTAGGAAACGCCAGCACTACCAGGCACGCCATCCGCCGCATCCACACGCTCAGCCATATGCGCCAGCCCAGCCTGCAGCTCACGCTGGAACTCAGCCGCACGTTCATCGCGCGCGAGCTTCTCCAGCAGCGGAAGCATGGTGGACATGAGGCTCACGCCAGACTGCCCATAAAAGACCGGAACATCCACATCCGGCGCACTCGTCGGCGCGAGAATCTGCTGCAGATGCTTCTCATCCGAAGTCAGCTGCCGTATACCGATGGCCAGAATCCGCCCCGGATACAGCCGTGTAATGCGCGCATACGTCGTCGGATCCTGCTGACCGTCGTCGCCGAGAAGAATAAAGCGCATCTTCGGGAAATCCGACATAAGCTGCTGGACGAACTCGAGCTTATGCTGCACGCCCGAAGGAATGAAGGTCTTCGGCCGCGGATCGATATCCCGCAGCAGGATAGGCCCCTGCGGAAAACCATGCGCGCGAATAACCTCACGGATAGTGCCCTCCACATTCCACGGCGACGTGGACAGGTAGAAGAACGGCGCTCCCGGGAAGAGATCAGAAATCTTATTATAAAAAACGCTCATGCCCGGCACCGACGAGCGCTTATACGGGTTCGTAAAGAGGAACTTCATGGCCGCCTGCGCCACGTTCGGCACCTGCGAGACCATGATCGTGTCATCCACGTCCGAAATGATGCCCACCGGCGAACCGTCTGGCGAGATGAACAGCGGCGAGGTAACGGGAGCGCGGTTTTTCACGGCATACGTGATGGTATGCACGCCCGGAGTCATGTCCCGCTTCGCAAGCAGATCCATGTATCCCTGAGCGTCCGTGTTTATCTCGCTGACCTCCGAGACCGCGAGCGCGTCGAGGTTTTCGAAGCTCTCGAGGTTTTCGAGGCTCTCGAAACTCTCGAAGCTCTCGAACTGTGAAAGGTCGCCCACTTTTCCGGCTTTCCCCGCGAGCACCGGAATGCCGTCGATGCTGATGTGCACCGGCACTTTCGGCGCCGGCACCATGAAGATGTTCCGGATACCGCGGCTGACCGTGCGGCGTATGCCGTGGCCCGGCGCGCCGTATACTGTCCGGCAGATGACGCGCGAGAACTTCTCCGTACCGTAGCCCACGTACGGCTCGACGCGCGGATGCCACCCGGCTTTACGGGCAGCACGCGTGGACGCCGCGTACCAGCATCCGAAGATGCCGGTGATAGCGCGGCGCGTCAGCTGAATGAGCGGCGGCTTCCGGTCCGTCTGCTCGCGCACGGACGGCCGGTCTATGGTCGTGCGCGTGCGCTGAGCGAGGATAGGCTGCTTATTTGGTTTATTAGGCTTATTTGGCAATTTCCGCGTAACCTTCGGCGTCCATCAGCTCAGGCGAATCCTCATCGAGGTCTATCTTCAAGATCCAGCCTTCACCGTACGGGTCGGAGTTAATCACTTCCGGGTCATCTGCGACGGCAGAATTCACGTAACGGATGGTGCCCGAGACAGGAACCACGAGCGTGGAGATAGCCTTTGCGGACTCGAGCTCCACAGGCTCATCTCCCGCCTGAACGTCCGTGTCTACCTCAGGCAAGTCCACGAAAACGAGGTCTCCCAGCTGCTCCACAGCGTAATCCGTAATGCCCAGCACTGCAGGCGATACTGAGGTATCCACCCACACGTGGTCTTCCGAGTACTTCAGGTTCTCAGGGATGCTTAAGTTTGGTGCATTTTCAGTCATACGTTTATCTTAGCGCACGAGGAGCAGTTTCGCGTACAGAGTGAGTGTGATGCTCATTCTGTACGCGACTAACCGTACGAGACTAACCGAGCGCATGCGTCTACCGCACGAGATTAACCGAGCTCATGCGTCTACCGCAGCGTCGCGCCATACCACTGCTCTATCATGCGCAGAGCGATGGAATCCACACCAGGCAGATGTACCTGCCCACGCGCGAGCGCGCTCATAAGCTCATCACGGCTGAACCACTGAGCATCCCGCACTTCCGTGTGGTCCACGGTGATGTGCACGGACCCTTCTTCCGCCTGCGCTTCATACGCGAGCATGAGCGCTCCCGGATATGGCCACGGCTGAGAGCCGAGGTAGTGGACATTCTCCACATGTATTCCGAGCTCTTCGAAGACCTCACGGCACACGCTATGCTCCACGCTTTCACCTATCTCCACGAAGCCTGAGCACACCGAGTAGCGCCCTTCCTCCCATGCAAGGTTATTCTGCAGAAGGATACGGTCCTGCGCATCCGTAATGCGTACTATCATGGATGGCTCGATGCGCGGGAATCCCTCATGCGTAGGAATCTCGCTGCACTTCATGGCCCATCCTGCATGGTTCAGACGGTTTCTCGCTCCACAGTATCCGCAGTATAGTGCCTTCGAATGCCAGCGTTCGAGGCCTACGGCGATGGCAGCAAGCTGTGCGTCACGTGCACTCAGTAATGATGCCACTTCACGCAGGTTTATCCAGTCATACTGGACCACAGCCTTCTGAATGAGCTCTACCTTCAAAGCTATGCGGCTCACATCCACAGCTACGAAAGACTGACCGTCCACAGAACCGAGGAAGGAGAGAGCATTCCGATACACTCCTACCTCATCTGAGACGTAGGATCCTGGCACCACTGCGAGATGACGCTGATGCCCTGTAGTAACCGATGGAGACATGCCGTCCTTCGCGAGGGCCACACGCCCATTATGCACGAATATGACGTGCATATCCGGGCTCTTCAGTGTCTCGCACCAGTCCGCTTCTCCCAGCTCTTCGCGCTTCTCCACATTCCACTGCACGCCACCCAGAGTCAGCGGTACGTCGCGTAGCGGCTCAGATACGCGCAGATCCTGCAGCTGCTGCAGAGCGCTGTGGGAGCTTCGCTGTGCTGGGGCATCCGCCTCACGCACGACCGTCTGAATGAGCTCGTCCAGAGCGCGTGCCACCTGCTCCGGCTGCTCGAAGCTCGTGAAATGGCCCGAATCGAGTATCTCGGTAAACTGCACGTGGGGATTTCCCCCATCCACGAGAGCCTGAGCCATAGGCCGCATAACGTCCGGTGCTGCAGAATCGTCGCGCGTGCCACTGATGATGGCTGCTGGAGCAGAAATGGACCTCAGCGTATCCCACTCGTCGCGCCTCCCAGCCGCCATCCGCTGACGCCACGCGATGCCGGCCGGCGTCTGCGCGTTTATCCACGCGCGGAACTGCTCGATGAACGTACTCGACTTTTTAAAAGCACTGTCGCCATCCTTCGGCTCAGCGAAATGCAGGACGGGAGCGAGCGTCGCGTCCCGCTCAGCCAGCTCAGCGGCCGCAAGACGCCGCGCACGCTGCTCAGCACTGTCCGCGTCCGGCTTCGTATCGCACAGAGCCACGCCCGCGAGCGCATCTGGGAACTGACGCGCGAGCGAAAGCGTCGTATAGCCACCCATCGAAATACCGGCATAGATAGCTTTCTCGTAGCCACATCCCTCGACCGCACGAACGATAGACTCCGCCAGCCGGTCCATCGCTTCGGTGTATGCGCCATCCTCGGCTACCTCACCCACGACGTCAGCATCTGCAGGAGGATTTACACCCGCTCCAGGCATGTCCACAGCAAGAACGGTCACATCGTGGTCACTACCATCCAGAAGACTCGTCAGAGCTCGGGCCGTCTCATCCCATACGTGGTGGTCCACAGGGAACGCATGAATAAGTACGAGTGGCGGATTCTCTGGCGCCGAGCTCGCGGTTAGTGCACGGTGATACGTGTACACAGGTATATCAAAGTACTGAAGTGCCATACTGTGTACGCTACCACGCGAGGCTTACACACCTTCTTTCATTTCTTCCATGCGAAGCCTCGCACACGCCGTCTATGAGGTGCAGTTCTCTTACACGCCCGCCGCATTCAGTCCCTGCACGAGGATGCGGTCGAAGCCATTCGGAAGCTGAGCGAGAAACTCTGGAGCGAGTGCCACTTCTGGGCGCACCCACTCCACATCCAGCGTCTCATCCTTCGGCTGGCACTCTCCCACCATATCCACCATGTAGCACAGGGCTATGGCATGCTGACGCGCATCAAAGTACGGGCTCACGCCGGGAGTCGGGAAGAACTCGGCTACAGTGAACGGCTGGAGACTAGCAGGTAGATGCGGCAGTGTGACATCTCCAAGATCTCGCGCGATGTTCCGTACGATGGCCTCACGGATAGTCTCATGAACCACGACACGGCCTGCTATGAGAGTGCGCGAGACTGTGCCATCCTCATCACTGGCCGTAAGCAGCGTGCCCACATGGGAGATCCGCCCATACTCATCCGTATGCACGGGCAGGACCACGATGTACGGGATGGGCATCTTCGAGCGCAGGTCATCTATGGTCTGACGGTCCAGCCAGCCCGGAGGAACAGGCGTGCCACCGCGACCCGAGCCGGAGCCTGCGCCTGAGCCGGACGCACGTACGAAATCATCCGGAGTAATGTGGTCGAACTCGCCACGCTTACGGCCGGCATCAAAGTCATCATCATCTGGAACTTCATCATGGAGTACTGGCATGCTTCCATTATGACACTTAGCTGTGAGCAAATCTATGGAATGTTTTCCCTGTGTGGGTAGTTAGACGTACTATAAATACGGAACCAGCCGTGAAGGGGACGGCAGAGAGCACGAAGGGAACGCACATGGCCACTCACGCTATAGCACAGGCAGAGTTTAACTCCGTCGTAGATTCGAACGACATCATTCTCGTAGACTTCTGGGCCACGTGGTGCCCACCATGCCGCGCATTCGGCCCAGTGTATGAGAAGGCATCCGAAAAGCACGAGAATATCTACTTCGGTAAGGTGGACATCGACCAGAACCAGCAGCTGGCCCAGGCTGCGAACATTCAGGCAGTGCCTACCCTTATGGCCATCAAGAACGGGACTGTGGTCTTCCAGCAGGCAGGTGCCCTGCGCGCGTCTGACCTCGAAGATGTCATCGCTCAGGTGGAGAAGCTGGACATGAGCACGGTGGAGACGACGGAGGCTGCTGAGGCGTAGGCTCATGCCCTGGGGCACCGCTTTCTCGCGGTTATGCTACAGTAAAAGTATATGAACGAGGGAGACTCGACGGGATTTATCCAAGCGGTTTTCCACTGTAATGGCAGGCGATTTCGTCTGCCATTACTTTTTTCTATACTTCTGATTCTTACTCGGAAAATTTATCTTGGTCGCTATCTTGGTCGGTCGAGTGATTATTTCTATCCCAGTTCGCTCAATATCCTCACTCTTCTCTTTCCGCCACGTGAAGGAGGCAGGAGTGCAAAGAGAAAAATTGACCTTCTTAAGCCGTCTCGCTCTCAGCACATTCTCGCGGACCGGTGGCACAGATAGAGAGCTGATGGTAAGATAGAAGAACGCGTGCGTGAGCATGCGCAGACTTTTACTCGGACATCCGGCGCTGGGTTCCACAGGAATTCAGTCATGCGTGAGGTCTGAGAGATATAACTGAAGATCGATATTATCCGCAGAACAAAGGAAACGAATGCCTGGTAGACATGGACAGCCCACTGTCCCATTACGCAAGAAAATGACCCGCAAGCACTGGATAGCTGTAGGCGCTGGAGCCACAGCTACGGTACTGCTCGCCTCCGGCGGCATCTTTGCGACGGCTGCGTATCTGGGCGGCTCACATGCTACTGGAATAACCGCGTACTCCATTAACGAACTCGCGAGTAATACACAGGATGTATCCCGAAGCACGCTGCGTGCGGCTCTGAAGAATGGCGAAGGTGACTCTTCAGCAGATTCGCAGTACATCCAGGTCAGCATAAATGGCGTCAAGCGCATGGTCGTGGGCACGAAGTTCACTACTGTCCGCTCCGTTCTGGCCGCGGGGAACATCACTCTGGAAGACACGGACACCGTCTCTCCATCGCTGGATACGAACGTGACCGAGTCCACCACCATCACCATTACCCGTGCGAACTCGGAAGTGCAGACGAGCGAGCAGGCTATTCCATATAACACCGTAGAAGTGCAGGATGATACGCTGACCGAAGGCACCCGTAAGGTGACCACGAAGGGTCAGGAAGGCGTCCTCGAACAGACGAACCTCGTGACGAAGAATGGCGAAAACGTCATCTCCACCACGACCGTCGCAGAATATGTGAAGACCGCACCAGTAGACGAAGAAGTGCACGTGGGCACGAAGAAGGCAGCAACGAGCTCGTCTTCCAGCAGCTCCTCGAGCTCTTCCTCGAGTAGCGCGGCGAGCGCGAACCTCGGCACCACTACCCCAGTAAGCGAAGCACAGTCCATCGCTCATGACATGGTCATCGCTCGCGGCTGGTCTGAGTCTGACTTTACTGCGCTCGTGAAGCTCTGGAATAAGGAATCCGGCTGGCGTACCACCGCTGCAAATCCTTCCGGCGCTTACGGCATCCCACAGGCACTGCCTGGAAGCAAGATGGCGTCCGCTGGTGCTGACTGGCAGACGAACGCTACCACGCAGATTACGTGGGGCCTGAACTACATCGCCGGACGCTACGGTACTCCATCGGCTGCGTGGGCGCACTCGCAGTCTATGAACTGGTACTAAAGCTAAGCGGGGTTTGGGCTTGAGATCTTGAGGCCACAGGCTGAAGCTTGCAGCTAAACGCTAAAAAAGGGCTCCGAGATTTATTCCTTATGGAATGAGTCTCGGAGCCCTTTTTTCTCCCTCTTTTCGTATCGCGATACGAGGGCGGAACGAAAACACACTTCGCCCGCCGCCGAACATGCAGGTCGCAGGCACGTAAGCTGTAAATCATCTCATTTTGCCCTCTACGCTCCCTCGATGAGGAGCCTTTAACGCCGAAAAATGAGACGATTTACAGCCAACGTTCCTTTCAGGCTCGCACTCCTCCTTCACACTCCCCTTCCCGCTCTTCTCACCCCTTACCGGTACATATTCCCCCGGTCTATCTGCCGCGATATCTCGCGCAAGTCGCTCGCCATCTGTCGGTCATACTCATCTCCCCGAGCCAGCTCCTGTGCTTTACGGTCGAGATGCCCCTGCACGGCGAAGTAGGATATCCAGGCGATTACGGCCACGATGCCTGCGATGATGAGGATGACTTTCAGCACTCCCCACACAGCTGCCCACGTCATCATGAGCTGCTCCTTTCTCTATCATATTTAACCGCGAGAGCCTACTCCATATACAGCAAAACACTGTTGTTGCTGCCGAGCTGTGCCCCAGATTCCTACTCCTTTACATGTCTCTTCAGTAGGAATCCAATGATCAAAACATTCATTACCCCGCATAAAGTCGCAACGCTTCCTTAATGATGCATAACCATGCGAAACACTTTCACCGGTGCTATCAGCTGCAAACGAATAATTCATAGTAAAACCAAAACCAACTATCACGATAGCTGATACCACAACAGAACATACTCTAGATATATGCTTCATAATATTCCTTTCTATCATCGTTGAATAGGTTCTATTATTTTACTCTAGCAATAATATGAAGTGTCCCTTTTGTCCAAATACCGAACAAAAAGGACACTCCAAACATACCAGTAGTAAAAATCTATGAAGTCGAGTTCCTACTGAAATTTTTGCCAGTTCTGTCCATATCGTCCACTACCGGCACATACGGCTCACCGGCTGCCATGGCTCGACTTCCACGGTCTCCGCTTCGAGCAGCTCAGCCGGCAGATACTTCTTCAGCACGATGACCTCACGCACGAAGCGGTCGAACCATGCACCCGACGCTACATAGTAGCCATCCTTACCGTTATCCTTACCCCAGCTGTTTTCCACCTTCCAGCGGTTCGGCTGGCCATTCTCGTCAAGGTTCAGGCCCATGAAAGTCATAGCGTGGTTGCTCGGGTAGTCCATGTACTCGAGCCCCTGCGCCTTATCCAGCATGAAGCTCGTGCCGAAGAGCTCATCCACGCGCACCGTACCCTCGTCGAAGTACCCGGCACGACGCAGAGCGAACTGGGTGCAGTCGCAGGCGAACCACACTGGATGGCCGTCCTTAATCATGCTCGTAGCAGCCGCACGGAACGTATCGAGGTCCACGTTCAGCGCATCCATATTCCCCGCCTCGATGACCGTGGCTGAGTTCTTATACGCATAACGCTTTCCGTATGGAGTGGACTCGAGTGGGCTGTTTATGACAGTCTCGTAGTCATTCACATCCACTGGCACATACTTTTTATAGAATTCCAGCGGCGTGATGCCGAGATCCACGATCTGCTTGCGTTCGTCCTTTCCGGATTTTCCAGATTTCTGCTTCTTTTCGTCTTCCTTCTCGCCCTTCTCCGCGTCATCCTCCACGCGCGCGAAGAAGTCAAACTTTACCGGCGGCTCACCCAGCGAGATAGCGCACATGCGGTACACGAGATCCATGTACTCGTCCTTGCGAGCGCGCAGCTGCTCGAGCGACTCGCCCTGCTTGTGCGCCTCGCGCATCTGGATGGCGAATTCGCGCAGCTTCGAGTTAATGTACTGGATGAAGTCATCCGAACTGCGCGAGTTTGCAGACTCGGGATACGCGCTCTTCGGCACGAGACCGTACTTCGTGACGAGGTCTGCGAAGCCCTTCCACCAGTTTCCGTCCTGTACCGGGCCCTCGTTAATGAGCTGGAAGCGGCGGTCGTCCGTCGGCGCGTCGATGGTCTCGAGCACGTATTCGAGATACGTGTTCGCCTTCTCCATCTTCTCCCAGAAGAAGAGATAGTTTTCGGAGAACTCGAAGTCTGCGATGTTCCACTTATGCATGAGTTCGTAGCGCAGGACGTTCAGTCCGGCGAACATCCAGCAGCGTCCAGAATTTCGCTGGTTCGTGATGCTTCCCTGCTTGAGTTCCACGTTAAAGTCCATCGGCACGGCGCGCGCTCCGGCGTATGCCGTGGCCGCCTGCAGGACTCCCATGCTGACTGCTGCGTTCGCGGCGACGCGGTTCGCGCGGTCTGCATTAAAGTGCTCAGAGTACGTCTTCAGTGATGCTATGTTCAGAGCTTTTTCTGCCAATTTTTCCTCCTATGGTCACTTCCTTCTAGCATACGCGCGTGGCGGTATTTCGAGGTACGAAAAGGGCGCAGTCCTCGTGTCGAGAACTGCGCCCCCTGTACGTGCGTCTGTACGAGACTCTTACACGATGGCCTGCAGAGCCAGATCTGCTATGAACAGAATGGCCACAGCCCAGATGATAGGGTGTACCTTCGTGGCTTCCTTTGTGCAGGTCTTCACGATGCAGTACGTGATGAAGCCAGCCGCGATACCATACGAGATGGAGTACGAGAAGGCCATGAAGATGCCCGTGAAGAAGGCTGGAATGGCCACAGACAGGTCATTCCACTCGATGTCTGCGAAGGAGCTCATCATCATGCAGCCCACGATGACCAGAACTGGCGAGGTGGCTGCGCTAGGAATAGCGGAGATGATAGGAGCGAAGATGGTGGACAGTGCGAAGCCGATGGCCACGACCACAGAGGTCAGACCCGTGCGTCCACCTGCAGCGATACCCGCAGCAGACTCCACATACGTGGTGGTGTTCGACGTACCCAGCAGGGAACCGATGGAGGTAGCGGTCGCGTCTGCGAAGAGAGCCTTATCCATCTTCGAGCTGAAGCCGTGTCCTTCTTCCATCTCCTTCTCATCCTGCTCAGAGAAGATGCCTGCACGACGACCCGTTCCGATGAACGTACCGATGGTGTCGAAGGTGTCAGACAGGGAGAACGCGAAGATGGTCACCAGCACGAGTGGCAGGCGCGATGCGTTCGAGAAGAGGGATGGGAAGCCAGCAGGAGTGAAGATGGCCAGGAAGGTCTCTGGAAGCTGCTGGAATGCCTGAACGATGCTCACCGACTGACCCATGTTCGTCACGCCGTATGGAATACCGATGAGTGCTGCCACAGCGATGGCGATGACGAAGGCACCCTTATTCACCCAGGCGAGTGGTTCTGGGAACTTCACGAGAAGCATGGCCACTGCTATGACCAGACCGATAAGGAAGATCTGCAGGTTAGGATCTGCGAAGGAGGAGAGCGCTGGAGCGCCAGACTCGAAGTTTATCACCTTAATGTTCAGCAGACCCACGTAGGCGATGAAGATACCGATACCGCCACCGATGGCATGCTGGAGCATAGGTGGGATGGATTTGATGATCATCTTACGAAGCGACGTCGCGGTGATGACGATGTTTATGATACCGCAAACGAACACCATGGCCATAGCTTCCTGCCAGGTGAAGCCCACGCCCTTCACGACGGTGAAGGTGAAGAATGCGTTCAGACCCATGCCCGGTGCGAGACCGTATGGCACGTTTGCGAACAGACCCATGATAAGCGTACCTATCATGGATGCGATGATGGTAGCGAGGAATACTGCACCCCATGGCATACCCGTCTGGCCGAGCATGCTAGGGTTTACTGCGATGATGTAGGCCATCGCGAAGAAGGTGGTCAGACCTGCGGTGATTTCGGTGGATACCGAGGTTCCGTTTTCCTTCAAGTGGAAGAACTTTTCCATGATCTTCGATTTTCTTTCTTCTCTAATTTTTTGTATTTACCGTGTCCGCGCTTGAAGACCTCCCGCGTACACGTCCCAGTCCATACGACATATGCCTCTGAAATGAGTCGAGGCTGCACCTACAGGGCAGCCTCGCATATCTCCTATTTAACCAAAACGACCGGAAATGTAATTTTCCGTCTCTTCGGATTGTGGATTGGAAAAAATCGTGGTGGTATCCGCCATCTCCACGAGATGGCCTGGCTTACCAGAACCTTGGGTGTTAAAGAACGCCGTCGTGTCGCTGACGCGCGCAGCCTGCTGCATGTTATGCGTGACGATCACTATGGTGAACTCGTCCTTCAGCTCGCCGATGAGATCCTCGACCGCCAGCGTGGAGATAGGATCCAGAGCCGAGCACGGCTCATCCATGAGGAGCACTTGCGGGTGTACGGCCACGGCGCGCGCGATGCACAGACGCTGCTGCTGACCACCAGACAGACCTATTCCCGGCTTATCCAGACGGTCTTTCACGTCATTCCACAGCGCTGCACCACGCAGAGCCCATTCGACGAGGTCATCTGCATCCGACTTCGCGATGCGCTTGTTATTCAGACGCACGCCAGCCAGCACATTATCGCGGATGGACATGGTAGGGAATGGATTCGGGCGCTGGAAGACCATGCCCACGTCGCGGCGCACAGCCACAGGGTCCGTATCTGGCGCATAAAGGTCTTTACCCTCGAGCAGCACTTCGCCCTTCACATGCGCGCCAGGAGTGGTCTCATGCATGCGGTTCAGTGTGCGCAGCACGGTAGACTTACCGCAGCCCGAAGGGCCTATGAAAGCCGTCACTTTATTCGGCTCGATGACCATGTTCACATCATCTACTGCGTGGAAGTCCCCGTAGTAGACGTTCAAGTGATTCACGTCGATGCGTTGTCCCATAGAAACTACCTTACCTTATTACTTCGTCTTTACGGCGAAGACCTTCGCCACGAGTCGGCCTATACCATTCAGCACCAGCACGAGCAGAATGAGCACGAGAGCTGCTGCCCACGCACGCTCCATGCGGATACCTGGCACACACACGCCCCACGCGTCCGTTCCCAGCGCAGATCCTGCTGGGCAGGAGGCCATACCCTGCTGGAATTCGTTATACACGTACACCGGAAGCGTGGTCATACGCCCGGAGAAGAGATTAAAGTTCGTGCTCGAGATGGATCCGGCCGCGATGAGCAGCGGCGCCGTCTCGCCGATAACGCGCGCTATGGCGAGGATAACGCCCGAGACGATTCCTGGCAGGGCAGTGCGCAGCACGATGCGCACGATGGTACGCGACTTCGGGACTCCGAGTGCGTATGCGGCTTCGCGCAGATCCACCGGCACGATGGAGAGCATCTCTTCGGTGGAGCGGACGATGGTCGGAATCATAAGAATTGACAGCGCGGCCGAACCCACGAAACCGTTCACCGTACCCGGCCCGAAGATCAGGCTGAACATGGAGTACGCGAAAAGTCCGGCGACGATGGACGGAATACCGCTCATCACGTCGATGAAGAACGAAATGGTCTTATGCAGACGTTTTTTCGCGGAATACTCGACGAGGTAGACGGCCGTCATGATGCCGAGCGGCACCGAGATGACCATAGCGCCGAGCGTAATTTCGAGCGTCCCCACGGCCGCGTGCAGGATGCCGCCGTACGGATACAGCCCGCCCACGACGCCGCGCATGTTATGAGTCAGGAAGTACCAGTCGAACCGCGTGATGCCGTGGACGATGGTCGTATACAGCACGGAAACGAGCGGAATGACCGCGACGAGGAAGGCCGCGTAGATGAGCACGCGCATGAGCATGTCCGTGCGTTTGCGCGCGGCGAGCGAGGAGCGCGTCGGCTTGAATTTGTCGAAGTCTGGAGTGCGCATTTACTTCTTCTCCTTCTTTCTGAAGGTCAATTTTCCGCCGCCCTTCGTGATGCGCCGAGCGATGTAATTCACGATGAAGGTGATGACGAAGAGTACGAGGCCCGACGCGATAAGCGTAGACACGCCGAGCGAATCCGCTTCAGGGAACTGAGCAGCGATGTTCGCGGCGATGGTCTGGTTCTGCGAGGCTGTGAGCAGGTGAATGCCGTATGTGCTTCCCGGAGACAGGATCATGAGCACAGCCATGGTCTCGCCGAGTGCACGGCCCAGGCCCAGCATCGAGGCGGAGACGAGGCCATTCGCGCCAAATGGCAGAACAGCGAGCTTAATCATCTCCCACTTCGTGGCGCCGAGTGCCAGCGCAGCCTCCTGCTGAAGCAGCGGAGTCTGAACGAAGATGTCGCGTGCCATGGAGGTGATGATAGGCAGAATCATCACCGCGAGAACCACAGCGACCGTGGCCACCGTGCGCGGAGGATTCGAGACAGGACCCGCGAAAAGTGGAATCCAGCCGAAGACGGCATTCACCACCTGCCACACCGGATACATATTCGGCACGAGCACGAGCGCTCCCCACAGGCCATATACCACAGACGGAATGGCTGCCAGCAAGTCCACCACGTAGCTCAGCAGCGACGAGAGTCGCTTCGGAGCATAGTGCGAGATGAACAGCGCGATGCCCACGGCCACGAAGAAGGCCAGCGCGAGCGCGAGGCCCGAGGCCAGCACTGTACCGAAGATAAGCGGCCCCACGAAAGCTAAGAAGCTCGTGGTGCGGCCACCTGTAAAGGAGGAAATAGTCTTCTCGGCGGCAGCACGGTCTCCGAAAAAGACAGGCGATGCCTGGATGAGCAGGAAGACGAAGACCGCGGCCAGCACACCGAGGATGAGGATGCCTGCAGCAGTGGCAGTCCAGCGGAAGAGTTTATCTGCAGTGAGTTTTTTCATACGGATGTCTCTTTTCTCGCCTAGTTCTTCGCCGCTGTGCCCGAAGAAGCTGCTGTGATGGAATCGATAACCGGCAGCATCTTCTCCCGCAAACTCTGTGGGATAGGCGCCGAGCCAGCATTATCCTGAGATATCTTCTGACCTGCGTCGCTGAGGGCATAAGTGAGCCACTGCTTCGTGTACGTGGCTGTGCGCGCGTCCTTATACACCGGGCAGGCGATGTCATAGCTGACGAGCGCTATAGGATACACGCCCGATTCCTGGGTGGCGTAGTTCACATCTATAACGAAGCGCCCATCTGCACCGAGCGAGTCCGAGCTCGCAGCCGATTCGTCGATGAGCTTCGCCGTCGCTTCAGGCGACGGAGCCACATAGTCGCTGCCCACACCCACAGCCACGGTGCCGAGGCCCGAAACCTGCGCGAAGTCCGCATATCCTAGGGTGCCCTGCGCCTGACCGATGGTCATGGTCACAGCTGGAGTGCCCTTCGCACCCTGTCCGAGGCTGTTCGGCCAAGTCTCGCTTGGCTCGCTCGTCCAGTCATTCGGTGCGGTGTGATGGAGGTAGGTCTGGAACGTCTTCGTGGTACCGGACTTATCCGAGCGCCATACGGGCGTAATCTCGAGAGAAGGAAGCTTATCCGCTATATCCGGGTTTTCTTTCTTCAGCTGTGGGTCATCCCAGGAAGTGATTTTCCCTGTAAAGATCTTCGCTATGGTGCTCGGGCTCATGTGCACCGAGCTGTCATTCAAGCCATAGTCAGACAGATTATAAGCCACAGCTATAGGAGAGACGTAGACGGGAATCTCGAAAGCTGTGGATCCTAGACATACGGCCTGGGAAGACTGAATCTGCTCGTCGCTCAGTGAGGCATCCGAACCAGCCCAGGCCACTGCTCCCGTGAGGAAGGTATTCACGCCAGCTCCAGACCCCGACGGGTCATAGGACATGGCTATGTTCGGCTGAAGTGCACTGTAGCCCACGATGAGGGCATCCACTGCCGACTTCTGAGACGATGCGCCCGCTGCAGCGAACTCTCCGCTTAACTTTTCCGTATACGAGCCCTGCGCCTGAGCGCTCGACTGTGTCAGAGATGGGCTCGGAGTGTTATCTCCGCAGGCTGCGAGGCCACAAAGCAAAACCGACGCACTCGTGCCCACGAGGACAGTGCGAAGGATACGACGCCATGGCTGTGCAGACTGCACACACTCAGAATGATCATTATGTGATAGACGCATAACTTCTCTCAGTATTCATGATGTAATTCATGGAACATATACATTCGCATTTTACCGCATCGGCGTGCCAAATATGTTACGGCCCTGCTACAGCGCGCTCTGCACGCTCCCCGCGAACGGCGCCCGTCCATCGCGCCCCGCCCCACCTTACGTAAAGATGCCTTACATAACGCCCACTCGCACCGAGAAACACCCGACGCGCTCGGTTTCGTTTACCAGCCTAACTATTTTTTTTCCTAGTAAAATCAACTATTAAGCCATTCTTCGCCGAAAGAATAAAAGAATTTTGTTTTTTACGGCGCGTTCATTTGAAATGCCGCCCGAGAGTTGCTATATTTTTAAGTGGGCCGGTGATTATCCTCTATTAACCCTCTTCTCTTGGAATCATCGGCTTTTCTCTATGTCGCGCAGGAGCGAACCGTCAGGGACGTTCCTGCGCACTTCTTTTCTGAGAGGAAAAATTGACCTCAGCTGCTCGGCACAGCCTGAGCAGGACAGCCGTGCAGCACCTTCAGCATCGCGTCCTTCTCCGCGCTCGTCACACTCAGCGCATACTTCGCCTTCACGCCTATCTGCCGCGCCACGTACGCACAGTCGAAACTCGCGTTACTCGGCAACCACTGATCCGCCGCCGCATCCGACTTCTCCTGATTCGCCGGGCCGTCCACAGCCAGCAGGTTATACGGGTCGTTCCCGAAACGGCGCAGCTCGTCCGTCTTCCACTTATACGCGCCGGAATTCCACGCGTTACTCAGCGCCACCACGTGGTCTATCTGCACGGCTTTACTCGTCTGCACGCCGCGCTGAAAATGAATGGTCTTCCCGGTATACGGGTCCGCGAGTGTGCCCGACTGCACTTTACACGAACTGCCCGCGCGGAACTGCACGTTCGTCAGATCGCGGGCGAGCACATCTTCGCGCGCGTCGCACCCGTTTGAGTCCTCGTCCGTCTCCCGGAAACCGAAATACTCGCGATTATACCGGCTCAGCGGCTGCGGGTCGTCCACCACCTGGAGCGTCTGCAGAACGTCCGCCGCCTGCCCCGACGCCGTATAGCCGCCCGTCGCGCGGTCCACGCTCGAGCTGATGTACGGCAGCAGATACCCGACGAGCACGCCGAGCAGCACGACCGCCGCGACGAGCGTGTTCCACCTCTGCTGGGCTTTGCTCAGCTTTCTTCTTTTTCTTCTGGCCAATTCTTCCTCGTCCTTCCGCTGGTTAACTGTACGACTTAGCTGTACGAGAACGTGGCGGGATCGTGGCCAGCACGCGTCTGCGTATTCAGAGAGTCGAGGAAAGCTATGTCCTGCGAGGTCAGTGTAATCTGCGCGGATGCGAGGTTCTCGGCGAGACGGTCGCGGTGGACGGACTTCGGAATGATGATGGTGCCATTCTGGAGATGCCAGGCGAGAATAATCTGCGCGACTGTGGCCTGGTGGTTTTTCGCTATATTCTCTAGTTCTGCCCCGCCCGCTGTCAGGTCCGCACCGCGCGCCATCGGCGAGTATGCCTGCACGGCTATGCCGTGGTCCCGGCAGTACTCCACGACGTCGCGCTGCTGGAAGGTAGGGTGTAGCTCTATCTGATTCACAGCTGGGTACTCTCCCACCTCTGCATAGAGGCGGTCGAGGTCAGACGGCATGAAATTACACACACCGAGGGTTTTGACACGTCCATCAGCGCGCAGCTCAGTGAACGCGCGCCACGTTTCCTCGCTACGCCAATCAAACGGCGTCGGCCAGTGAATCATATACATATCCACATAGTCAGTGCGAAGGAGAGCGAGCTGACGGTCGAACGCTTTTCGTGCGGAGTCGTAGCCCTGCTCGGAGTCGCGCAGCTTCGTGGTCAGCCAGAGCCTTTCGCGGTTTTCTCCTGTGGCGAAGCCTGCTTCGGCCAGGCCACGGCCCACACCGTCTTCATTCCCATAGCCCGCCGCCGTGTCGATGTGCCGGTATCCTACCTCGAGGGCGTTCTGCACGACCCGCGCTACGTCACCGTTATCGATGCGCAGGACGCCTGCGCCTATCTGCGGGATGGAGCGGCCATCGTTCAGAGTGATGGCTGGGGCTGGGGCTGCTGGAGCTGCTGGGGTTGGGGTCGCTGGCACAATTCGTTCGTCTGTCATGCTTCCAGACTAGCGGAGGGCATGCCCGCTGAGGGCGGCGCCGTGCACTTATGCGCACTTTAGGGCTAATCCCGACGCAGCCTCTGACAGTTTCTGGCTAATCCCGACGCTCGCCCTCGTCGAGCCTGGAATTCCCACCGTGCAGAATGGCTTGAATACGGGAATCATCGTTCCAGATCCCTGTCCGGCGAAAATTGAGCGTCGGGATTAGCCCAAAAGTGACGGGTCCGCGTCCTAATTAGCCCAAAAGTGCTCGAAAAGCAGTCTGCACTCCTACGAACCCCACCTCTCACAGCAGGAGTGAGCTTTTCAGGACACCTGCAGCTCATCCCCACAGCACAAATCGGCATAAACACTAGGTTCTCCTCTGCATGGAGCCAGCACGCAAACCCTCGAAACGTCCCAAAAAGCTCACTCCCCCCTCGAGCAAGCCGCATATCCTTCCACCCAAGCCACCCCAGTCAGCCCCAGCCCAGCCCCACACCAGCCCCACGCAAAAAGCGCCCACACTCCGGACGGAGTATGAGCGCTTTCGCGTACGTACATAAGTACAAGGTTCTCGTCGCGAACCTTTACCGGTCCCTAAAGCTAGAAGCCGGTCAAGCCGAAACTATGCAGCCAGTGGAGCCACATCCAGTGGAACACCAGGGCCCATCGTGGAGGTCATGGTGACCTTCGTGATGTAGCGGCCCTTCACGGTGGCTGGCTTCAGACGGCGGATTTCGTCAGCTACTGCGCGGAAGTTCTCTTCGAGAGCCTCTTCCGTGAAGCTGAGCTTACCCACGATGAAGCTCAGGTTACCGTGGCGGTCCACGCGGAACTCGATCTTACCACCCTTAATGTCAGACACAGCCTTCGCCACATCCATGGTAACGGTACCAGTCTTAGGGTTAGGCATCAGGCCACGAGGACCGAGCACACGACCCAGACGGCCGACCTGACCCATCATATCTGGGGTAGCTACTACTGCATCAAAGTCGGTGTAACCCTTCGACACCTTCTCGATGAGCTCTGCATCGCCGACCTCGTCTGCACCAGCTTCGAGAGCTGCGGTAGCCTGTGGGCCACGTGCGAAGACGATCACGCGAGCGGTCTTACCAGTGCCGTTAGGCAGGTTCACGGTGCCGCGAACGAGCTGGTCAGCCTTACGTGGGTCTACGTTCAGGTTATAAACAGCTTCGACGGTCTCGTCGAAACCGCGAGCTGGCATGCTCTTGAGCAGAGCGATAGCTTCAGATGCGGTGTAGAGGTTAGAACGATCTACCTTTTCGGCAGCTTCGCGATACTTCTTAGAACGCTTAGTCATCTGCTTCTCCTTAGCAGTCGCAGTGTGGGCAAGCGTTTGCCCTTCTGCTTCGTGGATAAATACTAGTCGGTTACGGTGATACCCATGGAACGTGCGGTACCCTCGATGATCTTCATGCCTGCTTCGATGTCACGAGCAGACAGGTCAGCCATCTTGGTTTCAGCGATCTCGCGTACCTGTGCCTTGGTTACGGAACCTACCTTGGTGGTCAGTGGGTTACCTGCACCCTTATCCACGCCAGCTGCCTTGCGAAGAAGTTCTGCTGCTGGAGGGGTCTTCAGAATGAAGGTGAAGGAACGATCCTCGTATACAGTGATCTCTACTGGGATGATCTGACCGATCTTATCCTTCGTAGCATCGTTATACTGCTTCGTGAAGTCCATGATGTTCACACCATGGGAACCGAGTGCTGGACCCAGTGGTGGAGCAGGATTAGCCTTACCTGCAGCAATCTGCAGCTTGATGAGTGCTGAGACTTTCTTCTTAGGAGCCATGTTATGGTTCTTCTTTCTGTGAGCGGTTCTACGGAGCGCTTTCACGCCCCTCCCGCGACTTTTACTTTCGGCGCCTTCACCCGGTATCCCGCGTAAAGGCCAGCCTTACTATTTTGCTCTAGAGGAAGGACAATTCTTCCTCTACCACACGCGCCGCGTGTACCCTTCCGGATACACGCGGCGCAGTGCGAAAAACGAAAATCTTAGTCGATCTTTTCGACCTGGTCGAAGCCCAGTTCTACTGGTGTGTCACGACCGAATATGGACACGAGCACAGACAGCTTCTGCGTCTCTGCGTTCACTTCAGAGATGACAGCTGGCATCGTAGCGAATGGACCATCAGTGACGGTCACAGACTCACCAGCGGTGTAGCTCACTTCTATCTGACGTGCCTTCTGACGGCCAGTGGAATCTCCTGCTTCCTTCAGCGCTTCGGAGCGAATCATAGGAGCCATCATGGAGACTACTTCCTTACGGGACAGAGGAGCTGGCTCACCGCCATTACCCACGAAGCCTGTTACACCTTCGGTCTCGCGAACGATGCGACGAGCATCCTCATCTGGCCACATGCGGATGAGCACATATCCTGGGATGCGCACGCGGGTGACGATCTTCTTCCCCTTATCCGTGTGCTGCTCGACCTCTTCCATAGGTACTTCTATCTGGAAGATCTGCTCTTCGAGACCATAGGAGGTGATGCGGGATTCCACGTTCATCTTCACACGCTTCTCGTATCCCGAGTAGGTGTGCAGAACATACCACTTTCCTTCGAGTCCACGCAGAGACTTCGAGAAGGCCTGAACTGCCTTCTCACCAGCGTCGAGCTCTACCTGCTCTTCTGCTGCCTCTACAGATTCTTCTACAGCATCAGCAGTTTCTTCTACCTGATCTTCTATATTTTCAGTCATAATTCCCTACTGGGTCGTGTCGTATATACGCGTATGAAAAAAAGGATTACCCGAAGAGCGTGACCATCAGACGGCCCAGACCGAAGTCGAGGCTGGTGATGAACAGCATCAGCAGAACGACGAAGATGAAGACGGCCACAGACCAGCCGAGAAGTTCCTTACCGGATGGCGCGACGACCTTAGAAATCTCCTGGAACATCTGTCGGACGAACATGCCGATACGCACAAAGACATTAGGCTTGCTTACCTTGCCCACATTTGCGTTCTCAGACTTAGCCATGATGCAATCCTTTATCGTGTTACTAGCAGTATTCCTTCTACTGCCCTAGCAGGGGCCGCGGGACTCGAACCCACAACCTACGGTTTTGGAGACCGTTGCGCTACCAATTGCGCCAGACCCCTAGGTGTACTGTCTTTCGTCGTACACAATCCACGGGATTGCCTTATTATTCTGACAAACCCCCTCGACTATGCGCGGACGTTCGGCTTTTCAGCCGCCGAATGTCTAGTTTAGCGTGGAAGGTCGATTTCGTCTAATCGCTTATTTTTCAGCCCCTCCAGCGTGGCACGAATGCTAGGACGAGACGCGCCACGCCGAGGGGGAAAATTGACACTAGTCAGCCAGCCACGCGGACAGACGGCGCATCCCCTCAGCGAGGTCCGCGTCTGCCAGCGCGTACGAGAAGCGGATGTAGCCCGGCGCGCTGAAGCCCTCGCCCGGAACGGCCGCCACATGCACCTCGTCGAGGATGAGCGCAGCCAGCTCGACGGTCGTCTCGCAGACCGTGCCATGAGCACCGAGCGGACGGCCCAGCAGCGCGCTGAAGTCCGCGAACGCGTAAAACGCGCCAGACGGCATGGCACACGTGACACCCGGCAGCGCATTCAGCGCCTCGACGATGGCGTGGCGACGGCGGTCGAACGCCGCACGCATGTCTGCCACCGCACTGAGGTCTCCCGAAACGGCAGCCAAGGCCGCGCGCTGCGGAACGTTCGAGACGTTCGACGTCAGATGCCCCTGCAGCTTACCCGCAGCCTTCGCGACCGCAGGTGGAGCGACCATCCAGCCCACGCGCCAGCCGGTCATGGCATACGTCTTCGCCACGCCGTTCAGCACGAGCAGACGGTCGCGCACTTCCGGCACGAGAGCGCCGATGTGCGCCGTCGTACGCCCGTCATACGTCATGTGTTCGTAAATTTCGTCCGAGATGACCCACACGTCGTGCTCGATGGCCCAGCGCGCGATAGCTTCGAGAGTGTCCGCCGACCAGAGCGCTCCGGTCGGATTATTCGGCGAGTTTACGATGATGGCTTTCGTGCGGCTCGTACGCGCGGCTTCTATCTGCTCGATGCTCGGCTCGAAGTTCTGCTCAGCGCCCGCGAAGACCTCGACAGGCACTCCTCCTGCCAATTTTATGGTCTCCGGATACGACACCCAGCATGGCGTAGGCACGATGACCTCATCTCCAGGGTTCAGCAGCACCTGGAAGCTCATGTAAACAGCCTGCTTACCGCCATTCGAGACGACCACCTGATCTGGCGTCACATCGTAGCCGCTGTCTCTGAGGGTCTTCTGCGCTATAGCTGCGCGCAGCTCTGGCAAGCCAGGCGTGGCGGTATAGCGGTGATTCTTCGGGTCGCGCGCAGCCTCTACTGCTGCCTGCACGATGTTTTCTGGCGTAGGAAAGTCTGGCTCTCCCGCGCCGAAACCTATGATGTCGACGCCGCTGGCCTTCAGCGCCTTCGCTTTCAGATCCACTTCCAGCGTGGCCGAGGGCGCGACGTTCTGTATGCGTGTACTCAGTTCTGCCATAGCCTCTAGTGTACTGGGTGGCAGTGATGTGCTAGTATATCTGTATCACAGAAGCATAAACGAAGAGGGAATCTATGCCGCAGAATAAAAATGCCAGCACAGTAGGTGAAATCCTCGACGAGGAATTCCTTTCTCCTCTAGGAATCTCCCGCTATAAGCTCGCTAAGGCTATAGGTGTGAGCCAGTCCACTATCAGCGACATCATTCATAATAAGCGCTCACTGACGGTGGACCTCGCCTATAGACTCTCCAAAGCACTGGGAACGAGTGCAGAGTTTTGGCTGAATCTTCAGCGCGACTATGACCTTCTCACTTTTGATAGCTCGAAAATAGCCGATATTACACCTCTCGTAGAAGCCTAGACTCTACTGAGCTGGCGTCTCCACGAGTACGAGGTCATCGCGGTGAATGACTGGGCGCGCGTATTCGGAGCCGAGGAATCGCTCTATCTGCTCAGTATTTTTCCCGGCGAGTGAGATGATGTCATCCGAGTCAAAGGCAGAGATGCCCCGCGCTATCTTCTGTCCCTGAGCATCTTCCACCCAGACAGGTGCACCTGCGGAAAACTCTCCTTCGACGCCGAGAGTTCCCACAGCGAGTAGGCTCGGCTTTCCCGTCTGCAGTGCCTGCACAGCACCATCATCCACGACCACGCTTCCCTGAGGATGCGAGGCATAGCCTATCCACAGGCGGCGCGAGGATTCGCGTGCGCGTAGTGGCGCAAAGGCGGTCCCCACAGTATCTCCGAGCAGAGCTGGACCCGCGTTATGAGCAGAGGTCAGCAAGCACGGGATGCCCGATGCCGTAGCGATGCGTACCGCATCTACCTTCGTCACCATACCGCCTGTGCCCACGCTAGAGCCGGATCCGGAGATGGATGAATTGTCTATCTCGTCGATGGCATTCTGAATAAACGGTATACGGCGCGCGCCCGGCTCACTCGGCGGCGCGGTATACAGGCCGTCCACGTCGGACAGCAGGATGAGCGCGTTCGCACGGACGATGTTCGCCACGAGGGCGCTGAGGTGGTCGTTATCACCGAACTTTACCTCGCTCGTCACGAGCGTATCATTCTCATTCACGATGGGTACAGCGCCCAGCTCGAGCAAGCGCTCCATGGTGTTATGCACATTCCGGTAGCGCGACGAACGCATCGTATCCGACGCGGACATGAGCACCTGGCCCACGCGAATGCCGAAGCGCGCGAACGATTTCTCATACTGCGCCATAAGCAGACCCTGGCCCACAGCAGCCGCAGCCTGACGCGAGACAGAATCGTCCGGACGCTCTGTAAAGCCCAGCGGCTTCAAACCCGCAGCTACAGACCCGGAGGAGACGAGGACGACGCGTGCGCCCATCTGCACGGCAGCAGACAAGGCAGAGACAAGCCTATCGAGTTTCTGGACATCCAGCATACCCTTCGAGCCCTCCTCCTGTGAGGTAAGCGAGCTCGACCCTACTTTTACGACTACTGTACGCGCCTGTAGAATGCGCGCGCGCGTCTGCTCCTCAGTCCATGGCATACTAGCGGCTGCCTTCTTCCTCGGACGCTTCATCCTGTGCTTTATCGAAACGCTTCAGGAAGTCCTGATGGCCCTCAGGATCATCCACACGCGACGGATCTGCCCAGTGTCCAGACTGGCGTTCTGCCATCATAGCTTCGCGCACAGCAGTCTTCGCATCCATCCACTCGTGGTACTGACGGCGGCGTTCGGTATTCGTACGGCGGCGGTTCAGGCCCTGAGCCTCTTCGAGGCGAAGATCATGACCACGCTGAGCGTGAGGGTCACCATCCAGCATTTCCGCACCCGCCTGAACTGTAGGATCCCAGTCGAAGGACATCGCGTTCTGACCGCGGCCTATACGCACTTCATCGCCCACATGAGCACCCTTCGCACGCAAAGCGTCTTCCACGCCGAGGCGCGCGAGGCGATCAGCAAGGTAGCCCACTGCTTCCTCATTATCGAAGTTCGTCTGGCGAACCCAGCGCTCTGGCTTCTGTCCAGTAACAGTGAACCAGAAGTTCCCGTCGCGGTCCTGCTCACGCTCTATCTCGAAGTCATATCCGAGTCCCACAGCCTTAGCATTACGACGCTTACGCTGCGCACCGTTCGCATCTCGCTCATCCAGCGGACGAATAACCACGCGCTCTTCCTCCACAGCAGCCATGCGCTCACGCACCTGAACGCGCATTTCTTCCACGAGCGAACTTAGAGCGTACGTAAGCTGCTTAAGCCCCTCGTGGGACGCGGTGGAGATGATGAAGACCTTATGTCCCATCTTCTCGAAGTCTGGCTTCACGAACTCTGCGAGTTCCTTCGCATCAGGAATATCCGCTTTATTCAGAATGATGATGCGTGGACGCTCCGCTATAGGGATGGACCCCAGTGGCACATCCAGCTGATCTGCGTACTGGGCGAGCTCATGCTCGAGAGCTTCATAGTCTGCTACAGGGTCGCGGTCCTGCTCGAGAGTAGCGCAGTCGATGACGTGCGCGATGACTTCTGTACGCTCGATGTGGCGCAGGAACTCGAGGCCGAGTCCCTTACCCTGTGCAGCGCCTGGTATAAGGCCTGGTACGTCTGCTATGGTAAAGCGCTTATCCCCTGTATCCACTACGCCGAGGTTTGGTACGAGAGTAGTAAAAGGATAGTCCGCTATCTTCGGACGTGCAGCGGACAGCGTGGCGACGAGCGAGGACTTTCCTGCGCTTGGGTAGCCCACGAGAGCCACATCTGCTATCGACTTCAGCTCGAAGATGACGTCACGCTCTTCACCTGGCTCACCGAGAAGCGCAAAACCCGGAGCTTTACGGCTCTTATTCGCGAGGGAACGGTTACCGAGTCCGCCAGCACCACCCTGCGCTACCACAAAGCTATCTCCTGGATGGCTGAGGTCTGCGAGGACTTCTCCGTTCGTATGCTTCGCAGCTGCAGCCACAGTAGCTGTAG
Source organism: Alloscardovia macacae (assembly GCF_002259705.1). GTDB lineage: Bacteria > Actinomycetota > Actinomycetes > Actinomycetales > Bifidobacteriaceae > Alloscardovia > Alloscardovia macacae. Next base: position 64,092 of record NZ_MWWT01000004.1, read on the forward strand.
CCGAGGAAGCGTTCGACGAGGAACGCTTCGATGCGAAGATAACGGTTCCCACAGGGACAGGAAGAATGAGGTCTTCGCCCTTCGAGCCGTCTTTATCGTCTCCTTTCCCCATAGTGCCATTCGGCGCTGTGCGGTGTGGAGCGAAGCGGTAGTCCAGCAGGGACGTGGAGTTCGTATCCGCTACTACGATGACGCTACCGCCATCGCCCCCGTCACCACCATCTGGCCCAGCCAGCGGCTTATACTTTTCGCGGCGGATAGAGGCAGCACCGTTACCACCGTCGCCGCCCTTTACGTGAACCGTTACGCGGTCTACAAAGTCACTCATCTTCTTATCCTTAAATCTACCGTGTATAAAACACGAAAAGCCGCGCTCACAGTGGGGCGCGGCTTTTAGCGATCCGAGCTGGTAGAACTACTCGGAGATAACGTCTACTACCTTGCGGTCGCGGCGTACACCGAACTTTACAGTGCCGTCTGCGAGTGCAAAGAGAGTGTGGTCCTTACCGAGACCCACATTCTGACCTGCGTGGAACTTGGTTCCGCGCTGGCGAACGATGATGTTACCTGCCACTACTGCTTCGCCGCCGAACTTCTTCACACCCAGGTACTGTGGGTTTGAATCGCGACCGTTGCGGGTACTTGCCGCACCTTTCTTATGTGCCATGACATATTCCTTTCGAAAGAATTAATCGGCTCTCGACCGCACTTAGGCGATGGAGGTGACCTTGAGAACAGTCAACTTCTGGCGGTGGCCCTTACGGCGTGCTACACCAGTCTTGTTCTTATACTTCTGGATGTGAATCTTAGGGCCCTTCGCCTCGTCATCGACGACTTCTGCCTTCACAGACATCTTCGCCAAATCAGCAGCCGCGAGGGTTACCTTGGAGCCATCAACTACGAGTGCAACAGGGAACTCTACGGTATCGCCCTTCTTTGCATCAAGACGGTTGACGGTAAATTCATCGCCTACCTCGACCTTTTCCTGGTGGCCGCCGGCTTTCACAATAGCGTACATGTTCTTACCTTTGCCTCTTAAAAGCTTTAACGTACTATCCTTCGAACCTTCTCTCGGGCACGCTCGCCCGAGAGGTTCAAAAGACACCAACAATCTACTATAGTACACACCTTGACAAACGTCAAGCTATGCACCACACAGGACTTCCTAGTCTACTTCCTGAGCTGGACCTTCGGCATCGTGTAGCGCGTCTTCAGCGGCTTCTTCCGAAGCTGCCGGCTCTATAGCTGCCGGCTCCGTAGCTGCCGACTCCGTAGCTGCAAGCTCAGTCTCTACCGGTAGAGTCTGCACCGGTAGAGTTTCGACAGTATCCTCGTGATCCTGCACAGCTTCCACGCTCTTCCCCGCAGCAGCGATGGCCGCCATGGAGTTCTTCACCGCTTCCGTCGTTCCGACACTCACTGGTGAAGAGCTCACTGGCGAAGAGCTCGCTGGCGACGAGGAGCTCATCTCCTCGTCGCGGCCGCCACGCACCTCGTGAGTGTCGCGAGGATCTGTAGAATTGCCATGCTTATTCGTCTTCACGAACGGGTCGCCGCCCTTTATCGCGTACGGATCCGAGTACTGCGCGGACACGGTCGGCTCATCATGCAGAATGAAGCCGCGGCCGCCGCACGTCGGGCACTCTTCCGAGAACGCCTCGACGAGCCCCTGCCCCACGCGCTTACGCGTCATCTGCACGAGTCCGAGCGAGGTCACTTCCGCCACCTGATGCTTCGTGCGGTCGCGCGAGAGGCACTCGACGAGGCGGCGCAGCACGAGGTCGCGGTTCGCCGGCATAACCATGTCCACGAAGTCGATCATGACCATACCACCGATGTCGCGCAGACGCAGCTGACGCACGACCTCCTCAGCAGCTTCGAGGTTACAGCGCGTCACCGTCTCTTCGAGCGACTTACCCTTACCGATGAATCGGCCCGTATTCACGTCGATGGTGGTCATGGCTTCCGTACGGTCGATGACCAGCGAACCGCCCGACGGCAGATACACCTGACGCTCCATGCCCTTGCGCAGCTGGCTGTCTATCTGCCAGCGGTCGAAGACGTCCTTACCGCGATGCTCTTCCGGATCCCACTTTTCCACGCGGTCGAGCAGGTCTGGCACGGAGGTCTCGATGTACTCGTGGATGCGCTCGTAGACACCATCTCCTTCTACCACGAGCTTCGCGAAATCATCGTTAAAGATGTCGCGGATAACGCGGATGACCACGTCTGGCTCGCCCTGCAGTAAGTGTGGCTTACGCGAGAACTTATAGCGCTGAAGCTGCTCATTCACGTGATCCCACTGGTGCTTGAGGTTCTCGAGGTCGCGCACGATGGCTTCTTCCGAAGCACCTTCCGCAGCGGTACGAATGATGACGCCCATGCCTTCTGGAGCCACCTTCGAGACGATAGACTTCAGGCGCGCACGCTCACGCTCTGGCAGCTTACGGCTCACGCCCGTCATGCCACCGGATGGCACAAGCACGAGGAAGCGACCCGCGAGGGTCACCTGACTGGTCAAGCGCGCACCCTTATGCCCGATAGGATCCTTCGTCACCTGGACGAGCACAGGGTCTCCGGACTTAAACGCATGTTCCATGCGGCGTGGCTGGCCGTCGAGGCGCGTGGTATCCCAGTTCACCTCACCGGCGTACAGGACGCCGTTTCGCGCCTGACCGATGTCCACGAACGCGGCTTCCATGCTCGGCAGCACGTTCTGCACGCGGCCCTGGTAGATGTTCCCCACGGCGGACACCTCTTCGATGTCCGAGATGTAGTGCTCCACGAGCACGTCATCCTCGATGACGGAGACCTGCGTGTGGTTACCCCGTTCGCGGACCACCATAATGCGGTTCACTACTTCACGGCGTGCGAGGAAGTCCTGCTCGGTGATGAGCGCTGCCTGGCGGTTACGGTCGCGGCGGTTATCACGGCGGCGCTGACGCTTGGCTTCCAGGCGCGTGGAGCCCTCGATGTCCGTGATTTCGTCGATGTACTGCTGCTTGCGCGAGCGCAGAGGCGTCTCGACTGCTAAGGAATCTGTACCCGCGCCACGCGAACGGCGACCAGAGCGCGAACGACGACGCGTATGCTCGGACGAGCTCGTTTCAGCGTCTTCTCCATCCTCGCCCTGCACGCGAGAGGCAGAGTGACCGCCGCCTGCATGTACACCGCTCGCATCGTTTCCATCGTTTCCATCGTTCGAGTTCGAATTCGCTTCATCGTCCGAGCGGGCTGAACGGCGACGGCGACGGCGACGCGTAGTCAGCTCTTCGTCATCATCGTCCTGCATGAAGGACGTGCGGGAGCGACGCGAACGGCGGCGCGTGCGCTCGCTGTCCTCGTTCTCGTCTGCTTCGCTGCCCTCGCGAGCCTTACTGCGAGCATTCTCGCGCGAACTCTGAGAGTCCTGAGAACCAGCATCCTGCGCATCCGAGTTCGTCTCAAATTCCTCGTATTCGGAGTATTCGGCATATTCAGCTGACGTGTCTATAGGCTCGTAGTCTATCTCGTCGTACTCGAGGTCGCTTTCTATGAGCTCGACCTCGGCAGCCGCGCGCCTCTCCTGCGCGTTCAGGCGGCGAGAGCGACGCGAGCGGCTTTCCTCAGCAAATTCATCCTGTGGACGCTCGGCACGCTCTGTATGAGCGCTACGTTCGGAGTGCTCTGCGCGTTCACCCCGTTCACTGCGTGTGGAGCGACGGTTCCGGCGGCGCGTCGTGAGTTCCTCATCAGCGTTCTGTGTGTCCTGCGCATCTTCCGAGGCCTGCACCGTGTGTGTTCCGCGGTGACGCTCCGTCTCGTCGAGGGCCTGGGAGATACTTTCGAGCATATCCTCGCTAGAGTGTCCGCGCGCGTTCCGCGCTGTGCGAGTCCGCGAGTTCGTACGTTCCCGACGGTGTCCGCGACGCGTCGAAGCATCCTCGTTCTGTTCCTCGCCCTCGCTCGCTTCACTAGTCCGCGAGTTCGCGCGAGCCGGCTTCTGCAGGGCATCTGGCAGCACTGGCGCTTGGAAAAGGAGGCTCATCATAGGGTTCGAACGTGGCGCGCTGAGCTGCTCGCTAAAGTCTGGCGTTTCGCGCGGCGTTTCCGGCGAAGAGAACTCGAGCATCTGACTGACAGCTGCACGCGCGCGACGTGAACGACTGCGAGGCGTGTCCTCCTCGTCTGCATCCTGCTCATGCGCAGCGCGGCTCACTGGCTCTTTCTGCTCTTCGCGTCCAGCTATGGCGAGGTCCTCGAGGCGCATGGTGGCCTTATGGCGTGGACGCTCGGACTGCGGCTTTGCTTCTGGAAGTTCAATTCTTTCTGGCTTCGCAGTTTCTTCCTCCACGAGTTCTATGCCCTCATCGACGAAGATTTCCTTCGCGAGCTTCTGAATCCGCTCGCTATGGTGATACTGTTCGGCAGGAGCCTGCTGAACAGGTTCAGGAGCTGCCTGCACCACAGGCTCCACCACTGGAGGAGCTACATGCTCTACCTCCGTTACCTTCGAATCCTGAGCCCCCGTCACGCGCACGACGCGGCGAGCTCCCTTATTTGTACGACGTCCCAGCACTGGTGGTTCATTATTCACAGGGTTAGACACTGATGTCTCCAGTCATGCAGCTGCGCCTGCATATCGTTTCGTGTGCACAGCTACGCCCTTCTCGAAAAAGTGCGGCGCGCACGGTGTAAAAAGTCTGTCTCATCTATGCGGACACCAGCGCTTGCCAGGCTTGAGTCTCTCACTCGATGCAAGGGGATCGACGCATAGGGGGTGGCTGCTACGCAGAGCTGCCACCCCCTAGTCTAGCACACAGGTATCTCCTACCGTTTTACCGGTTTTCACTCAGCCATCCGCACAGTAGGTCAGTGTACTCATGCAGCTCCTGAAGAGCCACCTGCTCATCCGCCTTATGAGCGAGCAGCGGGTCTCCTGCACCGAGGTTCACCGCTGGAATGCCGAGCTCGCTGAAACGCGCCACATCCGTCCAGCCGAACTTCGCCGTCGGCTCCTGGCCGCTGCGCTCGCGCACGCGTGCCACGAGAGAATCCACGAGCGGACTGTCCAGTCCTGGACGCGCTCCTGCGGATTCATCCTTCATGTCGATGTCATATCCCGCGAAGAGCCCGCCGTCCGCGCGCACTGGCCCCACGCCTACGCCACTGACCCTCGCACACTCTTCTCCCATGAGAAGGGCCTTCGCCTCGTGGATAGTCTTATCCGGAGCAAAACGATAATTGACATGAACTCTGCACTCCTGCGGAATGATGTTCGTGCCCTCGCCGCCCGAAATCATCGTCGCATTCAAGCCTTCGCGGTACTCGAGCCCGTTCACTCGGATGGTAGCCGGCTCATACTCAGCGAGCGTGCGCAGAACGTCCGCCGCCGCGTGAATAGCGTTCCGCCCCATCCATGCGCGTGCCGAATGAGCCGCCACGCCATGCGTAAGAACGTCGAAACGCATCGTGCCGTTACACCCTCCTTCGATGAGCGTGTTCGTCGGCTCTCCGATGATGGCGAAGTCTGCCGCCACCCAGTCCGGATGCGCGGCCACGACCTTACCGAGGCCGTTCTTCTCAGCCTGAACCTCTTCATGATCATAAAAAACGTACGTGATGTCCACACGCGTTTTCTCAGCGCTATCCAGCTCTCGCGCGAGGTAGAGGAACGCGGCATCGCTCGCCTTCATATCCGTGGCACCACGGCCCCACATCACATCCGAATGTGGGTAGCGTTCAGCCACATCGGGGCGTATAGTACCATCGCCCGCACTCAGAATACGGGGCGGGAAATTCTCGATAACCGGCACGACGTCGATGTGCCCGGCGAGGATAACACGCGGGGCGCTCGTGTGCGAAGTGTTTGTGTGCGAAGTTCCGTCATAAAAATGCGTGGCCGCCACGACTGTATCCCCATACCGGTGCACCTGCAGATGCGCGCACGCACGCAGGAAGGCTTCCACGCTGTCCGCGAGCGCGCTCTCCGAGTCCGAGACGGAGTACGTGTGCATGAGTGCGGCGAAGATCTCGTCGAGGTTCTGGTCCGGCGAGATCTTTCCGCCTGGCGCGAGCTGCCCGTCTGGCGCGAGCGTGGACGTATACTTTTTCTCATCAGTCATACGTTCTATGGTAAACGAACCGCATCACGGACGAACCACGCCCCGGCACCAGCCCCTGTGGCACTATGGTGGTATGGGATTACTCAGCGCATTACAAGGATTCGCCGTCATAGGCATCGTCATAGCCGTGGGATACGTGGCCGCACGCATGAAGATAGGCGGTTCGCAGGCTCAGTATGTGCTGAACCGCGTCAGTTTCTTCGTATCCAGCCCGTGCCTTATGTTCGCTATCCTCGCGAAGGAGGATTTAAGCGTACTGTTTAGTCCCACTATCATCGTGGCGTTTGCCTCGGCTGCCATCGTGGGCGTGCTCTTCATCCTCCTGAACGCGGCTGTATTTCGGATGTCTGCTGCGGAGACGACCATCGGCGCGCTGAACAGCCTGTATCTGAATTCGAATAACATCGGCCTGCCCGTGGCCACGTACATCGTGGGGAATCCGGCTCTCGTGGCGCCTATCCTCGTCATGCAGCAGGCGCTGTTCACGCCGGTGGCGCTCACTGTTCTGGATTTGCAGACGAGCGGAAAATTTTCGCTTAAACGTGTGGCCGCTCAGCCTCTGCATCAGCCGCTGCTCATCGGCTCGCTCGGCGGCATCCTCATCTCCTGGCTGTCGTCGCTGTACGGCAGCTTCCTCGTGCCGAGCTGGATCTTCGACCCCGTTCAGATGATAGGGAATTCCGCCGTTCCGCTCATCCTCATGGCGTTCGGCATGAGCTTATACGGCACGAAACCGCTGCAGAAGGGCGCGAACGTGCCGGCTGTGGCCACGGTGACGCTGCTGAAGAATGTGGTCATGCCGCTCGTGGCGTTCGCGCTGGCTTGGGGCATGGGTTTTCGCGGAGCGACGCTGTACGGCTGCGTGGTCCTCGCCGCGCTTCCCACCGGCCAGAACGTGTATAACTACGCCGCGCGCTATAACGTGGGGCTCAGTTTCGCGCGCGACGGCATTTTATTCAGTACGCTTTCTGCGCCAATTTTCATCTCTCTCATCGCGCTGGTGTTCAGCTAAGTCTGGGCAGCTACTCGCCCCGGTTCTCGCGAGCTATGACGTTCACTCGCTGGAGGAAGTTCGCCCAATCGTTCTTCAGATACGACAGTAGCGTAATGTCCTCGATATCATCCACAGATACCCAGCACACTTCTTCGCTTTCATCATCCGTGGCATATGGTTCGACCATGTGTCCCGGTTTTTCGAAGGCGAAGACGGTCGTGTAGCTCCACGGGCCATGATCTTCACAGTACGCGCCCACCACGTCGATGTCTTCGGGGTGAATATTTGCCTCTTCGAGCGACTCACGCAGTGCACCTTCGATAATGCTTTCTCCGGTCGCGAGTGCGCCACCCGGAATTCCCCAGGTGCCACCCTCCGCACTCCATGCTGCACGGTGCTGCATGGCCACGTGGGACACTTCCCCGTCATCATCGCGGCGTGCCAGCAGGATTCCTGCAGCCCCATTCTGCCCCCAGTGCTTATGCCCGCAGGCACACTGTATCCAGCCATCTCCCGGCTGGGAGATGTTATCCGAAGGAATATCAGGTGTAACCGCTGCCGCCGCCTCAGCCACCGCAGCAGCCTCACTCTTCTCCGCCCCCGCATTCCACAAACTCGTCCAGCTTATCCCCAGCTGCTCCACGAGCGCGCGCACTGTAGGCAAGCTCAGCCCCATCACACCACTCGGATCTCCCTGAATGGAGGTAATGAAAGCAGAACCGTATCCTTCGAGAGTGAAGGATCCCGCCACTTCGAGTGGCTCGCCGGTAGCGAGATAGCGCTCGAGGTCATCGTCTGAGAAGTCAGCGAACGTCACCTGTGCGTGGCTTATGGAATGTGCCATCTCGCCTGTGGAAAGGTCTATAACCACATGCCCTGACCACAGCGTGCCCGTATTCCCGCGCATAGCGCGCAAGCGTTCGCGTGCCACGTCTGCGGTGTGCGGTTTTCCGTAGACCTCATCATTCAGCGTAAACAGCGAATCGCAACCGATGACCACTGGCCCATGCATAAGCCCCGCCAGCCCCTGATGCACAGAAACATATTCAGCGAGGTCTACGCGTGATGCCACGCTTCCCTGTCCCTGTTCGAGAGGGCGAGAGATGGTGAGCTGCCCCGACGCCCCATTCATCGCATCCCACGTGGCGCGGTAGTCTTCTGCTACGCTTTTCGCCTTCGCACGGGCGAGAACGAGAACGCGCTCTTCTATGGACAGGTCGTCTACTGAGATACCACGGTCGTCAGCCAGACGCTGAAGAACTGCGTCTTCATCCACATGCGAGACGCGGATGGTGGGCTTGATGCCGGCCTGCTCGAGCAGTCGCGCTCGAGAGGGAGACTGAGAGGCTAGTACGACGGGTATGGTCATGATATCCTTTCTGCGCGCACGCCTGCACGGTCTACAGGGACGTGCAGCATACGCCAGTGTGCTTCGCTCAGCTGTTCGTCAGCCAGAGCGCGCACGGTGTCAGTTATGTCTCCCGCGTGCAGGAGAAGCACGCATGGTCCGGCCCCCGATATGGTGGAGGCGAGGCCATGGGTGCGGAAGAATTGGACGAGGTCTGCAGACGGCTGCATGAGCGGCGCGCGGTACGGCTGATGCAGCGTATCCAGCGTCGCGTCGAACAGCAGCGCGTTATCCGCCCGTCCGAGCGCCGCGGGCAGAAGCGCCACGCGCGAGACGTTTGTCAATGCATCCTTCAGCGGCACGGTCTCAGGCAGAGCCTCACGCGCCTTCTGCGTGGACAGTTCGAAGTCCGGAACGAACACCCACGCGTGGATATCCTCAGACACGGGATACTGCACGGTGCGAAACTCGTCCGCATCCTTCCACGAGACGGTGAGCCCGCCATACACGGCCGGTGCCACGTTATCCGGATGTCCTTCGAGGCGCGCGGATATCTCGAAAATCTGGTCGCGCACAGCCCTTTCCGCCACGTCGAGCCCAGCGAGGGCAGCTGCAGCCGTCACACCCGAGACGATGGCACTCGCGGACGAGCCCATGCCGCGCGCCTGCGGAATGCGATTCGTGGCAGTCAGGTGCAGTCCCGTGTCTGCAGAAAGCCCAAAAGTACGCCCCGCCTCACGCAGAGCCTTCACCACGAGGTGACGCTCGTCGCGTGGAAGATAATCCGCGCCTTCGCCCTGGATGTCCACGCGCACGCTCGGCTGCTCGCCAGACGCCGCCTCGAAAACCTCGACTTCTATGGTGTCCGTGTATGCGAACGCCATGCCGCACGTGTCAAATCCTGGCCCGAGGTTCGCCGTCGTGGCCGGCACATCCACGCGGACCTTCCGAGCGGCTAAGACCCCACTCACTGGGCGTCCTCGAAGACGCGCATGATGGACAGTACCGAGCTCGTATCCTTCGCCTGCGCCACGTCCTCAGCCGTCTCACGAATGACGCGGTCAGTAACCGAATGCGTGGTAATCCACAGCTCGTGATTACCCTGCTCATCCTCATCCGGAAGCTGCTGAAGCGCACGAATGGACACGCCATGGTTCGCGAAGATCTCCGAAACCTTCGCCAGCACGCCCACATTATCTGCCACACTCAGGCGCAGCATGTACGACGACTCTCCGTCTGCAGCATCTGCCATAGGAGCCTGAGAGTACAGAGGAATATCCGGCCCCGTAGTTCCCGCCACGCGGTGGCGTGCTACCGTAACGATGTCTCCTGCCACAGCAGATGCGGTAGGAGCGCCGCCCGCACCGCGCCCGTAGAACATGAGGTCATCCGAAGCCTCGCCTTCCACGAAGACGGCGTTAAAACTGCCGGAGACCTTCGCCAGCTGATGGTCGGCTGGAAGCATGACAGGATACACGCCAGCGCTGATGGCGCCGTTTTCACTATCCTGCTCGACGACGGCCAGAAGCTTAATGACACGATTCATGGCACGCGCAGCAGCGATATCCGAATCCGTCACATGCTCGATGCCTTCCACGTGGACGTCATCCATGCGCACATCGCGATGGAAGGCGAGCGTGGCCATAATGGCTGCCTTCGCCGCAGCGTCAAATCCGCCGATGTCTGCCGTAGGATCCGCCTCCGCGAAACCCTTCGCCTGCGCATCCTTCAGCACAGTGGCGAAGTCCAGACCCTTCGTGGTCATCTCGTCGAGAATGTAATTCGTCGTGCCATTCACGATGCCCATAATGCGCGTAATGCGGTCTCCCGTCATGGATTCGCGCAGCGGGCGAACTATAGGGATGGCACCGCCCACGGCCGCCTCGAAGTAGATATCTACGCCGTTCTTTCGCGCTGCTTCGTAGAGCTCTGGACCGTGCTTCGCGAGGAGCGCTTTATTCGCCGTGACCACGCTCGCGCCGTGGTTCAGTGCGCTCAGCACGAAGGTACGCGCTGGCTCGAGTCCACCGATGAGCTCCACGACGATGTCCACGTCGTCACGCTCGGTCAGTTCGAGCGTCTGATCCGTCAGCAGCGCGCGGTCTATCCACGGGTCACTGATCTGGCTCGGGTCGAGTACGGCCACACCGGCGAGCTCCACGCGCGCGCCCACGCGACGTTCCAGCTCGTCTGCTTGCTCGACGATCAGCCGCGCGGTCTGCGAGCCCACCGTGCCCGCGCCGAGCAGCGCTACTCTAATGCTGTCTACCATGTTCGTTCCTTCTGTGTGTGCGCTTGCGTTTAGGCGTGCATGACGACGTTTCGAAGACTTCCAATTCCTTCGACATGGACGATGGCCTCATCCCCCGACTTCAGGCTTCCCGTAGCATACGGTGTGCCGGTGAGAATCACATCTCCTGGAAGAAGAGTGGAGAAGCTGGAAATGAATGCTATCTGCGACTCGATGGAGTGAATGAGGTTCGCCGTAGTGCCGGATGCTTCTGGAACATCTTCACCGTTTAACGTGAAACTGATCTTCGCATCCGTGTGGTCGAGATCTGTCTCGATCCATGGGCCGAGTGGGCATGCGGTGTCAAATCCCTTCGCACGTGTCCACATAGGGTCATCCCCCTGAAGGTCACGCAGGGTGACGTCGTTCACGCAGGTGAAGCCGAGGACGTAGCTCATGGCATCCTCTTCGCGCACATTCTTCGCGATGCGGCCGATGACCACAGCCACCTCTGGCTCGAAATTCATATCTGTGCTGAACGATGGCATGACGATAGGGTCATCTGGACCGATGACCGAGGTAGATGGCTTCGTGAAAATGACCATCTCCTCTGGCGCATGCGTGCCCTTCATCCCCGTAATCTCGCCCATATACTGCGCGTGCGCCTCGTAATTCTTCGCGAGGCCATAAATCTTACTCGGGATAACAGGAGCGAGCAGACGGATGCCATCCCCGTCCAGCTCAAACCGCTCCCCCGTAGGACTGACAGGAGTGCCGCCGAGGGGATATCCCGAAAGCTCGACGAGGTACTCTTTACCGTCCTCTTCATCCTTCTGTACGAAGGCGTAGGACACTGTGTCATCATGACTAAAACGCGCTATTCTCATACTCTTATGATAGGCAAACCCCTAAACGCGGGTGCTAGATGAAGACTAGATGAAGGCGCGCTCTCCGAAAATGCCTGTGCCCACACGCACGAGAGTGGAACCTTCCGCGATGGCCCACTCCATGTCCCCGCTCATACCCATGGAGAGTTCTCGACAGGCGCTCAGGCCTGCGGTCTGGAGGCGGTCCCTGAGATCCCTCAAGTGAGCGAAGCCTGTGCGGACCACTTTTTCGTCGCTCACATGTGTGCCTATGGTCATGAGGCCCTCGAGGCGAAGCCCCTCGAGCTCGGCTATCTGCTGGGCGAGGTCGTAGGCTTCGTCGGGAGAGCAGCCTGACTTCGTCTCTTCTCCCGATTCATTCACTTCGAGAAAGATACCTATCTCGTGGTTCTCCTGAGTCTCGAGGCGACGAGAGATGCGCTCGGCGAGCTTCAGCGAGTCCACGGACTCGATGGTGGAGATGTACGGGAGAATCTTCGAAATCTTATTCGCCTGAAGCTGGCCTATCATGTGGAATGGTATGGCGTCGAGGCCTCGGTTTGCGAGACCTGTGGCGAGGCCTTCTGCTTTCGCGAGCACTTCCTGAGGGCGGTTTTCTCCTATGCAGCGGATACCAGCATCCACTGCAGCAAGAATTTCGGCGACGTCACGCGTCTTCGTGGCTGCGAGGAGTGTGGTGGCGTCAGATGGTCGTCCTGTTTTAGCGAGGGCGTTCTGAACGGCGTCGAGGGTGCGGTGAACTCCGCTCGTGATCTCAGCGCGGCGTTCATCCGTGATACTGGTATTACTCAGGTCTTTATGCTCCATGTATGCAGTCATACCCATCACTATAACGGGGATAAAAGAAAAGGCGTGAAGCAGAAGCTTCACGCCCGAAAATTGAAAGAAAGCGAAAAACTAGACGAACGATACCGTAATGAAGACCTTCGCCAGCATAACGCCTACTATAGCGCCGCAGATAGGTGCGACTACAGGAATCCATGCCTCACCCCAGTGCGAGCTGCCCTTATGCGCGATAGGCAGAATCTGATGCGCCAGACGCGGCATGAGGTCACGAGCCGGGTTCAAAGCCGGACCGGTAGCACCGCCCATGGAAGTAACAAGACCCCAGACGATGAAGCCCACGAGGATAGCCGCAGACATAGGGTTATGCTTGCCCCAGTCCAGACCGAGGATGAGGAGAGCCGCGAACACGAGGATAAGCGTGCCAAAGAACTCATTAATGAAGTAGTTAAACTTATTATCCGCAGCGTCATTCGTAGCGAATGTAGCGAAAATCTCGCACTCGTCTTCGGTCTCGTCATAATATGGCTTATAGAGCAGCCAGACGATAATCTGGCCGACGAAAGCACCTGCCAGCTGAACGAGAACGTACAGGGCAGCCTTATTCCATGGCATCATGCCGTTCACCGCCTGGGCGATGGACATGGCAGGGTTAATGTTCGCACCGGAAACGAAACCGAACATGGCTACTGGTATCATCACACCGAAACCATAACCCATGGCGATGTTCAGCCAGCCAGCGTGATGACCCTTCGTACGGGTCAAGGCATGGTTCGCCACAGCGCCATTTCCGAACATCATTAAAATGGCCGTACCGGCGAACTCCGCCAGCAGCTGGATCCATAACGGAAACTCGTGCATTCTTCTATTCTCCCATTAGTAAAAAATAACCATCTTCTTCTCGCGTCGTCTTCGTCATCTTTACTGAAAGAACCTCACGGAAAAGAAGAGCAAATATTATTCTACTGGAGAACATGGATGTTTATGGGGTGGGTGTGGGGTGGCGTGGGTGTGGGGTGGGGTGGGTGTGGGGTGTTGTGTGTAAGTGGTCTCACTAGAAAGGCTTCTCCGCACTGGAAACCCCCTAAAATCCCGTCTGGAGTGAGACGACTTACACATAACCACGCCTCTACACCTCGTGTTTAACGTGTTATTTGCAGATTCTCTCACTCACCCCGCGTGGCTAGGCTTGTTTACCAAGGTATCCCACGTTGAATGAGACAATCTACAAACAACACAACACCCCCTAGGAATAAAAAAAGGGGAGCTCCCACCAGTGTAAAAGCCCCCGAGTATGTGAAAAGGGAAGCAACCTTTTTAGGTGCTTCCCTTTTCAATGAAGTATTATTTGTGGCGGTGTGTTACTCTCCCACACCCTATCGAGTGCAGTACCATCACCGTGCTCACGCTTAGCTACCAGGTTCGGAAAGGAGACTGGGCGTATCCATGAGGCCAAGACCACCACAAAAATCTTGTGTAATCATATTCTATTATACGTGGTGGTTTGGGGACCGGCTAGTAGACGCGAAAATCGTTTTCGTGATCACTGTATTCCAGTGTTGCAGAAAGATTCATGATGCTTAAGATATGATTGTTGGTTTGTTTTCGACTGTTAGTACTAGTCAGCTCCACACGTTACCATGCTTCCACGCCTAGCCTATCCACCTCGTGTTCTACAAGGAGTCTCACATGATTCAAGATCATCAGGAATTTTTATCTTGGAGAAAGCTTCCCGCTTAGATGCTTTCAGCGGTTATCTCACCCGAACGTAGCTAACCAGCCATGCCACTGGCGTGACAACTGGCATACCAGAGGTTCGTCCACCCAGGTCCTCTCGTACTATGGGCAGGACTCCTCAAAATTCCAACGAGCGCAGAGGATAGAGACCAAACTGTCTCACGACGTTCTGAACCCAGCTCGCGTGCCGCTTTAATCG